>NZ_JBWKMH010000010.1:0-592600 GCF_056431285.1 Clostridium amazonense | reverse complement strand
ACATATATTATCCCTCCTTCTATATATTCATTAAATTATGCTAGCATCTTCTTCCGCCGCCCCAAGCAAAGCATATAAATAATAAAATTATTATCCACCAAATCCAAGATCCGCCAAAGCCACCGCAGCCTCCGAAGCCATTTCCGCAGCCAAATCCGTATCCATAGTTTTGTTGTGGTTGTTGTTGAGGCATATAACAACAGATATATTCTTTTTTAGACTTTTTAGATTTTTTATTGCTTCCACAGCAGCAGTCACATGAGCAAACTGGTTCACATACCATTTCACATGGTGAACAGCATGGTGTACAACATGGATTATATGGTGGTTGTTGTGGTTGTTGAGCTGCTCCATAGCCGCCACAGCCAAATCCGCTTCCGCCACATCCACAGAAACAGAAGAATATTAAGAATAATATTATCCATAAGAACCATCCGCCGCCAAAGCCGCCTCTTCTATAACTATTTCCTCCACTGCAGTTACAATTGTTACCGCAACCATTATTGTTGTTGTTGTTACAATTACAATTATTGTTGTCATTTTCACATCCACAGTTTCCACTATATCCATTAGCAGCATTTGAGTTTCCATCGCCTGTGTTTAAACTAGAAATTAAGTTTAATAAAGCATTCATATCCATAAAAAAATTCCTCCCTTTTATTTTTTTATTTCTTTAGTACAATACATACTATGATGTTTTTTCCTTTTTTGACACTTATTTTTATTTTTTATAATATATTCTTTTGTTTCTTATTTTTGTTTTCTGTCGTTTTATAATAATATAATATTTACCATATTTATATTTTGTTACATATTTTTTTAAATTTTTATAGGATATCAACTTATGTTAACTGAATTTGATTTAAATATTTTTTGTTCTACCTTATTGTAAATTAGAATATTTATATAGAAGTGTACTTTTACCATCATCATTGTATTCATTAGAATAATTAAACATTTTAAATATTCAAGATTGATGTTACAATATGATTATCATTTTTAAAGGAGTGTTTTATTTTATGATACCGATAATACTTGATTTGATCATAATTATTTTAGTATATTGTTCACCATATATATTTTATATGTATAAAATGAACTCTAATAATGATGATTTCAAAATATTTTCATTTAAAAATATATTATTTACTTTGTTTTACGGATTAATAATCTTAATTTCACCATCAATGTTTGCAAATACACTACCATTCATTATGGTTATAATTACTATTTTTATTATGAAACGTAATAACGATATTGATTATGCTTATTACAAATTTAATGAACTTAAAATATCATCAGCAATAAAATATTCTCTTGTTGGATATATAATTTCAATTGTAGCCTCAATGATTTGGATTGGCTTATTATCATTGCTAAAAGTAAATTTTAAGCAACAAGAAGTTGTGTCAATGCTTTCAGATTATGATTTAATAACTTTTATAGCTTCAATAGCTCCAATTGTTATATTTGCTCCAATACTAGAGGAATTTGTATTTAGATTTATTTTATTTGAAAAAGTATTTAATAAATTTTTTCCTAAAATATTAGCAGCTATATTATCAAGTTTAATTTTTTCAATAATACATTTTAGCTTAACAGCATTTTTAGTATTATTTACTATAAGTATGATAAATTGCTATCTAGTAGAAAAAAAAGGCTTTTGGTATGCAGTAAGCTTACACACATTGGTTAATTTTATGACTACAATTTCTTTGTTATCTCAAAAACTGATAGCTTAAAAAAAGCAAGATGATTTTGTATAAAATCATCTTGCTTTTTTATTTCTTAAATATATTTTTAAATTTCATCAATTGTATTTTTAGATAACTCTTCTAACAAAGCCTCTTTTCCATCCTTTTTTAAAGATGAAAAGAATAATAATGCTTCGTCTTTAGGCATTTTTAATGTTTCTCTAATTATCTTTTTACTTTTAGCTGCCTCGTTATTAGTAAGCTTATCACGTTTTGTAGCAACTACTATAACCTCATATCCATAATGTTTTATCCAGTTATACATAATTACATCATCATTAGTTGGTTTATGTCTTGAATCCACTAATAATACTATTTTCTTAAGTTGAGGTCTATCAACAAGATATCTCTCCATCATTTTTCCCCAACCTTCTTGTTCCTTCTTAGAAACTTTAGCATATCCATATCCAGGCAAATCAACAAAATAAAATTCATCATTTATTATGAAAAAATTTATAAGTCTTGTTTTACCTGGTGTACCACTTACTTTTACTAATTTTTTTCTATTAGTTAAAGTATTTATTAGTGATGATTTTCCCACATTTGATCGTCCTACAAATGCAAATTCAATTCTATTATCCGTAGGATACTGCTCTTTCTTTACTGCTGATATAAAAAATTCCGATTTCTTAATTTCCATTATTCATCTCTCCAATTAGTGCATTTTTAAGCACATCATCTATTTTATCTACTGGTATAAAGTTAATTTTATTTTTAACTGTTTTAGGTATGTTATCTAAATCTTTCTTGTTTTCTTTTGGCATTATTATTGTATCTATACCCATTCTATATGCAGCTAAACTTTTTTCCTTAAGTCCACCTATAGGAAGTACCCTACCAGTAAGTGTAATTTCTCCTGTCATGGCAACATTATGTTTTACTTTTTTATTGCTAAGTGCAGATACTATAGCTGTTGTCATTGTAACACCAGCAGATGGACCATCTTTTGGTACAGCACCTTCTGGAACATGAATGTGTATATCCTTACTCTTATAAAACTCATCTGTTATTCTAAATCTATCTGAATTAGCTCTTACATAAGTATAAGCTGCTTTTGCAGATTCTTTCATAACATCTCCTAGTTTCCCTGTAAGTTCAAGTTTTCCACTTCCATTCATAACAGTAACTTCTACCGGAAGAGTATCTCCACCATATCCAGTCCATGCAAGTCCTGTTACAACACCTATTTTATCTTCAACATCTAAATCATCATAACTAAATATTGTTGTTCCAAGATATTTAGTTATATTAGTTGTTGAAATTGTAATCTTGCTCTTATCTTTTTCAATCAACTCTTTAATAGCTTTTCTTATTAAAGAAGATAATTTTTGCTCTAAATTTCTAACTCCAGACTCTCTTGTATAGTTTTCTATAACCATTTTAATTGCTGAGTCATAAACTCTTATTTGACCATCATCTACATTATGTTCTTTTAATACTTTAGGCATTAAATGATCCTTAGCTATATGAAATTTTTCTTCTGTTGTATAGCCACTTACCTCTATGATTTCCATTCTATCTAAAAGTGGTCTTGATACATTATCAAGTGAGTTTGCTGTAGTAATGAATAAAACTTTAGATAAATCATAATCTAACTCTAAATAATTATCTCTAAATGTATTATTTTGTTCTGGATCTAATACTTCTAAAAGCGCATCCCCTACATTACCCTTGTAATCTGTACCTGTCTTATCTATTTCATCTAACAAAAACACTGGATTTTTAGATCCTGCTTTTTTCATACCACTTATTATTCTTCCTGGAATAGCTCCAACATAAGTCTTTCTATGACCTCTTATCTCAGATTCATCTTTAACTCCACCTAAACTCATTCTTACAAAGTTTCTTCCTATTGAATCTGCAACAGATTTAGCTATAGATGTTTTTCCAACTCCAGGAGGACCAACTAAACATAATATAGGTGCATTTAAACCTTTGCTCATCTTTCTTACCGCTAAATACTCAACGATTCTTTCTTTAACATCTTCCATGCCATAATGTTTTTCATCCAACACTTTTCTTGCATTTTTTATATTTAGATTATCCTTAGTTATATTGTTCCATGGAAGTGCTAACAATGTATCTAAATATGTTTTTACAACAAGACCTTCTTGAGATGAAACCCCGGAACTTTTTAATCTATTCATTTCATAAAGAGCTTTTTCTCTTGCTTCTTTAGGTAATTTAGCTTTAACTATTTTAGATTCATAGGCTTTTATTTCTTTTTCCTCTTCATCATCTTCACCTAATTCTTCTTGCATTGTCTTTATTTGCTCTCTCAAATAGTGTTCTTTTTGTATTTTTCCTATTTTACTTTTTACTCTATTTCCTATTTTCTTTTCTACATTTACAATCTGTATTTCTGTTTTTATAAACATTAATAATTTTTCTAAACGTTCTTTTACATCTATAATATTTAATAACTCTTGTTTCTTATTTTGCTTTAGTGACATATATGTAGCTATAGTATCACATACTCTTCCCAAATTTTCATCATCTTCAACTTCAATTAATATATCAGCTGATGCTTGTGATGTAATATCTAAATAATTTTTAAATGCATCTAATACTGAATTTAAATATGCTATGCCTTCAATATCACCATCGCATTCCTCATTTTCAATTATTTCAACTTCTCCATATATAGTTCTATCATCTTTTATATAGTTTACTATTTTCCCTCTACATTCACCTTCCACTAATACTCTTATATAATCTTCTGGAAGTCTAACTAGTTGTTTTATTTTACATATTGTTCCAATAGTATATATATCTTCTTTCTCTACATCTTCTACTTTTACATCTTTTTGAGATACCAAAAATATTTCTTGATCCTTGGCCATTGCATCATCTAATGCTAAAATAGATTTTTCTCTACCAACATCAAAACTAAGAACATTATATGGAAATATACTTAATCCTCTTAGAGGTATTAAAGGAAGTTTTATCACTTTGTTATCCATTCTTCTCCCCCACTCATTTTTAATTTTAGTCAATAACTTTTTAATATATAGGTTCCCAAGCTAATATTTTAGTTTATACAATCATTAATTGATACTATTAGTTTTGAATTTAATTCATAGTTTTCTTTTTTGATTTAAAACTCTCAACTAAAACACACATAACTTAAAGTTTAAACTTGGTTTCCTATATATCAATTAGATAAATTATTAAAATTTTAAGTCAAAATTATATATCTTACCCTATATTAAGTTAATTTTTATAATTAAAGAAATATATTTTTTCATTCATAACTCTATAAAATCACATATTCCTATTATACTACATATTTTTAAAACTTAAAAAAGTATATAAATAGACTTATATATTATAACTATAAATAAGCTTTTTTTCAATTATACTATTACTTAATTATTTATTATATCTATAAATTTTATATTGATTTTGCCGTAAGCACATCAACATCGCTTTCTTCACAAATATTTGATAATTGTTCATTTGTTTCAAATTTTTCTATTATAGCTTCTTTTAGCACTTCTTTTATATTTACTACAGGTATTATGTTTATACCTTCTATTTGTTTAAAATTTTCTTGCCAATTTTCTTTTGGAATTATAACTTTCGTAGCACCTGATTTTTTAGCTGCTTGAATTTTTGTGTTCACTCCACCTACTGGATTAACATTTCCATGTATAGAAATTTCTCCAGTCATAGCTACCTTATTATCTACTTTAAGTCCTGTTATAGCACTATATATAGCTGTAGTTATGCTAATTCCTGCTGATGGTCCATCTACTATAGTTCCTCCTGGAAAGTTTACATGAATATCATAATCATCTGTATGTATATTAAAAATGCTTTCTATAACTGTAAGTACATTTTCTACTGAACAAAATGCTGTACTTTTTCTTCGCACTTTTTTATTATTTGAGTTAATCTCTTCTTCTTCAACTATTCCTGTTATTTTAAGATTACCTTTTCTTAACTTAGCTGCTGTTGCTGTTGCCTCTATTTCCATCATAATACCTATATTAGCACCATATACAGCTAAACCATTTACAAATCCAACTTTAGGTTCACTTTTTACATTTTTAGTTGGTCTTTTAGTATACTGACCGTTTTCAATAACCCACTCAACATCTGTTACGGTAACTATCTTTCTATCTTCATTTATAGCTATTCCTGATGCTAATTGAATTAAATTAACTGCATCTCTACCATTGCTTGAATACATTCCTACTAACTTACAAGCTTCTCTATCAAGTTCTAATCCTATTTTTTTCATTGCATTTTTAGCTATAATTTCAATTTCTTCTGGCTCTAAGGCTCTAAAAAATATTTCTACACATCTTGATCTAATTGCTGGTGTTATTTCTTCTGGACTCCTAGTTGTCGCACCAATCAATCTAAAATCTGCTGGAAATCCCTCTTCAAATATCTCTTTTATATGTGATGGTATTCTTTGATTATCTGGACTATAATAAGCACTATCTAAAAATACTTTTCTATCTTCTAAAACCTTTAATAATTTATTCATTTCTATAGAATGTAATTCTCCAATTTCATCTATAAAAAGTATTCCTCCGTGAGCTTTAGATACTGCACCCATTTTGGGTTGTGGAACTCCAGCTACTCCTAGAGGACCTGCCCCTTGATATATTGGATCATGCACTGAACCTATTAGAGGGTCTGCAATTCCCCTTTCATCAAATCTTATAGTTGTTGCATCGATTTCTACGAATTTTGCACTTTCTTTAAAAGGCGAATACGCCTTCTTTTTCGCTTCTTCTAAAACAAGTCTTGCTGCAGCTGTTTTTCCTACTCCAGGCGGTCCATAAATTATAATATGTTGGGGATTAGGACCACATATAGCTGCCTTTAATGCTTTTATACCTTTCTCTTGACCTATAATTTCTTCAAATTTACTTGGTCTACTTTTTTCTGTAAGTGGTTCTGTTAAAGATATATTCTTCATGCTTTTTAATTTTTCAATCTCCTCTAAATTATCTTTAGATCCATCAGAGTTGTTGCTTAAAAAACTCTCTTTATTTTTATTACATAAAATATAGATAACTAACATAAATATTGCTATAGAATGCACTACTAATGTTATAACAATTGTTGATTCTCCCATATTTACATTCCTTTCTCAATTATAATTATTTATGTTAGTATTATTTTCATATAAGTAATTTAATATTCTATATAAAAACAAAAATACTACATTTTATCAATGTAGTATTTTTTATATTCTATGCTGGTTCAAGACCTCTATCAGACTTAGCTTTGCTTTCAATCTTTAAAGGTTCTCTTTTCCCATTTTTAGCTTCTATAACCTTTGGCTCTTTATCCTTAATAGTATCTTTTGTTATTATAACTTTTTCAATCTCTTCTCTTGAAGGAATTTCAAACATTATATTTTTCATAGTATCTTCTATTATCGCTCTTAAGCCTCTAGCTCCTGTTTTTCTCTCTATAGCTTCTTTAGCTATCTCCTTCAATGCTTCCTCTTCAAAGTCTAATAAAACATTATCCATTTCGAATAATTTTTTATATTGTTTTACTAGTGCATTTTTAGGTTCACTTAATATACTAACTAATGCTTCTTCATCCAATGCTGCTAGTGTAACTATTATTGGTAATCTTCCTACAAACTCTGGAATTAATCCAAATTTTAATAAATCACCAGGCATAATATCCTTTAACAGTACACCTATATCCTTAATTTCTTTTGCTTGAACATCAGCACCAAATCCCATAGAAGACTTTTGAGTTCTTCTTGAAATTATTTTATCTAATCCATCAAAAGCACCACCACAAATAAATAATATATTAGCTGTATTTATTTGTATAAACTCTTGATGTGGATGTTTTCTTCCACCTTGTGGTGGTACTGAAGCAACTGTTCCTTCTAATATTTTTAGTAATGCTTGTTGAACACCTTCACCAGATACATCACGAGTTATAGATGGATTTTCTGACTTTCTTGCAATTTTATCAATCTCATCTATATAAATAATTCCTTTTTCAGCTCTTTCAACATCATAATCAGAATTTTGAATTAATTTTAATAGTATATTTTCAACATCTTCGCCAACATATCCAGCTTCTGTAAGTGTTGTAGCATCTGCTATAGCAAATGGTACATTTAGCATTTTTGCTAATGTTTGTGCTAATAATGTTTTTCCTGATCCTGTAGGTCCTAGTAATAAAATATTACTTTTTTGAAGCTCAACATCCCCTTCACCTACATTAGAACTAATTCTCTTATAATGATTGTAAACAGCAACTGCTAAAGACTTTTTAGCATCATCTTGACCTACAACATATTGATCTAAATATTTCTTTATTTCTGCTGGTTTTGGTAGAGTAGTGATGTCCATTTGAACACTTTCTTCTCTTTCGTCTACTATTATTTCTGAACATAATTCTATACACTCGTCACATATATAAACACCCGGACCAGCTATAAGTCTTTTAACCTGCTCTTCATTTTTACCACAAAAAGAACATTTTATTTTTTTCTTTTCATCATTTCTTGGCATGTCTTCACCTCTTTAAAATGCTATTTCTTTTTAACTATCACTTCGTCTATTAATCCATATTCTTTTGCTTCTTGTGCACTCATGAAGTAATCTCTCTCAACATCTTTTTTTATTTGTTCAAGAGGTTTACCAGTGTTTTCACTAATAATATGATTTAAGTTTTCTTTTATTTTTATTATTCTTCTAGCATGTATATCTATATCTGTTGCTTGCCCTTGGAATCCACCTAATGGTTGGTGTATCATTATTTCACTATTTGGAAGCGCAAATCTTTTTCCTTTTGCTCCTGAACATAGCAAAAATGCACCCATAGATGCAGCCATTCCTGTACAAATTGTAACAACATCTGGCTTTATATAATTCATAGTATCATATATAGCCATACCATCTGTAATTGATCCGCCTGGACTATTTATATAAAGGTATATATCTTTATCAGGATCTTCTGCTTCTAAGAATAATAATTGTGCAACTACTAATCCTGCACTAGTTGGATTAACTTCTTCGCCTAAAAAAATTATTCTTTCTTTTAAAAGTCTAGAATAAATATCATAAGATCTTTCACCTTTACTTGTTTGTTCTACTACCATTGGAACTAAACTCATATAACTTCCTCCTCTTTGTACTATATTTAGTATAATACAAATACTACACTAATTAATTATTAACTATTTTTAAAGTTTTTAACCAAATAAATATATTTATTTTAAAATAATTGCCAGAATGCATATCTGGCAATTATTTATATAGTCTATATTATTTTTAAACTAGATAGCTTTACTATTTTCAACTAACATTTTTCTTACTTTTTGATCTAATACTTGAACTTCTAAGTATTCTTTTTGATTTTGTACTAACATTTCAGCAGTTTTATCTGCATCTGTTTCACCATAGTACATTTTAGCTATTTCTTCAGCTCTAGTTTTTATTTCTTCTTCTGTTGCTTCCATTTTTTCAACTTCTGCAATTTTGTCAATTACCATTTGAGTTTTTACTTTATTTCTAGCTATTTCTTTCATTTGCTCTCTAAACTCATTTTCATTTGTATTTGTAAATTGGAAATATTTTTCAAGAGTTAGTCCTTGATATTGTAATCTTGTTTCTAAATCTCTTAACATTCCATTGATTTCTCTATTAACCATTGCTTCCGGTATATCAATTGTTGCATTTTCAACAACTGTTGATATGATACCTTCTTCAAATTCTCTTTCTTCTCTTGATTTGCTAGCATTTTCTAATGTTTGTTTCACATCATCTTTAAATTCTTTTAATGTTTCAAACTCAGAAACTTCTTTAGCAAATTCATCATTTATTTCTGGTAATTCTTTTGTTTTTACAGCTTTAATTTTCACTTCAAATCTTGCTGGTTTACCATTTAATTCTTCTATTCCATATTCTTTAGGGAATGTTACATTAACTTCTTTCTCATCTTCAGCTTTTAAACCTACTAATTGATCTTCAAAGTTATCTATGAAAGTACCTGAACCAATTTCTAGTTCATAATCTTTACCTTCTCCACCTTCAAATGCAACTTCTCCAGTAAATCCTTTAAAGTCTATAACAGCTATATCACCTTTTTCTATAGCTTTTTCTTTAACTTCTACTCTTGCATTTTTTTCTTGCATTTCTTTTATTTTATTTTCAACGTCTTCTTCTGTTACGTTATATTCGCTCTTTTTAACTTCTATTCCTTTATAGTCGCCAAGTATAACTTCTGGAGCTACTGGTACATTAGCTATGTATATTAAATCTTTACCTTCTCCAATTTGTTCTACTTCTATTTCAGGATAGTCTACTGGATTTACATTATTCTCTGTTAATGCTGTTCCATATGTTTCTCTATAAATTATATCTAAAGCATCTTCAAATAATACTCCATTACCATAATATTTCTTTACTATGCTATAAGGTGCTTTACCTTTTCTAAATCCTGGTATATTAAATTTCTTAGAATTTTTTGCGAATGCTTTTTTTATAGCGCTATCAAATTTTTCTGCTTCTACTGTTATAGTTAGTTTTACAACGCTCTTTGGCATTTTTTCCATTTTAACGTTCATTCTTATTCTTCCTCCTAATATCTATAAATGAATATTAATCTAATAAATTATAACATATATTGTTTTAATTAGATAGATTATTTATGAACTTTTACTCATCTTATAACCGTATTTTTTATATTTAACTCATAAAACATTGCATCATTTTTTCAAATTATACAATATTTTACCTTATAATGACAAGTACTTATATTTTATTTATTTTGCTATTTCACCTTTAGAATTTAAGTATACAACTTTTCCATCTATATTAATAGCTATTCCTTTCGATTCCACTCCCCCAATTTTTACATCTTTTCCTACAAGTTCATAGTATGGTTTTTGTTCTAAAGTGTTTATATTAGAAGACCATATATATTGATTATTTTCAGAAGATATCCAAGGTAAATAACTTGTATATATTATAGTATCATCACTTACAAATTTAGGTGTACCCATCCATAGGTATCCTTGATTGTTTTCCATAACTGATTCTTTTGTAAAAACTTCACCTTCTGTAGATACATATTCTTTTCTTGTTACATCTTTTACTTTTCCTTCATTATTAATAATATAAGCATTTTGACTAGTCTTTTCTATTAAAAGTAAATTGTGTTTGTTAGGACTTACATCACCTTCAATAGATTTATCAACATCAAAAGATATTATGTTTCCACTTTCATTTTCAACCTGCATTTTTACATTTTTATTTTCTATATTTACAACTACTTCTTTAAGTTTTTCAACTTTACTTTCAGCACTTTCAACCTCTTTATTAGTTTCTTCTTTATCTTTACTTAACTCTTCATTGCTTTCACTACTACTATTTTTTTTCTTTTCATCATTTACAGCCATAATATTAGTTACTTTATCTTTTATAGATGTTGCATATAAAATACCACCACCTACAAAAAAAGCACAAGCTAATATTAATAATATATATCTTCTTCTTCTTTTCTTCATCTGCTTTTGATAATTTTTACTAAACATACTTGGCTTTTTTCTACCCACATTAATACCTCCATCTCTAAATTTAAATTTATATTTATTTTTTTATGTTTCATAAATTACATGTTTGATAATTGATCCAATATAAGGTTTTAAGTTCAAAGTTTAAATAAAATACTTATCAAATGACAATTTTAGAGTTACAAATGTTAATACTATTTTATCTTTAACCAATTTTGAATTAAAAAGTAACACTAACTAGTTTGTATAGTGTTTAATTGATTTACTCTGTAAATTTAAGAAAAATCATTTTTTTAAAATTGAAAATCTAATTTTCACATTCGTTATTCATTGTCAATTTTAAAAATATATTAAAAGTTATCATTAAAATTATCAATATGAAATATACTTAACTTTAAATTCAAACTTTGTTTCCTATAAATTCATCAATTTAAGATGTTATTTTCAAAAGCATATATATTCAGTTGATTTTAAAATTAATTTCTCCTTATATTATCTTATTATACATATAAAAAAACAATTAATGTATTTATTATTTTTTTAATTTTAGTATATGTAATTTAATATAAATTTTCTATAAAAGAAAATATTCTAACCTAGATATATTCATTTACATTTTATCATATTCAAATGATTTTTAGTTATATTTCCCCATTTTCATTGAACCCATCACTATATTTCATTTTTCAATTTAAGATATAATCGTTATCATCTGTGTTATCTTTTTTTAATCTGTTATATTTTTTGTTGTAATTATTCTAAATTATTTTTCAAATTTTCATTTTTATTTTATTCTTCATTGACCTTTTCAAATCACATTTCCATAAGTACCAATCGGTAAAACAGCTTGTTTTTAAAGAGTTTCATATAATTACTTTCTTATTTGTACAAATTTTGTATTAAATTAAAATTTTTCTGACATTGTAAAAAGGTATTGATTTCTTTCTGTATTAATACTACAATTATAACAGACAAAAAACTTAAACATATAATTACAATAAATAATAAATAAATTATCATCATTAAGTTTAAATTTTAACTTAATGATCCTCAATATTAAAATTTAGTTTATATAATTTAAGGAGGAATAATAAATGTTTAAACAATGGGAAGGTTTCAAAGGTGATCTTTGGCAAGAAGAAATTAATGTTAGAGATTTCATTCAAAAGAACTACACAGTATACGAAGGAGATGAGTCTTTCTTAGCTCCTATAAGCGAAAAAACTTCTAAAGTATGGGATAAAACTCATGCATTAATAATAGAAGAAATAAAAAAAGGAATTATCGACGTAGAAGTTAATGAAGTTTCTGGAATAAACAACTTCGAAGCTGGATACATCGATAAAGATAACGAAGTAATCGTTGGATTACAAACTAATGCTCCACTTAAAAGAATAGTAAATCCATTTGGTGGATTCAGAATGGTTGAGCAATCATTAGAAGCTTATGGATATGAATTAAATCCTGAAATAAATAAATACTTTAATAAATATAGAAAAACTCACAATCAAGGAGTTTTCGATGCTTATACTAAAGAAACAAGAGCTGCTAGAAGCGCTGGTTTATTAACTGGTCTTCCAGATGCATATGGTAGAGGAAGAATCATAGGTGACTATAGAAGACTTGCTCTTTATGGAGTAGATTTCTTAGTAGCACAAAAGAAAGCAGACTTAAACAACATCCAAGGTGCTGCTAATGAAGAAACTATAAGACACAGAGAAGAAGTTTCTGAACAAATCAGAGCTTTAGGACAAATAAAAGAAATGGCTGCATCTTATGGTGTAGATATATCTAAGCCATCATCTAACGCTAGAGAAGCTGTTCAAGCTCTTTACTTTGGATACTTAGCAGCTATAAAAGAAAACAACGGAGCTGCAATGTCTTTAGGAAGAACTAGTACTTTCATGGACATATACTTAGAAAGAGATTTACAAGCTGGAATCATAACTGAAGTTGAAGCTCAAGAAATAATTGACCAACTTGTAATCAAATTAAGAATAGCTAGACATTTAAGAACTCCTGAATATAATGACTTATTCGCTGGAGATCCTAACTGGATAACAGAATCAATCGGTGGTGTGTCTATTAATGGTAAACCATTAGTAACTAAGAACTCTTTCAGATTCTTACACACATTAACTAACCTTGATCCTGCACCAGAACCAAATATGACAGTTTTATGGTCAGAAAAATTACCAAAAGCTTTCAAAGAATATTGTGCTAAAATGTCTATTCAAACTGGATCAATCCAATATGAAAATGACGATTTAATGAGAAATATCTATGGAGACGATTATGGTATAGCTTGCTGTGTTTCAGCTATGGAAATTGGTAAGAGAATGCAATTCTTCGGAGCAAGAATCAACTTAGCTAAAGCTTTATTATACACTCTTAATGGTGGTGTAGATGAGAAAAAAGGAATCAAAGTTATTGAAGGTTTAGAGAAAATAACTGATGATGTTCTTGATTATGCAAAAGTTAAAAAAGCTTACTTCAACGTACTTGAGTACTGTGCAGATTTATATGTAAACACAATGAATACTATTCATTACATGCATGATAAATATGCTTATGAAGCAGGTCAAATGGCTTTACACGATACTGATATTAAGAGATTTATGGCATTCGGAGTTGCTGGACTTTCAGTTGCTGCTGACTCTTTAAGTGCTATAAAATATGCAAAAGTTAAACCTATAAGAAATGAAGAAGGAATCACTGTTGATTTTGAAATCGAAGGAGATTTCCCTAAATACGGAAATGATGATGATAGAGTTGATGATTTAGCAGTAGAATTAATAAACAAATTCTCAGCAATGCTTAAAAAACACCCAACTTACAGAAACGCTGAACATTCATTATCAGCTTTAACTATAACATCAAACGTTGTTTATGGTAAGAAAACAGGATCTACTCCAGATGGAAGAAAAGCTGGAGAAGCATTAGCTCCAGGTGCTAACCCAATGCACGGAAGAGATACAAATGGTGCTTTAGCTTCATTAAACTCTGTTGCTAAAATCCAATATAGAGAATCTTGTCAAGATGGTATATCTAACACATTCTCTATCATCCCAGATGCTCTTGGAAAATCTGAAGATGAAAGAAAACTTAACTTAGCAGCTATATTAGATGGATACTTTGGTCAAAGTGCATTCCACCTAAATGTTAATGTATTAAACAGAGAAACATTATTAGATGCTATGGAAAATCCAGACAACTATCCTACTCTAACAATCAGAGTATCTGGATATGCAGTTAACTTCGTAAGATTAACAAAAGAACAACAATTAGAAGTTATCAACAGAACATTCCATAAATCTATGTAATATAAATTATAAAGCACTACCACTTTGGTAGTGCTTTATATTAAAAAAACTATTATATTTTATATTTTGTATTGAATTTTTCTTTAATAATTAATATAATAGTTTTTTTAGTATAAAGAAATAATCTTTATTAAGGAGATGTGGTATTATGGTAAAAGGTAGAATTCATTCAATTGAAAGTATGGGGCTTGTTGATGGTCCTGGTATAAGAGTTGTAGTATTTATGCAAGGTTGTAAATTAAGATGCGCATATTGCCATAATCCAGATACTTGGACTTTAAATGGTGGCGAAGAATATACAGCTGATGAATTAGTAGCAAAAATTGAAAGATTCAAGCCATTCTTTGAAAGATCTGGCGGTGGTGTTACTTTTTCTGGCGGAGACCCACTTTTCCAAGATGAGTTTTTATTAGAAGCTCTAAAAAAATGTAAAGAAAAAGGCATACATACAACTATAGATACTGCTGGCTATGGTCATGGTAATTATGATGAAATTTTAAAATATACTGACTTAGTTTTGCTTGATGTAAAGCATAAAGACAATGATGGTTATATAGCATTAACTGGTCAAAATACTCATGATGTAAATATATTCCTAGAAGCTCTTAGAAAAAGTGATTGTAGAGTTTGGATAAGACACGTGGTTGTTCCTGGTTATACAGATACTAAAGAACACATGGATAAAATAGCTAAAGTAATAAATGAAGAGATTCCTAATGTAGATAGAATCGATCTTTTACCTTATCATTTATTAGGTGTAAACAAATATGAAGTTCTTGGAATAAAATATAAACTTGATGGTGTTCCAGCCATGGATAAAGAAAAAACTAAGGAACTTCAAGATTACTTAATTTCATTAGTTAACTTTGATAAGAAATAGTAGGTATATCCTACTATTTTTTATTTACTTTAATTTTACAAACATTATTTTATATTTACTAATTAAAAACTTTATGAGATAATATATCTATATTTCAAGAATTGTCAATTAATTCTTGAAATGTAAATTGTAATTACTTTTTTTAAAGGGGGATATTTTAATGAGAGAAAATACACTAGCTTTCGAAAAATTTTTAGAAGAAAGAAAAATACCTATGAATAAAGGTATGAACATAGATGATGTTACAATTTTTGCATTTCCAGATAAGCTAACTATAAATGGAGTTGAGAAACCTGTTCTTGGTGGTGGTGATACTCGTAGAGCTGTAATATCACTTACTGATGATGATACTCTTGCAGATATTTATATTTTCCATATAACTAGTGTTCCTGAAAAAGATGACAAAATTAATTTATATAAAGTATTTAATGATTTAAATTCAACTTATAAATATATATCTTTTTTTGAGGATCAAGGTGTTGTTAGTGCTAAATCTTCTATACCTTTTAATGGTAATTTTAATGCAGAAATAGTTTTCGAAACTTTAAGTGTAATGTTCCATGCTGTTGAAGAAGAATATGCAAAAATTAGAACTTCTCTTAATTTAATAGCTTAAATAAATAACATAAAAAACTCAAGATAAATTTATCTTGAGTTTTTTATGTTATTTATTATATTTCGCCATAAATGATTCTATTTCTTCAACTTCTTTAATTATATCTTTTGATAAATTTTCACATCCATCTGTAGTTATAAGTAAATCGTCTTCTATTCTTACACCTATACCCTCTTCTGCTATATATATTCCTGGTTCATTTGTTATAATCATACCTGGTTCTAAAACTCTATCATATGATCCAACATCATGAGCATCCATTCCTAAGTAATGTCCTATTGAGTGGAAATAGTATTTTCTAACTTCACTTTTATCTTTTATTAACCCTAGTTCAACGCATCCTTTTCCTAATTCTTCCATAGCTACTTTTTCTAAGTCTGCTTTTTTTATTCCTGGTCTTGCTGCTTCTTCCACCTTTTTCATAGCATTTAACACTGCATTGTATACAGCTTTTTGTCTATCAGTAAATTTACCATTTGCAGGGAATGTACGTGATACATCTGCATTATACTCATTATATTGAGCTCCCAAATCTAATAATACTAAACTTTTTTCAGGAATTTCACAATTATTTTCTGAATAATGAAGTGTTGCACCATTAACACCTGAACCAACTATTGTATTGAACGCAGTTTCTTTAACTCCTCTTTTTCTTAATTCATAATCAAAATGTGCTTCTAATTCACACTCCATAATTCCTTCTTTTGCATTTTTAAATATACTATATATTCCCTCTTTAGTTATTTCTATTGCTCTTCTTGTAAGTTCTATTTCTTCTTCTCTTTTTATAGCTCTTAATTCAGCTATAAATTTAAATATATTTTTAACCTTTAAGTATGGATATTTTCTTATTACTTCATCTGCAAATATCATTGGTAAATTAGGTAATTTATCATATTCTTGTCTTTCCAAGTCTAAGTAAATGTTTTCATACTCTATACTTGGATTTGATATTTTTGAGAAATTTTCACTAAATTCATCTAAAAATTTAACATCTTCTATTCCAGTTATTTCTTTTGAATCTTCTAGTGTTGGTTTTTTTCCAATCCATTTTATAAGTTCTGGATTTTGTCTTTCAATATATAAAGTTTCTGATATTACACCTGAAGCTTTTGTTGCTACATATATAGCTTTTTCTCTTTTAAATCCTGTAACATAATAGAAATTTCTATTTGGACAGAAACTATATTTATCATCAGCTGATTTATAAGGTGCTTCACCTGCAAAAAGAACTACTATAGAATTCTCCTCTATTTTACTTAATAAATTTTCTCTATTTTTTATAAAAAAACTTTTATCCATAATAAACTCCCCCACTAACACTTTAAAATTTTTCATATTTTTATAATATTGTAACATTTTTGTTAACTAATTTCTACATTTTTCTAATATCCTTCTATATAAATTCAAATTTCATACTAAATATTCTTTATTTATAGTATATTAACTTAAAATTTTGATATTTTATATTTTTCAACTTAAAAACCCCTATGCTTAATACATAAGGGTTTTTTTTAATAAAACATAATAAAGTCTGGTATTTTTATAACTTCATTCTCTTTACCAGTATCATATTGTTCTTTCAATCGAATTATTTTATTGTAATTATCTTTTATTGTTTTTCTTGTATAATCATCATCAGTATCTTTTAATAAATTAAACGCTTTTGTAAAGTTTTCTTTTGCCTTTGTAATATCACTTTGAACTATTATATAATAGCAACCTAAATTGTTTATAGTTAATATATCATTTTTGTCTAATTGATATGCCTTATTGATCTCATTTAATGTTTCACTATTCTTATTTAAAATGATATAAGTTGTCCCAAGAGTTCTAAAATACTCTTTATTTTTTGAGTCTTTACTTATGCATTCTTTTAAAAATTTCACGGCTTGTTCATAGTTATGGTTTTCTAAATATAATTTAGAAATTTTATATTTTAGTTCTATATCATTTACATCAATAATTGATGCAAATGTCAAATCATCTAATGCATAAGATGCATTATTTAAATTGTACCAACTATATTCTCCACTTTTCACATATACATAACTATTGTATGGCTCTAAATACTTTGAATGATATAAATACGGAAGTGCTTTATCTGGCTCCCCTTTTAACTCCCATATACTAGGTGCCAAAGTAATATAGTTATTTATATATTTATTATTTGCATTCATTGATTTTTTAAAATATTTGCTAGCATTTTCTATATCATTTTTTTTAAGATAATTTGATGCTATTAAATTATTTACTACGTAACTTTTAGGATTTTTTTGTAATAACTTTTCACATATTTCATTTACTTTTTCTTTATTACCCTTAATTTCCTCTAAATTTAATTCTAAAACTTCTGGAATTATAAAATTCTTATCATTTTCTACACTCTCAATTAATTTATATGATTTTTCTAGATCATTATTATTTAAATAAATTTTTGCAAGCATCATTTTGTAGCAACTATTTTCCTCATCACTTTTTAAGGCTTCTAAAATTAAATTTAATACATCTTTATTCCTACTGTATTCATCATTTACTATTTCATATACTCTTATTTCATTTTTATCCTTTTTAAATGCATCATTTAAAAGTTTTAGTCCATTATTTAAATCTCCTAATATGAACGACATATTGGCTTTTTCACATAAATCATATGCTGTTTTTCCATTATAATCATCAATTATCTTTTTAGCTTTTTCTTTATTATTATTTATAATATAAGCCGAAAACATAATTTCCTGCATATTTTTATTTTCCGGGAATTTTTTCAGATATTCTTCGCTATTTATTACAAATTCATTTATTTCATTTTCACTAACTGCTCCACTAGCAATTTTATTTTTTAACATAACAAATTTATTATTTAGAATAATAGCATGAGCTTCACCATTAATATCATTTTTTTCTAAAGCCTTGTCAATATATTTATTTGCATTATCAAACTCTTCCTTTAAAACATAAACTTCACTTATTTTAGCTGACCATAATGCATTATCCTTATCCTTTTTTTCTGCTGTTTCATATGTTTTAATTGCATCATCTAACTGTAAAGTATAAAAATATTCTTCACCCTTCTTTATATATTTATCTTTAATATCAACTCTTTGTTTAATGAAAAATATGCCTATTAGAACTAAAATTATTAGTAAAACTATCACAATTGCTTTTTTGGCATATAGCCTTATATTCATATATTTCCTCCTTATTTGCTATTTCATATGTTAATTTTATCAAATGCAGCACAAAAAATCTACTTAACACCATTCATAGTGTTCCAAAGTCTATTTTAAATTTATACCTTTATTTACTTTGAACTTTCATTTTTTTGTTTTATTATAATTTTAATTTTTAATATAACCATAAATTTAAATGTACTGTATCATATGTATTTCTTTGTGTAGAAAAGCTTTCTTTAAAATGTTATAATAATTTAGTTATTAAGTATGTTTATATGATAGTGAGTAATTTAAACTATTCACTAAAATTCATTAATAACTTCTAAGTATTTTTGTAAAGGAGTGTTTAATATTAAGATTAATTCTTTTTTAAGTATAATATCAGCTAAATTAATAAGATTTCTTTCTAAGCTTTTATCAAAAGGAGGTTCGAACTTTCCTGGAAAAGTTGCTTTAAAATTTGATAAACATATATTAAAAACTGTTGCAAAAGATTATACCGTTATATTAATAACTGGAACAAACGGAAAAACTACTACAACAAATATGGTATACAATATTTTAAAAGCTAACAATGTAGATGTTATAACAAATAGTACTGGAGCAAATATGCTTCCTGGAATAACATCTTGTTTTATACATAACTACAAATTCTTCAAAGATAATTCTAATAGATATGCTGTTATAGAAGCGGATGAAGCATATGTTCCTTTAATAACAGAAGACATTAAACCAAAAATAATATCTATTACTAATTTATTTAGAGATCAACTAGATCGCTATGGAGAAATACATACCACATATAATAAAATATTTAGTGGAATCGAAAAGACACCATCTACTACATTAGTTTTAAATGGTGATGAATCACTATTTGGAAAATTATCTGTAAAAAACAAAATAGTTTATTATGGATTTAGTACTCCAATTTCTAAAAATGCAAGTATCAGTATAAATGCTGATAATAAATTTTGTAAATGTTGTAAGTCACCTTATGAATATAATTTTGTAACTTACAATCATTTAGGTGATTATTATTGTAACAATTGTGGTTATAAACGACCTAATTTAAATTATTCTGTAGAAGAAATATTAGATTTAAATCCTAATGGTTCTAATGTTGTTATAAATGGTGATAGTATTTCTATAAATCAAGCTGGCGAATATAACATATACAATGGACTTTGTGCTTATTCAATAGCAAAAGAACTTAATATAGGTACTAGCATTATCTCTAAAACACTTGCAAATCAAGAAAGTAGTTTTGGAAGACAAGAAAGCATAGATTTCGATGGTAAAGATTTAAAAATAATATTAGTTAAAAACCCTGCTGGTTATGATCAAGCAGTAAATACTATAATGCTTGATAAAAAAGAAATAAATTTAGTGCTTCTTCTTAATGATAAATATGCAGATGGTAGAGATGTTTCATGGATTTGGGATGTTAATTTTGAAGAACTTAATAATTTAAGTATAGATAAAGTTGTCATATCTGGTAGTCGATTATACGATATGGCTGTACGATTAAAAATTGCTGGATTTGATACTGAAAAGTTCATACTTTGCGAAGATGATGAAACTTTACTAAGTAGCTTAAAATCATTAAATAGTAATACAACTTATGTTTTAGCTACATATACAGCAATGTTAAACATAAGAAAACTTCTTCATGAAAAAGGTTATATCGATAAAATATGGTAAAGGATGTGATTTATATGGAACTTAACATATGTCATTTATATCCAGATTTATTAAATGTTTATGGTGATGTTGGTAATGTTTTAATTTTAAAACATAGAGCTGAAAAAAGAAACATAAAAGTAAACATATTTAATGTTTCTGTAAATGATAATTTTGATGAAAATTTATACGACATCGTCTTTTTTGGTGGTGGTCAAGATTATGAGCAGTCTATTGTTTCAAAAGACTTAATTGAGAATAAAAAAACCTCTATAAGTACTTACATTGAAAATGGTAAAGTATTTTTAAGCATCTGTGGAGGATATCAATTATTAGGTAAATATTATACAACTCCAGATGGTGATAAACTTACTGGTTTAGATATTTTAGATATATATACAGAAGCTGGTGACACTAGATTTATCGGAAATACAGTTATATATAATGAAGATTTTAATGAAACTTATGTAGGTTTTGAAAATCATTCTGGTAAAACTTTTACAAATAATTTAAAGCCTTTAGGTGTTGTTAAAGCAGGATATGGTAATAATGGCGAAGATAAAAAAGAAGGTTGTATTTATAAAAATACTTTCTGTACTTATTTCCATGGAAGTTTATTATCTAAAAATCCTGAATTAGCTGATAGATTAATTACTCTTGCATTGCAAAATAAATATATTGATTCAGAAATATGTTTAACTGCATTAGATGATAGCTTAGAAATGAAAGCTAAAAAGTTCATTGTCAACCGTGAATTAAATTAGCTACTTTATATTAAAAAATTTAAAGAGCTTATCTTAAATCAAACTGATTATAGATAAGCTCTTTTTGTAAATTAAATTTTCTTTTCTAATTGTAATGCTAAATTAAAAAACTTTATGGATTCTGATACATCACCTAATTTATGATACATATTTCCCATTTCTAAATATCGTTTATAAAGTTTATTATTAGAACCGCACTTTAGTAAAACATCTAATGATAAATTCATGTATGTTTCAGACATTGCATAATTCCCTTGTATTTGCAATAATATAGCCTTATAATAATATGCACTTTCAATAAAATTGCTACTATTTAAGTTTATTGCATAATTTAACAACTCATCAGATACTTCTTGAGCCAACTCTAATAAATTATTTTTTATTAGAACTTCTATAGTTGCAACTAAAAGTAAACATTTCTTTTCCTTATTATCCTCTGGACATATTTTAAGACTTTCCACTATACATTCTTTTCCTTTTTCATACTCCTTATTTTTTAGAAGTATTTCTCCAAAATTATGAAGTGAAGTTGAATATCTTTCTGGAGTATTTTTTTGATATTTATATACTTCCTCTTTATATTCTTCAAATTCCTTATAATTTTTCATATGAAGTGCCAATAATCCAAATAACTGGAATATTGTACCTTTAAAAGTTTCATTCTCACAGTATGGAACTAACCCTTTTAATTCACTACAAATCTTAGTGACATTTTCATAATCCTCTAACATTAGATATGTAGAAGCTTCATTGTATGTAGCTCTTATTAATTCTGTCTTATCTTCTAAATCTAATTCTATAAGTCTATTTCTTGCACTATTATAATAGCTTATAGCTTGTGTTCTTTCTCCATTTAATGCTAAGTACGTTGCTATATCTATATAGTATCTTAATTGATAAAACTCTTCATTTCCTTTTTTACATAAATCATAATATCTTGGTATTATAGTTCTAAGTTCATCAAATTTTCTTTTAAACATATATGAAGAAAATAATAAATGCATAATCTCGCAGCATAAATCATATGCTTTATATTTCTCTGCATATTCCAAATTATATAAAACATCTTCAAAATACTCATTATAGAACTCATTATTTTCTTTACATTTTTTAAATTTTTTAATATTATCAACTAATTGATCTTTTACTCCATGAAGTAAATATTTTATATCCAACTGTAATTTTTCACTTATATAGTCCAATATCCATCTTTCCGGTTCAACTTTATTGTTTTCTATACAACTCATTTTTGAAACAGAAATTTTATCTTCACATATATCTTTTAAAGTTAACCCTTTATATATTCTAGATCTTTTTATCTTTTCTCCTATAGATAATATTTCAACAGTCATCCTCTCACCTACTCATCTAATTCTCTAAAACTTTTAATTCATTTAAAACTTTTACACCATCATTTAAACATTTCTCAGCTTCTATTTCTCTACCATTGTCAATATAGAATTTACCTAATATTAAAGATATTTCTGCATATTCCTTTAAAAAGTTTAACTTTTTAACATAATTTAAAGTTTGAATTAATGTGCTTTCCGCACTTTCTAATCTACCTTCCAATAATTCAATTCTATACTTTAATAAGTAATAATCACATAATGATTTTTCTTCGCCTCTTTCTATATGAATTAATATTTCATCTAGAGTTTCCTTAGCTTTTTCTTCATTTTTTAATTTTATGTAATTATCACAAATATTACATAAAGTTTCTATTATCTTAGAGTCTTTAGTTCTTTCCCTAATTTCTTTTGCTTTATATAAATGTTCAAAAGATTGTTCTAAGCTATTAAAGTCAGAGAAAATTTTTCCTAAACTATTTTCTATTTTAGAAAAGTACCTATTATCATTTAACTCTGTAAATATTTTTAAGCTAACTTCTGAGTATCTTATAGCTTCATCCATATTTCCTTTATCACATAATGATTGTGCTCTCTCTAACATCTTCTTTCCATAAAGCTTTCTATTATCTAAGTTTTTAAATATTCTTTCTGCTCTTAAAGAATAATCTAACGACTTGTCCATTTCTCCTATTTTAAAATATGTCAAAGCTATATAGTAATAAATTTCACCAATCAAAAATTCATTGCTTATATTTCCATCTTCATATACTTTTTCAGCTTGTTGAAAATAACTATAAGCTGAATGATATGCTTTCATTCTTAATGTTATTTTTCCAAGTAATATAAATGTACTTATTATATTGTCTGTATAATTTCTTTTTATAAATATATTATTGGCTGTTAATAATTCTTCCTGAGCCTTCTCATATTCATTTTTTTTAGTATGTATTAATCCATTTAAATATAAATTTTTTGCTTTTCTAATTTCTAAATTATATTTTTCTGCATACCATAATGAAGTGTTTATATGAGTTATTGCACCATCTAAATCATCAATTAAAATCTTAGCTTCTGCAATATTTTCATGATATTCACAAATTTTTTGAGCCTGAGTTTCTTCAGTCTCCATTAAATATTCTACAGTCACACTAAGATTATCAGCTAAATATTCTAACAAATCCATACTTGGATTAGATTTTCCTGATTCAACTAAACTTATTTGTCCTGCAGTTATTCTATCCCCTGCTAAATTCTTTAAAGTAAGATTTAACTCTTTCCTTCTCAATTTTATCTTTTCACCTAAAGATAGTATCTTCATAAATCACGCACCCTTTTCAAGTAATTTATCATTTTCGTAATACTTATTTATCATTTTTAGAATTTTATAAATTTTCATATTTAATTATAACATATCTATAAATAAAAACTCAAAAAAAACTAGAATTTTTAACAAAATTTGTACATTACATCTTTATTTTACACTATTTTATAGTATTATTAAATATTTTTAATTATATTTTTATTATATTTTAAAAAATATTAGTTTGTCCTATTTAGAATTAAAATAAGCACTTGAACTCCTATTGTATATTCAAATACTAGCTTAAATATTTCATTTTAATCTTTTACTTTTAGAATATTTTTAAAATTAACTTTTTTAAAATATAATGTATTAAACTAAAAGTCAGATAAATAAATTCTAATGATTAGAATTTTTATCTGACTTTTTCTTAGTACAAAACTTTATAAAGTCTAATCTAATATGGTCATGACGTTTCCATATAAATTATCAGCCATACTTTTACCAACTTTCATATATCTTCTTATTTTTTTCTTATTATTTCTACTTAATCTAGGTTGTATAAGTTCCACAGCTGTTATAGTAACAGTACTTGCAATAAGCATTTTTGTCATAACTCTCATTATGTATTTCTTCCTTTCTTAAAATTGTACAACATTTTATAAATTCATACAAAATTTTTATTATAATTTACTTTATATTAGTATTTTGTACAATTTTAATAAAATAATTCCTATTACTACAATTCTACTTACAATACATTTTATATTCGTTATATCCACCTTTTAAATTTTTAACATTAAACCCCATATCTTTTAGCAACAAAGTTGCCCCTGTACTGCTTTTCCCACTATTACAATATACAACTATCTTTTTTGATTTTTCCAATTCATCTGCCTCTACCGATAACTGCATAAGTGGTATATTTATAGCATTTTCTATGTGACCACTCTTAAAATCCATAGAACTTCTTACATCAATTATTGTTAAATCACCGATATTATTTAGTAATTCTTCAATTGTTATATAATCCATGAAAATCTCTCCTCTTATTTATAGTTATAATTTTCCACTTCTAAATCTATAAAATTTCACATTTAATTTAATAATTATTCACTATAAATATAATATTTACTTTATCATAGATTTTATTATATTTATAAGCTCAGCTTTCTTTAATCTTTGTAAATACTTTTCTAGTCCATATACACCTTTTTGATTATATATTGAATTAATATAGCTTAAATCTATATATTCTTCATTTTCTTCTACTTCATCTTTTATATTTTCTGTTTCTATATTATTTTGTAAATTTATTACATTAGGATAATTTGTGCCTTTTATTATTGTTCTTATTTCACCTTCCACTTCAACATTTGCAACAGTTATTTTGTTGTTTTTCAAATATTTATCTACTGCATCAGTTAAAGGAACTCCTATACATTTTTTTGCTAGACTATCTGTTATTTCATTAAATATATCACCTGTATGACTATCTACTTTTACAAATATTATTTCAACCTCTTTATTTGTCATAGTTCTATTCATAAATTCATAATAGTTTTTAGATGATTCATCTTTTCGCTGCCATGTTCCAACTGCATGGTGATATATACCTTCATAGTCATGAAATATAACTACACTTTTTTCATTTATTGATTTTGCATATTCAACCGCTCTAATCGATGCCATTAATTCTCCTGCAATTTGTCTTAATTGTTTTTGAGAATTATCTTCTGATGAATTACTTTCAACATAAACAACTATATTGTTTTTAACTGCCACTAATCCATAAGAAAATTTTTCTGTATATAAATTGTAACTCCCATCCACGTATATATGTAAATTATCTGAAGGATAAGTATCTATATCCTTTTTTAATAATTTTTTATCGTCACTTAAATATTTTTCTGCATCTAATAAAACTTCAAAACTTTTATATGCAGCTCCTTTTACACCACTTACAAGTCTTGAACATTCAGCCCATGTGTCTACTATAACATTTTTAACTTCTTCATTTTTTGCTTTGTCAAACCCATATTTAATGGCATATACTTTTTTTACTTTTGACATAATGTTCTCCCTTTTGTTTAGAAATTTTTCATATTATAAAATCATAGTTATTACTATTGATGTATTATCTAATAAATCTATTTCATAGTAATTAGATAATCTTTGTTTTGATTCAGCATCATATAGTATCCTTATAATAGGTCTATCTGGAAATCCTTGATTTTGTTTTATAACATATCCTTCAATTCCATTAGACAATCTAACACAGCTTCCTACTGGAAATATAGAAAAAGTCTCTTTAAATGCTGTTACCACTCTTTCATCAAAACTTCTTCCTGCTTCTGAAAGTATAAGTTCATATGCATCTGTCGGATTAAATTTTTTTCTATAGCTCCTATCACTTGTTAGTGCATCAAAAACATCACATACCGATGTTATTTTAGCATTAATACTTATTTCCTTATCTTTCATACCATATGGATATCCAGTACCATCTAATTTCTCATGATGCTCTAAAATTGTTCTTAATGCTGATTTAGGTATACCATGCTTTCCTTTTAAAACCTCTACTCCATATATTGTGTGCCTTTTTATTTCATTATACTCATCCTCTGTTAATGGTCCTTTTTTATCTATTATTGATATTGGAATTTTTAATTTACCTATATCATGAAGTGTTCCCCCTATAACAAGTTCATTTAACATATCTTTATTAAATCCTAATGCTAAACCTATAAATGCAGTATTAGCGCCTGTATCTACACTATGTAACATAGTATAATTATCATGAGTTTTTATTTCATATAAACTCTTATTTATATCTCTCATATTCATTATATAATCAATCATTTCACTTACACTATTTACACAATCTTTTATATGACTTTGTGTAATTGCACCTATGTTTCTAATTACTTTACTAAGACAATACATGGTATCTTGTTTTAAGCTTTGTAATTCATTATCTTCTACAACTATATCATTAAGTCTATCATCTTTTAAATAAATATAAAGCACACCTAAATCTTTTAACTTTTGTATATAACTACTGGTAATTTTAACTCCTTTTTTTAAAAGCGGTCTACCATTTTTATCAAATATAGTTCTCCCTATTATTTCATTTTCTTTAACATTATTTATTAATTCAAATCTCATAATAAACCCCTAATCATATAAATTATAATTCCACTCACCTATCTATGCCAAATAAGTAATCTATTCTATAAAATTCATTATAGAATAGATTACTTATCTAATTTTATTGTTTTCTTAACTTTTTCTTTTCATTTAGCATAATTATATATGCAACAATAGCACCTGTTATAGCTCCAACAAAATGTGCTGTTACATCTATATTAGGAACAAACACACCTATAAGAATATTTACAAAAACTATCTCTAAAAGCCCTCTTAAAAGGTTTTTCCCAAAAATATTTCTATTCATAATTACTATAACTAGTAATGCTCCTAAAATCCCGAAAATGGCTCCTGATGCACCTACTGATATAACTATACCTGAATTACCTTTTGTAAATATATAACTACCATATGATGATGCTATTAATGATATTAAATATAGTATTAAAAATTTACCTTTACCAAGTATTTTCTCAACAATATCTCCTATTGCATTTAAAGCTACCATATTCAAAGTTAAATGCAATATAGAGCTATGCAAAAATCCTGCTGTTATTAACCTATAATATTGTCCTTGTTCAACTAGAACATTTACCATACCACCAAGCAAAACAAGTACAACATTATCTATTTTTAATATTCCACCTTTTAAATAGAAAAAAGATGTGCATGCTTCAACAAGATATAACACTATGTTTATAAAAATTAGCACATATGTTATACTAGGCATTTTTCTTATTTTTTTTATCTTCTCATTATTCATATTGATATTATCACTCCTAAAATTAAACAACAGTATCAATAACTAAGTTTAATTCTTTCAAAAGATCTATTTCGTAAAATTTAATAGGCATTTTCGTCTCATGATCATATAATACCCTTATTACAGGTCTATCTGGGAAATTATCATTTTGTCTAATTACATACCCCTCTACATTATTAGATAACTTTACACAACTACCTAGTGGATATACTGAAAATACTTTTTTGAAAGCTCGTACAGCCCTTTCATCAAAAGCTCTTCCACTATCTGCCAATACAAGTTCATATGCCTCTTTTGGAGAAAATCTTTTTCTATAACTTCTATCACTACTTACAGCATCATAAACATCACAAACAGCAACAATTTTAGCTTTAGGATTAATTTCATTATCAACTAATCCATAAGGATATCCTCTTCCATTTATTTTTTCATGATGTTGTTCTATTATTTTTATGGCTGTTTCTGGAATAGCATAATTGTTAGCTAATATATCTTTTCCATAAATAGGATGTCTTTTTATTTCATTGAATTCTTCATCATTAAGGGCTCCTCTTTTATTTATTATTGATATAGGAACCTTAGTTTTACCTATATCATGTAAAATCCCACCTACAACTAAATCATTCAATTCATTTCTCTTAAAGCCCATATTTATCCCCATAAAAGCTGCCATAACTCCTGTATCAACACTATGAACCATTGTATAATTGTCATATGTTTTTATATCGAATAAACTAGCATTTATATCTCCAGCTTCTAATATATAATCAATCATTTGCGTAACTGTCTGAAGATATTCTTTTGTTGTATTTTTATTTACTACACCAACACTTTTAATAACTTTATTTAATGAATTCATGGTATATTGTTTTAAACTATTTAGCTTAGTGTCTTCTACACTTACATCCTCTAATCTATCATCTTCTATGTATATATAGTAAACCCCTAATTTTTCTAAGTTTTTAATATATCTATTGGTCAATCTAACTCCCGATTTTAACAAAACTCTCCCATCGTTATCAAATACTGTCTTACCTAAAGTTTCATTTTCTCTAACTTTTCGAATATATTCCAAACGCATTTTTCTTCTACCCTAAAAACCTTCCTAAAATTTATTCTACATATTCATCCTTTTTTCCTTCTATATTTTGTAAAACAAATTTAATTTCCTCTTCAATTAAGTTACAAATTGAATTTAACTTCTCTTTAAATTCCTCATGCTCTTCAATATAATCAAAATTAAGTATCCATGTAGGATTAAATTCATTATCATCGATATCAATTTCTAAATCGTTTTCTATAAATCTATCTTCATTAAACAAATCATATATAGCTGTATATTCCCATTCTTCTACATCTTTCTTTGTATCAAAATATAAATTTACCTTCTCACCATCATAAAATAATTTAGTTACATATTCAGCCCCTTCACCAACTTCATAACTACCCATCTCTTTTATTAAATAATTCGTTTCTTTTTCTCTTTCCATAAGTACTAGTGACGCAAAGTCCATTTAGACCTACCTTCTTTCATCTTTAATTGTATATTTTCAAATACTTAAATTATTATCTAAAACTTTTAAACTCATACTAATAGAATATAAAATATTTAAATAAATATATACTTATTATATATTAACTTATTTAGTATTATTAAAAATTTTATATTCTACATAATAGTTGTATTTTATATACTTTGTTTAATTTTTGTTAAATTATTAGTTATCATAATTATACCATTATTTTTTTAAATATATTAATACTTTCGTCTTTTTAGATATAAAGTTTAACACTATAACTATTAAACTTTATATTACTTTTAATAATATGTATTTTTACATAAAAAAGAAAAGAATTTTTAAATTCTTTTCTTTTTTATGTTGAAAATTCTAGCTATTTAAATACTATAAAACTTTCTATTATATATTCACTTCTCTTACTTTAATTCTTTTAAAACTTCTATTAAGAATGAATACATTCTGTCTGTTGATGATATACTTATATGTTCATCTGGTGTATGAACATCAAATATATTTGGTCCAAATGATATTTGATCTATATCACCATTAAATTTATCACTTATTAATCCACATTCTAATCCAGCATGTATAGCTGTAATTTCTGCTTCTTTATTAAATACTTCTTTATAAACTTTAACAAATATATCTCTTATTTGAGAGTCTTTTCTATACTGCCATTCTGGATAATCAGATTCAAAATCAATAGATCCGCCTAAAACTTCTGTTAAAATTATCATTTGATCACATATAGCTTTCTTTAATGATTTAACCGAACTTCTTACAGCACTATCAAATTTAACTGATTTCTCATCTGTTATCATAACACCTATATTTGTTGAACTTTGAACTAATCCTTTAATTGACATACTCATTGTTTGAATTCCATTTTGAATTAATGTTAGTCCTCTCAACACTCTTAATTTAGAATTTTCATCAAAAGCTTTCTCTACTTTTTCTGAAGTTTTTTCAGATGTTAATGTTACCTCATCATCAATGCCTTGTAATTCATTTTTAAATATATTATTCCACTCTTGTACTTTTGATTCTACTTTTGCTACATTTTCTTTAGATACAGCAATTATTGCATCTGCTTCTCTTGGTATTGCATTCATTTTTGCCCCACCATTTATAGATGCTAATTTAAAATCTAAAACAGAGTTTAAGTCTACTAAAAATCTTCCAATTAATTTGTTAGCGTTTCCTCTTTCTTTGTTAATTTCCATTCCTGAGTGTCCACCCTTTAATCCTCTTATAGACACTTTCATAATTTCCATAGAAGAACATACATCTTCATATTCAACTGGTAAAGTCATTTCAGCTCTTACTCCACCAGCACAACTAACTAGGAATTTTCCTTCTTCTTCTGAATCTATATTTATTAAAGTTCTTCCATTTAAGTGTTCTGGGTGCATATTCATAGCTCCACCCATTCCTGTTTCTTCTTCAGTAGTTACAAATAATTCTATTGCTGGATGTGCTATTTCATTTGAATCTAGTATTGCAAGACCAAATGCAACTGCTATTCCATTATCGGCTCCTAAAGTAGTTCCATTAGCTCTTAAAAAATCTCCTTCTACAATACATTCTACTGGATCTTTTTCAAAATCATGCACTGTTGATTGATTTTTTTCACATACCATATCCATATGACCTTGAATAATTACAGGCTTAGAATTCTCATATCCTTTTGTTCCTGGTTTTTTTATAATTACATTTAAAGCTTCATCTTGAATAACTTCTAAATTTCTATCTTTAGCAAATTTAACTAGCCAATCACTTATAGCTTTTTCATTTCCTGAACCTCTTGGTATTTTATTCATTTCTTCAAAAAACTTAAATACTTCGTAAGATTTTAGATTTTTTAACTCGTTAATCATTTCGTTCATCCTTCCTTATAAAAAAATCATTTTAAGCCTAAATAAAATTAATATGATTCCCCTTTATAAATTGCACAAATACTAACTTATTTATAAATATATATTTCAAAATATAATAATTATGAGAAATCAATATTAATATTGCAAATTAATTTATTATATAATTATTATTTTGGTCACCTTTTTATTAAAGAGTAACAAATTTCTATAAACATAGTTATTGTTAATTTTGTGAATTTTTTAATTAAATTTAACTATTAACAGCTATGTAGTTGTATTTTTTATATCTACAACACTATTATTATCATTTATTGTTGTATACTTGTCAATAATTACATAAAATTATAGTTAAAATATTTGGTTTTTTATCTTTTGCCATAAATTCACAATATTTTTGTAATATAAAAAAGTTAACCTCCATATTATAATATAAGTAAGTTAACTTTTTTATATTCATATTTATTTTAAAGTTTATTAAAAATTATTTCTAATTTAATGCACATCTATCACACGGATCACTTTTTCCTTTTTGTATTGCATCTTCTAATGTTCCAACAAGTATATTTTTACTATTTTTTAATGCAGAACATTCTTTAGTTAAATGATACGATTTTCCTTTTTGTGTAAAATAAACCTTATTTTCTTTATTTTCTTTTTCTTTATTTACATTTTCATTTAAACTACCATTTAAACTTGTTGTATCTTTATTAAAACTTATATTACTTCCATCGCTAGTCAATATTATAGTTCCTTGCTCATCAGTTCTATAAAATGGTATATTAAACTTATTAAGCTTTTCTAATGTTTCTTTATGTGGATGACCATAATCATTATTTTTTCCACAAGTTATGATGGCATATTTAGGATTAACTTTCTTTAAAAATTCTTCTGATGTAGATGTTCTAGATCCATGATGACCTAACTTTAATACATCTGCTTTTAAATTTACTTTACTATTTATTATATCCTTTTCTGATATTGCTTCTGCATCTCCAGTGAAAATAAAGCTATTATTAATATAATCTAGTCTAATTACTATGGAAGCATCATTTGTATCTTCATATTCTTTTTGCGGTGCTAAAACTGTCACCTTAGCTTTTCCAACATTAAAACTATACCCTACATCCGGTGCAATAGGTTTTAATCCTTTTTCATTTAACGCTTTTACTACATCTTTAAAAGTTTTTGTTGTTGAGGTTTTTTTAGGCATTAAAACATTCCCTATATCAAACTTATTAATTATATAATCAAGTCCTCCTATATGGTCTTCATGTGGATGTGTTCCTATTACATAATCTATTTTATTTACCCCATTATCCTTAAGAAATTTTTCTACCAATTTATCATCATCATTATTTCCAGCATCTATAAGTATATTTTGATTGTCACATTGAATTAAAATACTATCAGCTTGTCCTACATCTATAAAACTTATTTTTAAATTTCCCTCATTAGTAGTTATAATATCTTTACTATCACTTTGTACTACTTCTTCACTTGTATTAGCACATCCTACAAGAACAAAAGTTAACATTCCTATCAATAGAAAACATATTATATTTTTAAAACTTTTCTTCATCCGCTATTCACTCCTTTTAGCTTATCATTTGTTCATTAAATAAAATTTCTAATGAATATTATAGCATAGATTTATTTTTATTAATGGTCAAAAAAATAAATCCATGATAAATTATCATGAATTTATTTTCTATAGAGAAATATTTTACTATTCTCTATAAGTAATTCTCTTTTTAGAGTGGATGATGTTGAAACAAATTTTTTTAAAATAAGGGGGACTTATTTTAAAATTTAATTTGAACTCATATTTCATATTTTTTATATTAGGTATTGAGTTTATATTTATATATTAATTCATTTATATGTCAAATATATGTCGTACTATTGACACTTTCATGACAATACTATTTTTTATGACAAAAGAGATAGCATATAGCTATCTCTTTTTAGGAGTGTCATGTTAAAATTTACTTTTAAGAAAAGATGTTATTTTTTCTTTTCTTAAAATATACTTTATTTTATGTTGATATATGTGAAATACATATTTTATTATTTCCAAAATTATTTTTTTTATACATATTACATAAAAAATGGTGGCAATTTTCTACCACCTTTAAATTTATCTATGTGTAATTATATTTCAATTTTTATCATAAGTTCAAGTGACTATTTTTTAAATTTTATTTATGCATTAGATATATCTTCCATTATTTTTTTAAATAGTATTATATTTTCGTAACCTTGTGCTTGTAATACGGCTCTTCTCACTATTTCTGGAACATTAATACCATAATTTTTTATTTGTTTCCAATTTCCCATCTCATAATTTAAAAAATAATCCTTATTAAAGTTAGTTGCTAGAGTTTTCAAATCAACATCAGCCATTTTATATTACCTCTCATTTTATATTATTAATAAAATACTATTTTATTCAAATAAAATTAAGTCCATAAAACTAATTAATAAATAGTTTATAAAACTTATGAAATACATACTTTATCCATAATTATTATTATCATTATGATATTTTATATACCATGGATTATTTCATTATTTGTAAAAAAACAAATGATATTTTTATACACTTGTTAATTTTAAAACATATTAAATAATACATTCTAAATTAGCTTGTATTTTTGTATTTCAATATACTGATTTAGTTTTCAAAGATATTCTGTAAACATTTTCTAGCTAACTTCTTATATTTTTTCTTTAAAAGTTGTTTATAATTTTAACAAGATTAAACCTTTACATTGTCAAAGTTACACTCCATACTTTTAAATCTCACACAATAAATTATATCATAACTTACATTTTTTTCAATAATATAAGCTCATATATTTTTCATAAAATATTTTTACATTTCCTCTTTTATAATATATTATGTATGAACATATAAATTTGTTATTAAAAGTACGCTTTTCTTTATTGACAAATATTATTAAAATGTTATATTAAATCTTTAGATGCTAAAAACTTGTATATTCTAAAAAATTTAATTAAGAAGGTGATTTAATTATGTTAGGCGACAAAATAAAACGTTTAAGAGAAAATAGAAGATTATCTCAACAAGATTTATCAAATAAATTAAATGTGCCAAAATCATTTATCACTATGGTTGAACAAAATAGACGTAGTGTTAATAAGCAAACCCTTGCAAAACTTGCTGATTTTTTTGAGGTAAAAGTTGATGATTTAATTTCAGATGATGATTATATTATTCATCCCGAATCATTAGAAAATAATTTTTTTAAAAATAATTCAAACACATGTAGTATAGACATAGAACTTGAAACCCTAAAAATGCTTAGTATATTAGAAAATTCAACTAACATTGAATTATGTGGAGTACAAATTGATGATTTAGATAAAGTTCATTTAAAAGCTCTTTATGAAAATTTTTTATCTGAAATATATAAATATAGTAAAGATAAATACAATAGATAATAAATTTTAAATATAATAATAAAATATATGTGCTATATAAAATGTATACTATGAAATATGTTTTTTAAATTTTATTACATAGTATACATTACTTTACATTATATTCAAATTATAAAATAACCAATACCTTATATAGGGTTACAAGTTTGAATTTTAAATAACATCTTTATCAAATGATATTATTAAGCTTACAGTTTATTTCTATTTTTTACATTTGAAACCAAGTAAGAGTTAAGAGTGAAAATTGGAAATACAATTTTTACATTCACTTTCAATTTTCAATTAAATTAATTAGAATTCTCAACTGAAACATAAATAACTTAAAGTTTAGATTTGTATTCCAGAGTTCTATCTAGTATTTTAGTTTATTTAATTATTAATTGATAATCATGATTTTGAACTTAATAACTATACTCTTCTGCTGCATTACTATCAATAGTTTTACTATGTTTATCTAATTTATTACCATAAAATTTTGTTATATACATACTTCTTATTTTCTGTTTCAAATATTAGAATCTATATTTTTATTTCAAATCCAAATTCATGCAATACAATATCATCGTCAATTATTTTATCGTATATACCCTCAACTTGCTTAAACCCATTTTTTATATAAAGATTTATTGCAGGTTTATTTATATCTACAACAAAAAGTCTTAAATATTTAGCGCCTTTATCTTTTGCTAAGGTAATTGCATTTCTAATCATTATACTGCCAATTCCTCTTCTTGAATAATTCACATTAACTCCAAGTCTATCAATATATAGTGCTTCAACATGTTTGTTTTCCCAATTTACACACTTTTCTCCTTCAGTTGAATTACATAAAGCAAAAGCTGAAATTATCTCATTATCTTCTTCTAAAATATAAAGACTATTATTTTTAATATCATCAAGAAAAAAATCACATGGATAAATTTCATCCCAAATATTAATATTATTCATATTCATATTATAGATTATTTTTTCATATACCACTTTAAGTTGTTGTAAATCATCAATATTAGCCATTCTTAAATTCATATTAACACCTCTATAAATTTTTATTAAATTGCATTTTTCATAAAATAAATATAATATCTAATTAAGATTATCGATTATCACTAATCAAAAATATAACATATTTTGTAAATGTAAAATTACTTATTCTTAAATATTAACTTTTAACTAAAAAAAAGCCAGAAATATAAAATATTTTCTAGCTTTTAATATGGTACACCTAACAGGATTTGAACCTGCGACCATTGGATTCGAAGTCCACCACTCTATCCAGCTGAGCTATAGGTGCATATTAAAAAATTACTAAACAAAGCAAATGCTTTTTTTAGTAATTTCTTTTGTTTGGAGCGGGTGAAGGGAATCGAACCCTCGTAACTAGCTTGGAAGGCTAGCACTCTACCATTGAGTTACACCCGCATATTATTAAATTTAGTGGTCGGGGTGACAGGGATTGAACCTGCGACCTCATGGTCCCAAACCACGCGCGCTCCCATCTGCGCCACACCCCGATTAAATTCTTAATCATTGTCATCAGTTGTTTTTGTTATCAGCTCCTGACGACAATATTTATTCTACATTATGTTTCAAAATAAGTCAACACTTTTTACAAAAAAAAATCATTTTTTTTATATATTCGGCCTAACTCGTTGATATATCTAGGTTTCAGACATTTAAAATTTAATATTTTCCCACTAATTTATATAGATTTTATATGTTTTTATGTATATTTGTAACCTTTTTTATTTACTTTTTTTTAATTCTATATCTCTATAATATTACAATTTACTTCATTTTTATCATTAATCTCTATAATTCCAGCAGTACTATGTGCATTTCTAGGTTTACCTACACTTCCTGGATTCATAAATATTATATTTTCTAATTTATCTATAATTGGAATATGTGTGTGTCCATATAGAACAATATCTGCATTAACTTCAAATGCCCTATATGTCAGATTCAATATATTGCTTTTAACATTATAGCAATCACCATGTGTCAAAAATATTGTTTTATCATTAACTATATATATCTTTTCTTTTGAAAGTTTATTAACTGTATCACAATTTCCCTTTATAGCTATAATCTCTACATTATATTTTCCTTTTAAATACTCTACATCTTTATAATTGTCCCCTAAGTGAAATATAATATTGCATTCTTTTAATCTTTCCATAGCTTTATCCATTTTTATAAATTCACCATGTGTATCGCTCATTACTCCAATAATCATATTATTCTCCATAATAAATATATTTAAATAAAAAGATATCATACATGATATCTTTTTATTTAACTTTTTCTAATTCTTTCTTTAATTTTTCTAATGCTCTACCTCTATGACTCATAGAATTCTTAACTTCACTGGATACTTCACCAAAGGTAGCTTTTATTTTTTCTACATAAAATAATGGATCATATCCAAATGCACCTTTTATTTCTCTATAATCTTCTACTATATTCCCTTCAACTTTTCCTTCAACTTTTATTATGTTATTTTCATCTATTATAAGTGCCATGGAACAAACAAAAGCAGCTTTTCTTTCATTAAAAGGAACTCCTTTTAACTTTTCTATAAGTTTCTTGTTGTTTGCTATATCATCTCCATGAACACCACTATATCTAGCTGAATATATTCCTGGCTCACCATTTAAAGCCTCTACAACTAATCCAGAATCATCAGCCAAAACCATAGAGTTGTCTGATATATCATATATAGCTTTAGCTTTTATAATTGCATTTTCCATAAATGTAGATCCATTTTCATCAATATCTATATTTATATTTGCTTCTTTTAAACTTAGTACATCAAAATTTAATTCTTTTAACATTTCTTTAATTTCTTCAATTTTATGATTATTATTACTTGCAACTATTATTTTTTTCATAATTTCTCCTTTTTATTTGCATTTCTTATATTTATATATTAAAAAGTTCATCTCTTTCTGGCGGATCAACTTCTAAAATTTTATTATTTTCTATAATTACACCTTTTTCTTTTGTGATTCTACCAATAATTTTAGCTTCTATTCCATTTTCATTTAATTTCTTAATAAGTTCTTCTCCATCTGCAGTCATTATAGCCATACTACCTGATGAAATAAATCTTAATGGATCTATTTTAAACTCTTCACATACTCTTCTAGTAATATCACTTATTGGCATTACTTCTTTATATATTTCAAATCCTACATTGCTGGCTTTAGCCATTTCCCAAAGTGCACCTAATACTCCACCTTCAGTTATATCATGCATTGCATGAACATTTTCCTGACCTGCTATAATACCTTCTTTTACAACACTAATACTTTTTATGTATTCTTTTGCCTCTTTTATTTCTGAATCATTTAAAATTCTTTTACATCTTTCTTCATAGTCATTAACTAATATAGATGTACCTTCCAAACACAATTTTTTTGTTACTATAATATCATCATTCAACTTTGCACCTGCTGTTGATATTCCTTGGTTTTTCTTACCTTTTCCTATTACAGTGCAAGAAACTATAGTCTTATTTACAGCATCTGTAATTTCAGTATGACCACCAATTATTTCTACATTTAACTTTTGAGTTTCTTTATCAATTTCTTGCATTATTTTTCTTATATCTTCTAACGTTTCGGTAGGTGGTGCTAATATAGTAACTAATATTCCTACTGGTTCAACACCACAAGATGCTATATCATTACAATTTATATTTACTGCTATTTTGCCTATATTTTCCGTAGCACCAGTTACTGGATCAGTAGATATTACACATTCATATTCTCCGTAATTTACTATTGCACAATCTTCTCCAATACCATTGCTCACTCTAACCTCTTCTCTTTTTACTGTCTTATTCTTATCTATTATATCTTTTAAATCATCCCAATTTAATTTTCCAATATTCATTGATAATTCTCCTTTAATATTAACAATTACTAATCTACGTGATTTCACTCCCCATATAAGTAACATACTTATAATCAAAATACACTAAATTTTAAAATTTAATACTTCATTGTTAAGTTTCAATTTATTAAAACCTAATCATAAATTTTAATTTTCAAACAAAATATGAATAATTATATTTATTAATATAAAAACAGTTTTTTATTATTTTTAGCACATTTTCCCATTTGCAATCATATTATTAAATATAAGTACTATTATGGTGGTGTTATGTTGAAGTATATAGGCCCATTCCTAAGAATTAATATTTTAGATAATGAAAACATAAAGAATCAACTATTCCATTTATCAAAAGAATCAATATTTAACATAGTCTTTTCATCTAATTGTGGAATAACTTCTCCTAATGATGCATTTAGAGATAAATCTTTTTCCATAATTGATGATACCATAAATGATTTAAATTCTCCACTAATCAGTCTTTATAGAAAAGCTGATGCTAACCTTATAACATTAGACTCTAAACTAGTATGGAATGATAAAAAATTCAAAAAAGAAATAAATATTGCATCAAATGCTTACATGACATTATGTCTTTTAGAACTAGTAGATTATTATGATAATTTTCATGATATTGATGAAGGTAAATACAATTTAAGAGACTATTATTTAACTTTAGTTGGAGAGCAATTAGAATTTTATGCATTGAATCTTAGAAATAATGAAGGTATCTTCGTGGATAAAGTTGATGTTTGTGAACCTTTAGTTTCCCAATATCAATTTATTGATAAAGATAATAAGTTTAATTTTTCTACTCAAGCACTTCTTATGTCTGCTTATTATAAATATTCTAGCTATGGAGATTCAAAAGAAGAGAATGAATTTAAAAATTTTTCTCTAGATATATTAAACATGTTTGTTGATTTCAAAGATGAAATATATAACGTTCCTCAAGATGAGCTTATAAAAACATGTTTTGCTTTCACTGTATTTTATAAGTATTCTCATATAGATGAAGCAAAATTTTTACTTCAAGATTTTTCAGATTTAATGCTGGATAATTTAAAGTATATACCAGTATCTGCGCTAAGATATAATTTATCTTCTACAGCTCTATTGTATATAACTTGCATGATTTTATATAAAGAAACTAATATAAAAAAATATAAACTTGCAGGAAAAAAAGCATATGATGTTTTGGAAAAGTTATATCAAAATGATAAAGGTTTATTTTTGAAAGATCCTTATGAAAAGGAAAATAAAATTTATTGTGATGAAGCTATTCTTTACTTATATGCTATGATACTTCACAATGATACAAAAAAATCTGATGGTGAAAATAGTGATAACTCTATAGTTAATAACATTTATAAAAATGAAATAATTTCATCTGGATTAGTTTTAAGTTGGCCTGATTGTCCTAACTTAGATGATGTTGAAAGATATAAAGATTTTTCATCACTTCCAGATAACTTATTATCTGAGGAACATTTCAAAATGGCATCTGTACCTACACCTGAAATTAATGGTATGGCTCCAATATTTGCAAAAAAAATGACTTACAATTCAAAAAAAGATTCCTTTAATATAAGCAAATCAACTTTTGATGCTTATAGAAATATGTTGATTTTTTATGTTATCTTATTTTGTAGACACATAGAAAAATCCTGATTTCAGGATTTTTCTTTTTGTTTTTCATTAGAAATTTTTAGTTCACTTAATACTAAATATCCATTTTTATTTATATATACATTTTCAATAAAATTCTTTCTACACAATACAGTGTTCAAATTATATATTGGTATAGCTGGAATTTTATTTAAAAGTAGCTTTTCACACTCTTTATACACTTCATTTTTTTTGCTACTATTAACATCTGATTCTAAATTATTTATTAATTTATCATACTGTAGATCAGTAAAACCAAATTTATTATTTTCACTTTTCCAAAGATAATAATATGCTTCTTTTGTATTTTCGTTATCATAAATATATAGCATCATATCAAAATCTTTGCCTTCTAATATTTTATCTAAATCTTTTTCTTCATATGAAATTAATTTCACACCTATATCTAAGTCTTCCATTATATCTTTAGCTATGTCATCTGCAATTCTTCTTTCTATTGAGTTATTTTTATATAAAAATTTCACTACACTATCTTTTTCGTATTTAACTTCACTTAAGTATTTTTTAGCTAATGAAACCTCACTACACTTATCAAACTCATTCTCTTGACCTATACTATAAGATGTTGCTGGAACTCCAAAGTCTTTAGATATTTTTTGTATAAAGTATTCTTTTGACAATGATTTATTTATAGCATTTCTAAAATTTATATTGTTGCTAATTGACTTATTATTTAAATTGAAATTTATATATACAGATTGTTTTCCTAAAAACCCCTCTGTTCTATCTTGCTCTGTTAATTTGAAACTTTCATTTATTGGCGGGTCTATAAATATATCTAATTTATAATTTGCATCTTCAAAATTTGCCAAGACTTCTTCTTTATCTTCAATAAAAGATAACAGTATTCTATTATCTGTAACCTCTTTAACATTATAGTAATTGTTATTTTTACATAAAACATATTCATCTTTTTCATTTATCTTTAAAATAAATGGACCACTATATTTTATAGAATTATCACATTTTGAAAAATCTTTTAATAAATTATAGTCCCTTAAAGACATTACTGGTTCTGATAATATTTCTAACAATTTGTCACAAGGCTTATTTAATCTTATTTTCAAAACATCATCTGAAACATCCTTTATTGCAACATTCTCAAAAGAAGTTTTGTTTGTTATATAATCGGATACACCATAAATACAACTTAATTCTTCTCTATATAAATTATTTTCGTCACTTAAAAATTCTTTAAAAAACTTAACAAAGTCTTTTGATTTTATTTTTTGACCATTGCTATATTTTGCATTATCTCTAATTTTGAATTGATATTCTATTTTATCATCGCTGACTTTATATTCCTTCGATAATCCTCCAACTATATTTCCATCTTTATTAACTTTTACTAACCCTTCAAATAATGAATTTAATAAATCTTTTTCTCTAATTTTTTTATTATCTGTCATCTTTAAATCTTTAGGTCTATTTTCAATATTGCAGACTATATAATCTCCTTCAACTTCTTCACTTTTCCTATTTACATCTTGAAAAGAAACTGAAAACGTTAGTATTACACATAATATTGTAATTATAATAATTTTTTTCATATACTAATCACCTATATATAATAAATTTGAAACTTATTTTCATACTAAAATTATTAACATATATTAAAACTTTAATTCAATTTATAAAAAAAGACATTTTACTATTTAAAACTTCATAGTAAAATGTCTTTACATTTTCTTAAATCATATTTTCAAATTCTTCTTCTGTTAAAATTTGAACTCCTAAATCTAAAGCTTTTTGATATTTTGAACCTGCTTCTTCCCCCGCTAAAACATAATCTGTTTTTTTGCTTACAGCACTTGAAACTTTAACACCTAATGCTTCTAATTTTTCTTTTATTTCATTTCTTGAGTAATTTTTAAGTGTTCCTGTTACTACCATAGTTTTTCCTTCAAATGAATTGTCTTTTATCTCTAATTCATCATAAGTTGGATTAACACCTAATTTAAATAATTCATCAATAATATTTTTTACTTTTTCTGATTCAAAAAATTCTATTATGCTTTTAGCTACAATATCGCCTATATCATTTATATCTATAAGAGATTCAAAATCTGCTTTCATTAAATTATTTATATTTTTAAACTTGTTTGCTAAGTCCTTTGCAGTTTTCTTTCCTACATTAGCAATTCCTAATGCATATATAAATGAAGCTAAATCACAATTTTTACTGCCTTCTATTGCATTTAAAAGGTTCTGTGATTTTTTATCTTTAAATTTTTCCAATGTTAATAATTCTTCTTTTTTTATTCTGTATAAATCAGCTATAGATTTTATATCTAAGTTTTCAAATAATGCTTCTGCAGTTTTCTCGCTAAATCCAGCTATATTCATAGCTTCTCTACTTCCATAATGTACTATAGATTTAACTAGTTGTGGTTTACAAGAAAGTGTATTTTCACAAAAATAATGTACACCATCTTGAATTAATTTTGTACCACAACTTGGACAAACTTTAGGTGATTCAATTTCCTTTGCTTCATCTAAACTTTCTTCAACTGCACCCATTATTTCCGGAATAACATCATTTGAACGCCTAACAAAAACATTACAACCAATTTTTACCCCTTTTCTTTTTATATCATCCATATTATTAAGTGTAGCTCTTTTTACTGTAACACCACCAAGTTCTACTGGTTCTAATATGGCTGTCGGTGTAACTCTTCCACTTCTACCTACATTCCATTCTACATCTAGAAGTGTTGTAGACGTTTCTTCTGCTTCAAATTTATATGCAATAGCCCATTTAGGGAATTTTATAGTATATCCCAAAAGTTCCCTTGTTCTCATATCATCTATAGCTATAACTGCGCCATCTATATCATAATTTAAATTATTTCTTATACTTTCTATATACTCAATTTCCTTCTCTATTTGTTCTATCGTTGTACAAGGTTTAAAGTAGTCATCTACTGGAAAGCCTTGTTTTATAAGGAAATTTAGCATTTCAGTATAACTTTCAAATGACTTCCCTTCATTGTAACCAACATCATAAAAAAATGCTGAAAGATTTCTTTTAGCCGTTTCTTTCACATTTAAATTTCTTAGAGCACCAGCTGCCCCATTTCTTAGATTTTTTAATGGAACATTTGATGAAGTATTGTATTTTTCAAAAGCTTCTTTTGTCATTATAGCTTCACCATGAACTTCTATAGTTCTATTATGATCTATTTTTAAAGGTACTGATTTTATTGTTTTTACTTGAAGTGTAATATCTTCTCCAATTTCTCCTGTACCTCTAGATGCAGCAACTTTTAATATTCCTTCTTCATCGTAAGTCAAATTTATTGAAAGTCCATCAAATTTTTTAGTAACTATATATTTTAATTCTGGTAATTCATCATCATTATTTAAATTGTATTCTTTTATAGCTTTTAAATTTCTATTATGAAAATCTTTTAGTTCTTGTATAGTTTGAGCTTTATCTAAACTCCATAATCTTGCCCTATGTGTATATTTTTTAAATTCTGGTAATACCACATCACCAACTCTTTGTGTTGGTGAATGTGGTAATGAATATTCAAGTTCCTTTTCTAGATTTAAAAGTTCATCATACAATTTATCATATTCTTTGTCTGAAACGGATGGTTTATCTAAAACATAGTACTCATAAGCATATTTATTTAATATATCTATTAATTCTACCATTCTTTTATTTTTGTCCAAAGTATCCACTCCTTTTAATTATCATAATAAAATTTTTATATTAATTCTATTGGAGCTTTATTGAGCATTAATTTCTTTATTCCTTGATTATCAAACGCTACTGTAAGAAGCATATCACTCCCACTACCTGACATTCCAACTATTGTTCCAATACCAAAGCTAGCATGTTTAACTTTTCTACCTTGTGTAACTTCACTAGTATTTACAGATGATTTTGATACGTTAGTTTCTTTTGAGGTCATCATAGCTCCTACTGAAGATTGTGTTCCTCTATTAAAACTGCTGCTATAGCTTGCTACACTTTCTCTTCTTTGACTTTTAAAAGTATTAACTGCTCTTGACTTTTCTCCACCAACTAGTTCTTTTAACCCTACTGGTATTTCTCCTATAAAATCTGATGGTTCATAACATACAGTTCTTCCAAAAACTCTTCTAGTTTCAGCTGATGTTACATATAATTTTTCTTTAGCTCTAGTAATTGCAACATAACATAATCTTCTAGCTTCTTCCATCTCATTAAAACTGTTTAAAGCATTCATACTTGGGAAAATCCCATTTTCCATTCCAACTAAGAATACTACTGGAAACTCTAATCCCTTTGCACTATGAACAGTCATCATAACTGATGTTTCTTCTTTTTCTTCTAAATTATCTATATCTGATACTAATGTAACCTTTTCTAAAAATGCTGATAACGACTTATCATCACTACCTTTTTCAAACTCTACTGCATCAGATACTAATTCTTTTAAGTTTTCAATTCTGCTTTCATCTTCTATTGCATTAGATTTTTTAAGCATTTCCATATATCCTGTTTGATCTAAAACATCTAATATTAACTGTGATACTGTCATATCATCAGCTCTTGACATTAATGCATTTATTATTCCAGTAAACTTATTTATTGAATTTATAGCCTTTGTTGATAAGCCTGGGATAATATCAACATCTAAAAGTGTATTATAAAGACAATCCTCAGCCTCATTAGCTACATCTTGCACTTTAGCCACTGTAGCATCTCCAATACTTCTTTTAGGTTCATTAATTATTCTTCTTAAGCTTATATCATCTAATGGATTATTTATAAGTTTTAAATATGCCATTATATCCTTTATTTCTTTTCTATCATAGAATTTTAGTCCACCTACAATTTTATATGGTATATCTGATTTTCTAAAAGATTCCTCAAGAATACGTGATTGTGAATTCATTCTATATAGCACAGCAAAATCCTTGTATGTCTTGTTTTCTTCTTTCATTAATCTTTTTATTTCACCAGCAACAAAATTACCTTCATCAATATCACTAAAAGCTCTATATATTCTTATTTTTTCGCCTTCTTCACTGTCAGTTCTTAAAACTTTTTCTTTTCTCTGTGCATTATTTTTTATTACCATATTAGCAGCTTTTAGTATATTTCCTTTTGAACGATAATTTTGTTCTAATTTTATTACTTTGGTCTTTTTATAGTCTTTTTCAAAATCTAATATATTTCTTATATCTGCGCCTCTCCACTGATAAATACATTGATCATCATCTCCAACAACACAAATATTCTCTTCTTCACCCACTAATAATTTAACTAACTCATATTGAGCTCTATTTGTATCTTGATATTCATCCACCATTATGTATCTAAATTTTCTTCTATAAAAATCCCTTACTTCTTGAAAATCATTTAATAGTTTTACAGTCATAAATATTAAATCATCAAAGTCTAGTGAATTACTAGCTTTTAATTTTTTTTGATATAACATATAAATATCTGCTATTTTATTTTTTCTAAAATCACCTTGATTTTCTTTTTTAAATTTTTCACTAGATATTAAATCATTTTTTGCACTTGAAATTTTCCCTATAATTTCTCCATCAGTTAAATCTTTGTCATTTATATTAAGTTCTTTCATACATTGCTTTACTAAAGTTTTTGCATCATAGCTATCATAAATAGTAAAATTTTTATTATATCCTAGTTTATCTATTTCTCTTCTTAAAATTCTTACACAACTTGAGTGGAATGTTGATATCCACATACTATCTGCAACATCACCAACTAACCCTTGAATTCTTTCTTTCATTTCTCCTGCTGCTTTATTAGTGAATGTTATTGCAAGTATTTGAGATGGGTATATATTTAAATCCTCTATCATGTGAGCTATTCTATATGTTAAAACTCTTGTTTTACCTGATCCTGCCCCTGCCAATATAAGAAGAGGTCCATTTATAGTGGATGCAGCTTCATATTGTTCTTTATTAAGTAAACTTTTTAGATCCATTCTGTTCATCACTCCTACTCTAACGTTCTTCTAAATTTATATATAAATTAATATAATTTTTATATTTTAACTTTTATCCAATAACGTCCTATTATTATACCATATAACACCTATTATATTTAATAAATCAATCTTTATTTTATGTTTAATTCATAATTATATCCATAAAATAAAAAAAGAGATTACCTCATTAAGTAACCTCCCTATACATAGCTATTTACTTTTCCAATCTACTCTATCAAATACTGTTTTATATCCTTGGCATCCATAATTTAAAGATCTATTTACTCTACTTATAGTAGCTGTACTTGCACCTGTTGTACTTGCAATATCTAAATATGTTCTTCTTTCCATAAGCATTTTAGCAACTTGCAATCTTTGCTCTATTGCTTTAACTTCATAAACTGTACAAACATCTTCAAAAAACCTATAGAATTCTTCTTTAGTTTCTAAAGATTTAATACACTCAATTAAAAAATCCATCTCTTCACATTCTAGTTTTGATTTGTATTCACTCATAAAAATACCCCCTACACTAATATTTCCCCTATATTAGTACTACAATCCCTTTTTTTAATGTAACCATATAAATTGATTTAAATATTTGCAACTTTTATTTCTAAAAAAGTATTATTTATAATAGCTATTCCTTTTACGTGCAAAATTTTCTTTAAATTGAGAAATTTATAAAGATTCTAACACATTTTTCAACTTCGATTATATCACAGATATTAGAAACTTTAAAGAACAATAATATTTGATTTCAAAGAATATTTCGCAAAAAAAAGATTAAAGTAGACTAGCCACTTTAATCCTATAAAGCATTTATTAGTATAATAGATCCTGCAAATATAGTAGCAAAAACTATTGTCATTTTAATTAAAAAAGATTCTTTAGTTTTAGTTTTATTTTTTGAGTAAAACGTTTCTGAAGTTCCGCTTACTAAACCTTGTAATCCATTTGCTTTACTTGGTTGTAATAATATGCAAATAATTAATATTATAGCTGAAATTATTTGAATCCATACAAGAACATCTTTCATGAGAACACCTCCTTATGTCTTTACACATCAATACTATAATATTATCATATTATTTTCAAAGATACAATTTATTTAACATAATATAATATGCTAATTTTAGTAAATTCCTATAAAAAAGTTGATGCACAACTTAATCTGCATCAACTTTCTTAAATTATTTTCTATTTATATTATAGAATGATTTCATACCTCTATATTCAGCCATTTCACCTAGTTCTTCTTCAATTCTTAAAAGTTGATTGTATTTAGCAACTCTTTCACTTCTTGCAGGTGCTCCAGTTTTTATTTGTCCTGCATTCATAGCTACAACTAAATCAGCTATTATTGTATCTTCTGTTTCACCACTTCTATGAGAAACTACAGCTGTATATCCTGCTCTTGATGCCATTTCTATAGCATTCAAAGTTTCTGTTAAAGTTCCTATTTGATTTAATTTTATAAGTATTGAATTTGCAACTTTCTTTTCTATACCCATTTTTAATCTTTCAGTGTTTGTAACAAATAAATCGTCACCAACTAATTGAACTTTATGTCCTATTTTATCAGTTAAATGTTTCCATCCTTCCCAATCTTCTTCAGCCATACCATCTTCAATTGAGATTATTGGATATTTTTCAGCAAGTTCTACATAATAATCTGCCATTTGTTCTGGTGTTAATATTCTTCCCTCACCAGCTAAATTATATTTTCCATCTTCAAAGAATTCAGATGATGCTGGATCTAATGCTAAGAATATATCCTCACCTGGCTTATATCCTGATTTTTCTATAGCTTCCATTATAACTTTTATAGCTTCCTCATTTGAAGATAAATTTGGTGCAAATCCACCTTCGTCACCAACACCTGTTCCTAAGCCTTTTTCTTTTAATATTGATTTTAATTTATGATATACTTCTGCACACATTCTTAATGCTTCATTAAAAGATTTTGCTCCAACTGGCATAATCATAAATTCTTGTAAATCAACATTGTTATCAGCATGTTTTCCACCATTTAATATGTTCATCATAGGAACTGGTAATACTTTTGCATTAACTCCACCTATGTATTGATAAATTCCTAAGCCTAAATATTCTGCAGCTGCTCTTGCACATGCAAGTGAAACTCCTAGAGTAGCATTTGCTCCAAATTTTCCTTTATTTTCAGTTCCATCAAGATCTATCATTAAATTATCTATAGCAACTTGATCAAAAACATTCATTCCTACTAATTCTTCTGCTATTATATCATTTACATTATCTACTGCTCTAAGTACACCTTTACCATTGTATATTTCTTTAACATTATCTCTTAATTCAACTGCTTCAAACATTCCTGTTGATGCACCTGAAGGTACCGCTGCTCTACCAACTGTTCCATCTTCTAAAGTTACTTCCACCTCTACTGTTGGAAATGCTCTTGAATCTAATATTTGTCTTGCATAAACATCAATAATTTCTACATATTGTTTCATTTATAAACCCTCCTAAATTGTTTTTATTTCAAGTCATATAAAATAGAATTGATCTTTTAAATTACACTTTGTAGTGTAGTATTTAAATATCTATTTTATTGACAATATATATTATTCCCTTAAGACACATTGATTTATTATTTTATTTTTGCATCTTAATTAGTGTTTCACCGGTCATTTCAACTGGTTTCTCAAGTCCCATTACATCAAGTATTGTTGGAGCTATATCTGCTAATATTCCAGATGTTAACTCCTTTTTTCCCTTAGATATACATATAAATGGAACTTCATTCGTTGTATGTGCAGTCATAGGTTTTCCTGTAGAGTAGTCTATCATCTGTTCTGCATTTCCATGATCAGCTGTAATAAATAATACACCATCTTTCTCTAAAATCTTATCTATTACTTTTCCCATACAATTATCTACAGTTTCAACTGCCTTAATTGCAGCTTCTAAAATTCCCGTATGACCTACCATATCTGCATTTGCATAATTTAAAATTATTAAGTCATTTTTATTTTCATCTATTTTCTTTAACACTTCATCTGTAACTTCTTTAGCACTCATTTCAGGCTTTAAATCATATGTTGATACTTTAGGTGATGGTATAAGCACTCTCTCTTCATTATTATTAGGCAATTCTACTCCACCATTAAAGAAAAATGTTACGTGTGCATATTTTTCAGTTTCTGCTATTCTTAATTGATTTAATCCTTTTGATGAAATATACTCACCTAATGTATTTTTATATTTTTCTTTTGTATATGCCACACTTACATTTTCTAATGTTTTATCATATTCTGTCATTGAAACAAAACATAATCCATTTAATTTAGTTCTTTCAAAGTGTTCAAAAGTCTTGTCATTTATGGCTCTTGTAATTTCTCTTGCTCTATCTGGTCTAAAGTTAAAAAATATTATAGAATCATTACTCTTTATAGTTCCAATTGGCATATTTTCATCATCTATAACTACAGATGGAAGTACAAATTCATCTGTTTTGTTATCATGATAAGATCTATCTACTGCTTCTATTGCATTTTTTACTATTTCGCCTTCACCTTTTACCATTGCATCATAAGCAAGATTTATTCTCTCCCATCTATTATCTCTATCCATAGCATAATATCTACCCGAAACTGTAGCAATTTTACCTATACCTATTTCTTTCAAATAACATTCTAAGTCTCTTATATATTCTTTAGCTGAAGTCGGCGGTACATCTCTACCATCTAGAAAACAATGAATATATATTTTTTCAACTTTATTTTCTTTACATAATTTAATTAATGCTTTTAAATGTTCTATATGTGAATGAACTCCACCATCTGATAATAATCCCATCATGTGTATTGAAGAATTATGTTCTTTCGAATTTTTTATAGCTTTTAAAAAGGCTTCATTTTCAAAAAAAGTTCCTTCTTTTATACACTTTGTAATTCTTGTTAAATCTTGATAAACTATTCTTCCTGCACCTATATTTAAATGTCCCACTTCCGAATTCCCCATTTGACCTTCTGGAAGCCCTACACTAAGTCCTGAAGCTTTTAATGTTACACAAGAATATTTTTTTATTACTCTATCAAAATTTGGTTTTTTAGCAGCTCTTATAGCATTTCCATCTAAACCACTACTTAATCCAAACCCATCTAATATCATAAGCATTGTCGGTTTTTTAGACATCTAACCACCCTTTAACTATATTTTAATAATTAACTATTGCACTAAAATCTTCAGCTTTTAAGCTTGCACCACCTATTAAGCCTCCATCTATATGTTCTTTTGACATTTGTTCTTTTATTGTAGATGGTTTTACCGAACCACCATATTGTATTCTTAATTCTTCACTTGTATTCTTGTCATATAATTTTTCAACAATGTTTCTTATAAATCCAATAGTTTCATTAGCCTCATCAGCAGTTGCTGTTTTTCCTGTTCCTATTGCCCATATTGGTTCATAAGCTATAACTAATTTTTCAACTTGCTCTTTACTTAATCCATCTAAAGCTTTTTCAACTTGACATTCTAATTTTGCTTCTGTAGTATTTCCTTCTCTTTCACTTAAAGTTTCGCCAACACAAAGTATAGGTAAAATACCATATTCAAAAGCTTTTTTTATCTTTTTATTAACAGTCTCATCTGTTTCATTAAAATATTCTCTTCTTTCACTATGTCCTATTATTACATAATCAATATCTAATGATTTAAGCATTGGTGCAGAAACCTCTCCTGTAAACGCACCATTTTCCTCAAAATGCATATTTTGAGCCCCAACTTTTATATTAGTTCCTTTTGTTAATTCTCTAACTTTTTGTAAAGCTATAAAACTTGGACAAACTACTACATCGCAATTTGCATCTTTTACTAATGGAATTAAATCTTCCACTAATTTAGTTGCTTCACTTATATCTTTATTCATTTTCCAATTTCCTGCAATTATTGGTTTTCTCATCATATTCCTCCAACTTTACAACTAACTTAAATATTATTTTTTTACTTATCATCAAGTGATACTATACCTGGAAGTTCTATTCCTTCTAAAAACTCTAATGATGCTCCTCCACCAGTTGATATGTGAGTCATACACTCTCCTAAATTAAATATATTAACAGCGGCAGCACTATCTCCGCCACCAATTATAGTGGTGGCTTCTTTATTATCTGCCATTTTCTTTGCTATAGCTAGTGTACCATTCTTAAAGTTTTCAAATTCAAATACTCCCATTGGTCCATTCCAAACTATTGTTTTTGAATTTTTTATTACTTCTTCATATATTTCTACTGTTTTTGGTCCTATATCAAGACCCATATACCCATCTTTTATGTCTTTTCCTTCTGTTATTATTGCCTCTGAATCTTTAGAAAATTCCTTAGCTACAACATGATCCACTGGTATTAATAATTTAACATTTTTATTTTTAGCTTTTTCTATCATCTCTCTTGCATAATCCATTTTATCATCTTCAACTAATGAATTTCCAATGTTATAACCTTCAGCCTTTAAGAATGTATACGCCATTCCCCCACCTATTATTAAAGTATCAACTTTTTCTAATAAATTGTTTATAACATTAATTTTATCAGAAACTTTAGATCCTCCCAATATGGCAGTAAATGGTCTAACTGGACTTTCTACTGCATCACCTAAAAACTTAAGTTCTTTTTGTATTAAATATCCACAAACTGATTCTTTTGAATATTTAGTTATACCAACAGTAGAACAATGTGCTCTATGAGCTGTACCAAACGCATCATTTACAAATATATCACAAACTGATGCTAATTCTTTTGAGAAATTCTCTTCATTTTTAGTCTCTTCTTTTCTAAATCTAGTGTTTTCAAGAAGTGCAACTTCTCCATCTTGTAACTTATTTATTTTTTCAATTACTTCATTTGATATAACATTATTATCTTTTAAGAAGTCAACGTTTACTTCTAAAAGTTCTGATAATCTCTTACCTACTACTTTTAGTGATAACGCCTCTTTTGCTTCTCCCTTTGGTTTTCCAAGATGAGAACACAAAATAACTTTTGCACCATTTTCCATTAAATATTTAATTGTTGGCATTGCACCTAATAATCTATTTTCATCTGTTATTGCTCCATCTACAAGTGGAACATTAAAATCACATCTTACTAAAACCTTTTTTCCCTTAACATCTATATCTTCTATTGTTTTTTTATTAAACTTCACTTATATTCCCCTTTCCATATTATTCTTATAAAAATTTTACAATATATAAAATAATATTTCAATTTATTATGTGTTATTTTCTATATTATAATATTATCTATTAATTAAAATTTTATAAGAAAATATATCGCATCATATATAGTACAGTAAATTTTATACTTTACTCTTTTATTTTACCATCTTTTTAGGAAATATGATATACTATTAGGTTATTTTTTTAATATTTAGTGTAGCTTTATTGTTTGTTATAAAATTAAAATCTAGTTCTTATTAAAATTCAGAACTAGATTTTATAAAATTTATTCTTTATAATCTATCAGCTACATATTTTGTAAGATCAGCTAATCTATTTGAATAGCCCCATTCATTATCATACCATGAAACTATTTTAACCATATTATCATTTATAACCATAGTAGATAATCCATCAACTATTGATGAACGTTCATCTCCTCTATAATCTATAGATACTAATGGTTCTTCACTATATCCTAATATTCCTTTTAATTCACCTTCTGATGCCTTCTTAAATGCAGCATTTATTTCTTCTGCTGTAGCTGTTTTTGAAAGTTCACAAACTAAATCTGTTATTGATACAGTTGGTGTTGGTACTCTTACAGCCATTCCATTTAATTTACCTTTTAATTGTGGTAAAACTAATGATACTGCTTTTGCCGCTCCTGTTGTAGTTGGTATCATAGCTTCTGCTGCAGCTCTTGCTCTTCTTAGATCCTTATGTGGTGCATCTAATATTTTTTGGTCATTTGTATAAGAATGAATTGTAGTCATAAGACCTTTTACAATTCCAAATTCTCTATCTAATACTTTTGCAAATGGAGCTAAACAATTTGTTGTACAAGATGCATTAGAAATTACATTATGCTTTTCATTTTCATATTTTTCTTCATTAACACCTAAAACTATAGTTATATCTTCATTTTTTGCTGGAGCTGAAATCAATACTTTTTTAGCACCTGCCTCTATATGTGCCTTTGCTTTTTCTCCATCAGTAAATTTACCACTAGCTTCTATTACTATATCAACACCTAAAAGTCCCCAAGGTATATTTTTAGGTTCTCTTTCTGCAAAAATTCTTATTTCTTTACCATTAACAATTATAGCATTATCCTTAGCTTCTACAGTTCCCTCAAATTGGCCATATAAAGAATCAAATTTTAATAAATGTGCTAATGTATATGGATCTACTAAATCATTAATCGCTACTACCTCTATGTCATTATTATACTTTTCTACTAAAACCTTAAACGCATTTCTTCCTATTCTTCCAAATCCACTTATTCCAACTTTTATCATTATTAATTCCTCCTACCATTCATTTATTATGTTTTATTATTTACAATGATGTTTCTGTTAATATATTATATATTTCTTTAGCTGTAGCCTCATCTGTAAATAAAACCTCATTTTTTCTATCTTTGATAGCTGCGATAATTGCTCTAGCTTTTCTTTTACCTGCAGCCACCGCTATCATATGTTTAATTTTTGATATTTCATTTCCATTTATCCCTATATTAGGTAGTGAATATACTATTTTTCCATCAGCATTAAAGTAATGTCCATATGCTTCTCCAACAGCATCTTCACTTTTTATTTTCTTTATTATTTCATAATTTAATTCTCTTTTATGGGACATCCTAGTAGCATCACCAATACCATGAATAACTATAGTAGATTTTTTTATACCTTCAAATATTCTTTTAATTTCTGGTTCATTTAAAATTGCATCAACGGTCTCTTTGCTCAAGCTATCTGGAATATGTAATATTTCATATCTTCCATTAATTTTAGATGCCAATCTACCTGCTAGAGTGTTTGATTGCAATTCTATATCTGTTCCCATTCCTCCTCTTGCTGGTAAAACCATTATATCCTTGTATTCATTAGTGGCCTGAAAACTATCAACTACTTCTTTAACAGTATTACCTCCCGTTAATGAAATTATTATATTATCTTCTAATAAATTTTTTATATATTCCGAAGATATTTTAGATATTTCTCTTAATACTGATTTATCCTCTTCAACATCGCCTGGTACCATTACCATGCCTTTTATATGCAATAGATTTGCTATTTCAAGTTCTATTGATTTGAATCCTTTTATTTCTCTTATAAAAAATTTTAAATCTCTAAGCAAATCCTTTCCTTCATCTGTTATACTCATTCCTATGCTGTTTATATCTATTAAATTTTGTTCTTTCAAAAAATTTACTTCACTTCTTATTATTCTTTCACTCAAATTTAAATTATTTGATAACATTCTTCTACCAATAGGTTGATTGTAATAAATATTGCTTAAAATGTTATATCTCATATCCAAAACAGTTAAAAGTTCTGGTACTAATTTCATTTGTAATTTTAATAATTCTTTCATTTTTCTCTCCTTGGACTTTTTGTGACCCGTAGGAACATTTATGTCCCTTTATGATTTTATTATATTATAAAAAGCTATTCATGTGAATAGCTTTTTATAAATTTATTAATTTTTTTATTTTTTCAAAATTGTCTTAAACTCTTTTTCTTTGCGCTGAACTTAGTATATTTAATTCATCCCTATATTTAGCTATGGTTCTTCTTGATATTTCTATCCCTTCGTTTTTTAAAATATTACAGATTGCTGAATCTGAAAGTGGTTTCTTTTTATCTTCATTTTCTATTATACTAATTATTCTTCTTTTTATATTATATGTAGAAACTTCTCCGTCATTTCCAGTTAAGCTGTTAGTAAAAAAATCTTTTATTCTAACTACCCTACCACTAGGTATCGCTATATATTTATCTTTTATTGCTCTACTTACTGTAGATTCATGAAATTTTAGATTATCAGCTACAGTTTTTATTGTTAATGGTTTTAAATAATCTTCTCCATATAGAAAGTATTCATTTTGTATTTCTAATATATTGGATATTACAGAATACAACGTTTGTCTTCTACTTTCTATACTTTTTATAAGAAACATCGCTTTATTTACTTTTTCTTTTACATAATCAACAACTTCTTTTTCTTCACAAGTTGATATTATTTCACTATAAGTGCTATTTATATTTAATTTTGGTAATACTGAGTCATTCATTACTATTACAAATTCATCTTCTATTCTTTTTATAATAGCATCAGGTATTATATAGCTAGTCTCGTCTCCAGTAAAAAATCCTCTAGATGGTTTTGGTTCTAATGTTTTTATTATATCAACATACTTTTGTACTTTATTTAAATCTAAATTTAATTCTTTAGCTATATAAGAATATTTTGCTTTTGAAACTTCTTCAAGATATTTATCTATTATGATGTATATATTTTCATCTTCAATATTTTTTCTAATAAGTTGGATTTTTAGACACTCTCTTAAATTTCTAGCACCTATTCCTATTGGTTCCAAACTTTGAATTATTGATAATGCCTTTTCTACTACTCTTATATCACAATTATTTTTATTAGCTATATAACTTAAATCATCTTCAATATATCCACTACTATTTAAATCTTCTATTAAATAGTAACATAACTTTTTTTCTACTTTGTTAATTTCTAAATCTATTACTTGCTCTTTCAAATAATCTTTTAATGATTTTTTAGCTTCAACAAAGTTTAAAGGCGATACTTCCTCATCATTTCCCTTATATTCTTTTGAACTACTATCAGTATTGTTGTTTTTTAAAAAGTCTATAAGTTTTTTAAATTCAATATCACTTTCATTATCATCATTATTTTTAGCTTCCAATGTCACATTTTCTTCCAATTCCTTATTTATATGAGTAAGTAAATCATACGTTGACATTTGCAAAAGTTTTACCGACAGTTGCATTTCCATAGTCATAACTAATTTTTGTTCCATTGATAACTTTAAATCAAAACCCAAACTCATAATTACCACAGCCTTTTCTACATAATTTTAAGACTATAAAGTCTCGTAATTAAATTTAAACTCTATAGTCTTAATTATATCATAATTATAAATTTTTTCTATTTTACTACATATTATATAATTTAAATTAAATAATTATATTTTCTTCATTTAATATATTTATTGTATTGCATATTAAACTATACATTTCTTTTAATTCTATTCCATTTTTAATTATACCTAAAGTTCTAAAGCTTACTTCAAAATTAAACATTCCCTGATTTTTATCTATTTTGTCACACTGATTACACTGGAATATAAAATTTCTATATTTCATTAGTACATTTATTATATTTTTATCTTTTACTATTTTTTTAACAATCTCTTTTTCATTTGTCTTTATTATTAATTCATTATCAATTATTGCATTTTCTGTGCTGTATTCTTCAATATCTAATTCATTGCATTTAGAATTTAATTCATTTCTATTACATATTTTAAATTTAAAATTATTTAGACTCTTAAAATTACTTTTAATTCTTGTATATGTTATAGGAATACTCCCTGCATCCATTGTATAGTATTCTAGTATTATATCTGTACCATCATACTTCTTATTAATTTTTATTCCCCTGGAATTAATGTTTATATCTGCCCCAATTTCCTTACTTACCTTTTCCCATACTTCCTCTATACAGGGACCAGAAATACTATTGATTCTACTCATATTTTTAATTACCCCCTATTTATTTTACGTTTTTCTATTATAATGTGTTATTTTATTAATATATATTATAATTTCCCCAAAAATTATTTATTTCATAACAACATTTATAATTTTCTAAATTTTTAAAATATTTTCATTATAATTATACTATATTTTTATATATTTTAAATATTTTTTTCATAATAAACTATAGAGTGTATCTCAATAATACTACACCTCCTAAGTGATTTCAAATTCTGCCCTACTTTAAATATGTTTTTTAAATATATTTTATAAAAAATAAAGTAGACTTAAAAAGCCTACTTTATTACTTATCTTTAACTATCTAGATCCCTTTTCATATGGTTGACCAGATGCTGCTGGTCCTTGAGTTTTTCCAACAAAACCAGCTAGTGCTAACATTGTTAGTATATATGGTATTGCTGAATAGAACTCAGTTGGTAAAGACCATGTAAATCCTTGAGCAACGATTTGGAATGCTTCTCCAAATCCAAATAGTAAACATGCTCCAAGTATTCCAAATGGTTTCCAGTTACCAAATATAAGTGCAGCTAATGCAATAAATCCTCTTCCTGCAACCATATTTTCTTTATATAGTGGTGTTATACCTAATGATAATGCAGCTCCACCAAGGCCCGCTAACATTCCAGATATTATAACACATATATATCTAGTTTTATAAACATTTATTCCTAATGTATCTGCTGCTTTTGGATGCTCTCCAACAGATCTAACTCTTAATCCAAATGGTGTTTTGTAAATTACAAAGTAAGATACAAATACTAACACTATTGCTAATATAACAAACCAGTTTATCCCGCTTAAAAATGGTCCTATTACTGGTATACTTGCAACACTCTCTGGAACGTGGAATGGTAGTCCTTTAACTATATCTGTTTGACCACCTTTTCCAAACAATCTAGTTATTAAGAAACTTGCAAGTGCTGTTGAAAATAAGTTTATCGCTGTACCTGATATAACTTGATCTGCTTTTAAGTTTACACTTAAGAAAGCATGTATTAGTGCAAGAACACCTCCTGCAACCATACCTCCAAATATACCCATTACTGGGCTTCCAGTAACATGAGTTACATATACGGCAAAGAAGGCTCCCATCGTCATCATACCTTCCATACCTATATTTACTACACCTGATCTTTCTGAGAACATTCCACCAAGGGCAGCAAATAATAGAGGAGTAGCTATTCTTAACGTAGCTGTTATTAGTGATATAAAGTTAAAACTATCCATTTATTATCGCTCCTTTTTTCTTTTTCTCTTCAAAATGTTTCATAATGTAGTCTGTTGCAACAAATATAATTATTATCGCTTGTATTAAAAATATTATTTCTTTAGGTATTCCATTTAATTGAAGTGCTCTTGCACTTGTATTTAATGCACCAAACAATACTGCTGAAGCTATACATCCAACTGGATTGCTCTTAGCTAATAATGCAACTGCTATACCATCAAATCCGTAAGCTGGTACTGCCATAAAGTCTTGTACCATATAAGTAACACCTGAAACGTGTAATGCTCCACCAAGACCTGCTATAGCTCCTGAAAGTACCATTGCAAGAACTGCATTTTTCGCAACATTTATTCCACCATACTCTGCAGCATGTGGATTTATTCCAACTGCTCTGATTTCATATCCTACAGTAGTTTTCCATAATAACCAGAAAATAAATATTGCAACTATAACTGCAAATATAATTCCTATGTTTGCTGTAGAACCTTTAGAAAATCTCATAAGTTTTGCACTTTCCTGAATTATAGGAGTTCTTGCTTTTCCCGGAACTCCAAATGCAGTTTTAAGTATTACATAGTTAGATAGGAATAATGAAATATAATTAAGCATTATAGTATTTATAACTTCACTAGTTCCAAATTTAGCTTTTAATAGTCCAGGTATTCCTCCCCAAATTGTTCCTGCTATAATACCTGAAACTATCATTAATATTACATGAACTATTGGGTTTAATCCTGGAATTGTTCCAACAATTCCACCTGCTAACATACCTACAACGAACTGTCCACTTACCCCTATATTAAATAATCCTGTTTTAAATGCTATAGCATTCGCTACACCTGTGAATATAAGTGGCGTCACTTCTGATATAGTATTTAATATATTTTTTTCATTTCCAAAGCTACCTTTCCATACTGTTCCTATTAAATCAGTAAGAGCTGTAAAATACTTTGTTATAGAGTATCCTTTCGCCCACATAACAAAGAACACTGATATAAATAATGAAAGAAGTATAGCTATAAAAGGAAACGCTACGGCTTTCCAATTTATTTTAAATCCTTTTGACTGTTCAGCCATTATTTTTCAACTCCTTCCTTGTTTTCATCTAATGTTCCACCAGCCATTAATATACCTAATTTTTGCTCATCAGCATCTTTTCTATCTATGATGTCAACAATTTTTCCATCATACATAACTGCTATTCTATCTGATAAAGCTAAAATTTCATCCAACTCTAATGATACTAATAAAACGGCTTTTCCTTTATCTCTTTCTCCAACTAATCTCTTATGTATATATTCAATAGCACCAACGTCTATTCCTCTCGTAGGTTGAGCTGCAATTAATAATTCTGGATCTTTATATATCTCTCTCGCAGCAATTAGTTTCTGTTGATTTCCTCCTGACAATGCTGAAGCATTAACTGCATTATTTGGAGTTCTAACATCAAACTCTTCAATTAGTTTATCACAATGTTTTTTAATATTATTGTAATTTAAAACTATTCCTTTACAGAATGGTTTTTCTTTATGCATTCCAAGAATAGAGTTTTCAAATAGTGAGTACTTAAGTACTAACCCTCTTTTATGTCTATCCTCTGGGATATGAGCTACACCTGCTTTAATTATTTCTTTAGGTGTCTTTCCATATATATCTTTTTCATCTACTGATATTTTTCCTTCTTTGGGCTTTCTAAGTCCAGTTAAAACCTCTAATAATTCTGTTTGTCCATTTCCATCTACACCAGCAATACCGAATATCTCTCCGCCAAAGACTTCAAAGTTTATATCTTTTATAACTTCCACTTTTCTTTGATCTATAGCTGATAAATTTTCTACATGTAAAACTCTTTTTCCTATTTTACAAGGATCCTTTTCTACAACTAGATTAACTTTTCTTCCAACCATTAGTTCTGCTAGTTCATCTATGTTTGTCTCCTTAGTTTGAACTGTTCCAGTTACTTTACCTCTTCTTATAATTGTAACTCTATCACTCATTTTCATAACTTCTTTTAATTTATGAGTGATTAATATTACAGACTTTCCTTCTTTTTTCAAGTTATCTATAATATTAGCAAGTTCTTCTATTTCTTGCGGTGTTAAAACTGCTGTAGGTTCATCTAATATTAATATTTCCGCTCCCCTATATAAGGCCTTTAATATTTCAACTTTTTGTTGTTGTCCTACAGAAATATCTTCAATAACTGCATTTGGATCTATACTAAATCCATATTTTTCAGATATTGCCTCAACATCTTTTACCGCTTTTTTTAAGTCAAGTTTTATTCCTTTTTTAGGTTCTATACCAAGTATTATATTTTCTGCTACCGTAAAGTTGTTTACAAGCATAAAGTGTTGGTGAACCATTCCTATTCCTAATTTTATAGCATCATTAGGGTTTGTGATTTTTGCCAAATTTTCATTGACATATATCTCACCTTTTTCTGGTTGGTATAACCCATATAAAATATTCATAAGGGTAGTCTTACCTGCCCCATTCTCACCAAGTAAAACGTGAGTTTCTCCTTTTAAAAGTTCAAAATCCACATTATCATTGGCAATAGTTCCAGGGAAAACTTTGGTTATACCTTTCATTTCTATTACCTTTTTCATTCCGTTTCCTCCTTATACTAATAACCTACCACTTATTAGTAATTTACATCTCATACTTATTTAAGCCTACCATAATTATAATATTAAAAATAATAATTCAAAATACAATTTACTATTTATTTAGAATTTCTCACAATTAATCTAAAAAAAATTAACATTTTGATTTATTATTTTGATTTTCTTAAAACCACTTTTTTATTAAAAGAAGCTAGATGTAACTAGACACCTAGCTTCTTTAAACTTATATATTAAAACTATTTAAATTCCATTACACCTTTTCTGTCTTCTGGAACTTTAACTTCGCCTTTTACTATTTTATCTTCATATTCTTTTACTATTTTTATAACATCTTCTGGAGTGTTTTTATTTGTAGTTTCAGCTATACCAACTCCGCCTTCTTTTAAGCCAAGAACTTTATGTTCAGCTTTGAAGCTTCCATCTTTTAATTCTTTTATAGCTTCGTATGTTCCAAGGTCAACTCTTTTTATCATTGAAGATAAGATTACATCAGCATATTCTGGAACTGATAATGATTGATCCATATCAACTCCGATTGCCCATACTGCATTTCCTTTATCTTTTATTTCTTTAGCAGCTTTGAACATTCCAATTCCAACTCCACCAGCAGCATGATATATAACATCACAGCCTGAATCATATAATGATTTAGCTATTTCATATCCTTTGTTTGTATCTGAGAATGAATCAGCATATTTTACGTTTGATCCTGGTTTTGTTCCATCAGCACTTTCTAATCCTTTTGCAGCTTCTGGGTTAACTGCTTTAACACCAGCAGCAAATCCTGATTCAAATTTATTTATTGTAGGTAGGTCTTTTCCACCTATAAATCCTATTTTATTTGTTTTTGTCATTTTACCAGCTATTACTCCCATTAAGAAAGAACCTTCTTCTTCTTTGAATGTAATAGACATTACGTTATCTACTCCATCTGCTTCTTTATCTATAACTTCATCAATTATAGCAAATTTAGAATCAGTATTGTTTTTTGCAATATTAATCATTGCTTCTTTTAATTGGAATCCAATTCCGAATGTTAATTGTGAACCAGCATCAACTAAAGCTTGTAGATTTGGCTCATAATCTTCTTTCTTTTGAGATTCTATTGGTTTATATTCTACACCAAACTCTTCAACTGCTTTTTTTACTCCAGCGTCAGCTGATTGGTTAAATGATTTATCATTTAATCCACCTTCATCAGTTGCTAATCCAACCATTATTTTTTCATTGCTATCGCCTTTAGCTTCTTCTTTTTTATCTGCTCCATTGTTTGCACCATTGTTTGCAGCATTGCCACAACCAACTAAAACTGAAGCACTTAACATAGTTGCTGTTAGTATTGCTACTAATCTTTTAACTTTCATAAAACTAACCTCCTAAGATTACACTTAATTATATGTCTGAATATGAAAACATGCTAATTTTCTGCATATTTTCAATATATATAATTCTTTTATAATTCTCTTTAATATTATAATTAAAAATCATATATTTATTCAACTGTTTTTCGTTTAAAAGTTTAAATTAATAAAAAGATAGCACATATGTAAAGTTTTTTTATTATCAATTAAATTTTTAAACATACTTTTTTATAATATGACAAAAATATAATATACTCTTTGTTTTTTTATTTAGTATGTTGTACACTAAAACTCCTTTTGTAATATACTATATTTTTTTAAATTATACAAGTACTTTTTAATACACTTAAAATTCTGTTTTATATGACTTTTTAGAATTATATATATATTTGTCGTTTAATTTATTATCGCATCACTTTTATGAATATGTAAAGTTATTTTTTTAATATTTCACATTTTTTTATAATAAATTTATAATTATCATTTATGATTTTTTCTCTGATGGATTGTTTTTGTTCCCAGTTGTATAGTTTATTTTTTCTTTATAAATAACTTTATAATATTCAATTTGAATTTTTTCTTCCTATATATATATGCATTTTAAATATACATTTATGTGTATTTATCTTTTATTGTTTAACGTAAATTTTGACTGAGCAAAATGCTCAGTCAAATCTATGCTAAATATTCAGCTTTTTTCAAAACTTCTTTTGCCTTATCAAGTTCGTCTTCAGATACAAGTACTATAGGACCTGTACAGCCCATTCCACTTTCTGAATAAATGTTTTCTTTCCATAAAGCTTTACATGCATTTTCAAGTTCTAATATATCTATTCCAGCGATTGATGCAGTTACAACCTTTTTAGGTGGCATTTTAACTTCTTCTTCACTTTCTACCTTAACTGCTTTCTTAGCAGTTTTATCTATGAATTCTTGAAGTCCTTTTTCATTCGCCTTTTTAAACTCATTTCTTGCAATATCTAAAACTTTATTTTCTGCACAAGTTGCACAGTATCTTAATGCTTCTGCTATTAAAGGTGCTCCTGATGCCCTTGAAACTATATTAACAAGTTTATCATAATTTTCTCCTACACCTGGGCCATATCCTGCCCCAACTGTTTCATAGTTTCCACCAGTTGTAAATGAAGAAAATACTTTAACAAGTAAGTTTCCTGTTAAAGAATCACAAACCATAACATCTGGTGTTCCTGCTAATAAATCGTTTCCTCTCATAACAGCTCCACCATCAGCTCTTAGTGAACTTGCAAATTCAAATTCATATCCAGCTTCTTTAACTTCATTTAATATTCTTTCTACTTGTCTAGCACCATCTAAATTTAATATACCAACTTTAGGATTTTTTATTCCATTAGCTTTAGCTACTGAAATTCCTGATATTGCATTTTTAACCATTCCTTCAACTCTGTTAGTTGATGTAGTTCCTGTTGTAGTTGCTAATATCATTTCCTTACCTAATCCTGGAGTTAAAACTCTACCTATAGTAGACACTCCTATTGGAAAATCAAAGTGTTGAGTTACACAACCATCTAACTCTCCATTTTCTAGCATTTCAGTCATTTTTTTATGACCTGCTTCTGGCGAATCAACTTCCACTACTTCAAAATCTCCATCTACTTTTGTTCCTATTAAAACTATATCAAAATCACCATATTTATTTTTGCAAAGCTCCGCTGCTTTAACCATTTCTTCTACACCGTGCTCTGAACCTAATATAGTTAAGCCAATTCTTGCTCTTTTTTTGAATTGACCACTTTTTATCCCATTAGCAATATCATTAAATACTTCTGCAATCATTGCCTTAGTTGAATTTTGGCTCATATTTACACCCCTTTTCTAAAGTATAGTTCCTCCATATTAAAAGGAACTATACTTAAAAATTTAATTATTCCATATCTTTTGCTAAGAATGTAGCAAAGTCTTTCATTGCATCTGCAACCATTGATTTAACTTCGTCTTTACTGATTCCTGCATTTTCTTCTACAACACCTGTATTTTTCTCAACTAGTATAGATACACCATCAAATAGATTAGTCATTCTTCCTAAGAATAAACTTCCTTTACCTATTATCATAAAGTTATTTAATTTTCCTTCCTTTATGTGATCTATTCCATGTCCTATTACTGGCACTCCTGAAGGTATATGTCCTTGAGTTGGTGCAAATCCTGGATATCCATGTTCTTTTACGAATCCTGGTAATTCTTTTCTTTCTAATTGTCCTTTTTTAACAGCTAATGCTCCTATCATTTTATAGTTTTGTGTTGGAACATCTCCAGCTCCTGCTGGTTCTGTTATATCTGGTGTTTGCATTTCTGGTGCAAATTTATCTACATCTGTTATTTTTATTCCATTTTTAGTTAATGGATCAAGAACTAATGCTTCTAATACAGCTTGTGGTGAAGCACCATGTCCTATTGTGTGTCTTCCAATTACATCTGTTCTTAATATTGGACTAACACCATCATTTTGAGATACTAATACTGCAAATCCGCCTAAGCAATCTTCAAGTACTGGCATATCTTTTTTAACATGATCTCTACCATTCATTCCAAGTTTAGCTGTAGCTCCTCCAGCTATAACTAAAACATTTTTATATATTCCACTTTTAACAAGTGATGCTGCTGTAATTAATGAGTGTGATGGTCCTGCACAGAATCCTCTCATATCAGCTCCAGTTGCTCCTGTTAATCCAACAACTTCTCCTATTGATTTAGCTATATTTCCGCCACCTCTTTGGTTCATGTCTCCTATAGCTTCTTCTGAACATTCAATTATATATTCAATTTCTTCTACAGGTACATCTAAGTTATCAACTAAATGTAATCCTGCTAAAACACCAGAAGCCTTAACTGCTAAGTTTTCTAGCATATAGTGAGCTGATAAGTTTGGATCTATTTCGTGAGCTCTTCTTACACATCCAACTAATTTTCCATCTATATATAGACCTTCTGCTCCTACATTATTAACTAAATCTTCAATTTTAGAAATTTCATCACCAACAACTTTTTCAGCTTTGTCAGCTATTAATTTATGTTTAGTTAATTTTTCTCTTGTTTCATTTGCAAAACTTTCTTCTAATATAACTAAATCAAATACGTCACATATTTTCATAAGTCCATAGAATTCATCTTGTGGCATAACTTCTCCAAATTTACCAAATCTATTTGCATTTTCAACATTTTTTCCAAACCAAGGTCTTGGCATTTCACTTAATTCATCTGGAGTTAAGTTTCCTATATAAGTTTGGTTTGGTGCATAAGCTACAACTTCCTCATATGGTCTTAAATGATCTTTTAAAGCTTTTAAATATTCTGACCCCGGATTAGTTTGTCTTTCTGCTGTTTGAGTTGTTCCATTATGTATTACCATATCTGGAGTGTTAACTAATATATATGCTGCTTTTTTTAATACTGGAAAATTCATGATTTTAAAACCTCCCTTTATACTCAAGTGAATATAATTCACATTTTTTTACTCTTATTAATATTATCTAAATCATGATAGATAATCTAAAATATACAAGCTACTTGTTTTAAATTTTTCTTGCATATTTTACATCATCTAATAATTTAACTATTATGAAATTTTAAAATAATCAGGGAACAGATTCGTTCCCTAATTATTTTATATTATTAAAATTTTACAATTTTATTCAAATATTTTTTGTCCATCTACTGGAGTTTGTAATGCTATTAATGCTTTTTCTACTAAGTGTTTTCTTAAAGCATATTCATCTTCCTTGCTTAATGCAGGGTTTCCTAGTGGGTGAGGTATTGCTATTGTTGGTACTATTCTATTAGCTCCAACAGTTAAAGAAACTGGAGTTATTGTACACATGTGTACTACTGGTAATCCAGCTCTTTCTATTTCTTTTACTAGCGTTGCTCCGCAACGTGTACAAGTTCCTCACGTAGAAGTTAATATAACTGCATCTACACCATCAGCTATTAATTCTTTAGCTGCATATTCACCATATTTCTTAGTAGAAGCAACAGCTGTTCCATTACCTACTGTTGAATAGTAATATCTGTGTAAAGAACCTATTTTACCTTCTTTTTCCATTTCTCTTAATACATCAACTGGTATTACTCTATCTGGATCTTCATTTGCATATACTGGATCGTGTCCACCATGAGCTGTTTCATGAGTTTCACTTGTTAAATCCATTATACCTTCTATATCATATTTACCAATTTTTGATGCACTTGATGATTCAATATGATCTGGATTTCCTTTTGGAACTATACCACCAGATGTAACTATAGCAATTTTAGCTTTAGTTATATCTTTTATTGGAGGATTTGGCTCTACTCTATCAAAGTTAGGCATTTTAAATTCTGTTACAAATTCTTCACCTTTTAATTTTTTAACAAGCATATCTACTGCTCTCTTAGAACCTCTTTCAGTTGCGAAGAAATTTTTTCTTACGCCTCTTTCAATATATCCTTCTTCAGCTGGTGATCCAATCTCTTCACCTTTAGCTAATTTTATAGCTAATTTAGCCATTGATGGAAGGGCAGCTCTCATACCAACAGCACTATTTCTAGTAGATACTATATGAACATATTTTTTGTACATATCAGCACCTGGGTTTTCTATATACATCGCTGTTAAAACTGGTATATTTAAACTTTCTTTAACTGCTGTAGATACGTCACCACAAGCAACTCCATATCTACCTGCATTAAATGCTGGACCAGCTATAAACATATCTGGCTCGTATTTTTTAACCATTTCTAATATTTCTTTTTTAGCTTCTTCTGTATTTTCAGCAAAATATGAGTCACCACATATTACAGTTGCAACTATTTCTGCTCCTTCTTTTTTTAATAATCCGTTAAGACCCATTCCTGGTCCAACAAATCCTTCACGAACTTCTGGTTTATAATCAGCTTTTTCTTCTCCACCTATTCCAGCGTAAAACTGATTTATATAATGAACTACTTTTATCATGGTTTTCCCCCTTTCATTGGGCATTGACCCGTGAAATCTAAAATGTTTTCAGGGTCAAAAAACAATTTCTATTTCTTCCGTATTTTATATTTTTACTTTATATATTTTAAATTAAAGGTATTTACAGAATTGGTCTCTTACTGATTTAACTTCACTTACTATTTCATCAACATCTAAAACCATTTCCATCATTCCGCATTGTTCATCATAAACAGCATCATCAAATTCAGCTTTCATTTCTTCTTCAACAACGTGGAAAACTGATAATCCTAATTCAACTCCTGCTAAAGGACCTGCAAAAGTAGGGTCTCCAGCTGAAACAGTTTCTGCTGATAATCCTGATGCTTCAGCCTCTGCTCCACCTATTACTACTACCATATTTTCTGGTCCGAATTTTTCTGCTAAATCTTTAACTCTTTGTTGGATCTCCAGATCCATTGCACCTGCAGCTGTTCAAACAAAGCACTCTGTAGATGCAAATACTACTTCTCCTCCTGCTGATTTAACGCAAGCTTCTAAAGCTGGTCCTGGTATTCCGTCTCTATCACCGATACAAACAACTTTTTTTCCTTGTAACATAATTAATCTTCCTTTCGCTTATAGTATTTTGGTTATAGTTTTATTTATAAACCTAATTTATTTCTTTTACTTAAAAACCTTTAGCTGTTAAAGTGTTAAATCCAACTTCGCTTGTAGCTCCTGTTATAACTTGGATTTCAGCTTCTATACTTCCATCTTCTCTTAAACTTCCCATGTGTCCTCCAGCAATTATATTTGCTGCATCAACATGTCCAATTACTCTATCCATTTTAGGAAGTACTATAACTTCATTAGCATTTCCGCCTGTTACAACTGCATCTCCTTTTGGAGTTGAGTCTGCTAATGATTGAGAACATCCATCTTGTCCTGCATATTCATCAGTTACAAGTACAGTTTTTATTCCTTTTGCAGATATTTTATTACAGTTCATAACTAAGTCAGCATCTGGATTACCAAATCCTTCTTCTGAAATTATTACTGCCTCAGCTCCTAAGAATTCTACTAATTTAGCAGTCATGTTAGAAGATCTTTCTTTGTCTGCAAGATATACGTTTTCATTAGTTATTACACAACCAAGGAAGTTTATATCTTTTCCATGTCTTTCATATAAGTCTTCTATTATTGGATGATTCATGTGAACATAACTTGGATTTTTATCACAAGCTGATACACAGTTACCACTTACTACTGCTCCATCAAATACTTCTGTTGGATAAATAAATGTTGGTATTATTTTCTTAGCATCTACTCCATAAACATAAGTGTCATGTAATAGTCCTTGAGTTTGTAACATATAAACATATATTACCTTTGGTAATTCTGGATATTGTTTAACTTGTTCTAATAATGGTAATGTTTCGAATGTTTTAACTTCATCTGGTTCAACATTCATTCCAGCTTTTCCAAGGTATGTAGCTGCTTTAAATCCTATAGTTCTAACAGCTTCCTCATGTTCGTGTTGTTTTACTCCCTCTTTTGGTTCACATATAATAACTAAGTTATTAGTTTTTGAGAATGGAGTAAATTTAGCTCCCTCTCCACACATATCTACTATACCTTCTTGGAATCCTACAATTTTACCAGTTGTAACAACTGCAGCTCCTTTTAATACATGTGTTCTGCCTGATCCTACTGTATCAACTTTGTTTACGAAACCTGGGAATATACCACCATTGCCCTCAACTTTAACTCTTGGCTCAATTACGTCTTTAACAGGTATTATTCTTACACTTTCACCTGGTCTTGCAATATCAAAATCGATGCTTGCTATTTTTTCATCCCCACCGATTTCTTTTAGAAGCTCTTCTTTATTAACATAAAGAGTTCCATTTTCAACTTTTGTTTCTGGTCCGAATTGAAGATCTTTTATCATTATTTTTCCAATCTCTAGACGCAAAACATTCACCTCCTAAAAATATATAAAGTTTATTAACTTATAGTTTATTATTATTAATATAGGCAGCTTGAGCTGCCTATATTATAAGCAACACATTTAAATTTTTTTATTTATTAATTATAGTGTTTCATAGCAAACTTTTATGAAGCTTTCTACATCTGCAATATTAGATATTTTATCTGGAGTTAAAGTATCTACACATTCTCCAGCTTTGTATAATTTCATTGTTGGAAGACCTAAAACTTTTTGTGCTATTGCAAGTCTTCTTGCTCCACTTATATTTAAGCTAACGAATTTTATTTTATCGCCATATTTAGCTTCTAATTCGTGTACTGATGGCATTAATTGTTTACATATTTCACATTTGTCTCCCCAAAAATCAACAAATACAGGTTTTTCAGTTTCACCTAAAACATCACTTTCAAATACTTCCTTGTTGTCTTTTCCTATTTCTAACATTTTAATACCCTCCCAAAATGTTTCTTCATATATTTAAAATTAATTTTAATTTTACTTATTAGCAATATAGTGTTCAGCTTGAGTTGCTGCTATAGCACCATCTGAAGTTGCAGTTATAACTTGTCTTAAAGATTTTTTTCTAACATCTCCAGCCGCAAAAACACCTTCTACATTAGTTCTCATATCTTCATCAGTTATGATTTCGCCTCTATCACTTAATTTTAAGCTAGTTCCTTCAAATACTTTTGTAGTTGGGTTGTATCCAACAAATACAAAGCATCCATCTACTGCTAAATCTGATATCTCATTAGTTTTAACATTCTTAATTTTCAATCCACCTAGTATTCCATCGTTGTCTATTGCTTCCTCAACTACTGAATCCCAAAGTATATCAATTTTATCATTTGCAAATACTCTTTCTTGTACTGATTTATTTCCTCTAAATTCATCTCTTCTATGAATTACAGTAACTTTTTCAGCAAATTTAGTTAAATATATTGCTTCATCTAGTGCTGAGTCTCCACCACCTACAACAGCAACATCTAATTCTTCAAAGAAATCAGCGTCACATGTAGCACAGTAAGATACTCCTTTTCCTCTTAATTCTACTTCGTTTTTAAATCCTGCAAGTCTTGGGTTAGCACCTGTAGCTATTATAATTGTTTTTGCTTTATACTCACCATTTTTTCCAGTTAAAGTTTTAACTTCACCTTCTAATTCAACTTTAACTATTTCATCTTTAACTATTTCAGTTCCAAAGTTTTCAGCTTGTTGTTTCATTCTTGCTATTTGTGGAGCTGTTTCGTCTTGTATTGATCCTGGATAATTTTCAATTTCTGAAGTTGTAGCAGCTTGGCCTCCAAATTTAGCTCTTTCTAATAGTAATGCACTCATTTTAGCTCTTCCTGCATATAATGCTGCACCTAATCCTGCTGGGCCTCCACCTATAATAATGGTATCATAAATTTTATTTTCCATGATTTTCCCCTCCCTATTCAATTGCATGATGTATTAAATCACAATCTATTAATTGAAAATCTTTTAATATTTTATCACTCCATTTTGGAGTATTGAAATCTTTTAAAAATTTTTCTGTAGTATGTATAGAATTTTCTATTATATCTAAAGACTGTAAATCTATAGATTTATTTTTTTCTATTGAAACACATATTGTTCTATATGGAGTCTCATTAGGCTTTACACTACTCATTAATGGATGAGTTAAAAGTTTATGTCCTATATGTATTTCATCTCTCACTTTTCTTAATACATCCATAGCATTTCCGTTTTCTAAATATATAACTTCAAAGTTATTTTTAAAATGTTCATCTGACAATGGATTATTAGTTATTATATATAATGGTTCAATCACCTAATTACCTCCTAACTAAGCATAAAAAAAGCATACACAAAACTATTAATAAAACAATTTTGCCTATGCCCTGTCCTTTTACCTGAGAGTTTTACTCCTTCGGTGCTTGCGCTTTCCAGAGTTATGTCCATCTTCGATCCTTTTGCCTGAGAGTTTCAAACATACCTGGCAAGACATGTTTTTGCTTCTTCGGCTATTCTACTATAAAAAGCTTTACATTGTTCTTATGTAGAATCATCTCTCGAATATTTCATCCATACTATTTTTATTAAATTTTCTAAATCTATTGGAAATTTCAATTACAAGTTAAGTATATATTATTGTTTTTTAAATTTCTATAGTTTTTCGAATTTTTTGTATTTGAAATATCTATACTCAATTTTAATATTTCAAATAATTAATATTTTTTGAATTTTCCTGTCGATTTTTGTTTATTTTTTAGTAAATTTATAATATTCTTTAAATTATACTCTATTTTTTTGAACATTTCTTATTTCTATATTCAATTATATTTATTTTTATACATTTTTTTCTTATTTATGTCGTGCTAAGAATTTTAAATAATTAAAATATTCATTATTATATACTATTTAAAATTTAAATTTATGATATAAATTGCTTAAATACTGTTTTTTTTAAATATATTATATGCTTCTATATATAATATACTTTAAGTTCCAATCATTTTTTGTTAATAGGTTATATATAAATTTGTTTTTAATCTAAAAAATCAAACTTTAAATTTCTTTATATATATTATTGTATGCTAATTTTTTTTATTTTCTCTTTCCTATATAAAGTTAAATTATTTTTAAAGTTTTATATTAGTTTTTAGTATTTACTGCTTTCTTAACATGTATTTTGTATAAGAAAAAAAGATAATAAAGAAAGTTAACTTTCTTCATTACCTTTTTATTATATATTACTATTTTTCTATAAAAAATATTGCAAATACATTATCTCCAGAATGAACACCTACTGCACATCCAGGAGTTCTTTCTAAAATTTCAGCATTGTTATTAATTAATAATTCCTCAGCATTATCATATATGCTTTTATTTTCTTCTTTAAATCCTGATTCTATAACTATAACAGGTGTGCTACTATCTATTTCATACTTTTCCAAATACTCCATTATAGATCTTTGCACTTTTTTATTTCCTCTTATTTTTTCTTCTACCACCATTTCTCCGTCTCTGATAGTAAGAATTAATTTTATTCCTAATAAATTTCCTATAGCTCCTGCTGCTTTTGAAAGACGTCCACCCTTCACAAGATTTGTTAAGGATTGAAAGCAAGTCATGCTTCTCACTTTACTTTTTGCCTTTAATACTTCATTATATATTTCTTCTGCAGGACAACCATTTTCTTTAAGTATTGCAGCTTTTAAAACTAAAACACCTAAAGCTCCGCAAACAGCTTCTGAATCTATAACATACACATCATTCGTTTCAATTAAATCTTTTGCAATTAATGCCGATTGATATGTTCCACTCATTTTTGAAGACATATGTATAGCTACTATTTTATATCCTTCTTTTAAATATTTATCAAACATTTCAGTAAATCTGTGAGGCGTTATTTGTCCTGTCTTAGGAAATTCACTACAATTCTCCATTTTTTCCATTAGACTTGAAAAGTTTATTTCAACTCCATCTAAGTAGCACTGTTCATCTATATTAATTATTTGAGGCATTACTTCTATATCATACTTTTTTATTATATGGTCAGGTATATCACAAGTACTATCAGTTATAATTTTCACTTTTTCCTTCATTAAGAATAAACCCTCCTGTCTATTTCATCCCTTTAAAATTTATTTGCCTTAATGCTTCGTACGCTATAATTGCTACTGTATTAGATAAATTTAAAGACCTAGTTGTAGTTTCAACCATTGGAACTCTTATTAAATTTTCCTTATTTTCTTCTCTTATATAATTAGGCAATCCACTAGATTCTCTTCCAAACACCAAGAAATCTCCCTCTTTAAATTGAGGTTCAGTATGATTTTTCACTGCTTTAGTTGTGCAAAAATAAAATGTACCATCTTTATACTTATCTCTTAAATCTTCATATGATTCATGTATTTCTATATCTAATAGTGGCCAATAATCTAATCCTGCTCTTTTTAAGCTTTTTTCATCCAAACTAAATCCTAATGGTTTTATAAGATGTAGCTTACAATTTGTAAGTACACAAGTTCTACCTATATTTCCTGTGTTTTGAGGAATTTCTGGTTGAAATAGTACTATATTCAAATTCATATATTTTCCTCCCTAGTTCATACATACTTTATATTTTACTTAATACTTATTTTCTACTTAACAAAATTTAATTATATCATACAGTTGTTTATAAAAATAACTTGAAAATTATAATTCACATAAATTTTAAATTATAATACTTATATTATACGTTATTTTATTATTTTTTTATAGTGTATATTATGACTTTAGTAATAAACACTACTACAATATAATCACATTATGTCATTTTATATATTTTTTTAAATTATATTATCATTTTTATATACTTGAAATAATAAATAATAAGTTAAATATATCTTATTATTTATTGTTATTTTTTGCTTTCTTAATTTAATATTCTAATATAAATTTATCTATAATTTTTTTTACTCCATCATTATCATTACTATCTGTTATGTAATTCGCAATTTTTTTTGTTTCATCAGTAGCATTTTCCATAGCTACACCTAATCCAGCATACTCTATCATTGAAATATCATTTTCATTATCACCAATTGCAATGACCTCTGATTTATTTAAGTTGTAATACTCTGTAAGTCTTTTTGCTGCTCTTCCTTTTGAAACATTTTTGTTCATAACTTCAAAGTTATTACTAAATGAACTCACAACTTCATACATTCCTAATTTTTTTATATCTTCTTTTGCTTTTTTTATTTTATTTATATCATCATCAATAGCTACAGCTTTTAATATATCCATCTGATGATTTTCAAATACTTCCTCCCAATTTTCTACTGTTTTTATTTTTATTTTAAATTGTTCTGGAACAACCCTATTTGACTTTTCATAAAACTTAGATGTATACATCGAATTTCCTGCAAATATACCTTCCGCTGTATAAAAATGTGGTACTAACTCATAATAATTGAATATTTTTAAGAGTTCTCTACAATTTTCTATCCCTAATATACATTTATAAATTAAATTGTCACCTTCTCTTATATAAGCACCATTTGATGCTATTATTGGCGCTTGTATTTTCAAAAGTTCTCCGTAATATTTAGCTGAAACGAAAATTCTTCCAGTTGTTATAGCTATTTTAACACCTTTCTCATGTGCTTTTTTTATACTTTCTAAAGTTGCTTTACTTACCTTTTTTTCATTATTTAATAAAGTTCCATCCATATCTGTGCATATTAATTTATATTTCATATTTACCTCCAACTTCACAAAAATGGCATTGAAAAATATCAATGCCATTTTTAACACTTTTTAATATTTTCTATAATTATAAAGTCACTAAATACTTTTTCATTAAATACTTAAATATTGACTGTCTTTGTCTTACATAGTTTTCTATAAATATTATATAACTTTTTTTATCAATATTACCTATGTTTATTTGGCCATAATATTCTTTGTAACTTAGCTCTATTAATTCTTTAAGCCTTTTCTTAAGTTCTGAATTCCTTATTTCATCTAAAAATTCCAAATCAGTTGAACTTCTATTTTTAGTTATTCCTAATGTTTCTAATCTATTTATATAATAATTATATAACGGTATTATACTATCTGATTTTAACATCTTATTTTTTCTTACATAATATAAAACCACTTTGATTATTATATATAAAACTATTGTAAATATAATTGATACTCTTTTAAAGATTTTCTCATAATTTAAATTATAAAAATAACTGTCATCATCATCTTCTTCAAATTGGTTAATATTTTGATGATTTTTTCTTGGTGATATAATATTGTTTTCTTCGTACTTACTTTCTTCCTTTTTTTCTTCTTCTATTTTATTTTCCTTTTTCCATTCAGTCGGCGTTGGTGATGGATCTAGTGGAATCCATATATCCTTTTCTGGGTTTATTAAAATCTCACACCATGCATGTGCTTCTCCATTTGTAACAGTATAATGATCAATACCATCTTTTTTATCTTTTGAAATTTTAAATCCTTCTACATATCTTGAAGGTATTCCCGCTATTCTACACATCACTGATGTAGCCGTTGCAAAATACGTACAATACCCTTTTTTTTCTTTAAATAAAAAATAATTTAGGAATTCATCATCTTCTGGAATTTTGGAAACATCTAAACTATACGGATAATTGTTTTTTAAATACTTACTTATGGCAGTAGCTTTTCCAATAGTTGTATTTTCAAATTGTGTAATATCATTTACTAACTCATAAACATTTTCTGATAAAATAATTGGCAACTGAAGATATTTTTCGTAATCTCTTAGTACAATTGCATTACATCTAATCTTATTTTCATCTTTTTCATCATAAGCAATTATTTCTTCATCACTACTCTTTCTTGTTATAAAGTTATATGCATTTCCTTTATTATTGTTTTTTATATAACTATATAAGCCTTCATACCCCTCTGTTTTTATTGTATTTCTTATATTTTCTGGTACATTATACATAATTGTATATTGCTTTTTTATATTTTCATTACTTAAATAAGTGTCACCTTCGCTATGATAAACATCTCCAGTAGCTCCTAATATATTTATAGCTTTTTCTGGAACAAAAAAAGTATTTGTTTTGAAACTATTATTATGTGATATTTTAATGTTTTTGATATTCTTATAATCTGATAAATAATCACCTTTGTTCAAACTATTATTTTCATACTGTTTATTTTCATTTATACTAATTAATTCATCTATATTCTTTGATTTTAACCATCGCTTTCCATCATAAGTGTATTTTATATTGCCCTTTAAATAGCAAGGAATATCCGTATCCACATTAAATACATCATCATTTTTTAACTGTATCGGCCCACCTAGCTCTTTATCTGAATTTGTGTATCCCGAACTTTTTATACTATATGTTCCATTTAATGCATTTTCCTTGATATTTTCAATATTATTAACTCCAAATTTATTTTTAACTTTACTAATATATATATCAGTATTTATTGCTTCATATTCTTTAGGTAATGTTGATATTGAATATATCATCACAACTGATATTACAGTAGTAAAAATCATAGTATTTTTTATACTTAAATTTATATCTATTTTTTCCTTTTTATATTTCTTAGCCATATCCATATAATTGATCAAACATATGGATATAATAAAGAAGAAAAAATATAAATCTAAATACATTATAACTGTTTTAGTATATAGATACCAAAATGCTATTATAAAAGAAAAACTTAAAACTAATATTATTTTTTTAATTTTATTTGTTAAATATAATAATATTAACACTATACCAACTATAAATATTGCTATTACTATTTTGTATTCAATATAATCTATAGGTTTATTTTTATAAATCAAGTTGAAAAGCCTAGGTGTTTTTTTAACTATTTCATTTGTTATAAAAGCTATTACAACTTCATAGTTTCTATAACTATATATTGCACCTGCTATTAGCATAGCTAAAATTATACCTAATTTACATTTAATTTTTTTTGCAATTTCGTTTAAAAAATATACAAAAAATGCTAAGATAACCCATTTAAAAATACTAGAAAATATAATACTATAATTGCAACTAATTTTTTCCACATTGTATGCTTTAATGATAATCTCTAAGGGAACTATTATATTTAAAAATACTAAAATTATAGTCACTATTTTATTTTTAAATTGCTCTTTATAATCATTATTTAAAATATACTTTTTCAAGATCTACACCTGCTTTTAAAATTTAATTATCTTATTAAATTCATAAATTTCTATATTCATATCTTTTAATTCATTTAATATTTGACTTTCATAAATATTTTTATCATAATAAAATATTTTTAAATTATATCCTATATTTCTTAAATAAATTATGTTATTTATATCCTCTTTCATTAATGTTAAAGTTATTATTACAACATCTGATGAATTATTTAAATTTTTAATTTTCTTTAATATAAATTTTGAAAAACTTTCATTACTATTACTATAATTTCTTAGGAAATACTCTCCCAGAATTTGAAAATCTTCATGATTTTCTATTTTAAATACCTTTTCATAATCATTATTTATATATATATTACTTTTTATTTCTCTTTTTAATATTTGATTTAAAAAGGATAATGTAAAATCTATCATTAACTCTTCTTCTTTTGCAGTATAATCTTTTATTTTTTCTAAACTTTCCATGTTAAGGAAAATATTAGTATCTCCCCCTGATAATTTTTCATAATTTTTTACATATAATTTATTTTCTTTAGCACTTATCTTCCAATGAATTTTCTTTATGCTATCCCCATTTGTATATTCTCTAACATCTCTTACATCACTATTATTATTTAAAAACTTTTTTTTAACTATAACTTCTTCTAACATATTACTATAACTTTTATCTATTTCATCTAATTCATATATTTTGGGATAAACCATTATATTTTCATCATGTTCACCCTTAATGCTTATTGTACTAATATTGAAAATATCATTAATTGTTATATCTGTTTTTCCTAAACCATATACTCCTCTTCTTATAAATCTAATTTGTTTTCTCACAAAGTAACTGCCATCTTGTTTTAAATAAAATCCATTTCCTTTATAATCATTGCACATATGTTCAAAAAAGGAACTTTTAACTTTAACATATGGTAATGGTATAAAACTATCATTTTTAACTATCAATTTAATTTCTTCATTATCTCCTACTATAAAACTTTTTTTTAATATTCTAAAGTTACAATATACATATTTTGTACATATATAAAAATATATAACTTCTACAATTCCTACTAAAAATAATATATAAAAAATATAGTATGGAAAGTTTCCACCTGATAACTTTGCATATATAAAAGATACTATTAACATAAAAATATATATTAATTTGAACTTAATCATTTTGTTTCACCTTAGGAACAGGTATTATTTTCAATATATCATCAACTACATTTGCTTCTGTTAATCTTTCCGCTTTACTTTTAGGTGTTAATATAATTCTATGACATAATACTATCTTTGCATTTTCTTTTATATCTTCTGGAATAACATAATCTCTACCCTTTATAAATGCAGTGGCTTGAGATATTTTTTGGAATGCCAATGATGCTCTTACACTTGCCCCTAAAGCTAATGCTTTATTGTTTCTAGTTGCTTCCACTATTCTAATAATGTACTTTATTAAGTCATCATTTATTTTTACTTTTTTTACTTTATTCTGAAGTTCTAATATTTCTTCTTTAGTTGATATACTTTGTATTTTATCAATTGGTGAGAATTCTCTGTATTCTTTTAATATGTTAAATTCATAGTCACTACTTGGATAACCTATATTGACTTTTATCATAAATCTATCCAATTGTGCTTCTGGCAATTGAAATGTCCCTTCATACTCAATTGGATTCTGTGTTGCCATAACTATAAATGGTTTATCCAATTCATAAGTTGTCCCACTTTCTGAAACTTGATTTTCCTCCATGGCCTCTAATAATGCTGATTGTGTTTTAGGTGTGGTTCTATTTATTTCATCTGCTAAAAGTACATTGGAAAAAACTGAACCCTTTTTGAATTCAAATTTTTCTAATTTATTATTATATATGGATACCCCTATTATATCTGAAGGTAACAAATCTGGTGTACATTGAACTCTACTATAAGATAATCCCAATGTTTTAGTTAATGCTTTTATAATCATTGTTTTCCCTACACCTGGTATGTCCTCTATAAGTATATGCCCACCTGCAATTACACCTTTTATTATATTTAAAATTTCTTTTTCTTTTCCAAATATAACTTTGCTTACATTTTCATTAATTTCTTTTATTAAGTGGTTTTGATCATTCATAAGTAATCCCCCTTTTTTACCCATTTATTGTAATTTTATCATATTGTATAAAAAAAAAAGATAATAAAAACATTTGTTTTTATTATCTTAAAACTTTATTAACACTATATTAATATATTTATTTAGATACAACTGTTTGTGTATCATTATTTATTTCACTTTCTTTAGCTTTTTCTAAAGTTCCCTTAATTAACTCTGGAAATCCTGATGCAAAAATTAACGTTCTATCTCCTTGCTCTTCCATAACCTTTATTACAATATACTTCTTAGAAACAATATTTTTATCATTAAAATTGTGAGTAGTTTTTATTTTGTGATATTTAACTTCACTTAATAACTCTTCTTGCTGATATATCTTTACATCTTTTATTCTTCTTAACTTTATTTTTTCAACTTTACCTTTATTTTTAAATTCTAAAGAAAAAGTATGAAAATATACTGTTATAGTTACATCATCTGTCCCACTTAAATCTTCATAACCATCTAAATATAACAAATCTTTACTTTTAAATTGAATCCCCTTTTTCTTATCCATTTCAATAGATATTTTACACCAAATCATGATTCCTATTAATAATGCTAAAATAGCTGAAACAATCCATACTATAATCATAAAACTAATACTCCTTTTTAAATCATCTTGTTAATACTTTATTAATATTTTATTAATATTTTCAATTATATCATAATTTCAACTTTTAACAAATAATCTAAAAAAATTTTATTATATTCCTACAATTACAATATTATTTACAGCTTTATATATATCCTTTGCTACTATTTTTTTTTCTATCATTTTTCCATCCTTATATAAAACTCTATAAGTATTAACTACATATCCAATTTTACCCTCTTTTTCTACTAATCTTTGGCCTTTACTTATAGCTCTACTATACTTAATTGTATCTTTTGGCTTTAAAATTTCTTCTATTTCACTTTCTATTTGATATCTTTTTAAATTTATCGATGTATCTGAATATATTTGAAATCCTACATAGTTATCCTGAACCTGTCCTCTTATATATATAGGTACCTCTAATGTATTTTTAAATTTAAAATCTATAGCACCATAATTCACCGTAGCATCTTGACCTAATGGAACATAATTTATCTTTTTACTATGTGGTTTTCTTTCTATAACCTCTATATCAGTCTTTAATATAGCATTATATAATGTTGATGATACTTGACATATTCCTCCCCCTACATCATCTACATATTGATTTCCTAATATTACATGTGCCCTTTTATATCCCTTACTTTCTGTTCTAACCCCAACTACATCATTAAAACTAAATATTTCATTTGGCATAACAACATAACTATCTACTGCTTTTGTCGCTAATTTTATATTTGTTCTTCTTTGTTCTGAAGAATTTTGTAAACTAGTTGAAAAACTACATATTACTCCATTTATCTTACTTAAATTTTGCTTCCTTTTTTCTGGTATCCATTGTTCTAGCTCACATTGAATTCTAATAATTTCTTCATTAATATTTTTATTTATTGACTTTTCTAATTGACTTTTTAAACTTTCATTATTTATTCTAACTCCATTTTCTTCATCTGTTATTGTAAATGATCCATTACTTTCTAATGTCATTTTACTTTCTATTGGCTTTATATTTACATCTCCTTCTATATAATAAATAACTCCATCCACTGCCTCATTGTTATACGTTAAGTTAATTTCTATATTTATTTTTTTAGGAAATAAAATCATGTAAAGTTTTTTTATAAAATTTTCTTTTTTCCCAATATTAATTGCATCTTCAATAGCTCTTTGTGTATCAAACTTTACTCCTAATTCCTCATAACTTGTTTTAAATAACTTATCTTCAACTCTTATTTCTATTTTTTTATTTGATATGTTTTTTTCAAATTCATGATGTAATTTTTCTTTGGCTTCCTCTATTTTTAAATTTGATACTTTTATATTTTCTATGTATATTTTAGGATATATCCTTGTACTATATTTATAAACTAATGTAATTGATATGATTACAATTCCCAAAGCTAAAATTAACATTTTAAATCCAATCTTTTTTAATTTTTTCATTAAGTTTTTCCCCCATATATCATTTTAAAATTTATTAAATTATTATGCTTAATACTTCTAGCTTGTCTTTATATTTATATTACTTAGGATTCAATATTAAAACTAAATTTTATAGAACATTAAATTTTTACAAACTTCATTGAAATTGTTTTCATTTAGTGAATTTTTTACTAGATTTTATTTGTTTATTATGTTAATATTTAAATTGATGAAAATATATGAATATTTTAGAATTTATTTCTATTATGTATTTTCAAAATCATTACATATAAGAGGTGGAATTATGTATAACATAGATTGCATAAAAAACTATTTAAATAATATATTAACAATACCAAGTCCAACTGGTTATTCAAAGAAAATAATGCCTTACATTGCTAGTGAATTAGATAAACTAGGAATAGAATATCATTTCACAAACAAAGGTGCTTTAGTTGCTACAATTAAAGGTAAAAATGATGAATATCAAAAAACTTTATCTGCACACGTTGATACTTTAGGTGCAATGGTAACTGGAATAAAAGGTACTGGTAGACTTTCCCTTACTCAACTTGGTGGTTTTATGATGAACTCAGTTGAAGGAGAAAATTGTATAGTTGAATGTGTTAATGGCAAAAGTTTTGAAGGAACAATTCAAACAATAAAACCATCTGTTCACATAAGTGGAGCTGAAGCAAGAGACCTTAAAAGAACAGCTGAAAATTATGAAGTTGTTTTAGATGAAAAAGTTTCATCTAAAGAAGATGTTGAAGCTTTAGGAATTAATGTTGGAGATTTTATTTGTTTTGATACTAGAACTAGATTTACTGAAAGTGGTTTCATAAAATCAAGACACCTTGATGATAAAGCTAGTGTTGGTATGCTTTTATATTCTCTAAAATATATAGTAGAAAACAAAATAGAACTTCCTCATACAATAAATGTATTTATAAGTAATTATGAAGAAATAGGACATGGTGCATGCTCTGGTATTCCTGTTAATACAAAAGAGTTTGTAGCTGTTGATATGGGATGTCCTGGACTTGATCAAAATTCAACAGAATATGCTTGCTGTATAGCAGCTAAAGATTCTTCTGGTCCATATGATTTAGATTTAAGAGTTAGACTTACAGAGCTTTGTAAAGCTAATAATATAGAATATAGAATAGACACATATCCTAGTTATGGTTCTGATGCTTCTGCAGCACTTAGAGCTGGATACGATGTTAAAACAGCTTTAATTGGAGCTGGAATATTTGCATCTCACGGATATGAAAGAACACATACTGATTCAGTATTAGCAACTGTAGACTTAATAATCAAGTATGTTCAAGAAGCAGTTAAATAAACCTTAACTATATATATTTTTATAAAAAGTCCATACTTTAAATAGTATGGATTTTTTATTTTTGTGTTTATAATTACATTTATTGTTATTTATATTTCTTTTTCATTATGTTAAGATGAATAGATGTCTTATGTTTAAGAATTAGAAATTAATTTATTAATTATTAGTTCCAAAACTTGGATACCCTTAAGAGTGAAACTAGCTCGGAATCATTTTATAACAAGCATTTCTTTTGAAAGCAATATATTTACAGCTAAAAGAATAGTTTTGAATTCGAGCTTGTTTCCCTATAAGCATATAAAATATTACCCTAGAACCCTATAAATTTAAAATTTGGAGGTTTTTTATGATAGTAAATAATCAATTTTTACCTATAAGTAAAGATGATATGAAAAAACGTGATATAGATCAGTTAGATTTTATAATTATAACTGGAGATGCATATATAGATCACCCTTCTTTTGGTACTGCCATAATTGGTAGACTTTTAGAATCAGAAGGATATACTGTTGGTGTTATAGCTCAACCTAACTGGCATTCTGTCGATGATTTTAGAAAACTTGGTGAACCTCGTCTTGGTTTTTTAATTAACTCAGGAAATATTGACTCAATGGTTAACCATTATACTGCAGCTAAGAAAAAAAGAAGTGATGATTTTTACTCACCTGGTGGAAAATCAGGATATAGACCAAATAGAGCTGTAATTGTATATTCCAATAGAGCAAGAGAAGCTTATAAAAATGTACCTATAATAATTGGAGGTATTGAAGCTAGTCTTAGAAGATTTTCTCACTACGATTATTGGGATGACAAAGTAAGAAAAAGTATTTTATTAGATTCTAAAGCTGATCTTCTAATTTATGGTATGGGTGAAAATCCAATTATAGAGGTTGCTAAATTTTTAAGTTATGGCAGTTCTATAGATAGACTTCATCATGTTAGAGGTACTTGTTATCTTACTAATGATATTTCTAAATTAAATGATTACATAATACTTCCATCATTTGAAGATGTTTCAAATGATAAGAAAGCCTATGCTGAGAGTTATAAACTTTATTCAAAGGAACAAGATTATGTTTGGGGTAAAACAATAGTAGAACCTTGCAACGATAAATATGTAGTTCAAAATCCACCACAAAAACCATTATCAGAAGCTGAAATGGATAGAGTTTATAACTTACCATATGCTAGAACGTATCATCCAATTTACGAAGCACTTGGCGGAATTCCAGCTATAAATGAAGTCAAATTTTCAATTACAAGCCACAGAGGTTGTTTTGGAAGTTGTTCATTTTGTGCATTAACTTATCACCAAGGAAGAGTTATTCAAAATAGAAGTCAAAATTCAATAATAGAAGAAGCTAAAATTTTAACTAATGATAAAGATTTTAAAGGATACATACATGATATAGGTGGTCCTACTGCAAACTTTAGACATAGAGCTTGTAAAAAGCAAATTGAACATGGTGTTTGTAAAAATAGACAGTGTATGTTCCCTACACCATGTAAAAATCTTATAGTTGATCATAGTGAATACTTAAGCTTATTAAAAAAGGTTAGAACTTTACCTAAAGTAAAAAAAGTATTTATTCGTTCTGGTATTCGTTATGACTATTTAATGGAAGATAAAAATCCAAAATTTTTCCATGAACTTTGTGAACATCATATCAGCGGACAGCTAAAAGTAGCCCCTGAACATGTAAGTGATAAAGTTCTTGCACAAATGGGAAAACCTAAAAGACAAGTCTATGACAATTTCAAGAAAAAATATGCTGATATAAACAAGAAATTGGGGAAAAATCAATTTGTAGTTCCATATCTTATGTCTAGTCATCCTGGTAGTAGTTTAAATGAAGCTGTTGAACTTGCTGAGTACATAAAAACTATGGGACATATGCCTGAACAAGTACAAGATTTTTATCCTACTCCTGGAAGTCTTTCAACAACTATTTATTATACTGGAATAAATCCAATAACTAATGAACAAGTTTATGTTCCTAAATCTCAAAAAGAAAAAAGCATGCAAAGAGCTCTATTACAATTTAGCAATGCTGATAATCATACACTTGTAAAAAATGCTCTGATTTGTGCTAAAAGAGAAGATTTAATAGGTTTTTCACCAAATTGTTTAATTGGACCTAGACCAATTAAACACAAAGGTTATCAAGGTAAAAAGGTAAAAGATGTTTCTAAGGATACTACATCTAAAAATGAATCTATTAAAAAAACTAAATCTAGTAACAATAAAAATAATAAAAAAACTTCTACTAAGACTTTTTCTAAAAATAGTAGAAGAAGATAATAAAATAGTCATATAAAAGTAGTGCTTAACAACTGCTTTTATATGACATTTCTTATTTAAATTTAATTTTAAACTATTTAGTTAAGATTATACTTTTCTTCTTAAATTGTCTTAATGAATATACTAATGTTAGAATCCATAATATTTCACCTAAAATTTTCACTCCAAATAAATTCACACCCAATAAACTTATTAGAATTGTTAATACTGTTAAACTTGCTGAAAGTATCATAAGTGCTAATCCTAGTTTATTAGAGTACTTATAACCTAAAGCCTTCATAGCTAATATTAAATATATTGTATTTACAACTTCTAATATTAAGTATAATCCATAATCTTCTCTTAAAATTATGACATATCCATATATATCTGACAGCATTGTATTAACAGGCGACTTTAATGTTACAAAAATATAAAATAAACTAAATATTAATACTATAGAATAGAAATAATTCAGCTTTATCTTTTCATTTCTATATAGCATATATATAGTTATAAATCCTATTATAGGCAAATAAACTATTTCTAAAAAAATTATAGGTTTTAAAAGATATAAATACAAAGGTTTTTTATTTATAAATAATATAAATAATGAAATGTACCTAAATAGAACTAAAATTAATGTACCAATTGTTATATGTTTTATCTTTTTAGGTGCATAACTAAAGGCTGTAGTTACTCCTTCATACAAAAGTAATACCATCAGAAATATTCCTAATAAATATATATAATCCAAACCTATCCCCCCAAGTTTAAACATACTGAAATTTCCGTTTAAAGTTTTATTTAATTTTAAACAAATACTTATAAATGTTATTCATCAATTTACTTAATATATATTTTATCCTTCACTAGATTATATTAACTAATAAAGCAAGTTATGCACATTATCTAATTCCTATTTTCATCTTAAACTACTTAAATTAACCTATCAGTTTTAAATTTTATTATATTCTTTAATATATCACTAAAAAATATGAAACAATCTTTTTTAGTACATAATTTAAAATTATATAGTCACATAAATCATAAACTAAATATGTAAAAAGTTATAAATTAAATTTACCTTCAACTCCTCCACAATAAAAAAAGGAGGTTAAAACCTCCTTTAAACTTAAAATATATCACTATTAACTTTCATATAAATATCCTAATACTTTTAAAGCTTTTCTTGCACAACTTATTTTCAATGGAAATTCTGGTCCTTTTTCTCCATCTATATCTGTAACAATATCTTCATCACACTCTATAGTTACTTTATCTGTCTTAAAACATAAAACTCCATCCATTTCATATATGTCTCTTTTCTTTAGCATAACTATAAAATTATTAAGAGCATTTCTTACAATATCACTTTTTACAATAATAACATCTAAAAGTCCGTCATCAGCTTCTGATGATTGTGCTAATTTTAAATTACCAGCCGTTTTTCCATTAAATATTAACATAAGATACATATTCCCATCAAATTTAAAATCTTTTGATTCTACTTTTACTTTTAACTTTCTTATGTTAGGTATCTCTTCAAGTCCTTTTATATAATACGCCATTTTCCCCATTGTATTTTTCAAATGAACATCTATTTTTTGAGATACATCTGTAAATACTCCTGCACTTGCAACATTAACAAAATATTTTTCATTTATTTTACCTAAATCCAAATATTTTTCTTGACTTTCTAATATTTGAATTAATGCCTTCTCTATATCTTGTGGCATTCCAACTATGTTTTTTGCAAAATCATTTGCTGTACCAACAGGTAATACACCTATTGGTATATCAATCTTTTTATGTTTCATTTCATTAACTACTGAGTCAATAGTTCCATCCCCACCAGCTATTAATATATATTTAAAATCATTATCTATACTATCAAAAGCATTTGATATAGATTCATCTCTTTGTATTCTATATGGTTCAACTATATATCCATATTGTTGATGAATTTGTATAACTTTATCAAGTTCTGATACTATTGAATTCTCCCCTGAATAAGGATTATAGATAAACTTAACTTTTTTCATAGCTTTCCTCCTATAAATTTAACATAAACATCTATTTTATAATTGTACCTTTTATATTAGCAATTCTCAAGTTTATTTACATAATTAAGGCACATGAGAAAAATAATATATCCATTTAATAGATACCCATTTTGTCATGTGCCTAAAAACATGTTTATTTAACCATGCTTCTAATTCAAAATTTCTAAGTTAGCATTTTATTACTCAGTTCTTTTTAATGCATTATCTAGTTCAATCCTAACAAAATTACTATTGGAAATTTGATTTATAACATCTGATTTAGTTTTTATATATCTGTTATAACTCTTTATACTATCACTAAAAGCACTTATCATATCATCTACTACTTCACCTAACTCATTTGCTCTTTTTATAGCATTTTTTACATCACTTTTTTTTGCTAATGCCATATTATTAAAATCATTTGCTGTACTAACTAATACCTTATATGAATTAACAGTACCATTTAACAGCATTGATAAATTATTTATATCCTTATAGTACTCTTCTATTACTATTCTATGGCTCATCTCATCACCCTATTTTCATAAGACATCTTATCTTTTTTTCAGATATCTATTAATTTTAAATAAGCTTATATACTTAACTTTATGAATATAGTAATAAAAAAAGAACAATTATTTTTATAATCCTATACATTTTATTTAATTACATTCCTATAAAATAATATCCTATAGTTATAATTACATAAGTAGCTGTTAGTATTCCACCTTCTAGCCAATAGGTTTTTCCATCTTGAAATACAAAATATGACATAGCTAATGCTATTATAAGCATTATTATCTGAAAATGACTAAAGACTAAAGTCATATTAAGCCCCATAAAAAATGATATTATTATTAAGAGAGGTGTAACAAAAAGTGAGATTTGAATACTTGATCCTATTGCTGTTTCTAAACTACAATCTACCTTATTATTCAGTGCACAAACTATACTTGTAGCATTTTCTCCAAAGCTTCCTAAAAGTGGTATCAATATTATCCCTATAAACTCTTCCGATACTTTATAAGTTTCAACTACTCTATTTACATTATATATTAATTTCTCACTTATAAAATATAATATTATTGATACAAATATTATTTTTAAAATTATAATTATACTTTGTTTATTTAATTTCTTCTCATTAGTATAATGTTCTGCTTTATCATTAGATGCTATAAATAAGTTTCTATGTGTGTATAATGAAAATATAAGCCCTAATATATATATAAATATTAATACTATAGATACTACTGCACTTATAGTAGTTGCTTTTTTATTATCCAATAATACATTTCCATCTAAAGAGCTTATTATAATTATAGATGCAATTGCCAAAAGCAAAAGTTGAAAATTAGTTCTAGCAAGTGCTTTATTAAATTTTTGCTCCTTATATTTTACTCCACCACAAAATATTGCAAGTCCTAGCCCTAGTAACATATTGGTTATAACTGCTCCCATAAGACCTGCTTGTGCCATAGCTATCATTCCATATTTAATTGACCACAACCCCATCATTAATTCTGGTAAATTTCCAACTGTTGCCGCTAATAGACCACCCTTTTTTTCTCCAATATATTCGGTTATATCAGATGTTTGATTACCTAAAATTATAGATAATGGTATCATCGAACATGAATATAAAATTATATTTATAATTAAAGATGTTGTTTCTATAAACATCAAACTTATAGACACTATAATAGGTATACTAAATTTTAAAACTTTAAAGTAGCTATCTACATTTTTATTTTTAGCTTCCATCATTACCTCCTATATCTCATGGTCTATTAATAAAATATTCAATTTTTGACAAAATGACACAAAATTTATTTTTTGTTATAAAAAACTTGTATTTACAAATATTCTTTTATAAATTTAAATCATTATTTCAAATTACTTTATATTAAAGTTTTTATTCATATATAGTTAGATCTTGACAATAATTTATAATCATACAAATTTAATAGTTTTTATACAACAAAAAATCCTTATTAGTAAAATACTAATAAGGATTTTAAAATTTATTTTATAAATATGTATTAATCTTCTTTTAATGCTTTTTTTCTTAATTTTAATCCGCATGGAGTTACTGCAAGTCCGCCTAAAGCAGTTTCTCTTAATGCAGCTGGCATTTCTCTTCCTATTTTGTACATTGCTGCTATACAATCATCGAAAGGAATTTTACTTCCTACTCCTGCCATTACAAGTTCAGCAGTTGTTAATGCACTTACTGCTCCTGCAACATTTCTCTTAGCACATGGTATTTCAACCAATCCTGCTATTGGATCACAAACTAATCCTTCTACATTTTTTATAACAATCGCACCTGCATCAAAAGCCATTTCAGCTGTTCCGCCCATCATTTCTACTACTGCTGCTGCTGCCATTGCTGCTGCACTTCCACACTCAGCTTGGCATCCACCTTCAGCACCAGCAAGAGTTGCATTTTTAGCTATTAAAACTCCAACTCCTGATGCTGAATATAAAGCCATGATTAATTCTTCATCAGTTTTTTCTAATTTTTCACCTGCAGTTAAAACAACTCCTGGTACTATTCCACAGCTACCTGCTGTAGGTGCTGCAACTATTCTTCCCATTGCTGCATTTATTTCTGAAGTTGATAAAGCTCTTGCCATTGCTTTAACCATAACATCTCCACATAGTGTTTTTCCAGCTTCTAAATATTTTTTTAATTTTACTGCATCTCCACCGATTAATCCACTTACAGAGATAACTTCTCTTTCCATTGCTTCCTTAGCAGCTTTTTTCATTACTTCTAAGTTTCTAGACATTTTCTCCATTAACTCTTCACGGCTAAGTCCAGTTGTTTCCATCTCTTCTCTTATTGTATATTCTGCTATACTTATATTTTCTCTTTTACAAACTTCTATAACTTCTACTGCTGTATTTGCAAACATAGTTTATTCTCCTTCCTTTGGTGGTACTATTTGGTCAACACTGTTTATGTTTTCAAGTTGTCTTATTTGATCTAATACATCGTTATCTACAACTTGTTCAACTTCTACAACCATAGCCGCCTCAGAACCTTTAGCTTTTCTATATACATTCATAGATGCTATATTAATTTCTGATTTGTATAGTACTGTTGTAACTCTGTAGATGATTCCTGGAACATCTACATGATTTATAATTAATGTTGGGTACTCTCCAGTAAATCTTAACTTTTGTCCCTCAACTTCAAAAATTTCTATATTTCCACCACCAATAGATGAACCTACTACGGTAACTTCTTCTCCATTTTCTGGTGTTATGATAAATTTAACTGTATTTGGGTGAACATCATCACCTAAATCAGCCTCTTCAAAAGTATATTCTAAGCCTTTTTCTTTTGCTATTTCCATTGAATTTCTTAATCTTTCATCCATTGGATCCATACCTAAAATTCCAGCAACTAATGCTTTATCTGTTCCGTGACCTTTGTAAGTTTTAGCAAAAGAACCATGTAGTAAAAATCTTACTTTTTTTATTTTTTCTCCACCTATTTTTGCTGCTATTTTAGCAAGTCTTGCTGCTCCTGCTGTATGTGAACTAGATGGACCTATCATTATAGGTCCTAAAATATCAAAAGCACTATAATTTTTCATATGTTTCCTCCTACATCGTTTTTATAATAATTGCAGTTTTATATATCAAACTAGTAATATTTTGACGCCTCTAAATATTAATGCTAGTTTGTTTAAGACAACTCTATTGCAATGACTATTGTAATACGTAGAATTATTTTTTACAAAGGAAATTGATAGTAATTGAAGATTAATAATTCAATTTATCATATTTATGAGTTTTTTAGTTAAAATTTAATACTCATAAAAACAACTTCCACCTATAAATTCTCTAATTATTGAATTACTTGGAACTAAATTCATATCTACTTCCTTAAAGAAATTTAGAAAACTTATAAGTCTTTTAGCTTCATCATATACTTTGCTATTTTCATTTATTTTTAAAAGTTCTTCTAATGCAAACTTTTTCAAAATGCATAATTCATACATAAGCGCTGAGTTAAACATTGCATCTACATTTTCTTGAAATATAAAGATGTTTTTTTCTTCTCCACGTCTTATAGATGGCCACATTTTTAATGTGTTTTCCGCATCGTATCCTCTTGAAAGATAATCCCTAACAATTCTTCTTATTATTCTAATATCTGTCGTTGCTATTCTATTATGGTCATCTAAGTTAAGTTGTGTCAATGGGCTAATATAAATTTTAAATTTTCTTTCTTTTTCAATTGAAGATGTTAACATTTCATTTAAACCATGGATACCTTCTACAATTAAAACTCCGTTCTTTGGAAGTTTCATTTTTCTTCCTAACCATTCCCTTTTTCCTAATTTAAAACTATAAGATGGAATTTCTACTTCTTCTCCACTTAATAACTTTTTCAAATGAATATTAAATAGTTCTAAATCTAGTGCATATATAGATTCAAAGTCGTATTCTCCAAATTCATCTCGTGGTGTTCTTTCTCGATTTACAAAATAATCATCTAACGATATAGGTGTTGGCACAACTCCATTAACTTGTAATTGTATACTTAATCTTTTAGAGAATGTTGTTTTACCTGAAGATGACGGCCCTGCAATTAACACAATATTCACATTTTTATTGGAGCTAATTTCATCTGCTATAGACGCAATTTTTTTTTCATGTAAAGCTTCACAAATTCTTATTAAGTTTACAAATTCGCCCATTTCTACATTTTCATTCAAGGCACCAACATCACTGACGCCTACCAATTCCCCCCATTTTTCAGCTTCATAAAATATACTTGCAAGCTTTTTATGATTTTCAAATTTTGGAATTTTAAATGGTTCTTCAATTGTTGGAAATCTTAATATAAATCCTGGTTCATAATATATTAAATCAAAAGTTTTTAAAACTCCTGTAGAATATGCCATAGGACCATAAAAATAGTCATATTGACCATCCATTTCATATAAACTTACTTTACTTAAATTTCTTGATTTTAAAAGACGTATTTTGTCCTCCATTCCATACTTTTCAAATATCTTTAAAGCTTCTTTAACATCAATTGAAACCTTATTTATTCTTATATCCTTTTGTATTATTTCATTCATCTTTTCCTTTATTAAATATATATCATCAATATCTAGTTTAGGTTCTTTAGTTATCTCTCCAAATAATCCTTTACTTAAAGAGTGTTCTATAGTTATTTTAGCATCTTTAAATAATTCTAAAGTCGCTTTAATAAGCACAAATTGAAGTGTTCTTGTGTAAGTTGCCATTCCAAATTTATCTTTTATATCTACTACTTCAAATTCACTATTTTCATCGATTATTGTGCCCAATTCTGACAATTTACCATTTATTCTACATAATGTGATAGGTATATTTTGCTCTAATTCATTGTTTTTTATAAGGTCATATGCAGTAGTATTTTTTTCTATATCTATAGTTTTATTGTTAGATATTACATTTATTTTAATCATAATAAATATCCCCCTAATTCTGAGTTAATATTATTATATAAGAATTTCTATTTTTTGTATCTTATAAAATGCATTTTATAAAAACAACCTTTTAAATATAAATTTTATGCAATTCTAATAACATTTATAACTTTTTGTTATATTTTTTTGTTTTATTCACAGACTAAGTTTTAGACATGTTTTATATTTCTATTTTTATTTTAAGAGGTGATTTTTTTGCTTATTTCAGTAATTAGAACTTTAATACTTTATTTTTTTCTTTTATTCATGATGAGAATAATGGGAAAAAGAGAACTAGGTCAACTTGAACCTTTTGATTTAGTAACAGCTCTTATGATTTCTGAACTTGGTGTTTTACCTATGGAGAACAATGGAATACCACTAACTAATTCTATTGTACCGATAATAACTATTGTAATGCTTCAAGTTTTAACATCCTTTATCCAACTTAAAAGCGAAAAATTTAGAACACTTTTCAATGGTGAACCTAGCATTTTAATTAAAGATGGTAGAGTTGATATGGATGAACTTAGAAATCAGCGTTTTAATTTAGATGACTTAATGGAAGAATTACGACTAAATGGATATTTCAATTTAGCTGAAATTCACTACGCCATTTTAGAAACTAATGGAAATATTTCTGTAATGCCTAAGGAAACTGTATCACCTTTAACAGCTAAGCAACTTAATATTACACTTGCTGATAACCCTCTTCCTTTAGTTGTTATAAGTGATGGAATAGTAAATAAATATAATTTAAAAGAATTAAAAAAAGATGAAAAATGGCTTAAATCACAATTAAATAAAAGAAATATTATAAACTTTAGTGATGTTGTCGTCGCTATTGTATATGACAAAAACGAAATGTTTATTCAATTAAAAAATGAAGAGAACAACACCTTTACTTCTATTAATGCTAATAGCACTAATGAACTTAAGGATAGTCTAATAAATTTTGTTAAAAATTCTTCTTCAAATAAAAATAATAATAAAAATAAATAATAATTTTATTAACAGGGAGCTAAGAAAATATGAAAAAAATGATTTTACCTTTCACAATTTTTGGTATAATGCTAATAGGAATATTTTTTGCTACTAACTATACAGTACAAACTTGTGATTATCTTCTAAATTTGACTACTGAAACAGAAGAAACTATAGCTTTTGAAAAATGGGATGATGCTTACGTCAATTCTTTGAAATTGCTTACAGATTATGAAGATTCTATAAAGCTTATATCATTATTTTCAGAGCATCAACATTTAGACAATGTGTATGTTGAAATACTAAAACTAACTCAATATGTTAATGAAAAAGATAAAACACACTCTTTATCATCTGTTCATAGTATAAAAGGATTGATTAAGTCTATGAAGGATGAAGAATCTATAACTTTAAGAAATATTTTTTAAAATTTTAGATTCGAATTTAATGTACTACATTAACCTTATGTGTTATACTATTTATATGTTTTAGAATATTTATTCTACTTAATTGTATTATATTATAAATATTTTTTAAAGTGAAAGGTGGATTTATTATGGCATTAGTTACTACAAAAAAAATGTTTGATAAAGCATTTCAAGGAAAATACGCTATAGGCGCTTTCAACATTAATAACATGGAAATAATTCAAGGAATTGTTGATGGATGTAAGACTAAAAACTCTGCAGTTATACTTCAAGTTTCTAGTGGAGCTATGAAATATATGAGACCAGATTATTTAAAGGCATTAGCTGAAGCCGCAGCAAAAGAAAGTGGTCTTGATATAGCATTGCATCTAGATCATGGTGATTCTTTAGATTTAGTGAAAAAATGTATTGAAGTTGGTTTTACATCTGTAATGTTTGATGGTTCTCACTATGAATATGAAGAAAATGTAAAACTTACTAAAGAAGTTGTAGATTATGCTCATGCAAGAGGTGTTGTTGTAGAAGCTGAACTTGGAAAACTTGCTGGTGTAGAAGACGAAGTAAAAGTTGCTGCACATGAAGCTACTTACACTGACCCAGATCAAGCAGTTGATTTTGTAAAAAGAACTGGAGTTGATTCTTTAGCTATAGCTATAGGAACAAGTCATGGTGCTTACAAATTTAAAGGTGAAGCAAAACTTGACTTTGATAGATTAGAAACAATTACGAAAAAATTAGAAGAAGCTGGTTTTCATAATTATCCAATAGTTTTACATGGTGCTTCTTCAGTTGATCAAAATTTTGTAAAAATGTGCAATGATAATGGTGGAGAAATAAACGGAGCTAAAGGTGTTCCTGCAGAAATGTTAAGAAAAGCTTCTGCTATGGCAGTTTGTAAAATAAACATGGATACAGATATAAGACTTGCTATGACTGGAAGTATAAGAAAATACTTAGCTGAAAATCCAAGTCAATTTGATCCAAGAAAATATCTTGGTGAATCAAGAAAAAATATAGAAACTTTAGTTGAAGCTAAAATAGATGAAGTTTTAGGTTCTGCTAACTCTATGAATTAATATAGATATAAAAAATAAACTCAAAATAATTTAAATTATTTTGAGTTTATTTTTTATATCCTTAAATTTTATCCATCTATCTCATCTTGTTTTTCATCATTCTTTACTTTATCATTTCCTGATAACTTATTCACACCTTCTATATCTATCATTGATTTGTTTTCATTGATAGCTTGACGAGCAGTGGATTGTCCAAAGTAAAAAGATATTATTACTGCAAATATGGTAACAAATTGATCACCAGTTACTTTTCCTTTTACAGCTAATATACAAAATGTTATTGTTAATAATATTGATATAAATCTCTTTATTCCGAATACATATACAAGAAACTCTTTCATGTCACACCCCTAAACTAAACTCTATACTTCATTTGTATGATATTTTTATAAAAATGTTAATTGCATAACTTGTAATATGTATACTTTTTTTTATATTTCTTTGTTTTGTTTTTATTGATATAATATATAGAGTTTCAAGTTCAAATTTAAAGTAATGTCTTTCTCAAATAATAGTACTAATCTTACAGTTTATTCTGATATCATTGTTGAAACCAATTAAAAACTAAGAGTGAAAAGTGATGGTTAATATTTAAGTTTATACTTTTTACCTTAACTGTCAATTATCAATATTAAACATTCATTTTAAATTTTTTAATATAAAATTTAAAAGTGATTTTAAAAACATATTAAACTTAAAATAATATTTTATTTATGAGGTGATTTTTTTGGAATATATAAAGGAAATTAATATTCTAGATGCAGTAATACATGTATTAGATAATAATAGTGATGAACCTATCTTAAATGCATTTGCCCTTGATTTAAACGAAGAAACTTACACATTTGTAGCAAAACATGTTCAACGTTGTTTAAAAGATGAAGAATTAAAATATGCATTTTTTACTGAAGATAGAAATATTGTTAAAGAAGTTTCTCAAGAATTTTTGAGTGGTGAAAATAATATTTTAAATGTTTCTAAAGAATTAGCTAAACAGCTATTTATACTAATGCGTTCAAAAGGAAATATTCCATCATGTGATTTACTTACTGTAAGCTTTTCAACTGAATATGGATTGTTTTTAGGGATATTTAAAATGGATTATATTAAGAATTACATGCATACTATTGAGTATGTTGATGATAAAATTGGTATAGATATAATACCTCAACTTACCGGCCTTCCATCTTCTAGCTCTAGAATTCAAAAATGTGCTTTTATAAAAGCAATAAATAGCGATAATGCCTATGATTTAATGGTCATTGATAAACAAAGTAAAAATAAGAATGCTGAGGATTATGGTTCAAATTATTTTATTGATAATTATCTAGGTTGTAGAATAATTGATAATGAAAGAGATATGACTAAAAATTTTGTTAAAGCTGCTGAAAAATGGACTAAGAACAATTTAAAAGAAAATGCATCTGAACAAGAAAAAGTTAGAAGTCATATAAAAAAATCACTAAAGAATGAAGAAAACATTGACATAAATGCTTTTTCTGATGAAGTTTTTAAGGATAATACAGAACTTAAAGAAAACTTTAAAACCTTTGCTAAAGAACATGGTGTTGTAGATAATGTAGCTATAGATAAAGAATGGGTAGATAAAAAATTAAAACGAATTAGATTGAAGATAGACAAAGATATGGATTTATATCTTTCTGAAGAAGCTTATCATGATTTTGAGCGTTTTGAAATTAAACGTAATGGTGATGGAAGTATCAATATGATTCTAAAACATATAATGAACTATGAAGAAAAATAACTTTTATTTTTCTTCATAGTTTTTTAATTTATATATTTTAAACTTATACTGTATAAAATATAGCATTTTTAATAAAACTATACATGTATGAAATTATTTATTAAAATCCCTATAGTTATTATTAGAAATTACTATAATGTTTTTTATATATAATTAAAGGATTTTAAGGTATATAAGTTAAATTATATTAATATTCATAATATTAAAACTATACTTAAAGGAGGTTCTATTAATGTATTCTATAGATAACGGACAATATCATAATAATGAAGAAGTTAAAGGATTAATCTCTGATGTTTTAAAAAGTAATCATTTTGCTATAACGCCTTTAAATGAAAATGATTGCAATTCATATGAAATCAATATTAAAGGCGATAAGTATGGTACCTTTAAAATTTCAAATAATCAAATAAACCATACTGGTCAAGTAATTGATGAAGGCACATTAGAAAATGGTGAAAACTGGAGTCTTGAACTTTATTAATTATGTAAAATAAAAGTGCTAAAAATTAGCACTTTTATTTTTTTAAAAAACTGTTTGATTTTCTTTTTTTAAATTTATAATTATATTTTTTATTTCTTGCAACATTCCTATTATTTCATGTGATAAATTTTCTGCTCTATATATTTCACTATTTACTAATTGTTTATCATTTTTCTCTATAGCTTTTTCTACACTATGACCTATACTATGCAGTTCTTTGTGAATTCCATCAATATTTTTCCAAATAGTTAATATATCCTTATTAGATGGTAATACTGAATTATAAAAATGTCCAAACCCACATTTAGTCCCATCCATTTGAAGTGGCTCTACAGTCATGTTAGCTCCCATATTTTTAAGTTTTTCAGTCCACCCTTCATGTGCTGATATAGCCATATCTATGTTATATATAAAATCATCATTAGATATCATAAAATATTCTTCACTACCTATTTCACCGCTTAACTTAGCTAAAGAATCTACTAACTCTTCTATACTTTCTAATTCATTTCCCATATTTTTTATCATTACAGATTTTTCTCTAACATTCTCTGACATTGACTCTAAAATCTCACTATCTTTTATAATTGATGTCACCGCTTCATTTATCTGTTCACCTATCGAACTAACCTCTTCCATATTATTAGCAACATCCTCTACATTTTCTATAACTGATTTAACAGCATCATTACTTTCATTAAATGAATTAGCTATGTTCACGGTATGGGTCTCTAATTTATTTATAAACTCTACAGTAGAATTTACACTTTCATAGTTTTTCAATGAAGATGATTCTATTTTATTAACAAATTCTTGCATAACTGCCAATTGATTCGTTGTATTTTCTGATAAACTTCTTATCTCTTCAGCAACTACAGCAAACCCTTTTCCATTTTCACCTGCTCTTGCAGCTTCTATACTAGCATTTAATGCTAATAAATTAGTATTGTCTGCTATATCATGTATTCCATTTAAAATACTTCTCATATCATTTACTATGCCATTTAACTCATTCATATTTTTCTCCATTACTGAAGAATTATTAGACACTTCCTTGTTTAAATTTAATATGTCATCAAGAGCAGTATTACTTGAATTTAATATATCTTTTAAACAATCAGTTTTATTTATTATATTTTCTAAAGATTTAGCATTATTTTCAATGGCATTTGATAATTCGTTTACACCAGCACCAGTTTCTTGTATTACTGAAACTAGATTATGTGATGAATCTTTAAGTGTATTTGATGTCTTTTCTAATTCTCTTGAATAATGTAATAATTGAACATTAAAATTACTTATTTTAGTTGATAAACCTAAAATACCCTTTATAAGTTTTTCTACCTTAGATGATATTCTCAATATAAATTTAGCTAGTTTTGAAAATAATTTTATATCCTCTTCACTAGAGTTATTAAACATTCCTTCAATTTCAGCTAAATCCCTTTTTTCAAAACTGGCCTTAATAAAACCTACCTGTTTTTTTATTTTAAATACTGATACCATATTTTTCCTCCCACTAAGACACTATTTTTATAATTATCGATAAATTTTTTTATACCTTTACATAATGCTAAACTTACTATCCTTAGATGTTAAATATATATGTTTATATTAATAAGTTAAATATTTCAAATGCATTGTAAGTTTAAAATTATGTTATAATTAACTATTGAATTTTAAGATTTCAATGTATAATTTAAATAGCAATATTATAATAAACTACTTTTCTTTGGAAAATACTAATATATATTGCTTACTGCAACTTAAGGAGGTTTTTTTATGCACGAAATTGAAACAAGAATTATAGACATAAATGTTGATGATATAAGGAATAAATTAAAAAATTTAAATGCATCAAAAGTTAAAGAAGAAAGTCAAGTAAATAATATCTTTGATTTTTCTGACAGACGTATGTTAAATGCTAAAGGTTATGCTAGAATACGTGAAGTTTTTGATCATATTTCAAATAGAAATATTTACTATATGACTACAAAAAAGCTTTTAAGTCAAGAAAAATATAAAATCATGGATGAATGTGAAGTCGAAATTAGTAATGGAGATGAAGGCAAAAAAATTTTTAACTCTTTAGGCTTGGAATTAGTTGAATCTATAAAAAAATTTAGAGAAAGTTATCAATATAAAAACACTTTAATTGAAATTGATATAAATGATCCAAGTTTTTGCCCATTTCCTTATATAGAAATAGAATCACTTTATGAAGATGAAATTATTGAAGTTGTTGGCTTGCTTGGATATACAATGAATGATACAACCTCAAAAACTATATATGAAATATTAAAAGATAAATCATCTTTAAAAGGTTTATAAATGTTTGGATATGTAATGCCATGTAAAATGGAACTTAAAGTTAAAGATTATGAAAAATTCAAAGCTTACTATTGTGGTCTATGCCTTGCTATAAAAAATGAATTTGGTAACCTTCCACGATTTGCTCTTAATTATGATATGACATTTTTAGCTATATTACTCGATAGCTTAAATAATGAAAATTTAGATTTTGTCGTTAGTAAATGTATTGCTCACCCAGTAAAAAAAAGAACTAAAATTGTAAATTGTGATGCCCTTAACTACGCTGCATTTTGCAATATATCTTTAACTTACTTTAAATTATTAGATAATGTTCAAGATGATGAATCTAAATTAAATAAAATATTATCTATATTCTTAAAAAAATACACTAAAACTGATGACACAACTAATATAAAAATCCTCAATTATATGGAAGAAAAACTTGACTTATTAAATCAAATTGAAAATAATGAAAACCTAAGTTCTATTGATGAAATTTCACATATATTTGCTGATTTAACTGCATACATTATATGTGAATATGTAGATGATGACAAATTAAAAAATAACTTATATAATTTAGGATATAATCTAGGAAGATTTATATATTTAATTGACGCATATGATGATTTAAAGAAAGATATGGAAGAAAATAAGTTTAATCCAATAAATAAATGCTTTAATAATGATAATCTTCCTTATGAAGAATTAATAAATTTAATTAGAGATAGAATTGAATTTAATTTAATTATGAGTGCCCAAAGCTCTTATGATTCATTAATGGCTTTAGATTTATGTAAGAATAAAGACCTTTTAACTAATATACTAGAGCTAGGTTTAATGGAAAAGATAGAAAGTATTAAATTTAAGGAGTGTAAAAAAAATGAGAAATCCGTATGAAGTATTAGGGGTTAAAGAAGGTGCTTCTCAAGATGAGATAAAAAGTGCTTATAGAAAACTTGCTAAACAATATCATCCTGATCAATATGATAATAATCCTTTAAGAGAACTTGCTGAAGAAAAAATGAGAGAAATTAATGAGGCTTATGATGCCCTAACTAAAGGTAACACTAATTCTTATAATAGTAGCAATACTAATTCTAATCCAAACTATAGTGGTAATGATTTTTCTACATATCAATCAGTTAGAAATGATTTAAACATAGGCAATATTTCTGGTGCTGAAAGTAAGCTAAATTCTATTAGTAATAGAACTGCTGAATGGTATTTCCTTATGGGAATGGTCAACGTTAAGAAAAATTGGTTTGATAATGCATATAATTTAATTTCTCAAGCTTGTAGAATGGACCCTAACAACTTTGAATATAGACGTACATTAAATGAATTATCTATGCGTCAAAGAGCATATGCAGGCAATTATAACACAACTACTCGTGGTGGCGATAGTTGTTGTGATACCCTTTGTAAACTATGGGCTCTTGACACTTGCTGTGAATGTATGGGTGGAGATTGCATAAGTTGTTTCTAGTCTTAATACTATTATTATTGAAAGATAAACTAATATTAAATAGTTTATCTTTTTTCTAAATTATTAAAAATAATAATTTTAATTTAATATTATAACAACATCTGTTGGAGGTGATTTTATGGGAAATTTAAATATTAACTCTAAAACTACTTATATAACTAAAGGTGGAATTTATGTAGCTTTAAGCTTAGTTATCTTATATGCTTCTGTTTTAGTTCCTTTTAATACTATGTTTATCCTACTTCTTGCATCTAGTATTATTCCACTTTCTATTTTAACAATAGGTGTAAAACCTACTATTATAGTTTATATTGCAGTTTCTTCAATATCTTATTTTATAATTCCAACTAAATCTATTTGTATTATGTATTTACTATTTTTTGGTTCATATGGCTTCATAAAATATTTTATAGAAGGAAAGAAAAATAAAAATTTACAAGTTTTACTTAAGTTTTTATTCTTTAATACTTCTGCTATAATTTATTTATTTTTACTTAAAACACTATTTGCAACTGAAGTCTCTATAACATATAATAACAATATAGTGCTTTTAATTACACCTATAATTGTATATGAAGTTGCATTTTTCATATATGATTATGCTCTTACTCAAATAATTACTTATTTAAGCAAGAAAGTAATTAAAAATTTGAAATAATTGAATATAATTATTGTAAAATCACAATAATTATATTATAATTTATTATTAATTGAATATAATTATTGCTTTGATTAGGAGTATTAGTATTATATTAGTTTTTAGAGAGCTACAGTTTGCTGAAATGTAGTAACTAATTTGTATGAACTTGCCTATGAGCTTACTTGTTAGAAACAAGTACGGTCTTATATCGTTATAATACACAAGTGAGGCTTTTGCCTAATTAGAGTGGTACCGCGGAAATATAACTTTCGTCTCTTTTTATTTAGAGATGAAAGTTTTTTTATATTCTCAAAATAAAAATAATTAATGGGAAAACTATCTTTAACTTATTAATTGTTATCTTATTATGAAAGCAAACATTAGAATAACTATTGAATTTATTCATAAAAGTATAAGTTAAAAATATAAGTTGAAACCATACATATGTAAGGAGGATTATTTATGGGAAATTATAATACTGAAATTGATAAAAAATGGCAACAAAAATGGGAAGAAAGTCAAATTTATAAATTTGACAATGATAATCTTGACAAAAAACTTTATGTTTTAGAGATGTTCTCATACCCTTCTGGAAGCCAATTACATGCTGGGCACTGGTTTAACTATGGACCCATTGACACATGGGCTAGAATAAAGAGAATGGAAGGATATAACGTATTCCAACCAATGGGTTTTGATGCCTTTGGACTTCCTGCTGAAAACTTTGCAATCAAAACTGGAATTCATCCTATGGATTCTACTGAAAAAAATATAGTTACTATGGAAAAGCAATTAAAAGCTATGGGTGCTATGTTTAACTGGGAAAATGAAGTTGTAACTTGTAGACCAGATTATTATAAATGGACTCAATGGTTATTCCTAAAGCTATATGAAAAAGGACTTGCTTACAGAAAAAATGCTCCTGTTAATTGGTGCCCTAGCTGTAATACAGTTCTTGCTAACGAACAAGTAGTTGATGGCTTCTGTGAAAGATGTGAAAGTGAAGTTACTAAAAAGAACTTAACTCAATGGTTCTTAAAAATTACTGACTATGCAGATGAATTACTTGAAAAAATAGATGAGTTAGATTGGCCTGAAAAAACTAAATCTATGCAAAAACACTGGATTGGAAAATCTACTGGTTCAGAAGCATTATTTAAAGTTGATGGTAAGGATATAGAATTTAATGTATTTACAACAAGAGTAGATACTTTATTTGGAGTTACTTATGTAGTTTTAGCTCCAGAAAATGATTTAGTAGATGAACTTACAACTGCTGAATTCAAAGGAGCTGTTGATGATTATAGAGAAGCTGCTAAAAAGCAATCTGATATAGAAAGACAATCTATAACTAGGGAAAAAACTGGTGTATTTACTGGTTCTTATGCTATAAACCCTATAAACGGTAAAAAAGTACCTATTTGGATTGGAGACTATGTTTTAAACAGTTATGGAACTGGGGCTGTTATGGCTGTTCCAGCACATGATGAAAGAGATTTTGCTTTTGCTACAAAATATTCTCTTCCAATTGAAAGAGTTATTGAAGGTGGCGAGCTTCCATATACTGAAAAGGGAACTTTAATAAATAGTGCTGAATTTAGTGGTTTATCATCAGAAGAAGCTAAAGAAGCAATTGTTAATAAATTAAGTTCTTTAAAATTAGGTGAAAAGAAAGTAAACTTTAGACTAAGAGACTGGCTAGTTTCTAGACAAAGATACTGGGGAGCCCCTATTCCAATAATTTATTGTGATAAATGTGGAACAGTTCCAGTACCTGAAAAAGATTTACCAGTACAACTTCCATATGATGTTGAATTTACACCTGATGGAAAATCTCCATTAGCTAAATGTGAAAGCTTTGTAAATACAACTTGCCCTTGTTGTGGTGGTCCTGCAAAAAGAGAAGTTGATACATTAGATACTTTTGTATGTTCTTCATTCTACTATTTAAGATATACTGACAATAAAAATGGTGAAATATGTTTTGATAGTGATAGAGCTAACAAAATGCTTCCTGTAGATAAATATGTAGGTGGTCCAGAACATGCTTGTATGCACTTACTATATGCAAGATTTATAACTAAAGCCTTAAGAGATATGGGATATGTAAACTTTGATGAACCATTTAAATCTTTAACTCATCAAGGACTTATCCTAGGACCAGATGGTTTAAAAATGAGTAAATCTAAAGGAAATACTATTTCTCCTGATGATTATATAAAAGATTTTGGTGCTGACGTATTTAGAATGTATCTAATGTTTGGATTCGGTTACACTGATGGTGGTGCTTGGAGCGATGATGGAATAAAATCTATTGGTAGATTTGTTGAAAGAATTGAAAGAATTCTTGAACATTGTATCGCGGAGTTAAAAAACAAAGATAATAATAAAGAAGTTCTAGAAGCACCAGAAAAAGAATTAAACTACTGGAGACACTTCGCTATTAAAAATGTTACTGAAGACGGAGATAAGATGCAATTTAATACTGCAATCGCTAGAATGATGGAGTTTACTAATGCATTATCTAAGTACTTAAATGAAAAAGTTAAAAATGTAAATTTCTTGAAAGAAGTTCTTGTAGACTACATTAAGCTTCTTGCACCATTTGCTCCTCACTTTGCTGAAGAACAATGGGAATGTTTAGGTATGAACTACTCAGTATTTAATGAAAAATGGCCTGAATTCTCACCAGAAGCCTTAATTAAAGATGAAGTAGAAATTGCTATTCAAGTTAACGGAAAAATTAAAGCTAAAATAAATGTTTCTACATCACTTGATGAAGAAGGCATTAAAGAAGCTTCTTTAAATAATGAAACTATAAAATCTAACCTTGAAGGAAAAACTGTAAGAAAAGTTATCGTTATAAAAGGTAGACTTGTTAATATAGTTGCTAACTAATTTAATTTTAATAAAAAAAGATTAATAGATTTCTATTAATCTTTTTTTATTAATTCTTATTATATTTATCTAAAGCTTTCTTTGTTTCTTGTAATAAGCTATTTAATTCATACGCTTCCCCTACTTCTAATAGTTTATTTAATTGTTCAGAGAATCTAGATGCCTCAGATATCTTTCCTAATGATGATAATGTTAGTATGTTTTCAACTATCCCTGTTACTAAACTAGATTTAACTTCAAATAATTTTTGTGCATCTTTTATTTCATCTTTTATATCCATCATTTGCTCATCTAGCTTAAATGCTGCATCTGCTGCGTTCTTTAACTTACTTTTTACATCTATAGGAATATCATGTTTATATTTATAGTTTAATGAATGTTCTACAGTTGCCCAGAAATTCATTGCCAATGTTCTTATTTGAAATTCTGCTAATATTTCTGTTGGTCCATCAACCATATTTACAGGATATTTTATTATTATATGATAACTTCTATACCCACTACTTTTAACATTTGTAATATAATCTTTTTCATATATTATCTGCATATCTTTTCTTTGTCTAATAAGTTCTACAACTGTATCTATATCATCAACAAACTGACACATTATTCTAACGCCAGCTATATCTTCCATTTCATATGCAATTCTTTCAAGTGGGATATCAAATTTATTTGCTTTCTCTAAAATACTAGAAACTTCCTTTACTCTTGCTGTTACAAACTCTATTGGGGAGTATTCGTTTTTTCTTCTTAGCTCTCTTCTTATGCTTCTAAATTTAACTTTTAATTCCTCAACTGCTTGTTCATATGGAATTAAAAACTTTTTCCACTCCACTACTGCCATCTAATTCACCCTTTACTATTTTAGCTTTATATATTAAATAATTTAATTTGAGTTAATACATATATATATAATATAATGTTATTAGTATAAAATATCAAATAAATATTTATTTTTAATATTTTTAAGGTGGTAAATGACTATGTCTGATAATAAAATTTTCTCTGGACTTGAACATGTAGGTTTTAAGGATAGTGATTTAAAAGATTTATCTCTTTATGAAAAAGAAAAAAAAGCTATAGAAGATGCAAAAAAAACATCACCTTCTTCATTACTATATGAAAAAACTATTGTTTGTCCTGTGTGTGAAACTACATTTAAACAACTAGCTTTAAAAAGTAATTCTTATAGAATGATATCTAAAGATTCCGACTTTTTCATAAGATATGCTACAATAAATCCTTACTTTTATGATGTCTATGTTTGTGAGCATTGCGGCTATTCAGCTTTAAAGGTAGATTTCAACAAAATTTCGGAGAAACAAAAAGAATCGGTTATAAGTAATATTTCAACAAAATTCAAATCAAGAACATATCCAAAAGAATATAATTTATCTATAGCTATTGAAAGATATAAGTTAGCTCTTTTGAATGCAACTTATATAAATAGTAAATCTAGTACAAAAGCTATGATTTGTTTAAAAATTGCTTGGATGTATCGCTTATCTGAGGATAATAACAGTTCTGAACTTGAAAAAAGTTTTCTTAAATCATCCCTTGAGGGGTTTAATGTTGCTTTAGAAAAAGAATCAATGCCTGTATATAAAATGAATACTTTTCTTTTGATGTATTTAATTGGTGAATTAAATCGTCGTCTTGAAAATTATGATACTGCACTTTCTTGGTTTTCAAGAGTTATTACAACTCCTGGTGTATCTACTAACTTAAAGGAACTTACTAGAACTCAGAGAGATCTCATAAAAGAAACTTTAGAGCAGCAAAATGCAGCTAAAGAAGAAAGTACCGAAATCTCTACAGATGATATAGATAGCAATGAGGATTCTACTAAATCCAATAAAGGGTTCTTTTCCAAATTATTTGGTGAGTAAAAAGTTAAGACTATAAATATAGCCTTAACTTTTTGTTTCATTTAAATTAGCAGCAACCTCATCTAATGTTATTTTTTCTATGTTATTCATATTTCTTTTTGCCACTGATAACATCAGTTTTATCCTATTAATTTGATTGGCTTCACTTGCACCAGGATCATAATCTATTGGAATTATATTACTACTCTCGTATTTTCTTTTTATAGCTTTTATCATTCCTTTTCCAGTAACATGATTAGGTAAGCAAGCAAATGGTTGCATGCATATTATATTATTTACTCCGCTCTCTATAAGTTCCAGCATTTCAGCAGTTAAAAACCATCCTTCACCTGTTTGATTACAAAGTGATAAAACTTTGCTTGCAAGTTTTCCCAAATATTCAATGTCTTTAGGTGCTGTAAATCTATTGCTCTTATTTAACTCTTCCTTCATTATCTTTCTATAATATTCAATAAAGCTTATAACAACCTGTCCTGAAATATCATTTAGTTTATTTCCAATTAAATTTTGATATTTGATTTTAGAGTTATATGCACAATACAAGAAAAAATCTGTTAAGTCTGGCATTACTGCTTCAGCACCTTCATTTTCTACTATTTCTATTACCCTATTATTGGCTGTTGGATGAAACTTTACTAAAATTTCACCTACTAATCCAACCTTAGGCTTATCATAATTATTTATCTCTAACATATCAAAATCTTTTATAACATTTTTTATATTTTCTTTTAATCCATTTAAATCATACTCTTTTATTTGCTTTTTAATTTTTTTATTCCACATTTTGTATAATTCATTTGTACTTCCTTTTATTTTTTCATAAGGTCTTACTTTTAAAGTACATCTCATAAACAGATCTCCATATATAAGGGCAATCACTGCTTTTTTCGCCATTTTTAGTGAGTATTTAAATCCTGGATTTTTCTCAAGTCCACAAGCATTTAATGATATAACTGGTATATTTTCCATTCCACAATCTTTTAATGCCTTTCTTAAAAAGCCTATATAATTTGTAGCTCTACATCCCCCTCCAGTTTGAGTAATTACTACTGATGTATTGTTTATATCATACTTTCCTGATTTCAATGCATTTATTATTTGACCTATAACTATTATAGATGGATAACAAGCATCATTATTTACATATTTTAATCCTTCATCTACAGCTCTTTCATCCACCGCTGGAAGAACTTCTAAGTTATATCCACTTGAACTTAAAGCTACCTGTAATAATTCAAAATGCATTGGTGACATTTGTGGTGCAATAAGTGTATGTCTTTTCCTCATTTCTTTCGTAAATATAGGTCTAGATTTTACTTTTGTTTTTTTACAACAGCCTATTGACTTTAATTCTCGCTCTTCCATTGCAGCTTTTAATGATCTAATTCTTATACGAACTGCTCCTAAATTATTAACTTCATCTATTTTTATACTTGTATATATTTTATCATTATTTTTTAATATTTCCTGAACTTGATCAGTAGTAACTGCATCTAATCCACAGCCAAAAGAATTCAATTGGACTAATTCAATTTTAGATTCATTGCTTACAAAAGATGCTGCTGCATATAGTCTTGAATGGTACATCCATTGATCTACAACTCTTAAAGGTCTTTCAACTTGTCCTAAATGAGCAATTGAATCTTCTGTAAGAACTACAATTCCATATCCCGATATAAGCTTATCAATTCCATGATTGATTTCTGGATCAATATGATATGGTCTTCCACACAATACAATTCCTTTTTTATTATAATCTTTTATATATTTTAAGGCTTCTTCACCTTTTTTTCTTATATCTTCTTTAAATTTTTCATCTTCACTCCATGCTAAATTTACAGCATTACTTATTTCTTTGAAAGGTATATCAAAGCTACTTAAAGATTTAAATAATCCCTCTTTTAACTTTTTAATATCCTTAAAAGCAATAAATGGATTTAAAAATTTTATATTACCTTCTATTAATCTATCTACATTATTTTTTATTACTTCTGGATATGAAATTACCATAGGACAATTAAATTGATTGTTAGCTTCTTTTTGTTCTTTATGCTCATAAAAAACACAAGGATAAAATATAAAGTCTACTTTCTTATCTATTAAATCAATAATATGCCCATGAGCCATTTTAGCTGGATAACAAGCTGACTCTGATGGTATTGTTTCCATACCTAATTGATAAATTTCCTTTGAAGATCTATTTGATAGTTCTACTTTAAATCCCAGTGTTGTAAAGAATGTATGCCAAAATGGATAATTTTCATACATATTTAAAACTCTAGGAATTCCAACTATCCCTCTATAAGCCTCATTATCTTCTAATGGTTTATAGTCAAATATTCTATCATATTTATATTGAAATAAATTTGGTAGTCCTTTTTCTTCTTTTAATCCACCTTCACCTTTTTCACATCTATTTCCTGAGATAAAACTTTCTCCACTTGAAAATTTATTAATTGTTAAAAGACAATTGTTACTGCATCCTCCACATCTTCTTAGGTTAGTAGTTACATTAAATTCATTTAACTCTTTTTGTGAAATTAAACTACTTTTTTCTTTTCCACTACCTCTTTCCTTTGCTATTAACGCAGCTCCAAATGCCCCCATAAGTCCTGCTATATCTGGTCTTATAACTTCTCTTTGTGATATTAATTCAAAAGCTCGTAATATAGCATCATTATAAAAAGTTCCGCCTTGAACTAATATTTTTTCTCCCATTTCCTTAGGATTTCTTATTCTTATAACTTTATGAAGTGCATTTTTAATAACGGAATAACAAAGTCCTGCTGCTATATCCCCAACTGAACTTCCTTCTTTTTGCGCTTCTTTAACCCTTGAATTCATAAAAACAGTACATCTTGATCCTAAATCTACAGGACTTTTGCTATTTATCGCTTCTTTTATAAAATCATCTATAGGTAGTTCCAACGACTTGCTAAAAGATTCAATAAAAGAACCACATCCAGATGAACATGCTTCATTTAATTTAATCTCATTTATAACTTTATTACTTATGGTTATGCACTTCATATCTTGACCACCTATGTCTAAAATAAAGTCTACATTTGGTTCAAAAAACATAGCAGCTTTTTGATGTGCAATTGTTTCAACTTCTCCATAATCAACTTTAAATGCTTTCTTTATTAATCCTTCTCCATACCCCGTAACAGTACTACCTTTTATAGTTATATCATTATCTATAATATTATAAATTTCATTTAAAATTTTTCTTATTTGTTTTATAGGGTTCCCATTATTACTACCATAATGTGAATATAAAATTTCTCCTTCTTCATTTATTAAAACTGCTTTTGTAGTTGTTGATCCTGCATCTAATCCTAAGTATGTACCTCCTTTGTATTCTTCTAAATTGCTTCTTTTAACAGAGTTGCTATTATGTCTTTTCTTAAATTCCTTTAATTCTTCCTCATTTTTGAAAAGAGGTTTTAACCTATTTATTTCATTATTCTCATATTTTTTTATACTATTAATTTTCTCTGTTAACTTTTCAGGTGTTAATTTTTCTTCATATTTAGAACATAGTGCTGCTCCTATTGCAACAAAAATTTGAGAATTATTTGGAAATATAACATCTTCCTCTTTAATTTTCAATGTTTCTATGAACCTTTTTCTTAATTCTGATAAATAATATAATGGACCACCTAAAAATGCTACTTTTCCTCTTATCGGTCTTCCACATGCAAGACCACTTATTGTTTGATTTACTACTGATTGAAAAATTGATACAGCAATATCTTCTTTTCTTGCACCTTCATTTAACAAGGGTTGAATATCACTTTTAGCAAATACCCCGCATCTTGCTGCTATAGGGTATATAACTTTATAATTTTTTGCTAATTCATTTAACCCATTTCCATCAGTTTCTAATAAAGCTGCCATTTGATCTATAAAAGCACCTGTACCTCCAGCACAAGTTCCATTCATCCTTTGCTCTACCCCACCAGTAAAATAAGTTATTTTTGCATCTTCTCCACCTAATTCTATTGCTACATCTGTTTCAGTAATCAACTCCTCAACTGCTTTCCTACAAGCAACAACTTCTTGTGTAAATCCTATATTTAACCACTTAGAAATTGTGAGTCCCCCAGATCCTGTCATCATTATAGTGAATAGTTTGTCGTCTAAATTATTTAATCCATCTAATAATAGATTATATATACTTTCTTTTATATTAGAGTAATGTCTCATATATTTACTATAAATTATTTTCCCATTTATATTTAACGCTACTAACTTAACCGTCGTAGAACCAACATCTAGTCCTAAATGAACTAATTCTGCCATTTCTCTTCACTCCCCAAATAAATATAAACTTTTTAAATTAATTACACATTGTTTATTAAAATACCATTATATTTAAACAAGTTTTTCATTTAATTATTATTTACTAATTGTTAAACTTAATTTTTTTAATATTGCATCTTTTTATTTGATTTATATATTATACTTCTTATATTAACTATAGAGAACTAAAAATTTTAAACTCTTACTTAATTTTAATTATTATATTTTCTACTTCTATATTATAGCATTTTTCTTAAATTATAAAGAACCATAAATTTAAAAAGTTTCAATTTACATGCAATAAAATAAACTTTTAAAAACATAATAATTATTACTATATTTTTAAAAGTTTTATCATTGTATAAACTTATTTTTCATTATCTAATATTAATTTAGGTTTAAAATCTATATGATCACAAGATGTTAATACATACTCAACATCATTTTTACAACCTTCAAAAGCCCATGGTAACCCTGCTCCATGAATATGTCCATATATTACTTTTTCAACATTAAATTCTTCAATAATTTCTATAATTTCATTTTCCTCTTCACTATCATTAACTGGTGGATAATGTAACATAACTATTATTTTGCTATATCCATCCTTTTTTGCACTTTCTAAGGAAAGTCTTAATCTAATTAATTCTCTATCATATATTTTTTTATCATGAGTTGTAAACTTTGAACTCTTTGGTGTAATCCATCCTCTACTACCACATATAGCATAATCTTCATATACAAAGTAATTATTCTGTATGAAATGCATATCTTCATACATTGCATTTAACTTCGTTATACTAGTCCACCAATAATCATGATTTCCTCTAACTAATATTTTTTTACCTGGAAGTGAATTAATAAAATCTAAATCATTCTTACCTTCTTCAACTTTCATTGACCAAGAAATATCTCCAGCTATTAATACAGTATCATTTTCATTTATAAGTTTCATCCAATTTTCTTTTATCTTCTCATCATGATTAGCCCAATTGTCTCCAAATATATCCATAGGTTTTTCACTATTGAAAGCTAAATGTAAATCTGATATAGCATATAATGCCAATATTTTCACCTACTTTTTAATTCTATTATCAACATCCATTACATATGCAATTATTTTAGCTACTACATCATACAGCTCTGTTGGTATTTCTTCTCCAACATCTACATTTGTTAAAAGATTTGCAAGTTCTTTGTTTTCTACTATAGGTACATTAGCCTCTTCTGCATTTTCCAATATCTTATCTGCTACATGTCCCATACCTACTGCTGTAACTTTAGGTGCTGTACTTCCAAAATCATATTGTAATGCGGCAGCTTTTTTCTTTTCCTTCATGTCACCACATCCTACTATATTTATATTTATTATATTTTCTAAAATTGCACGTAATATATTTTATTATACTATAAATTTATATTTTAAACCATTACGTCTAACATCCCTAAATTTTTATCATTAAAAAACTCTCTGCAATTACTCATATTAAACTCTTCCATTTTTTCATTTACTTGTACATTAAAAGAATATGAATTTAGATTTAAATCTTTTATTAAATCATCTTTGTATAATTCTATGATGTCCATAAACTCTTTATTAGATTCTATATTTATATCTATATAATAATTATTTACAGATACATAAGCATCAACCACTCCCATATTTATAGTTGTTATACTAGTTGCAATTTTCATATTTGTAGAGTCTAATTTCTTTCCTTTTCCTCTCTCATCCTTTATAACTAATTTGCAATCATACTCTTGTTTTTCAATGTTCATTGGTACATTTAAAAAATAATAGTCATTACTAAGTGTATTAAACATCTTAAAATCTTGCATTTTACCTTCCATAAATTGCATTGCTTTTGCAAATGTTTCTGGATTTTCCTTACTAGCTTTTATTAATGTTTGTATACTCTCTTTTAAATTTGTTGTCTTTTCTTTGATTTGATTTTTAACTACTTCATCAAGTGGTGCTTTAAATTTATCTTTTATTTCTTTTCCATTTTCTTTTAAAATTTCTTTAGTATTAATATTCTCTTCTGTTTTTACTTCTTGATTTTGTGCTTTTTTTTCATTACCTTCTATTTGAACATTTTCCTTTGCCTTATTATTTTGTTCTAATTTATTGACACTATTTTCACTGTTAATTTCTTTATTATTTACATCTAATTTTTTAATTAAACTTTCAATATCTTTAACATCCTTAAATATGTTTGTCTCTCCATTATTTAGTTTGCTAAAACTCTCAATATTCTCCTTAGTTAAGGGTATATTCTCTTCTTTGAGCATAAAAATTGTTTTTGAATCCATAGTTTTTAATTCTGAAAAAAATTTTTTTAAGGTGTTTTCTATTTTATTACCTTGTTCACTATCTAGAGGTATGTTTTTGGCACTCAAATACTTATCAATAAATTTTTGTTCTTCTTTCGGATTAGTGTTTATTCTCTCTTTAAACTCTAATAAATTTTTAACCTCATCAATATTTTCTTGAGTCAATGCAATATTAAAATCAAGCATTTCTTTTATTATACTTTCATCACCTTTACTAACATTTAAACCTAAATTCTTTGCTATTTGAAGTAATACATCTTTTTGTGAAGTTGGAAGTTCTCCTTTTCCTGAATTTTCACTGTCATTTTTAAGCATTAAAATTAATTTTCCATCTTTTATATCACTAACTACAAACTTTAAAAGCTGATTATCTACAAGACTACCTTCAATACTATTATCTATTCTAGCTGGAAATTGTCTTCCATCCAATAATCTTACAATTACCTCATCGCTACCTTTATTTATGTTTAGTATTCTAGCAGTTACTGATTCCCCTTTTCTAAAGGTCATCTTATTGAAAGATTCTCTTGTATCTTGATTTTGCAATATTTGAATTCTAGATATATCTGAAGTATTCATACATCTCACTCCCCTAAAATTATTTTTTGTGTAATTCTTTATATTATAACGTCTTCAACCTTTAAATCATTAAATAAATTTATATCTTTATAATTTATATTATCGTATTAATTTTATATTTTTTCATAAAAAAATAAAACAAAGGATTTTTGACACCTTTGCTTTATTTAATCTCATCTTGTATTTTTTAACTTATTTACAATATTTTTTATTTCCCTTTTATCTTTTGTTTTCATAATTAAAGACATTACTGCTACGCCATCTGCTTTAGCGTTCCAAACATCTTGTACATTGTCTAAATTTATTCCGCCTAGCGCCACAATAGGTATATTTACTTCACACTTCAAGTTTCTTATAAATTCTGTTCCTTTTCCTTGTAAACCCATTTTACATTCAGTTTCATAAATGTTGCTACACAACAAGTAACTTGCACCTAATTTTTCAGCACTTATAGCCTCTTCTATTGAATGTATTGACACTCCAATAGTCCTTATACTCTTAGGTATAATCTCCATACTATCTTTAAATGTACTATAACTTAATTGAATACCATATGCATTCAGTTCTTTTGCAACCATAAAATTGCTATTAACTATTAACTTACACTTTGAACCATCCATGTAACCTTTTATCTTTTTTCCTATACTATATAAACTCTTATCATCTAAATCTTTCTCTCTCAGTATTATCCTATCAATTCCATACTCAATAGATTTCTTTACTATTTCTAAGTATTTATGTTCTTCACAAAGACTCCTATTTGTAATTAAGTATACCATCTTAGAAATCTATCCAATCTTTAAATATTGGCTGATATCCTCTTTCTAATAAATCTTTTTTTACCTCAATTTCATCTCTATCATCTGATATCTCAAATTGCGCTGTACTTGCACTATTTTCATCTATGTGACTTCCTACTTCTGTAGAGCTTGAAGCTGACATTTTAGTTACTCCTAAAGGTAATAGATTCTCTCTAAATTCTTTTGATTCCCTAGTTGATATATTTATATGTGAACTTCTAAACATTAATCTAAATGCTAAAATAGCTTGTACTATATTTTTATCACTTACATCTACTAAATCATTAAACACTCCTGCATGTGGTCTTATCCTTGGAAATGAAAAGGATACATCTACATATGGATATTTATCTTGTAGATATTTTCCATGAACACCTGTCATAAATGCCTCCTCCCTCCAATTATATAAGCCTAATAAAGCCCCAATGTTTACACTTCTCATCCCGGCTTTACAACCACTCTCTGGAGAATTTAATCTAAACTCATAATTTCTTTTTGGTCCCTTTAAATGCACTTTTTTATATTTTTCTTTATTATATACTTCTTGATATACAGTTAAACTATCTACACCATTTTCAACTAAATACTTATATTCATCTTCCTTTAATGGATATATTTCTATAGTTATAGAAGTAAAATATTTTTTAAGTACCTTAACAGCATCTTTTATATATTCTACAGGAGTGGTTACAGGATCCTCACCTGTTAAAAGAATAATATGCTTAAATCCTTTTTCACTTACAGCTTTTCCTTCCCTATCTATTTCATCTAAATTTAATTTTCTTCTTTTTATATCATTCTCTATATTAAAACTACAATAAGCACATTTATTTACACAGTGATTTGCTATGTAAATTGGAGTATATAAAAGTATTGTATTTCCAAAATGCTTTTTAGTAATAATATGAGCTTTCTGAGCCATTACCTCTAAAAAATTTTCTGCTCTAGGACTTAATAATGTTAATAAATCTATTTCATTTAAATTTTCCTTATTTATGCTTCTTATTACATCATCATCACTTAATTCATTAAAAAACTTTTCATAATTAAAATCTTCATATTTTCTTATTTCTTCTAATACACTCATTTTAACACTCTCCTAAAAATCCTGTTAATGGAGATGATGCATTGGCTTTAATATCAACTGTTCCTAGTTTTGCTTCATAAGCAATTCTTCCTGCCTCTACTGCAAGTTTAAATGCTCTGGCCATTTCTATTGGATTTTTAGATGATGCTATTGCAGTATTTAACATAACTGCTGCTGCTCCCATCTCCATTGCCTCTGCTGCCTCTGATGGTCTTCCTATACCTGCATCAACTATAACTGGAACATTTAATTCCTCTATCATTATTCTTATTAATTCCTTTGTTTTAATTCCTCTATTAGATCCTATTGGTGCACCTAATGGCATTATTGCAACAGCTCCAGCCTCAGCCATTCTTTTAGCTGCAATTAAATCTGGACTCATATATGGCATAACCTTAAAGCCTTCTTTTGCTAATATTTCTGTTGCCTTTATATTTTCAAAATTATCTGGCATTAAATACTTTGTTTCTGGTATAATTTCAAGCTTTATAAAGTCACCACAACCCATAGCTCTAGATATTCTTGCTATTCTAACAGCTTCCTCTGCATTTCTTGCTCCTGAGGTATTTGGAAGCAATGTTATACTTTTATCTATATATTCTAAAACATTTTCTTCCTTGTTATCTAAATCTACTCTTCTTAATGCTAATGTCACCATTGCTGGTTCTGCAGCTTTTATTATATCTGGCATTATTTTGTTGCTACTATACTTTCCTGTTCCTATAATAAGTCTTGAATTAAATTCCATATCTCCTAATAAAAATCTTTCCATCTTTTTATTCCCCCATTTATACATTATATTTTTATACTTCATCTATTCCTAGAAGAAGTCTTACAGCCATATTGGCTTGATGATTTGCACATATGCTAACTCTAGGAGCCATAAGCCCACACCCTAATTTTGCTTCATTTTCTAAGTCACCACATATATAAAATCGTGAATTAATTTTTTTTGTAATTATGCTGTTACTAGAATAGTACCCTGCCATACCTGATGAACTTATTATTTTTATATTTTCCATTGTACTTAAACATTCATTTACAATTATTGCTTTAGTTTTTGGATTATCCACAGCTTCTATTAAAATATTTACATCAGCAAAAATATCTTTTATTCTTCCTTCTTTTAAATATTCATTAACCATTTGAATTTTTGTAAAAGGATTTATATTTTCTAAAATTTCCTTCATAGCTTCAGTTTTAAGTTTTCCTATTTGTTTAAAATAGTACTGTTGTCTATTTAAATTACTTGGCTCAACCACATCATAATCTAGTAATTTTAATTGTCCTACGCCCATCCTAACTAATGAAATTGCAATATTTGAACCTAATCCTCCAAGTCCTATTATTCCAACTTTACCATTTTTAAGTTTTTCAAAGACTTCTGGACTATGTCTAGCCATCATAAGATGTTCAAGTTCATTCAAACTAGGCATTATTCCTTTTTTTATAAGGACAATTTTATCATTTTCCTTAATTTTATAATCATCACTTACAACAAATCCATTTATGATTTTTAAATCACAATCAATTTTATATTTTTTTACAATCTCACTTATAACACAAGGTTCACAATTTAAATATTCTTCATTTAAAAATATTTTCATTTAGCCACCTCCAACAAAAGACACTATTTCTAAATTATCATCATTATTTAAAATTATTTCTTTATACTCTTCTTTAGGTACTATTTTAAAATTTAATTCAACAACAACTAAATCTTGTTTTAAATTTAAATGTTCTAGAAGTTTTAAAATTGTAATCTCATCTTTAAATTCATAAACTTTACCATTAACTTTCATTTTCTCACCTCCTATAGGGTTGCAAATTTAAATTAATAGCTTTATCAAAGGATACTAGTAAAATTACATGTTATTCCTATTTTTTCATTTAAAACCAATTAAGAACTAAGAGTGAAAAGTGAATAGTTATGGTGTATATTACTCACTTTGTTCCTAATATCTAAAAATAGAAACACATAAAAACTAGTTTTTATATGTTATTTAAATCATTTGCTTTGCAAATTATTATATAAACTAATTTTAAAAACTGAGATTTCAGTTTTATCCTTCATTGTTAATTTTTGTACAACACTTTAAATTTCTCTTTCTCAACTTAAATAAGAATAATTGTATTTTTCAATTTGTTTCCCCATATAGGATTCCAAATTCAAATTTTAAATAGCAAATTCATTAGAGTTTCTTTGAAATTTTTATGAATAACGTTTTAAATAATTACTGCTTCTTGGAATAACACTATTCTCATTTAATATTTGAATAATTTCATTTTTATGCAATAAAAAAAGCTCACTACGTAAGCGAGCTTAATAATCAGAAAATTCTTACTTAAAAGTATTAATTTAAACTGAACTTTTGCTTCCCTACGCTGGTATTATCCATGTCAGGTTCAAGGGTTAGAATATATAATTATATATTCCTCTCAGCCACTGGGCACCCCTAGCACTATGAACATTTTTTTATAAAATTTACTAAATATTCATTTCTATCTTTATTATATACCTTATTTTTAAAAAGTAAATATAATTATTCAGAATTATTCAACATAAATATAAAAGCTATTTCAAATCAACACTAAGTTTATTTGAAATAGCTAATTAAATATATAATTCTTATTGAATTTCTAACTTATAGAATTTTTTCTTACCTCTTTTTATTAATGAGTATCCTTCTTCATTTATAAAGGAGTTTTCAAATTCTGCATTTACATCTTCTATTTTAGTTTCATTTATAGTTAATCCACCTTGTTGTATAAGTCTTCTTCCCTCTGCTTTAGATGGCACTATTTTTGTTTCCACTAATATATCTAATATTTTAGCATTTTCCATATCTTTTGTTATTGTTACAGTTGGAACATTTGACATATCAACTCCGCCACTAAATAAAGCTTCTGCTGCTTCTTTGGCTTTATTTGCTGCTTCTTCTCCATGAATAAGTTTTGTAACTTCATAAGCTAAAATAGTTTTTGCTTTATTTATTTCAGCACCCTCTAATGCACCAAGTCTTCTTACTTCATCCATTGGTAAGAATGTTAATAATGATAAGCATTTCTCAACATCTGCATCATCTATATTTCTCCAATATTGGAAGAAATCAAATGGTGACACTTTGTTTGGATCTAACCATAATGCTCCATTTGCAGTTTTCCCCATTTTCTTACCTTCACTGTTTGTTAATAATGCACAAGTCATTCCATATGCAGATTTTGATTCTTTTCTTCTTATAAGATCCATACCTGCTAATATATTAGACCATTGATCATCTCCACCAAGTTCCATTGTGCAGTTATATTTTTGATTTAAAACTAAGAAATCATATCCTTGCATTAACATGTAATTAAATTCTAAGAATGATAATCCTTTTTCCATTCTTTGTTTAAAACATTCTGCTGTTAACATTTTATTTACAGAGAAATGAATACCTATATCTCTTATAAATTCTACATAATTTAAGTCAAATAACCAATTTGCATTATTTTCAAGTATTGCTTTTCCTTCACTAAAATCAATTAATCTTGATAATTGAGCTTTTATTCCAGCTACATTTCTATCTATATCTTCTTTAGTAAGCATTTTTCTCATGTCAGTTCTTCCTGATGGATCTCCTATCATCGCAGTTCCACCACCAACTAAAGCTATTGGTCTATGTCCTGCTTGTTGCATATGTGCCATAAACATCATAGCTATAAAGTGTCCAACATGTAAACTCTCTGCTGTTGGATCAAACCCTATATAAAAAGTTACCTTTTCTTTTCCTAATATTTCTCTTATTTCATCCTCATGAGTTAATTGTTTTAAAAATCCACGTTCTTTTAGAACATCATATACATTTGTAGTCATAAAATTCTCCTCCACTTTTGTAAGGCTTATACGCCAAATTATTTTATTTGCTTATTTTTTCTTAATTATTCTTATGAACTTTTATATAAAAAACTATATAAAAAAGTCCCTAGTTAAAAACTAGGGACGAAACTTTCCGTGGTACCACCCAAATTGACTTTTAATACTAAATATATTTATTATAAAAGTCCACTTTAATCTTATAACGTCAGATTTACGTTTCAGCCTACTCTATTTATAATTTCAGCTTAAAGCTCCAGAATGTATTTCTCTAAAATTCTTAACTGATTTGCACCACCCATCAGCTCTCTTTATAAGTTTTATAGATACTTCTTTCCTTCATAGCCTTTGTATTATTGAATTTATAATCTATAATACTATTAATTAATGATAAATACAAGTAGTTTTTTGTTTATACTACATATTTTTTTATTTTTTCAGGAAGTTCATTGCATTTTGCACTTATATTTATATAAAAGTCAATACTGTGATTATTAACTAAGTATTCTATTTTATTAAATAATTCTACCATTTCTTCATTTTTCATGTTTTTTATTATACCGTCTATCATTACATACTCTACATCATAATCTTGTGAAATTATTCCACATAAAAAACCTTCTATTTCTTTTGAATTTCTAAGTTTAAAATCTTCTGCACATATAAATCTTATACTTTTATTTAGCTGAAAAAGCATTTTTTTATCATCATCTACATAAACTAGATTTCCTTTTGCTTTTAAAGCCTTTTCATTTGCTAAGTCAACCAGAGCTTTTGTTTTACCTGAACCTTTTTCGTTACAGAATATATTTATCATTTTCCACGCCCCCAAACTTATTTTTTTGATTTCATTGTGCCTTATGGAATATTTTCCATTACTATTAAATTATATTAATTATATAATATTCAGAATTTTTTAACAATGGTTTATTTATTAAAATTTTTAACACCTGGTAAAACTACTTTAAATATATTTCTTTCTTCATCATTTATAAAATGTATTTCTCCTTTTCTCTTAAACTTTTTCTTTATTATTGTAAATCCAGAAAATTTTTTTAAAAATCTTTTCTTTTCATCTATAGTTATTATCTTCTCATATATCCACATATTTCTCCTAATGTAATTTTCTTTATTTGATCCTATTGCTTTTAGTAAACATCCTGGACTAATTATTACAATACTTTTATACCCTATAATAACTTCAATAAATTTATTGTACATACTATAATCTCTATACATAATAGCATTATTAATTGCTTCTATAACTGCTTCTCTAGGATACATCTCTGGCAAAATTTCTTTTATAACAGCTTCTGTTTCATCTAACATATATAATATATTTCCACTAATCACTATTGTATTTTCTCTCTTATTAGATACTTTATTTATTATTTTTATCATATTATGTGGTAAATAAATAGATGTGAACTTTGTAAAAATCAAAGCACTTCCTAATGTCAAAACTTTTTTTCCACTTTCTTTATCCAAATACACTATACCTGCATTTTCCATAAGTTCATCTCTATTTTCATCATCTATTTCGAATCCTTTTTTTTGAAAATACATATCTATCATAGGTATATCTAATGCTATAATTGAGCTCTTCATTATAGGTATAGATTCTATAGTTAAACTTAAAGAGTTACTAAACATAGTTATAATTTCATCACGTCTCATGGTATCTGTTGTTGAGCCTCTTCTTATATAAAAAGACCCATTTTCTCTAATTTGATATGGACTTTGATCAGATGTATATATAGTTATTATTCCAACCTTTTTATTTTTATAATTAATAAATTCTAAAGAAACTGGTATAGGTGGCTCACATCTAGAACTTACTATTTGTTGAACCTTTTCTTCTGTTAGTCTTTCATCATCTATACCTACAATTTCTTTACTTTTGTCCTCAACACCTATAATTATATATCCTCTTCCACCTCTAGAATTAGCAATAGCACAAACGTCTTTTGCTAATTCTTTTTTACCACTTTCCGTATATATATCAATTTTCCTTTTAAAATCTAACTTAGTCCCTTCTTCTTTTTTTAGTAGAGTTTTTACTTTTTTATTATCCATCTTGCTCATTCCCTCAACTAAATAATAAAATTTTAATATTATCTCTCATTACTATTGTATTTAGCAACTTCATTTATTTTACTCAAATTTATATTGTTAAATATAAGTTTATATTTTCAATTATATAACTATTAAAATTTCAATGAATTATCCGTTAATTTTATTATACAATATTGTATAATACCCAAATTATGTTATAATAAAATTAAAGAGATTTTTTATATCTCTAGTTAAAAAAGATTAATTAGAACAAGGCTTTTATCCAAATTAACTCCTTTAATGAAGAGGAAAGTAAGATAATCCATGTTTAATTAGTCCTTAGATTTAAAGGAGGTAAATGAAATGGCAGATAAGACTATCGTTTGCAAAGATTGCGGAAAAGAATTTATATTTACTGAAGGAGAGCAAGCTTTTTACAAAGAAAAAGGATTTGAAAATGATCCAGTAAGATGCCCTGAGTGCAGAAAAGCTAGAAAAAATGCTAGAAACAACTTCAATAGATAATTAATTTGAAAGTTACAAGAGAGCTAATTTAAGCTCTCTTTTTTTATTTTTTCTATACTCAATTTACTTATTACTTTAAATAATATCCCTACTTCTTTTTATAAAATAAAAAATACGGAGGCTAAAACCTCCGCTCACACTATTAAAATATTTATAGCTTTATTCTTTTCTTTAAAAGTTCTGATAGTGGCAATGCTATTAACATTCCTAGTGCTACCTGAAGCACATTATTAAATATTGATCCAACTGCATTAGGGAAGTCATATAATATCCATCCAGCAAAAAAATATCCTATTATCATAACTATTCCCGCTATAAGAAATGCACAGAAATTATTTAAAAACTTCTTACCTTCACACTCACCCCTATAGGCTATCATAGCAGCTATATATCCCATAGCTCCTTTTATTACAAATGTAAATGGAGCCCAAGCACCATATCCTGATAATAAATCAAATAAACACATACCAATAGCAGCAGCTGTAGCGCCCTTCTTTTTACCTAATAATATTGCCGCTATAAATACAGCACTATCACCTAAATGAAGAACACCTTGCCCAAAAGCTGATGGAACATGAATCACAGCCGTAGCTACATATACTATAGCCGCCATCAATGCTACTTGAACAAGAGAAAGAACACTTGTTTTGTTAGCTGCTTTATTTTGTACATTATCTAACATAAATCTACACCCCTCATTGTATCGTTACAATTTTTATCTTTAATATAATTTCATAATTATATTACTACAATATTACAATTATTACAATACAATTCTAAATGTTTATTTCAAATAATATATTTAGTAGTACAAAAAATAGTGATTTAAAGTAAAATTTCTCTACTTTAAATCACTATATATTAATTGTTTTTAGCTATACCTGATAGAACTAATCCTTTATTATGTTCTAATGCCCAACTAATACCCCAATCATTTTGGAATATTAATAAATCTCTATCTTTTAAGTCTTTAACAACTTTAGTATCACTAGTTAAGCTTAATTCTTCTGCTTTTGTTTCAGAACTTTCTATCCATCTTATATTTCTATATGGTAACATTTCTAATTTTATATCTACATTATATTCATTTTTTAATCTAAATTCTAGAACTTCAAACTGAAGTACACCTACAACTCCAACTATTAATTGTTCTATACCTATGTGCAATTCTTTAAATACTTGAATAGCACCTTCTTGCGCAATTTGTGTCACACCTTTTATAAATTGCTTTCTTTTCATAGTATCAACTGTTCTAACTCTCGCAAAATGTTCTGGTGCAAAACTTGGTATACCTTCAAATTTAAATTTATTTTTTGGTGTACAAATAGTATCTCCTATACTAAATATACCTGGATCAAATACACCAATAATATCTCCTGCATATGCATCTTCAATTATTTCTCTGTCTTGAGCTAAAAATTGTTGAGGCTGTGCAAGTTTCATTTTTGAATTTCCTTGCATATGAAATACATCCATACCTTTTTCGAATTTTCCTGAACAAATTCTCATAAATGCAATTCTATCTCTATGAGCCTTATTCATATTTGCCTGTATCTTAAATACGAACGCTGAAAAGTCTTCGCTAAATGGATCAATTAATCCTTTATCTGACTCTCTTCCAAGTGGTGATGTAGTCAAAGCTAAGAAATGCTCTAAAAATGGTTCTACACCAAAATTAGTTAATGCACTACCAAAGAACACTGGACTTAATTCACCTTTTTTAACTTTTTCATAATCAAATTTATCTCCAGCTATGTCTAATAGCTCTATATCTTCTAATAATTTTTCGTATAAATCTTCGCCTATTTCTTCTATAATTTTTTCTTCATCTTTTATAGAAATTCTTGTAGTTGTAACTTCTCTTTGACCATGGTCTCCATCATCAAATAATTCTATTTCTTCCTTCTCTCTATCATATACACCTTTAAAATGCATACCTGAACCTATTGGCCAGTTTATTGGATAAGATTTTATTCCTAATTCATTTTCTAATTCTTCCATTAATTCAAATGGATCTCTTGTTTCTCTATCCATCTTATTTACAAATGTAAAAATAGGTATTTCTCTCATACTACAAACATGGAATAATTTTCTTGTTTGATCCTCTACACCTTTCGCTCCATCTAATACCATTACCGCACTATCTGCAGCCATAAGTGTTCTATATGTATCTTCACTAAAGTCTTGGTGTCCTGGAGTGTCCAATATGTTTATACAAAATCCATTATATCCAAATTGCATTACTGATGATGTAACAGATATTCCTCTTTTCTTTTCTATTTCCATCCAGTCAGAAACAGCATGCTTAGATGCTTTTCTTGCTTTTACAGATCCAGCCATTCTTATAGCTCCTCCGTATAAAAGCAACTTTTCAGTTAATGTTGTCTTACCAGCATCTGGGTGAGAAATTATAGCAAAGGTTCTTCTTTTCTTTATCTCATTTATATATTCACTCAAAAACAATCTCTCCTTTATTAAATTATTTTTATTGATTTTTATAAACTTAGAATTATAGAATAATTATTTTTTAGTTTAATTAGAAATAGTCTAATTACTATTATAAAAAATTAACTACAACCTTTCTATAATTCTCTAATAACATAATTTATCTTGAGCCTACTCTTTATAATATCATGTTAACTTTAGGTAAACAAGATTATATCTTAACTTGCACATGTTTCTTATTAAAATTTAAAATTTATATTAAAAAAATTTATATTCTTCTTAATCAAATTTTTAACATTAAATTCTGTCATATATTTATATCTAAATGTTATTATATGCATTATATCTTATTATTAGCAAAAAAATTAGGGGCTACTCTTTGGCGCCCCATGTAAAATCACAATACACTATTCTGATGCTATTTCTCTATTAGCTGTAGAATCCATACCTATGATATTTAAAATATTTTTTGCTCTATCTTTAGTGCATCCTGTTAATTCTATATATGGCACTGACTCATTGTCTAGGAAATTTTTTATAGCTTCATCAACTTTTTTAGCCATTTCCTCATCTTGCCATCTTACCCCATCTTTTTCATATCCAAATTCTCTACCTACATAAAATATGTAATCATACTTAGCTATATCTCTAATTGCTAAGCCATATAAATCTTTTAATATTTCCATTTCTTTTACAGTGCGCTTTTTATCACCTAACATAAATCTAGCATATATATATGGAACAAAAGTCGCATAATCTGTTATAGCATATTCATACTCTTCCAGTTCTTCTTCTAACTTTGCCTGTCCTAAATATATTCCATATTGTTCTGCAATAGTTTCTATCATGCCTTTTTCTCTTAAGTAGTCTGTACTGTATTCTGCTGCGCACCCTACATTTATACCCAAGATTTTCATTTCTACATACAAATGTTGCATAAGTGTAGTTTTTCCACATCTCGGACCACCTAAAATTGCTATTCTAGTAGTCATTCCATGACCCTCCATTTATTTAAATTGTACATTTCATTATAACAAACATTACTTTATATTTCAACAAATTGCGTCATAAAAATGAATTTACACTTTTTGCTTTCTTTAGCAATTTAAAATAACTTTTTTATACTTTATATTTACTTTTAACTATATCATTGAATTTATTGAAGTATCAGTACTTATACTTCAACTTTTACCTTCAAAATTTATTATTAATAAAAAATCATGTATTTCTTTGTATAAAATACATGATTTTATGAATTAATTAAAAAAATTTTTATTCTTCATACCAACTCTTTATTATTCTGACACTTTCAATTGATGGATAATAAAGTTTATCACCTTCTCTATTGCCTATAGCAAAAACTGAAAACCCCATATTCCAATCTTCATTTTCAAAAACTTCCTTGTATGCTTCAAATCCTACACTTTGTTCTCTATTATTAGGAATATTACTAACTAATACATTCCATGGTTCCTTCAATGCTCCATCTAACCTTGGAAAACCTAATTCACCAAAAAATATTGGCTTATTCCACTTTTTATGAAGATCGCATAATTCTTGTTTTACATTTTGTTCTCTATTATGTATTTTAGTATTCAATAAATCTTCCACTATGTCATCTTTTGTATTTATGTTTTTATCACTTAATTCAAAATAGGCTGATACACTTATAAAATCTACTTTCCCAAATACTAAATTATTAATTTTTTCATTATATTTTTCATAAGTACTCAAATCCCATTTAGCCGTATACCACCAACTAGTTCTATATGTTATAAATCCATCAAATTCTTTCCTTACATAATCAACAACATCACACCACTTATCTTCATACTTTTCTATAAAAACAAAATTAGATGCCACATTAACAGCAAACACACTAAAATGGTTACCTACATCATTTACAATCTCACTTAATACACTTTTCCAATTTTCAAAGAAAATATCTATATTTTCTGGTTGCCATTCTGTTTCGTAATCTTCACCATTATTTATCCAAGGATAAGCTTCTAAAATTATGTTTATATTTTTTCTTTTTAATTTTTTTATTAAATTTATAGCTTTGTTTTTGCTTTCTTGGTTTATGCTGAACTTATCAGATTTTAAATTTTCTATATCAACTTGTATTGGTACATTAACTGTATTCAGTCCCAACTTTTCTATATCCTCTAATGTCTGTTCTATAGTATAGTCTACCGCTAAATTTCCACTTTTAATTTTTGTATTTTCAATACTTACACCACTTTTTAAATCTTTTTTTTGAAATTTTATACACATTATACTAGTGGTTAAAACAACTATAATTAAAATTAAAAATTTGTATTTGTTTTTAATTTTTATCACCTCTTATATAGGGTTCCAAGTTCAAATTTAAAATAATAGATTTATCAAATGATATTACTAATCTTACAGTTTATTACTATTATTATGCTTGGAACCAATTAACAATTAACAGTTAACGATTAACAATGATGGTTAATTAATTTGTTCTACAAATTATTTTAAAAATCTATTTTAAAAAACTGAGCTTTCAGTTTTATCCTTCATTATTAATTGTTCATCGTTAATTGTTAATTTTTGTACAATACTTTAAGTTATTCATGTCTCAGTTGGGAATTTTAATTTTAAGTTTTAATCTATTTTTTTCTATATTTTTTAATCATAAATAATGATACAGTTCCTAACATAATTATTATTATCACAATAAATGCAATAAAGATTTTCACATTACTAGACATATGTTTTTCGACTTTATTTGTTTCATTTTCTTTTATGTCTTTTTCATATTTATCCATTTTTACATTTCCATCTATATCCAACAAAAAAACATCACCAGTTAATTGTCCTTTGTCTTCTACTTTTATAAATGAATTTACTATATTGTATATTATATTTTCATTTGTTCCTGTTATAATCATAGCACTATTTTTATTATCATTAATATTTTTTAGCAATTGAATAATTGCTAAATTCTTGCCATATTCATCTAATATTTGTTCTTTATCATTTGATTGAAAAGTATTAAAATCATTATTAAATTTTATGTGTAATTTATCATTATACTCTTTTATCAATGTATTATTATCTGGAGTACCTAAAACAATTAAATTTTTTGTAGAATCATTTTTAAAATTTTTTCTTCGTACAATTTCAAATTCTCCAGAGTTTTTCTCTAACTCTTTTCCAATATTTGATATCAGTTTTGATAGTAAATCTAAGTAAACATTATTCATTTCATTAGGTACAATCACTGATACATTGTTAAATACACCCTCTTTTATAAACGGATATGAATATGTATCAAATAAAATATCTTCTCTATCTTGATATGGAAGGTATATATTACTTTCATCCAATATATATGCCCACGGTGTATCCTTTTCAGAAAAGCTACAATATAAATCTTTCATTTCTAAATTGAATTTTACTTTAATATTATAATTACTATATCCTCTTATCTCATCAGGAATTTCTGCTTGTAAAAAATCTTCATCTGCATTTTCTAATGTTAACTTTTTACTTTTTATTGGAATATCATTTACATATATAGTTACAAGAGATTTTTCAAAATCTAAATTTTTAGAGTATCTAACTTTTAAATTAATTTTTGCTCCATTAGTAATAACTCTACCTTTTTGAAGGTTAACCATATAATTTGTTTGTTGCGTAAAAGGACCTTCTAATTTTATATCACCATACCCTAAATCTTTAAATGAAACATTATATTTAGGTTCTTCTACAATATTGTTTACATCCATATTTTCATCAATAAATACACTATTTCCTATAACTTGTTTTGTTAAATTTCCATTTGTAATAAATTTTATACATTTATTTATTAATTTATCTTGACTAGATGTTGCTATAATTAACCTCTTATTAGAATTAAATGGTGATGTAACTTCCTTTAATATTGCTTTATTGCTTATTTTAGTTATTTCATCAACACTTAATGAGTTTTTTATTTCCTCAGGTAATTTGTTAACATTCCCAATGTATATTAAATTTTCACTATTTTTAGCATTGTATTCACTATATCTACTCACTATATTATTAAACTTATTGTTCTTATTTAGTTGTCCTACATAACTAGACATAAGCATAGCTGCTGTAAGTTCTTCATCACTAAAATCATCTGGAAGTAGTATAGTTACCTTTTGATCTATATTACTTTCTTTTATGTACGGATATGGAAACTCCTTTAAACCTACATTATCTTCAATTTCTTTAAAATCTATATGAACAAAAGAATCTTTACTAAATACAATCCAATTAGCAGTATTCATATCATCTGTACAAGGTTTTTCTCCTATTCGTCTATAACTTTTCACCCTTATTTCATTAAATCCTTGATTTATAAGTTTTTTATCTAAAAATACTTTTACAGTTTGTTCTGTTTCATTTGCATCTACAAGTCTAAATGAATGTATTGGTATATTATTTAAATACACCGTAACTGTTGATTCATCTTCATTTATTAAATCACTTTGAGTAAATACTAAATTTAAATATCCATTTTCCACCTTCCACATTTTATCTATTTTAAAAAATATACTTTTACTTGCCATTACACCATTGCATTCTGTATCTTCTCCAAATGTAAAATTTTTTCCTAATATTTTTTCATCATAATTAGATGCTAAAGTTATATTAGTAAACATAATTATTAAAATAATAAAGGCTGCTAAAAATTTTTTCACATCACTCACCTCGCCTAATGTAATATTCTTTAATTCATTTTAAAATCGCTCGGTTTTATACCATTTAACTTCTCTTTTTAAAATCTTATCTTTCCAATACTGAATAATACTATTTAGTGCCACTAAAAGCCACATTTGACAATAAGTAAAATACATTATTGGTATTAACAAAATATTTTTAATTGAACTTTGCCCCTTTTCCATAGATAATGTTACAGCTACTTCTAAAATAAAAAGAATGTATGCCATTATCCATAATATGTTGAAATTTCCTGCTATCTGTATTTTCACATTAGTAAACATGCTTATTAAAAAAATAAAATCTGATATGAATACAGATGATAAAAATAATATGTATACAAGAAAAAAATATAATACATCAAATACAACCTTAGAAGGCTTTTCTGTAAAAATTTTCATTATATATTTATTTAAAACATAAATATTTCCCTTTGCCCATCTAGTTCTTTGTTTAAACCATACTTTTACAGTTTCAGGCTCTTGCTCCCAAGTAACAGCTTTAGGCATAAACGCTATTTTATATCCTAGCTTATACAATCTAAAACTTATTTCCGTATCTTCTGATATAGCCTTAGTATCCCACCCACCAAGTTCTTCTAGTACACTTTTTTTTATAACAAAATTTGTTCCTGGAATAGTACATAAATTTAAAAGTTGCCATCTTCCTGCTTGTGACATCCATTGAAAACTCAAAGTTTCTATATTTATAAATTTAGTAAGTAAGTTCCTATCTCTATTTCTAGTTCTAAACTTTCCTATTACAGCACCTAATTTATCACTACTAAGTATTGTTGTAATTAAATATCTTAACGCATTTTTTTCTGTAGTATTGTCAGCATCATATATAGCTATATATTCACCTTTTGAAAGCTCATAACCCAAGTTTAATGCATTTGATTTTCCTTTACCTCCAGTTATTTTATCTGTATTTAATATTTTTAAATTTTCTGCTTTGAATTCCTCTTTTACTTTTAATAATTCATCATAAGTATTATCACTTGAATTATCATTTATCACTATAACCTCATACTTATCATTAGGATAATTTAATAGTAATAATGATCTTACAGTTTTATATATTACTTTCCCTTCATTATGTGCTGGAACCATTATTGATACTATAGGACATTCTTCATCATCAATTAACTTTATATTTGTATTATTCATTTTCAAATAATATATATATCCACTAGTAGCTAAAACTATATTTATTAATAATACAAGCCATATAGATATCAATGAATATAAAAATAAATAATCTATAAAATTTAATTCTTTCATAACTTAAATCACCTTAAAAACTTTCTTTTATTTATATTTTTGAAATATAAAAATACTATCAAAAATATTAATGTAAACATTCCAACTATAACTATTAATGCTCTATTTATTTTTTGTATATAAGATAAGTCTTTATTATTATTTACAATTATATTTTCATCATAACTTACTTCTAGTTTTCCATTTTTAGATTTTATACTTATGTCATCCCAATTAACCCAATTGTCATACTTTTTAATATCAATAAACTTATAGTTTCTATTTTTTGCATATGTAACTACCTTTTTTAATTCATCCTTATTTAATTCAGAAGCAATATTTATAGTGTAATTAAATCCCTTTATAATATTTAATTCACTCAAATCTTTTTCCATATCTTTTTGCCAATACTTACTTTCAGCATTTATATTGCGTGAATTATTAGGAATAAATATATGTTTATCTTCAGCATATTTTATTATATATGGTAATCTAAATATGTCTGTTTCACTTTCAGATTGAAAAATTGTTGAAAAATTATTTTTTATTTTCCCGTTTAAATAGAATGAATCATTTATAATACATAATGGATATATATTACTATTCAAACAATCTACAACCTCACCTTTAATATCTTCATTATTATTTCTTAGTGATATACTAGCTCCTTTACTTTGAGCATATTTTAAAACACCTCTTAGACTTTCTGTGATATTTGAAGTGTTTACAGATATAATATATGGCACTTGTTCTTCTTCTAAAACTTTAGCTAATTCAAGTAAATTATTACTATCTGTATTTTTTGTAACATCAGATATATTTATAATAATAGAGTTTTCTTTGTCATAATTTATCTCTAAAAATTTCATTAACTCATTTATTGTTTCATATATCATTATTTTATTTTTAGGAATAACACTTTCATACCAAAATTTACCTTCAGTAACTATAAACGGTATATACTCTTTTCCATCAAAAAAACTTGACTGTATATTTAATTTATTGCTATATATAGATGTTATATTTTCTTTTGAATCCATATAAAAAATTTCATTATCATATCCCTTTATATTTATTTCTTTTAAATCATAAATATTTTTATTTATTTTAAAATTGTAATTAGGGTTATTAGAAATAACTTGTTCTATATTTCTACCTATCCAAAAAATTTTTCCGTAATAACTCTTAATGTTTTGTATAAACTCATGTTTTAAATCAGAATCATAATTTAAAACTGCAAGTATGTGGGAATATTCATTTAAATCAATGCTTTTATATTCATTTATATCTATAGTTGAAACATTGAATTTGAAGTGCTTAATTATTTCTGTTAAATAATCTATAAAACTTAAATCACCATTGAAATTTTCCTTATAATCATAAACTATTAGTACTTTATTATTTTGTTCAATGCTATATGCACTTGTAATGCTACTGCTGAATATAAAAAAACACATAAAAAAAATTATAATTATTTTCTTATACATCATATTCTAGTTCCTTTTCAGCTAATTTTTTTAACTCTATAGCATCATGAATATTTTCATTGTATTCTACTATTCCAACCTTAACCTCTACATTAATATTTTTCTCCTGATTATCTAACTTTAAATTTATATTTTTTATACCGTCCTTTACTCTTTTATTGACAACTTCCCCTCCAAGTTCATCCGTTTCAATTAAAAGTATTGCAAATGTATCATCATTAAGCATATATTGAATATCCTCAATTCTAGTTGATTTAACTATACACTCACTTATTTCACCTATTATTTCTCTCATTTTTCTCTCACCAAAATAAACTAAAAGTTCATTGTAATAACTTATTTTTATAAGCATTAAAGCCATTGGAAACTTGTGTCTTTTACATCTACTAATTTCTCTTTCCAAATCCTCATAGAACCCTTTCAAATTTGAAAGTCCAGTTTTTTTATCTATAGTAACAAGTTCTTTCATTTCATTTTTTAATTCTTTATTCTCATTTTGAATTTCCCTTAACTTATCTCCAAATCGACCTGTTAAAAACGAAATTATAGGTATTGATATAACCCATAAGTAAACATTTATATTTATATTTATATTTTGTATCAATGATAAATATAAAAAATAACTAGCATATATAAACACAGCTATAGTAGCACTTAATAATCCCCAAATTGTACCTTTGAAATATGCTATTAAAACTATAAATGCAGTTATCCCCAGCATTATAAAATCTAAAAAAGTGTTGTCATGAAGATTAAAATATAAAAATCCAAATATAATAAACACTTGCATAATCATTGCTACTATATATAAATCAATACTTCTTGATAATTTATCCATATTAAAATTCTCCTTTATTAAATTACTTACTCCTTACATTGTAATTCTAGATTGATTATCTATTTTTTCAATAATATTGTAATAAATTAATGTTTTTTTGTAATAATAACTGTATTTTATATCTACAAGAATACTTTGTCGATTTATAGTATATTTTGCACTAATATTCTATTTATAATACAAACTTAACTATTAAAATTTATAACAAAATATAACAAACAATGTAATTACAAATAATTTCCCCAATACTTATCTCATAAATTTTTATTATTAAGTTCTTACATAAAAAAAAGCATTACAATTATCGAATTTGTAATGCTTAATACTATAATTTTATCTAGGAATAAATCCTATTTTCTTTTGCATTTTTCTTAATGTTTTATTAGCAACATAATTAGCTTTTTCTGCACCTTTTTTGTATATTTCTTCTAGTTCACTTTTATTTTCTAATAATGCTTTTACCCTTTCTTGTACAGGTGTTAATTCTTCAACTATAGCTTCTGCTACATCATTTTTAAATTGAGCATAGCCTTGACCTTTATATTTATTCTCTATTTCTTCAAAAGTATATCCCTTTATATTTGATAGTATTGTCATTAAGTTTTTAACACCTGGTTGTTCATCACTATACTTAACTTCACCTATACTATCAGTAACTGCTCTAGATATTTTTTTTCTTATAACATCTGGTTCATCCATAATTAATATATAGCTATTTGGATTATCTTCAGACTTTGACATTTTCTTTTCTGGATTTTGTAAATCCATTATTTTGGCTCCTGTTTTACTCAAATAGGCTTCTGGAATAGTAAATGTAGGACTATAAGTTTTATTAAATCTTTCAGCTAAATCTCTTGCAAGTTCTAAATGTTGAACTTGATCAGCCCCTACTGGAACTACATCTGTTTGATATAATAAAATATCCGATGCCATTAATAATGGATAGGTAAATAATCCTGCCCCTATACTTTCACCACTTTTTTTTGATTTTTCCTTATATTGAGTCATTCTTGAAAGTTCACCCATATATCCATTACAAGTTAAAAGCCATGAACACTCACTATGTGCTGGAACATGTGATTGGATAAATAGTGTGTTTTTCTCTGGGATTATTCCTGATGCTATATATATAGCCAATATTTCTAATGTTCTTTTTCTTAAATCCGCTGGTTTTTGCATTACTGTTATTGCATGTAAATCAACTACACAAAAATAACAATCATATTCATCTTGAAGTTTTACCCAATTTTTTATTGCTCCTAAATAATTTCCTAATGTCAAATTTCCAGAGGGCTGAATTCCACTGAAAATAACTTTTTTCTTATCTTCCATAATAAAAAACCTCCATAAATTTATTTTAAATAAAATATAAAAAAGCCCTATGGAAATTCCATAGGGCGTGTATTAACGCGGTACCACCTAATTTTAAGTAAATACTTATCTTTTCAGATACTAACATATCTTACCTTTATAACGGAAGGAACCGTCAAAAGCTACTTTTAAATTCACCTTTGCTCTCAAAGACCCATTCAGTTTAATCATAATTGCGATAATTTCACCATCTATCACTCTCTAAAAATCTGTTTTTAAACTTACTTACTTCTTATCATAGATTTGAACTTATTTTATAATATTATATTCCGCAATTTAATTTTAGTCAATGTTTTTATGATTTTTAGTATTTTTTTGTGATTTATAGACAAAATAATATAAAAGCTTAATTAAAGGAGTGAAATTTACATGACTAAAAATAAAAAATCTTCCTATCCTCCAAACATGAGAAATTATCTTGATGCACCATTAAATACTCCAGAATCAAAATCTGAGTTAGACTCTGTAAAACTACCAGATAATGTTGAAGATGATATAGTTGTAAACAACATTTCTAATGCAGAATTTGATTATACATTTAATTGCGGTGCAGATATTCCTACTACAGAGGATGATGAATATTTTTAAATTTATCAAATTTAATATTTGAAAATAAAGGTGTTGGATTTTAAGTTTAATCTTCAACATCTTTATTTTTTTATGAATATTAAATTTAAAACAACAATTTTAAATTTATGTAAAAAATTTAAACTTATTTTATAATCAGTTTAATTTAATTATCTATACTGATATACTTTATAGTAAATTCATTCCATAATTTGTAATCTTTTTTTGTAAACGAGGTGATTTTATTAGAAGTTTTAAATTTATTTTAGTTTCTTTCTATTTAGTAATATGCATATTCTTTTCTGCTAGTTCAATATTACCTACAAAAGAAGAGATTTTAATAAGTAATTTTTTGAAAACTTTTTATGACTTTAAAAACAATTCACTTCCTACTTCAAAAGAGTATAATAAAAATTTTCCACATGATGATGTTTCTTATAAATTAAAAGATTATATGAGCGATTCTGCTTTTAATTCATTAATCTCTAGTGAACTTCAAAAAAAATATATTTTGCAATCATATAATATGGGATTTGATAGTAATTGTACTATTTTAAGAATAAATAAAATACCTAAAAGTAACACATATACCTTTCATATAAAAGTAAATGTGATTTTTTCTGACTTAGGATTGAAGGAATCCTACAATATAAAAGGTTCTTTAGTAATTGACACCTTAAATAATTTACCTAAAATAGCATCTTATACCAATATAAAAACGCCTTCTATTGGCACTAGTACAACTTTGTCTAAATTAGTTTAAATCATTGTATGCCTTTGTATAAAGTTGTATAATATACAAATATGAATAAACTTAAGTGTTCTAATTTAGATATTGATAGATATGAACTGGAAAGGGGTTTTTATGACAACTTTACTTATAATTATTTTAATATCACTAGCTTTAGTTCAGTTTTATTTTGCTTTTTTCATGCCTTGGAAAAAACTTGCTGATACTTATGAAGCCAGTGGTGCAACTATTAAAAATAAATCTAACTTTATTAAGAGCCAAAAAATATTACACTTTTTAGTTGGAGTTTCTGTTTTTATAATAACATTTATAGGTTATAAAAATAACTTTCAATTAGATACAAAGTTGACTATAGCTTTAATTACAATGATGGTTCTTTGTGTACTCCCATCATTAAATAAAAAACTTCACATAAAATTTTGATTAAAAATTTTTAATTTGTATAAAGAAAATGGAAACTACATTTTGTAGTTTCCATTTTCTTTATATATTATAAAATTCTAAGAATGATTTCATAGCATAAGTGTGATCATCTACACCTGCAAGCTCTCTTATAGAGTGCATTGATAATGTAGGATTTCCTATATCTACTGAACGAATATTTAAATGTGTTGAATTTATTGGTCCTATAGTTGTACCACCTCTAGCATCTGAACGATTTACAAATTTTTGTACTGGTACCCCAGCTTTTTTACATACCATTTCATATACAGCATCTGAATCAGCATCTGTTGTATATGCTTGATTTGCATTAATTTTTATAACTGGTCCTTTATTTATAAGTGGTCTACTTGTTGGATCATGTTTTTCTGGTGCTGCTGGATGTACAGCATGTGCATTATCTGCTGATATTATATAAGATTTTGCTAATGCTCTAAAGAATCCTTCTCTATCTTTTCCTAAAGATAGTACAATTCTTTCTAAGATATTAGATAACATATCTGAATCTGCACCTTGTTTTGTAGCACTACCTATTTCTTCGTTGTCATAGCATACCATCACATTTGTTGCTTGTGTTATATTAGATTTTACTAACGCATTTATACCAGCATGAACCATTTGTAAGTCATCTAATCTTCCCATTGATATAAATTCATCATTTAATCCCACTATAGATCCTTTTTCATATTCATAAAGATATAAATCAAAGTCTATAATCTCTTCTTTATTAACTTTTAATTCTTCTGCTAATAAATTTATTAAATAATTTCCTTTTTCTAGTTTTTCATTAACTAATGATAATACTGGCAAAGTATCTTTTTGAGCATTTATCTCAAAACCTTTATTTATTTCTCTATTCATATGTATTGCCATATTAGGTATTATTAATAATGGTTTATTTATATTAACAAGTTCTGTTTTTGGAAAAAGAATATTATCACTTTTTAATATAACTCTTCCTGCAATTCCTAGTGGTCTGTCAAACCATGTGTTTAATATAGGACCACCATATACTTCTGTATTTAATCTTACATATGAATTTTCAACTGTCATTTCACAATTTGGTTTAACTCTAAATGTTGGTGAATCTGTATGTGCACCTATTAATTTAAATCCCTCTTGTTCTATTTCACCTTTACCTACTGTAAATGCTATAAGTGCAGAATTATTTTTAGTTGTGTAGTATTTTCCACCTTTTTCTAACTCCCATTTAGAACATTCACATAATTCAGTAAAGCCTTCTTTGTTTAATACTTCTTTTACATTTTTTACTGCGTGAAATGCTGTTGGACTCTCATATAAAAAGTCTATAAGTTCTTTTGCAAATTCTAATTTTGTACCCATAATTTACACCTCGTTAAAAAATTTATTCAATTTTAGTATAACATATTTATACATTTTTTTAATTGTTTACATTTTCATTATATAGTGTAATTTATAGTATTATTACTTTGTTTTCTTCAATTTGCTTATTTTAACTTTAAATTTTATATATTAAAATAATTTAGAATAAAATAATATTTTTAAAACATCTGAGATATTATATTAGTGTGCTATAATTTATTAAATAACATTAAAATTAATTTGGAGGAAAAATATGTTTTCTAAATTACTTGTAAAAAAATTCATTAAAAATTCTGATGATGTAAAAAATAAATCTGTAAGAGAAAGTTATGGCTATTTAGGTGGAATTATTGGTATAATTATTAATTTTCTCCTTTTCATAATTAAACTTTCTGTTGGTTTATTTAGTAATAGTATTTCTGTTATAGCTGATGCTTTTAATAACTTATCTGATGTAGGTTCTTCTCTAATTACTATTTTTGGATTTAAATTAGCTGGAAAACCTGCTGATAAGGAGCACCCATTTGGCCATGGTCGTATTGAGTATATATCGGGATTAATTGTTGCATTCCTTGTAATGTTTGTAGGTTTCCAATTTATTTCTACTTCTGTAGATAGAATAAAAAACCCTACTAATATTAAATTTGCTTTAATTCCATTTATATTAATATTAATATCTATACTATTCAAACTTTGGCTTGGTACATTTTATAGATACATAGGTAACAAGGTAAATTCATCAGCATTAAAGGCTACATCTGTAGATGCTTTTAGCGATGCAATTTCTTCTAGTACAGTTGCACTTGCTCTATTTATATCTAACTTTACAACGTTGCCTGTGGATGGTTACATGGGTGTTATAGTTGCTTTAATAATTCTTTATGCTGGTTTTAACTTAATTAAAGATACTTTAAACCCATTACTAGGCTCAGCACCTGAACCTGAACTTGTAGAAAGTATACAAAAGTCAGTTTTAAGTTATGATGAAATTTATGGTGTTCATGATTTATTAGTTCATAATTATGGTCCTGGAAGAATTATCGCTTCCATTCACGCAGAGGTTCCTTGTGATATTTCAGTTGTTAAAATTCATGAAATAATTGATAGAGCTGAAAAAGAAGTTTCTAATGAATTAAATATTTATTTAATAATTCATATGGATCCTATAAATACTGACAGCAATGAAATTTTACAAGATAAACAACTTGTAGAAGAACTTATAAAAGATTTTGATATAATAAAATCTTTTCATGACTTTAGAGTTGTTGGTGAAGGAGATATAAAAAATTTGATATTTGATGTGGTTATAGATTCTCATATACAGTTTTCTAACTCTGATGAACTAAATCTAATAAGAAAATTAAATGAAAAAATAAAAGAAGCACATCCTCATTATAATCTTCTAATTACATTAGATAGAGATTATCTTGGAATTTAACTTAAAATTATATTATTTTCTTTATAAAAAATATATGGAATATTAAATTCTATATATTTTTTTATTTTACAATACACTTGAAAAATGTATATTTTATGTAAATTTTTATAATTTCAGAATATTTTGTTTTTAAATTCATTTATTTTCTGATAATATTTTATTTGTACTGTTAACTTTTTACTGATTTAAGAATACTATATTATGTAAATATTTATAATTCAATTTATGAACATAGAGTTTTATTAAAAATTTAAAATTTTTCACTATAATAATTTTTAAACATATATATTTATCTCACATTTTGCATAAATTAAATACAATGGTTTTAAAATAAAGTTAGGCATTTAATTAAGTATTTTAAAATCTAATTCTTATACTCTATGTTTATAATTCATTTAGTTACTTACGAATAGAGGTGTTATGTTATGTCAAAAAAACAAAAACATTACTTTTTAGGTGGAAATACATCTAATGGATTTTATTCTCATTACAAATATATACTTCCTCAAGAGAAAGCAAGAAGAATTATTTGCTTAAAAGGTGGTCCTGGAACCGGCAAATCATCTCTTATGAAAAAAGTAGGAAATTTATTTCTTGAAAAGGGATATAATGTTGAATTTCATCATTGTTCGTCAGATAGCAATTCCTTAGATGGTGTTGTAGTTAACGGACTAAACATTGCTATTTTAGATGGTACTTCTCCTCACGTTGTAGATCCTATAACTCCTGGAGCTATTGATGAAGTTCTAAACCTAGGACAATTTTGGAATGAAGAAGGTTTTAAAGAAAGCAGAGATAAAATAGCTTCAATTCAAAAACAGATAGGTAACAATTTTAAGCGTGCTTATAGATTTTTAGCTGCTGCTAGAAATGTATATGAAGATTGGTATACATTTAATAGCGAAGCATTAGATTTAAACGAAATAAATATTTTAAAGGAAGATTTAAAGAATTTTATCTTCAAAACAAAAGTATCAAATTTAGGTTATGATAGACATTTGTTCTCTACTGCTTTTACCCCTGGAGGTGTAATAAGCTTCATTCCAAATTTAATAGAAGATGTTGAAAATGTATATATCTTAAAAGGTGGACCTGGAACATGTAAAACAGAAATATTATCTTACTTAGCAGATGAAGCAGTCCGCAGAGGTTACTATGTAGAAGTTCTTCACACTCCTCTTATGCCTGAAAAAATAGAACATGTATTAATTCCTGAACTAGATACAGCCATTGTTACTTCTAATGAAATAAATAAATTATCAACTACTGGTATTGTCTATGATTTAAATAACTTTTTAGATGAAACCTTTATGAAAGAAAATAAAGATGAAATAGATTATGTACGAAATACTTTTTATATTTTATTAAATAAAGCTTTATCATGTATAAATGGTTCTAAAGCATTACATGATGACTTAGAAGCTCTTTATATACCTAATATGAACTTTGAAAAAATTAATAATGCTTCAGAAGAATTAATTCAAAGACTTTTAAAATATGAAAAAGATTATTTGTCTGAATTACAATAAAACATTATTAACTTTTAACTTGTTATATTCACTTTAAAACTCTTATAATTAATTTAAAATAGAAATAGCCATAATTATTAATAATCATGGCTATTTCTATTATTTTTTTAAACTTTTTTCAACTTCCTTTTCTGAAGCTTTTGTAATTTCACTTGGATATCCTAAATATTTTAACAATTTTATAGCATTTCCTGTTTTACATACTCCATTTTTCATTTTATAATCAAATACTAATCCTTCATTTTCATCTACATCTTCACAGAAGTAATAGTGTTCATATTTATCTTCAGCTACTTCTGTAAGTTCTATATCATGTGTTGCAACTATTGATATTGCATTTCTTTCCATTATATATTTTATTATTTCTTTTGATGATGCTATTCTTTCAACTGGATTTGTTCCCCTAAATATTTCATCTATCATACATAATGCTGTTACATCATCGTTTATTGAATTCAATATCTTAAGTAATGCTTCACACTCACCTAAATAATAGCTTTTTCCTGTGTTCACATCATCTGAAATGCTAAGTGATGTAAAAATCCTTAAAAAGCTAGCATTATAATTCTTAGTTAAAGTTGTATAAAAGGTTTGAGCAAGTAATGCATTAATCCCTATCATTCTTAAGAACGTAGATTTACCTGACATATTAGAACCTGTTAAAACTATTCCTTTTTTATCTAAAGTTACACTATTAGAAACTGGTTCAGCTATCAACGGATGTACACCACCTTCTATAGATATGTATTGATTCTTCTGAGCAAAGTTAGGTTTTGAGTAACAAGAAACCCTTTCTCTATAACTTGCCATAGATATAAGTGCATCAATTTCACCTACTAATTTATATAACCTAATAAGACTTTCCCTTTCAGATTTTATTGTGTCTATAACATCATAGTATCCCCTTATTTTAGTTAGAAATAAAATATTAATATATTCAATTAATATATCTGCACCTCCGGTAGCTGCTAAATATACTGACTTTTTCTCAATTTTCCCTAATGGTTTTATGAACTCTTTTATTCTTTTTCTATAATCACTTATTTCATCATTATTAATGTTTGAAATTCTCTTAGCTACTGTTATTAATCTTCCTGCATAAGCTATTGAATTCACTTCTTCTTCTATTTCTTTAGCCGATTTATAATGAATAAATACATTTAGAAAAAATGTAAATAATACATATTGATATGCTCTAGCCCCTATAAAAAAGCATGATATTATTGCAACTACTGGTAATATTGCTGCTACATTACATAGCACTTTTTTTAATTTATTAACTTCTTTTTTACTATTAAATAAATTTATTATCTGTCCTTTATTTTGTTTTCCTAGACCTAATAAAATAACTTGTAGTTTTTCTCTTAACTCATAGTTATTATTAAGCATTTCTATTTTTTCATCTCTTATCTTTAATTCGTTTTCTTCTATTTTAGGTGTCCTCAACATGTAATATAGTATTTGTTCTCCAGCAGTTGTGCCTGTAATATTTATTTCTTTAAATACATCATCTAAGTTTAAATCATTGCATGTTTGCTCATCTAAAACATAAAAATCTTTTTCATGTAAATCTTCAGTACTTATATTCTCAAAAAATTTCTTAACTTTCTTTAAGTCAACTTTTTCAGCATCATTATATGGCCATCTTTCAGATACATATATAATTCTTTCCTCAAATTTTTGTTTTTTATAAAAATAAATACTTAATACTATAAATATTGCCGTAACAATAAAACCTATTTGATAATAAATACTGCCTTTCTCTCTACCTAAGTATAATGTCCCAACAAAACATCCAATTGTTATACCTATCATAAACATAAATAATGTTTTAAGTATCATTATCTTATTCTTCATAAATATCATCTCCCATCTAATATGCAAAAATAATAATTAAATTTAACTATTATTTTTAACTTTTCTTATATTTAATTTAATAACAACCTTCAAAGTTGCAATAAATTTTTGTATCATTTTTTAGAAATAAAAGATTGCATATTAATTTTACCATATATTCATAGGGTTCCAAGTTAGAATTAAAAATAATTTCTTTATCATCAGCTTTTCAAATTTATAAGTCATTCTTAATTTTAAATAAAAATTCAACTAAAACAAGAGTAATTTCCTTTTTAATCTTAGAGCTCTATACATATAATAAAAGTTATTGTATAATAATATTTTTATTATAGATATTTAAAATATGGAGGTTTACTTTTATGTTTGAAATAATAGAACGTGATTTAGAAGAAATTTTAAAGGAAAAAATTAAAAGTTGTGATTTTGCCATTAGTAATATAGATTCCCTTGACAGTACAAAACATATGGATAAAGTTTTTTTATCTAGAGCTCAATTTAAATTTACATTAATAAAAGACTTTAATTATGATGATACATATAAATCTGTTTTAGATGATGTAAATGAAGCATTAAAAATTAATCCAAATAGTTTAGATGGTAAAAAACTTAAAATTGAACTTGAAGAACTCTTAAATAATTATAAATAGAAATATTTAATTTTTTCTAAGTATTTTTATTTATACTAAATTTTAAAACATATTTCTACTGTTTTCAAATTTAAATATGACAATTTTTTTATACTTTTTACAAATATTTTATTTTATTATACTGAATATTGTGATATATTATGTTTATACAATGCTAAAATAAGCTTAAAACTTATTTTAAGGCAACTGATTTTTTCCATTACTGATTAAAAAAATAATAAGGTTTTACCTTATTATTTTTTTATATACAATGTATTTTTTTATATTTAAACCCTATAAATGTTATTTTATCTATTTCATTTTTTAATTATTATATTAACAAAATATGTATTGTGATATGATAATTTTGATGTTGTTAAGATATGAAAATAAAATACTTATTTTATTTTTACATGTTTATTATTATAAGCAAACATAATTCTATGCACAAATTTACCCTAATATTATGTAAATAGGATGAGATTTTAAACTCTCATCCTATTACCTTATTGTTTTGATATTGTTGCTAATTTGTGTAATGCTCTTGTTGCCATTACATAATTTAACTTTTTCATATTAGAATACTTATTTTCATCGTTCTCGTCTGTTTTAACAATTATAACTCCATCAAACTCTAAACCCTTAGCATAGTATGATGGCATTATTGTAAGTCCATGAGTATAATTTATATGCTCTTTTGTAATTAACTTATAATTCAACTTATTAAATAACATATTATTTAACTGCTCTGCTTCTTCCTCATTATAAGTTATAATTGCTATATTTTCTAACTCTTCATTTCTCATATTTTCTATAATATTTAATATTTTATCCATAAATTCTTGATTACTATTAGTGCTTACTTTTTCAACTGGCTCTCCAGCTCTAACTAATGGTACTATATCACTATCTTCTAGAAAACTATTTGCATATTCCATAATCTCTTTAGTAGATCTATAGCTTTTTTCTAATTTATATTCACTTATATTTAAATCTTTTATATATTTTTCTAATGTAAGCATTGCACTTGAACTAGTAAGTGGTAATAATCTTTGATTTGTATCTCCCACAATAGTAAATGAGTTACATTTTGTAAGTTCTTTTACTGCTATAAATTGTAATGGAGAATAATCCTGTGCTTCATCTATTACAATGTGTTTAACTTCATTTTTTAATTTAAATCCTTCTAATTTTACTTTTAAATATAATATTGCAGCTAAATCACCTTCAAACAGTTCTTTATTATCATTTAACTTATTGTATATTTCTAATACACTTGGACTATTTAAATAATTAAGAGATTTTTTTAGTTCAATTACATCTTTTAAAAGTTCTCTAATTTCTAATTTCCTATTAAATTCTATATTATTTATTTCAAGTTCTAGTTCATCTTTTGAAAGACATTCTTTCATCTTACTAAATTTTTCTTCTATAACCTTAAATTCTTCATTTCTTATATCTTTAATTTTAGAATAAATTATTCTTTTTATTTTTTGACTTCTTTTAAATAAAGGCATATTAACAAAATATTCATTGAACATTTTGTTCATTTCATCATCATCTACTACTACTTTTTCTCTTAGCTTTACATATTTGCATTCATAAAAACTTTTATTTAAATTTGAAATATAATTATCTAACTCTTCTTTAAAATCTAATGATGATTTATATGCTATTTCTTTTTCAAAGTTTTCATCTCCATTTAAAACTTTTTCCATAACATCTTTCAGTGATAATACATCTTCAGTATCTATTATTTCAGATGCAAAGTCCAAGAATGTACATTGCTTCACGCCACTCTCGCCCAAGCTTGGCAACACTTCTGATATATAATCCATAAATATATGGTTAGGTCCTAAAATTAATACTTTATTTTCAAAGATTTGTCTATTGTTATATAAAAGATATGCCACTCTATGAAGTGCTATTGTCGTTTTTCCACTTCCAGCTACTCCATCAACTACAACCGCTTTATATTTATCTTCTCTTATAATTCTATCTTGTTCTTGTTGAATAGTCATTACTATATCTTTAAGCTTCTCTGAGGAATTTTTACTAAGAACCATTTGTAATATATCATCATCTACATTCATATCTGAATCAAACATACCATTTAAAATACCTTTTTTTACAATGTATTGCCTTCTTCCAAGTATATTAACATCAACATCTCCCATAGGTGCACTATATTTAGCTTCTCCTAATGATCCATGATAAAATAATGATGCTACTGGTGCTCTCCAATCTACTATTACTGGTTCGAAACGCCCTTCTGGAGTTACACCAAATCTTCCAAGGTATATTTTGTCTATTCCAAAATCTTCTTCACTAAACTCAACGCTTCCAAAGTATGGTGAATATTTTAATATGTTTAGTTCTTTAAGTTTTCTGTCTATAGTAGTAAATGCTTCTTCTTTTACAAACCTTTCGTGATCAAAGTATTCTATTATTTTATCTTCATCTTCTTTATATTCATCAATAATATTTTTTCTATACTGTACTATATAATCAGTTATTTGTTTACGCTTTTCTAAATAAGACAATGTTTCGCTATTTATAATTTCAATTACATCTTTTAATTTTTCTTTTTCGATTTCAAGCTCTAATTCTTTTTTTAATTCTTCATTCAATTCTTTATTAGACATATCATCATTCCTTTCTACAAGAAGAAATTTTCACAAGTATTTTACGCTTGTAAATAACTACTATTTAGACATGTTCAAATTGATTCTTTTAGTATATATAATTTCCCTTTAAACCTCAAGACTACAAATTTATATGTATTTGTGATATAATTATATATAGAGATAGTGTTTATATTTTTAAACTACTCTTATAATTTAAATTCTATCAAATTTTTGTCAAAATATACACTCTTATAGTTCAAATCTTACACTATTTTCTCAATATGTTATATTTTATAAAATTAACTTACTCATAAAAGCACATAATAATTTAATTTTAGTCTAAACTCTATTTATTTATATTGAAAAAAATAATAGGGAGAATACATCCCCCCTATAAATTATTACTTTTAAATTTCTTTCCAATATTTTATATCTTTTATACCAAGCCCAGGTTCATCTGTTAGTATAATTCGATTTTGATCAAAAGTAACGCCCCCTACAATAGGCTCATCCTCAAATTGAAGCATTGTGTCTAAATCAGAAGTTATCATATTCCCCTTTGCTGCTGCTATACTTGCTGCTGCTGTTATTCCTATTTTACTTTCAATCATACATCCCATCATACATTTTATACCCATGGTATCCGCCATATTATAAATTTTAATTGCATTATGAATACCACCACTTTTCATAAGTTTTAGATTTATATAATCACATGTTCTATTTTGTATAACTCTAAATGCTTCTGCTGTAGAATATCCAAATACTGATTCATCCGCAAGTATCATAGTGTCTACATTGTCTTTTACTTGTTTCAATCCTTCTACATCCCAATACTTAACAGGTTGTTCTACAAATTCCACATTTAATTCTGCTTCTTCAAACTTTCTAATTATCTTTATGGCTTCTTTAGGTGTCCATGCTTCGCTTCCATCTATTCTCAGTCTAACAGACTTTTTAATAGCTTTCCTTATAGCTTTAACTTTCTCAACATCCTCATCCAATGTTCCAAATCCTAATTTTATCTTTAAACTTGTATATCCTTCAAGCATTGCGTGAAGTGAATTTGATACCATATTTTCCAAACTATCGTGGAATATAGTTATATCTGTTAATGTTTCTTTTTGCGTTCCGCCTAAAAACTTATACAATGGTATATTATATTTTTTTCCTAATAAATCATATATGGCTATGTCTATAGCTGCCTTTGCACTTGGATTTCCTTTTATACACATATCCATATCATTCATAACCCTATCTATAGACATAATCTCTTTACCTTTAATATACTTTTCTATATATTTTATAGCTGCTATAATAGAGTTTTCTGTTTCTCCTGTTATCATAGGAGCTGGAGCTGCACTTCCATATCCCACCATACCTTCTTCTGAAATTATTTTTATAACTACCTCTTCTGATGATTTAATTTCCCTGCTTGGCAGCTTATATAATTTCTTTAAAGGCATATCTAATTTTCCTATTTTTATTTCTTTTATTTTCATAAAACCACCCTTAAAACTTTTAAACTATTTACATATTTAATTATTGTAAATTAAAATTATTATATAATCATTTCTAATTATATAAGACGGCCTCCATTTTTATTACAAAATTTATTATTTTATTTTTAGATAAAAAAATATACATTTTCACAAACTACTAAAATAATTAATAATTTTAAGTTATTCTGTGTAAAATGTAAATAAATATTATAAAGCTTAACTCAAAAAAGTTTAAAATTATAACAGATGAACATATATTAATAGCCGTTTTTTTGCTAACACACACAAATGAAAACCTACATTCATCATCGCACTTAAATGCTCTTTTTAATTGTATCTTAGCAGTAATAAAACTAACTATAATAAGGATTAAACTTATTATACCCCAGTTATCAATATTAGAAAATAACAAGAGTATTGTAATAGCTAATGATACTAAAGATAATATTAACATGTTACCGCTCTCCATAAATTTTTAATATTTAATAAATATTATTTGTATTTTTTTGTTGCAATTTGGAATGTCCTAAATTAATTTTCCTAGGAAATTTTTCATCTTAGTAACTAAATCATGTGTGGTTATTTAAAATGAATATATTAAATTTTATTAACATATTTTTATTGATCTCATAACAATTTGGAATAAAAATAGATATTAATCTATTTGGATAATATTACTTTTCAATATTATTTTATCTATAATCATACTATATTCGTATGATTATGCCTAATAAAATAATTTAATATTTTTATAAAAACCATTATATGATTATAACTCATATCTTGTTAATTTTTTTTAAATTGTTAACATTCCATTTATATTATATCATCTTTAATATATTTTTATCTATAATTAATTTAATCTTTTTTATAACAAAAAAACCCCTATTTTTAGGGGTTTTTCTCTATTTTGCTAATTCATAAAGTGCATATGCATATATTTTTGCTAATTTTATTAATTCTTCAACATCTATATATTCGTTTGGTTGATGAACTGTACTTGGTTGACCTATGAATGTTGGTCCAAAAGCTACTGTGTTAGGCATTTCTTTAGCATATGTTCCTCCACCTATTGACACAAATTTTGCTTCCTCTCCCATTTGCTCACTATAAGCTTTAGCTAATTTTTGAACTAATGGATGAGTTGTTTCAAAGTATAATGGCTCTTGATGTTTAAGATTTTCCATCATAATTCCTGTTCCTTCTAAAGTCTTACATAAAGGAGTCATCATATCATCTAAAGTTTTAGTAACTGGATATCTTAAGTTTAATACAGTTAATCCACGTTCTTTTGTTACATTTATTTGACCTAAGTTAAATGATAATTTTCCTGATGGTTCATCTTCAAGATAAACACCAAAACTTTTTCCATCCACTTCCATTCCAACTTTTTCAGCAAAGAATTTAACATAGTTTGATACATCATCATTTCCAAGTTCAAGTGTTGCTAAGAAAGTTATAAGTTGCATTATTGCATTTTTTCCTAATTCTGGTGTACTTCCATGTCCAGAAACACCTATTGATTTAATAGTTACTTTATTTCCTTCTATTTCAGCACTCATTTCATATGATTTTTCTTTAGCAAAAGCTTCTAATGCAGATTTTACTTCTGCTGCTTTTTCACATGTTAGTATAGCTTCACAATAATCTGGAACCATATTTGGAGCATTTCCTCCAACTATACTTTCTATAACTATTTCACCATTACCTGCTACTGCAAAATTTTGAGCTAGTTCAAATATTGTTATACCTTTTTCTCCATTTATTATTGGGAAATCAGCATCTGGTGTAAATGCTAATACTGGAGCTTTTTCTTTTTCTAAGTAATATGGTATATCTAATCCACCAGTTTCTTCATTTGTTCCAAATATAACTCTTATTCTTTTTGACATTGGTAAGTTTGCTTCTTCTATAGCTTTTAAAGCATATAAACAAGCAACAACTGGTCCTTTATCATCTGAAGTTCCTCTTCCATACATCTTTCCATCATGTATTTCAGCTGCATATGGTGGGTGTATCCATCCATCTCCTTCTGGTACTAAGTCTAAATGTCCAAGAGAAGCTACATATTCTTCACCTTCACCAATTTCAGCATATCCTGCATATCCATCAACATTAACTGTTTTAAAACCTAATTTTTCTGACATTTTTAACGCACATTGTAAAGCTTTGTCTACATCTTCACCAAATGGCATTCCTGGTTTTGGTTCTCCTTCTAAGCTTCTTATTTTAACTAATTCTTGTGTAGAAGCTATTATTTCCTCACGCATTTCATCAATTCTTTTATTCATATCCATATATATAACTTCCTTTCTTGGAAAATAATTTGTTTTTTTAACAATTTGTTAACTTATAATCTTATTATTACACTTTTTCTGAATAAACTCAATAATGAAATCAAATTTTCTTCGAAATTCTGTAATTGTTTTCAAATTTAATATAATATTACTTTATTTTTATACAAATTTTAAAAATTATTCTAAATATTTTGTATTATTTTGCAGAATTATCGTTATCTTCTAGATTACTTTAATTTGCCTATTCTATTAAATGGTAATATTACAAATTGTGCTTTCCCTTTTATATATTTATAATCTATATAAGGATTCTGCCAAACTCTAGCATCTAAAGATGTTGCTCTATTATCCCCTGCAAAAAAATAACAATTTTCAGGAACATCAAAAATTCCAGTTTTATCACTATTATTTACTACATATGGTTCATCTAATTTTTCATTATTTACATATACAGTACCATCCCCCATAAACTCTATATGATCACCTGGAAGCCCTATTACTCTTTTCACTAACTTCTCTTCTAACTCTTCTGATTTAAATACTAATATATCTCCTCTTTTTATAGATTTTTGACTATGTACTACAGTACAAAAAATTCTATCCTTTAATTGTATTGTAGGAAGCATTGAACCTGTTGGAACATTTATATTAAAAAATACAAATTTATTTATTATAATAGCCAATATTGCAGCTATAACAATTATGCTTCCCCATTCTTTTAAAAATTTTTTCATTTTCGTCCTCCTCATATAATTAAATTTCTAATTCTTCTTAATTAAATCGTTACTAAATTTAATCTCATGCTTCTTTTCATATATAAATTATACGTTTAAACATATCTTTAATTCAACATTATATATTAATATATAATGGATAGTACTTACTTATATTTTTTTGTTATTCAAATTTTTATATAATAAAAACTAGATATTTATAAATATCTAGTTCTATTCTAATTTTCCAAATCTACTAAATGGAAGTACTGTAAATCTTGCTTTTCCTTTTATATCATCATATTTTATATATGGTTCTACCCAAAATCTTGCATCAAGTGAATTATTTCTATTGTCTCCTATAAATACATAGGAATCCTCTGGAACATCAAATACAGCTTCTTTATCACTATTATTTTGTACATATGGCTCCTCTAGCTTTTTACCATTAACTAAAACACTTCCATCATTTTTAAATTCTATATGCTCTCCTGGAAGTCCTATTACTCTTTTCACTAACTTTTCTTGTAATTCTTTAGACTTAAATACTACTATATCTCCTCTTTCTATAGACTTCTTACTATGTATTACTGTGCAAAATATTTTATCACCTGGCTTTATAGTTGGATACATTGATTCTGTTGGCACACTTATATTAAAAAATGCAAACATATTAATAAAAGATGCAAGTATCACAGCAGAAACTATAGGAATTCCCCATTCCTTAAAAAACTTTTTTACTAATTCCACTTAAAACTCCTCCTGTTTAAAATATAAACCATAAACTATTATACCTATACGATTTTAATTTTAGTTTAAATATAATCCTTACCCAATATATCATGCTTTAAAATTATTTGTAAATTACTTTATAATTATATCATATAGGTTTACAGACTTGTATTTTAATTTTAAAAGTAAAAAGAGAGAATCTCTTCTCCCTTAATTAAAAAAATAAATTTTATTTACCAATATCTTTTCTATAATACATTCCATCAAATTTTATATTTTCTATTCCAGCATATGCATTAGCTCTAGCTTGTTCAAGAGTTTTTCCTATAGATGTAACTCCTAAAACTCTTCCGCCATTAGTTAATAACTTTCCATCCTCTTCTTTTACACTTGCAAAAAAAGTTTTAGCTTTAGAGTTATCTATACCTGTTATTTCAAAACCCTTTTCATATTTTTTAGGATATCCTTTAGATGCTCCTATTACACAACAAGCATATGCATTTTTAAATAATACTTTTATATTTTTCAAATTCTTATTTATTGCACTATCTATAACTTCTACTAAGTCGCTCTCCATTAGTGGCAATACTACTTGTGTTTCCGGATCACCCATTCTCACATTGTATTCTAATAGATATACACCTTTTTTAGTAATCATAACCCCAAAGAATATTATTCCAATATAGTCTAAATTCTCTTTTTTAATACCTTCTAATGTAGGTATCATTATATTTTCACTAAAATCTTTTAATACTTCATCTGTACAATATGGATTAGGTGCTATTGTTCCCATCCCACCAGTATTTAATCCTGTATTTCCTTCTCCTATAGCTTTATGATCTTTAGATGATATAAACGGTATTATTACTTCCCCATCTGTTATAGAAAGTATTGATGCTTCTACACCTTCTAAAAATTCTTCTATTACTATAGTTTTTCCTGCATCACCTAAAGTTCTATTTTCCATTAATTCTTTTACGGCATCTATGGCTTCTTCTCTAGTACTTGCAATAATTACACCTTTCCCTGCTGCTAATCCGTCTGCTTTTACAACTACAGGTATTTCACATCTTTCAACATATCTTAATGCTTCATCTAAGTTATCAAAGTTTCCATACTCTGCTGTTTTAACACCATATTTTCTCATAAAATCTTTTGAAAAGGCTTTACTTCCCTCTAACTTTGCTGCTTCTTTACTTGGTCCAAATATTTTAAGTCCACGTGATTTAAACTCATCCACTATACCATCACATAATTCCTTCTCTGGACCTACAATTGTTAAATCAATTTTATTTTCTTCTGCAAAATTAGCTAATTCTTCAATAGTACTTAAATTTACATTTTCACATTTTTCTTCAACTGCGGTTCCACCATTGCCTTTAGAACAATAAATTTTTTCTACCTTAGAGCTTTGTGCTATTTTGTATGCTAAAGCATGCTCTCTTCCACCATTGCCTATTAATAAAACTTTCATACTGACCCTCCAAAACTCTTAAACTTATAATGAAATAAACAATTTAATGTTTAAAATGTCTTAATCCACTAAATACCATAGCTATTCCATGCTCATTACATGCTTCTATTGATTCTTCATCTCTTATTGATCCACCAGGTTGAATTATAGCTCTAACATTTGATTTTGCTATTTCATCTACACAATCTCTAAATGGGAAATATGCATCTGATGCTAAAACAACTGCACCTTCGCCTCTTTCTAGAGCTTCATTAGTTGCCCATATTCTATTAACCTGTCCACCAGCTATACCTATTGCTCTTTTATTGTTTGATACAACTATTGCATTTGATTTTACATATTTACATACTTTCATTGCAAATAAAAGTTCATCTAATTCCTCTTTATTTGGAGATTTTTTTGTAACGACCTTTAATTCAGTATTTAACTCAGTATCTCTATCTTGAACCAATAATCCACCATCAATAGATACTACTTCTTTTATCTCACTTGGTTTTGAAGTACATTTTATAACTCTTAAATTCTTTTTAGATTTTAAAACTTCTATAGCTTCTTCTGTAAAATCTGGTGCTATAACTATTTCAAGGAATATTTTAATCATTTCTTCTGCTGATTCTTTATCAACAGTCCTATTTAATGCAACTATACCACCAAATATTGACATTGGATCACATTCATAAGCTTTAACATATGCATCTTTAACATTATCACCTATAGCAACTCCACAAGGTGTATTATGTTTTAATCCACAACAAGCAATTTCTTCAAATTCATTAACAACTTTCCATGCAATATCCATATCTTTAATATTATTATAAGAAAGTTCTTTTCCATTTAACTTTTCTATATTGTTCATCATTCCAAGACCATTAGTATTTTTGTATACTACTGCATTTTGATGACTATTTTCACCATATCTTAATCTATTTTCTTTTACATAAGATGCTGTAAAATACTCTTCTTCAGATTCATTTTCTAATAAGAACTTACATATTGCTGCATCATATGCAGATGTTAAATTAAATACTTTTGCTGCATATTCTTTTCTTGTTTTGTAGTCAACATCTCCACTTTCTGATATTTGATTCATAACTTCACTATAATCATTAATATCACTTATAACAAGTACATCTTTAAAATTCTTAGATGCACTTCTTAACATGCTTGGCCCACCAATATCTATAAATTCTATTTTATCTTCAAATGTTATATCTTCTTTTACTTTTTCGAAAAAAGGATACAAGTTTACACATACTAAATCTATTGTTTGTATACTTCTTTCTTCTAAAGTTTTCATATGTTCTTCGTTATCTCTAAGAGCTAATATTCCACCATGAATATTTGGATGAAGTGTTTTCACTCTTCCATCTAACATTTCATCAGCTTTTGTAATTTCACATACTTCCAAAACTTTAACATTATTTTCTTTTAAATATTTATAAGTCCCACCACTTGATATAATCTCAACATTTCTTTCCTCTAAAAATTTAGCAAATTCTAATACATTTGTTTTATCAAAAACACTTATTAAAGCTCTTTTTATCATAATGCAATACCTCTCTTTATCCTTTTAACTAATCTATTACTTCTACTTGTCTTCCACTTACTTTAATTTTATTTTCACTAATAAGTTTTATAGCTTCTGACAAAGCCTCATGCTCTTTTTCTAATATTCTTTTTTGTAACATTTCTGCAGTGTCATTGTTTATTACTGGAACTATTTTTTGTAGTATTATTGCTCCAGTATCAGTCCCTTCATCAACAAAATGAACAGTACAGCCACTGAATTTAACTCCATACTCTATTGCTGCTTCATGAACTTTAATTCCATACATTCCTTTTCCACAAAAACTTGGTATTAAAGATGGATGAATATTTATAATTTTACCCTTAAAACATTCTATAAAATCAGCCTTTAATATTGATGTAAATCCTGCTAATACTATTAAATCCACTTTGTTTTTTAAAAACTTTAATAAATGACTACTCAAGTTTTCCTTATATTTTTTTCTATCAAAAACCATTGTTTCTATGTTGTTATACTTTGCTCTTTCAATACCATATACATTTTCTCTATCACTTATCACATATGATATTTCACAATTATTTAAATAACCACTTTTCACATTATCTATAATGCTTTGAAGATTAGTTCCTCCACCAGATATTAAGACTGCTATTTTAAGCAAACGCCTTCACCCCCAGCTTGTACTGTTCCAATTTTATACGCTTTTTCACCCATATCTTCTAACATCTTTATTACATCTTCTTCATCATTTTTATCTACTGCAAGAACCATGCCAATTCCCATATTGTAAGTATTAAACATATGTTCTTCTTCTACACCTTGTTTCATTAAATACTTAAATATTTCTGGAATTTCAAAAGAATTCTTATCTATTACAGCTGTAAAATTCTCCTTAAACATTCTTGGTATATTTTCATAAAAACCACCACCAGTTATATGTGACATACCTTTGATATCAAATCTTTCAATAAGTTTTAATATTGATTTTACATAAATTTTAGTAGGTTCTAATAATATTTCTCCTAATGTTTTTTCACCTAATTTTTCACTATAATCTTTAACAATTTTTCTAACTAATGAATATCCATTACTATGAACTCCTGAAGAAGCTATTCCTATTAATGAGTTACCTTCTTTTATCTTGCTACCATCTATAATTTTATCTTTATCTACTATTCCAACTGCAAATCCAGCTAAATCATAATCTCCATCTTTATACATGCCTGGCATTTCTGCTGTTTCTCCACCAATTAATGCTGCATTAGATTGTACACAACCTTCTGATACACCTTTTACTATATCTGCTGCAATATTTGAATCTAATTTCCCACATGCTATATAGTCTAGAAAAAATAATGGTTTAGCTCCATGACATAAAATATCATTAACACACATAGCCACACAATCTATTCCTACTGTATCAAATTTATTAAGTTTTATAGCAATTTCAAGCTTTGTTCCTACCCCATCTGTACCTGATACCAAAACAGGATTTTTAAATCCATTTCCTATTTCAACCATTCCTGCAAAACTTCCAATTCCATTTAACACATTTGATGTCATAGTTCTTTTAGTGTATTCCTTCATTAATTTTACTGCTTTATATCCCTCTTCTATATTAACTCCTGCTTCTTTATAAGTTATCATAATAATCTCTTTCCTTTCTCAAACCATTTATTAAATTGATTTTCAAATTATTAACTTACTACTCATATAGTGTTTTCAAACTAATGTCTTAAATTATCCCTTTGCTATAGGGTTCAAAGTTTAAATAACACATTTATCAATTGAAAAACTTTTTTTCTTTCAATACTACTATTCTCATTTAATATTTTTATCAAATCATACTATTAACAATTTGTTCTACAAATTGATTTTTAAAAAACTGAGCTTTCAGTTTTATCCTTCATTATTAATTGTTCATCGTTAATTGTTAATTTTGCTACTATACTTAAAATCATATATGTGATTTAAATATTTATGAGCACTAAGTTAATAAATTTCCCTAGGTAGGCTTGAGGTGGCATGTTTTTAGCATGGAAACGGATACCACCTCAATATATTAAATTTAAGTTTTAAGCTATTTATATTATTTAAAGTTAATATTTTAATTTATATAATTATTAACTTATAATCTTAATCTTCAATTTTTATTGGTGCTGATATTGGGTATTCACCTTGAAAACATCCTGTACAAAAATCCATTTGTTTATCTAAACATTCTAACAATGCATTCTTAGATAAATATCCTAATGTATCTGCGCCTATTTTCTCACATATTTCATTTACTGTAATATTTGCACCAATAAGTCCATTTCTATATGGTGTATCTATACCAAAGTAACAAGGGAACTTAACTACAGGTGAAGATACTCTAAAATGTATTTCCTTAGCTCCTGCACTTCTTAAAAGTTCTACTAACCTTTTACTTGTTGTGCCTCTTACAATAGAATCATCTATTAAAACAACTCTTTTTCCTTCTACATTTTCTTTAAGTACATTTAATTTAACATTTACTGCATTTTCTCGTTCCTCTTGAGTTGGCGATATAAATGTTCTTCCTATATACTTATTCTTTATAAGCCCAACTTCATATGGTATTCCTGAAGCATGTGAATATCCCATTGCTGCAGATATTCCTGAATCTGGCACTGCTACAACTATATCTGCTTCAACTGGACTTTCTTCATACAATTTTTCTCCTGCCATAAATCTAGACTTATGAACGCTTATTCCATCAATTACTGAATCAGGTCTTGCAAAATATATATATTCAAAAGAGCAAACAGCTTTCTTGCTTTTCTCTGCAAAGTTTATACTTCTTAGACCATCTTTATTTATTACTACAATTTCTCCTGCTTCAACATCTCTTACAAATTCTGCTCCTGTAGCATCTAATGCACAACTTTCTGAAGCTAGAACATAACTTTCTCCTATTTTACCTATACATAATGGTCTAATTCCATATGGATCTCTAATGCCTATCAATTCATTTTCTGTTAATAGAACAATAGCAAATGAACCTTTTATTGCTTGCATAGTATCTACCACTGCATTTAGAACACCTTTTTTAGCACTTCTTGCAATCAGATATAAAATTACTTCTGAATCTATAGATGTTTGAAAAATACATCCAGAGTCCTCCAAAAGTTCTCTTACTATATCTGCATTTGTTAAGTTTCCATTATGAGCTATTGCTATACTTCCAAGTTTAAATTCCCCCATTATTGGTTGTGCATTTTTAGCATTACTTCCTCCTGCTGTAGAGTATCTAACATGTCCAATTGCAGAGTCTCCAGTTAGCTTAGATACACTCTCTTTATTAAACACTTCTGAAACTAAACCCATATCTTTATGAACATGCATTTTGTCTCCATCATAACTAACTATGCCTGCACTTTCTTGTCCTCTATGTTGAAGTGCATAAAGTCCATAATAAACTCTTTTTGCTACATCTATTTTTTCTTCTCCAGTATTAAAAATTCCATAAACCCCACACTCATCTTTAAATTTATCTGGAGAAAAATTGTTATAAATATATCCATTGTCTAACTTTTGCATAACTCTAATCACCCTTCGACTTTCTTAACTTTAATTCCTATTTTTCTCCACCTATCATTCTATTTAAAACTTCTGTATATCCTTCTACTAAATCTCCAAGTTCTCTTCTAAATCTATCTTTATCTAATTTCACGCCAGTTGTCATATCCCACAATCTACAAGTATCTGGTGAAATTTCATCTGCTAAAATAACTTCTCCATTAAATCTTCCAAATTCTAATTTGAAATCTACTAATTTAATATTTTGCTTTTTAAAGAATTCTTTTAAGATTTCATTTATTCTTCTTGCCATTTCATATATTTTATTTAATTCTTCAAATGTAGTAATTCCTAAAGCAACCGCATGATAATCATTCATTAAAGGATCGCCTAAATCATCATTTTTATAACTTATTTCTAATACTGTTGTTTTTAATTCTGTACCTTCTTCTACACCATATCTTTTAGCCATGCTTCCTGCCGCTATATTTCTTACTATAACTTCAACTGGAACTATTTCTACTTTCTTGCAAAGTTGTTCTCTATCATTTAATTTTTTTACAAAATGAGTTTTTATTCCTTCTTTTTCTAACATTTCAAATAGTAATGTTGTTATGCTATTATTTAATATTCCTTTTGAATTTATAGTTTCTTTCTTTTTTCCATTAAAAGCAGTCGCATCATCCTTGTAATAAACAATTACCTCATCATTTCTTTCTGCTTTAAATATTTTTTTAGCTTTTCCTTCATATATTAATTCTTTTCCTTCCATTTTAAAGATCCACTCCTTCTCCATTTTCTTTTATGAATTTTTCTTTCATATCTTTTCTATATTTAACTAATTTCTCTTTTACTTCTGGATATTTATTTGCAAGTATCTGAACAGCTAACATTCCTGCATTATAGCTGTTATTTATTCCAACTGTTGCTACGGGAATTGCCTTTGGCATCTGAACTATTGAATATAATGCATCCATTCCTTCTACAGCAGCTTTTATAGGTACCCCTATAACTGGTATTAATGTTTTTGATGCTATAACTCCTGGAAGATGTGCGGCAAGTCCTGCACCTGCAATTATACATTCACATCCATTTGCTTCTAAATCATTTATAACTTCTTCTAATTTTTCTGGAACTCTATGTGCTGACAACACATAGGCTTCAAATTCTATCTCAAACTCCCTTAAACAATTTGCTGCATTTTTCATAACTTCTGTATCAGATTTACTTCCAAATATTATAGCTACTCTCATACTTAATACCTCCACTTTATATAAACTATTAATTTATCAATTTAATATATAAAAAGGTGTTTTCATTCTATGGTTATAAAAAGGTTTTCTATTTTACATTTTCGGAATCTTCGGGTTTAAATTTTGTATAAATACGGGTTCAATTTATACTTATCATAATTATGTTGAAAACACCTCTTTAAGCTAATTATTTAAAATATTTAACACCACTTTCTATTATCTTTTGCTCATGGTTACCTAAAACATTTTTTATTACATTATTTCCAATTCTCTCTGTATGTCCCATTTTTCCTAAGACTCTTCCATCAGGACTAGTAATTCCTTCTATTGCATATACTGAACCATTTGGATTATATTTTATGTCATATGTTGGATTTCCATTTAAATCTACATATTGTGTTGCTATTTGATCATTTTCAAATAAATTTTTAATCATTTCATCATTAGCATAAAATCTACCTTCTCCATGTGAAACTGGTATTGTGTGTATATCATTGACACTTACCTCACTAAACCAAGGTGATGAGTTAGATACTATTTTTGTATTAACCATACAAGATATGTGTCTTCCTATTGCATTATTAGTTAATGTTGGACTATTTTCATCAAGTTGTCTTATTTCTCCATAAGTTACAAGTCCTAATTTTATAAGCGCTTGGAATCCGTTACATATTCCTAATATTAATCCATCTCTATTTTTTAGAAGTTCCATAACTTCACTACTAATTTTTTCATTTCTAAATATAGTAGCTATAAACTTTCCTGAACCATCTGGTTCATCTCCTGCACTAAATCCACCTGGTAGCATAATTATTTGAGAATTTCTTATAGATCTTGCTAACTCATTTATAGACTCCTCTATTGACTTGGAATTTAAATTATTGAATACAACAATTTCTGATTCCGCACCAGCTATATTAAATGCTCTTTCACAATCATACTCACAGTTTGTCCCTGGAAATACTGGAATTACAACTTTAGGTTTAGCCACTTTTATTATTGGTGATTTTACATTAATCTTATTTTTAACTTCAAATTCATTAATTTTTTCATTTTCTAATTTATCATCACCATATTTAGTTGGAAAAATTTCTTCCAATGGTTTTGTAAATATATCTTCTATTTCACTTAAAATATAAAATTCATCTCTATACTCTATTTTTTCTTCATTTACTGTTTTCCCTAATATTGTATAATTTAATTCTTTTAATTCTTTATTTATATCAACATCAGATTTAAGCTCTAATACTAGAGTTCCATAATCTGGGCTTATAAGTTTTTCAATTTCTAATTCATTATTAAATTTAAATCCTATTCTATTACCTAATGTCATTTTTGTTATACTTTCTAATACTCCACCAGATTTTACTGTATAACTTGATAAAACTTTTTCTCTATCTATTAATGATTTAACTTTTTCAAAGTTCTTTTTAAGTGAATCAAAATCAACTATTTCCTCTTCATTTCTTATTGCATTAATTGATATAACGTCACTTCCAACTTTTTTAAATTCTTGTGATACCACTTTTCTTACATCTACTGTATCAACCGCAAAAGATATTAATGTTGGTGGAACTGTTAAATCTTTAAATGTGCCTGACATACTATCTTTTCCACCTATTGCAGCTATAGATAGTTCATGTTGTGCATAAAGAGCACCTAATAATGCAGCAAATGGTTTTCCCCATTTTTCCTTATCTGTTCCTAATTTTTCAAAATACTCTTGAAATGTTAATCTAATATTTTTATACTCTCCACCTAAAGCTACAATTTTACTTACACTTTCTATTACAGCATACAATGCTCCATGATAAGGACTCCATGATGATATATATGGGTTAAATCCATGAGCCATAATAGTTCCTGTTGTTGTTTCTCCATTTTCTAATGGTATCTTAGCAACCATTGCTTCTGTTGGTGTCATTTGATACTTGCCACTAAATGGCATAAGCACTGTATTTCCACCAATAGAACTATCAAACATTTCTACTAATCCCTTTTGTGAACATATATTTAAATCACTAATTACTGATTTTACTGTTTCTTTAAAACTATTCTTTTTAAATTTATTCTCATTAAAATAAATTTTTTCTTCATTAGGCTTAATTACTTTTACATCATTAAAATTCTTAGCTCCATTAGTATCTAAGAAAGCTCTTGATAAATTTAAAATTTCCTGACCTTTAAAATTCATCACCATTCTTTTTTCTTCTGTCACTTCTGCAACAACTAATGCTTCTAAATTTTCTTTTTCTGCATGCTTTATAAACTTATCTACATCACTATCCTTAACCACCACTGCCATTCTCTCTTGAGATTCTGATATTGCAATCTCAGTTCCATCTAATCCTTCATATTTTTTTGGTACTAAATCTAAATTTATACGAAGTCCATCAGCAAGTTCTCCAATAGCAACTGACACACCACCAGCACCAAAATCATTACATCTTTTTATTAATGTAGTAACTTCTTTCTTTCTAAACAATCTTTGTATTTTTCTTTCTGTTGGTGCATTTCCTTTTTGAACTTCTGCATTACAAGTTTCTATTGATTTTTCTGTATGTTCCTTAGATGAACCTGATGCTCCACCAACTCCATCTCTTCCTGTTCTTCCACCTAAAAGAATTATCTTATCACCATTGCTTGGTATTTCTCTTATTACATTTTCATATGGAGCTGCACCTATAACTGCCCCAACTTCCATTCTTTTTGCTTCATATCCATCATGATATATCTCTTCTACATGTCCAGTCGCTAGTCCAATTTGATTTCCATAACTACTATATCCTTTTGCAGCTTCCTTAGTAATTTTTCTTTGTGGCAATTTTCCTTTTAATGTAGACTTCATATTCATTCTTGGATCTTTAGCTCCAGTAACTCTCATTGCTTGATAAACATAACTTCTACCTGATAGTGGATCTCTTATTGCTCCACCTAAACAAGTTGACGCCCCTCCAAAAGGTTCTATTTCAGTTGGATGATTATGTGTCTCATTTTTAAACATTACTAAATACTTTTCATCTTTACCATTTACATCTACATTAACAATTATGCTACAAGCATTTATTTCTTCTGACACATCTAAATCATCTAATGCACCAATTTTTCTTAATTTTTTCATTCCTATAATAGCTATATCCATTAAAGTCATATCTTTTTTTGATTTACAATAAACTTCATCTCTATATTCTTTATAAGTTTGAAAAGCTTTTTTTATATTTTCTGTGAATTTTCCATCCTCTATCTCAACATTTTCAAGCACAGTTTGAAATGTTGTATGTCTGCAATGGTCTGACCAGTAAGTTTCTATAACTTTTATTTCTGTTATTGTTGGATTTCTATGTTCTTCATTTTTAAAATATCCTTGTACAAGTTTTATATCTTCAATGGTCATAGCTAAAGAATTTTTAGTTAAAAAACTTTTTAACTCTTCTTCATTAAATCCTATAAATCCATTTAAAATTTCTACTGGTTTAACATCACTATCTTCATCTTCTAATGTTTCTTTTTTATAAACATCACATTCTCTAGAATCTACAGCGTTTATGTAGTAACTTTTTATTTTTTCTATATCATCACAAGTTAACGTTCCATCTAAAATTATAATTTTAGAACTTTTTACTTTTGGCATTTCTTGTTGTGTTATTATTTGTATACATTGTGCTGCTGAATCAGCTCTTTGATCATATTGTCCTGGAAGATTCTCAACTCCAAACGCATTCTCTTTATCTTTAATATTTAATTCCTCATAAACATCATCAACATTTACTTCACTTAATACGCTATTTTTAACTTTATCATAATCTTTTTCATCTATTCCTTTTATATCATATCTATTTATAACTCTAACATTTTCTAATAACTTTATATTTAAATTTGCCTTAAAATCTTTTAAAAGTCCTTGACCTTCTAAGTTAAAGTTCGGTTTTTTTTCAACAAAAATTGTGTAAATTTTGTTATTCATCACTTTCCCCCCTGAACACCTGGAAATAATACGAACATTATTTTAATGTTTCAATTTAATATTCGATAGTTTTATTATAATACACTTTTTACTTTTTTTAAAGTACATTTTTAAAATTTATTTATTTTTCATTCGACAATATACGAATAAAGTCTTTTTTAAGTAATTTAAAGTTTGTGTTTTTTTGTTTTTATTTTTTTACTATTTACTTTTATCTTAATTGTAATCATTTTCATTTATTAGTTCTAGGTTTTTATTTATAAATATTTCGTAAATTATTGCTTAGATTGAACTATTTGTAACTATAATGTCTTTTCACTTATTCTTAAAAATTGTATAATTAATTAAACATACGTTAATGAGTTAAAATATAATTATAGCAATTTAGGAGTGATTTATATGAATTCTAAAAAAATAAAGAAACACTTATCTATTTTTTTCCTTTTATCTACAGTATCAATTTTATCATTAACCGGTTGTACTACTGATACTAAAAATAATTCAAGTGTAAATAAAACAAATACGTCTATAAGCTTAGCTGCTAATACAAATAAAAATGAAAATACTACAGAACTAAAAAATCAGATTAAAACTCTAGAAGACAAAGTGAATGCCTTAACTGATGAGCTATCAAAAAAGGAAGATACAAATAATAATGTTAAAAATGATCTATATATACCTTTATACACCGCTAATTTAAATGATTATTCTTCTGAAATACTTTGTTATGTAAAATCTACATCTACAAATATAGAAGATAATTTAAAACTTTTATGTTCTAAATTGTCCCAAATAACATTTAATGAATTGCCAATAGAACTATCTAGTCTAGAAACTATAGAGGGTAAAAAAGTTGCTACAATAAATTTATCTGAAAGCTTAACTGACCCTAATATACCTGGAATTAGATGGTCACAGAATTATTTTCAAGGTTCTGCTGGTGGAGAAATTACTTCTACAACTTTAATCAATACTTTTCTTCAATCAGATTTAGATATAGATTGGATTGATGGAGTTAAATTTTTATACAATGGCAAACCTATAGAATTTCAACATGTATCTAAACTTTCTCAGATTCATTATAAATAAAATCTAACTTATATATATAAATAAAATCAGTAGCATCTATGAATCTTCATATTTGCTACTGATTTTTACTTTCTTTTCTCTAAATATATAAAAGCGAACACAATTATAATTGCTACTAACAATATTCCTATAATCCATCTAAATACTTTATCTATCTTTTTAGTAGGTGTATGTCCAAACATTTTATCATTTTGACCATTTAATATACAATGATATGTTTCCATCTTATATGAATATTTGCATACCCATATAGGTACTAATACTTGATATATTTCCATTGTTTCAATTTCATGTGAATTTTCACTATGAAATTTCTTCTTCATTTCTTTAGAATTTTCTTTTAAAAGATTATTGTTTATAAGTTCTTCTAAATTCTTTACAATTGCTCCTTTATAATGATTTAAACAATCATCATAAGTTTGTATAAACTTTTCTTTAGGTGCTTGTTTTTTTTCATACCCACTTATATTCATTTTAGAAAAATCAAAAGGAGCTATTTGGTCCATATCATACCTAGGAATGACTTGTGATGCAAAAAGAGGGTAATCTTTAGCTGAAAACTGCCCTTTTTCATTAGTTATTGTGCTCATACCCCTTCTTAATTTATACCTTTTCTGTACCTTTATATTATAATTCAAGTCAATTTTTAAATTGCATACATAACAAGGTATATAGTATGGTTTAATCCCCATTAATCTCATTTCATCTTTAAAATTTCTTGGTGTATCTTTTCTGGTATCTATCCACTCATAAAATTTACTTTTTATTTCATTTACATCAAAGTTCTCATATTCAACAATATATATTTCTTCTTTCATACTTGCACCTCAAATTTACAAATCATTACACTTGTATAATTCGTATTTTCCAAAAAATTCTTTAATGAAATTTGATGTTAATATAATAATAAACAGTTTGATACAAATATCAAACTGTTTATCATTATAATCTTTCATTCTTTAATTGCTCTTCTATATCACTACCAATAAGCTCTATAATTCTATTTATTAACTCATTGATTTCATCATCATCTTCTTTTTTTACACCACTCTCTAAAATTAACGTTGGTGAACATGAACAACATTTTCTTGTAAGTAATATGACCTTAGTATGAACATCTTGTTTTAATATATCATCATAAGTTATATTTTCTTTATCCATTGAGACTAACATACTCATTAATCCATTATGGATTTTTAAATCTATCCCATTATATCTTATAGCTTTTAATTCTGCGCTCACAACCTTCATAAATTTGCACCTCTTTCGTTTTTAGATATATTAAATATCTTTTATTACTTCTATATTATGTCACAAAAGCAATGGTAATTAAATATTTTATAATATAAATGGAATATTTACATCTTTCTAAAATTTATTACTAACCATACATGTCTAACATCATAATTAAATTAAGATTATAAATAAAGAAGCTATTAAACATTAAATGCTTAACAGCTTTTCTATTTATAAATCTATTTAAGTTGTTCTTGAATTATGTTTTCTACCTGTTCTGCGTCAGGTGATATTATTAAAACAACATAATTTCCAAAAGTATCAATTTTAGCATTTTTAACTAGCTCTAATTGTTCTGGCAAATAATGTTCCCATTGTGTCTCTAAATCTTTAACATGTTTTTCTACTGATGCTTTTACATCCTCTACTTTTCCCGCTTCTTTTACTTTTATTATTGCTACTTCAGAAGCTGAAACATTAATTTTAGGTTTCTTAACCACAAATTCTTCTATATCAGCACCATTAACATAATATTCCTGTTCAAAACGACCCATATCAGTATAATTCTCTGATGCAGGAAATTCTACTTTCTCCTCTACTGCTACTATTACATCATTTACAGCAACATTTTTAGCAGTAGTCTTTCCACATCCACTTAATGTAATTGTCATCAATGCAACTAAAATTAAACTTGCTATTCTTTTCACTTGAATTCCTCCTAGTATTTTTATTTCTAAAATATATTTCTAATTGGTAAACTTGTCTTAAATGTATATTTTTTTAATATAGTGTATACTCTAATATATTTTTATTATTTTTTCAATATATTATACATGTTTTATATATTAAAATTTTTTTAACAAATTTTAATATATAAATAAGATTGCTTGTAATTTTGAAATAAAAAGACGACTATCCAAAATTTACTTTGAATAGTCATCTCTTTATTCTTTATATATATCTGAAAATTCTATGGTTAATTTTTCAGCTGAGTCATCTAAAATCATTTTACTATAATTATTGTTTTCATTAGAACTTTTGATAGGTAATTTTATTATAAATGTACTACCTTTATTTACTTCACTTTCAACTTTTAAAGTTCCTCCATGCATTTCTACAAGCGATTTACTAAGCGATAAGCCAATTCCACTTCCCTCTTGATTTCTAGTCATTAAATTATCTACTTGCCTAAATCTTTCAAAAATAATTTGTTGTTTATTTTTAGGTATACCTACACCTGTATCTCTAACAGTAATTTTTATTTCATCCTTACCATCATATATATCTACATATATGTAACCACCTTTAGGTGTGAATTTTATAGAGTTTGATAATAAATTTAGCATTACTCTCTCTATCTTATCTTTATCAAAACTCATAAATCGTTCTTCTATCTCAGTATCAAAAACTAAAGTTATATTCTTTCTTTCTACATAATTAGCTGCCGACATTGTTATATTTTCAATGACCTCTATTATATTTAAATTTTCCTCTTGAATTTTAAAATACCCAGCATCAATTTTAGTTATATCAATTAAATTATTTATTAGTTTTAACAGTCTCATACTGTTTTGTTTTAAAGCATCCATTCTGCTTGAAACGATTTCATTCTTATATATTACATCTCCACTTTCTATATATCTATCATTTAATTGTAATGTGCTAAGTATTATATTCAGTGGTGTTCTTAATTCATGTGATATATTAGAAAAAAATTCGGTTCTTAAATTTTCATATTCTAATGCCTGCTTATACAACTTATTTTTATATGTTATCTGTATAAACAACATAATTACAATAAAAACAAGAATAACTATTATTAATATCGTTATAAGTTTTACTTCTAATGGAATTTGCCTAAGTGGTGATGGATGATTAAACATCTTATAATTTTTAGGTAAATCTCTTCTTTTTATTTTAAATTTTTGTAATTGATTATAATTAAAATCATAATTAAAATTATTATTAGTAACATTCTCTATAGTTTCTATAGATTCTCCATTTAAAATTCTATAACATAATGTGGCTGTTAATTCACCAATTTTCCCACCTTCTAATATGGATCCCCCAATAACCGATTGAGTAAAATAAGGTTCTATCCATGTGTAAATTGGCATTTTAATAGAACTTTCAAATGCTTCACTAATAGTATTCCTATCTATAATTTGCCCATTAGCATCTTGATATACTCCATATAAAAAAAGTGCACCATCTTTTTCTGTTCCTTGTATTTTTTCAATGACATCTTCAATTTTATCTTCTTGTATAATGTTAAATATAATGTTGGGATATTTTGACTTTATTTCTTGGACTTCTTCAACAAATATATTCGCTGTAGTTGTATTATCAAATAAAAAGTTATAGGTTTTTATATTTTTTTGAATTTTATTTACTAATGCTATAGTATTCTCTATAGCTTGTTTCTCTAATAATCCAACAGAATTTTTTTCTAGTTCCTTGCTTATTGAAATATTTTCATTATTTATACTTGTGTATACTACTGGTGTATTATTAAATATTTTTTCATATACTTTATTTAAAAACTCCAATGCTTCATCATCACAAGCTATTATTAAATCATATTTTTGCTTTTTAAATTTAATCAAAAAATTTTTTTCAAGTTCATTAAAATTTAGAATAGATTTTTTACTATCTAAATATTCAAAATTATATTCTATATTTTTAAATTCATTATTTAATGTTTTTTTTATTCCAGCAAAAATACTAGCTTCCCAAGTTTCATCAAAATGATATGAGTTTATTACAAGCACTTTATGTTTTTTTATATACTTAGGATGCTGTTCTACACCTGCATATGCAATTGAAAAACTTGTAACACACAATATAAATATTGTCAGTGCCAAAACTATTTTTTTATATTTTTTTATACTCATATCTCCTCCAAATAATTTATAATTATCATACAAATATTATACAATAAAATGGAGTATACTACAAATTTAAACATTCTTTTCCCCTTTTTTATTCTTTTTTTGAATTTATATATGTTTTTTTGAATTTAATTAATATAATCCAACCTTTTTTTTACATATTAGAAAATATTTTATTTAATATATTGTTATAGCTACTTATTTTATTGCCCCAATAATATATATTTAATTTATTACACAAAATGTTTTTAACATTTATTAACATTTATTTCTTAATACCATATTATAAATAGTAAGTACTTATATGCTGGGAGGATTTCTTTAAATGAAATATAGAAAACTTGATGTTCCTTCACTTAATGGAAGCGAAACTGAAAAAAACTTGATTAAAACCTTTTCCGGTGAATCTAGAGCCTCTAATAAATATATTCTTTTTGCAGAAAAAGCTCGTGATGATGGTTATGAATATGTGGCTAAAGTATTTGAAGAAACAGCTGAAAATGAGAGAGCTCATAGCCGCTTTGTTTTTAAAAATTGTCTAAATCAAATTAAAAGTACTCCAGATAATTTAAAGAATTCAATGGAAGGCGAAACTGAAGAATTCAAAAAAATTTATAAGGAATTTGAAGAAACAGCTAGAAAAGAAGGTTTTATGGAGATAGCTGACTTTTTTAAAGAACTTCGCGAAGTCGAGGAGCACCATGAAGAAAGATTCAAGGCACTCTATGATAGAATTATGTCTAATACTATGTTTAACAGTCTAGACAAAATAGAATATTGGCAATGCATGAATTGCGGTTATATTTATGAAGGATTTGAAGCACCTGATGTATGTCCATTATGTAAATATCCAAAAAAATATTTTAAAATTCAATGTAAGGATTATAAACTATAAAATAAATAAAATAGATATAGACATTGGTCTATATCTATTTTATTTATTTAATACAAGTGTTTCTAAAGCCTTAGCTAATTGATCTGGACAAGAAGTGTTTCCTCTACATTCTATTCCTTTTAATCTTTTAACTGCTTCTTCAACTTTCATTCCAACTAATAATTTTGACAAACCTTCTGTATTACCTTTGCAACCTTTGATAAATTCAACATTTTGAATTGTATCACCTTCTACTTCAAAATTAATATCTGTTGCACAACAGCCTGATGTTTTATATGTGTATTTCATAAAATCCCTTCCTCCTTACATAAACCTCTTCTTGAATATACATAAATTTAATATTTTTTTCAAGTTTTTATATATTTATTTTTCAAATACATTTTCCTAATATAATAATTTTATAAATAGGTTATTCTAAAATTCAACTTTAAATACTAAAGTATATTTATACATAGACATCATCATAATAAAAGTAACATATATACCAATACTATTTAATGATTTTAAACTAATGTTGTTATTTAAATTAAATGCAACTAAGCTATAAATTATAAAAGCAATTGTCAATAACAAAAATTTACCTAAATAATTTTGATTTTTTCTACATTCATTTATATAATAATCTATTTTTTTCTTAGTCGTTTGTTTGGTAATTTGCAATGGCATGATTTCATTATAATCTTTAAGCCTATCCAACTTATCATCTATTACATATTTTCCAGTATCTAATTTTTTTCTATACATATTATCCAAATATGTCTCACTATATTTAGCATTTTGATATAAAAATTGTAAATTAGTCATTCCCTTCATATTTCACTGCCCCCTTACCAAACAAATAAAATTCAAATAATTACTCTAAAAATTAATTTAGAACTCTATAAGGATACAATTTTATTTTATAAATTTCAATAGATTATTAATAAATTTATTCAAATACTATTTTACTTTGAAATAATTTAGTTTCGCTATCTTTTTCTATCCCCTCAATAAAAAATACATTTTCACTATCATTATATTTATAGAATACAACTTTTTGACCTTCTTTTGTCTCTTTTATAAAATTAATTTGTAAATTTTTAATTCTTTTTTCATTAAATATTTCTAATTTAAAACAATCCTCAATCCACTCTATATACTTAGAATTATTTACATGCATATTTAAGTCAATATCATTATATCTAATTTTTCTTTCATCTATATTTTCTCCAGTTATATCATTTAACCTAAATTTCCCCACTCTCTTATAAGGTTTAAATCTATCTTTTATAGTTTCATATCCCAAATCTGCTTCTGTTGGTTTATGCGGAAACATTGATTTTCTATCCACAAGTAAATAAGCTGCTTCTATGTAACATAGTGTATTGCCTTCTAAATCACACATCCTAAATCCCCTAATAAAAAACATTTTGTCTAGCCCTTGAGGCCATGTTTCAAAAACTATTTCATCATTCCACTTAGGATATTTAAAAATTTCTAAATTTATTTTAGAAACTACCCAAAATTGACCTTTTTCCTCTAAATTGTCATAACCACAACCTAATAAATTAGCATGATTGCTAGATACTTCTTGCATATAATTGATTATTGAATGTAACATAATTTTTTTACTATAATCTGTTTCGTAGAATTTTATCTTATACTTCTCACTATATATAGCTGACATATATAACACACTTCCTTATTTTACGCACCTTATATTATTTTGAATTCATCTTTACATTATTTTCATACTAAATGAACTTAATTTTAAATTCTAAATTAAAACATATATAAGCTTGAATTTTTATCTTATATCATAATTATATAACTATAAATTAACTTTTCAATAAAATAAATTAAGAAATAAACTATGCTATTTTAGCATAGTTTACTATTATTGATTTATTTACTTATTGGCCCATATCCATTTTTATCTAACTTTATTAATATATCAGTTAATTCTTCAGTGTGTTCTTTTTCTTCAATAATTATTTTATGCAATATATTTCTTCCTTCTTTTTCTGGTATTTCAGTAATAAGTTCCTCATAAAGTATTATAGCTTCTAATTCACCTTTTATATTATCCCTTATGTGTTTTAAAATCATTTTTCTATCTTTCTTTTCATATATTTTTTCGTTCTTTACTGATTTATTTTGAAAATCTGATTCTTTTACAACTTTTTTATAAGATTCATATTCTTCAGCATCAATTTTTCTCAAAAGGTGCAAAATCATTCCGTAATGTTCTTTTTCTTCTCCCAAAATATGCTCAATTACATGGTTTAATTCTTTCATGTCACTCTCTGCAATAGTTGCACTATAATCATTAATAGCAACTAGTTCTGCAATTAAAATTTCTCTTAATAAATTTTCATAACACTTTATGTTTCCTTGCGGTTGTCTTTCTGTTGTATAACTCATATAAATACTCCATATTCTAATTACTACTCATTATTAATATATATATTGATTTTTATTATGTTACATATTTTGTATCACAAGTTTAAATTTATATATTTTGTATTTTTATTTAATATACATAAATTATATCTAAATATAAATAAAAAGAAGAGGAACTCTTTCCTCTTCTTTCCACTATAAAACTAAGTCTATTATTCCTGTATGTTCTAATAAAATCTTTAAACCTATTAGTATTAGAATACATCCACCTACAATTTCTGCTTTTCGTCCAAATATATCACCTAATTTAGTTCCCATTATAACCCCAATAAAGCACATTACTAATGTTACTATACCTATTAAGCTTACAGCCAACCATATATTTACGTTTAAAAATGCAAAACTAACCCCTACAGCTAATGCATCTATACTTGTAGCAATAGATAACAATAACATCATTTTTACACCTAAATCATTTACAACTTCTTTCTCTTCTTTAATTGCTTCATAAATCATTTTCCCACCTATAACTGATAAAAGTATGAATGCAATCCAATGATCAAATTTAACTATGTAGTTTGTGAAACTTCTCCCTAAAGCCCATCCAATTAATGGCATAACGCCTTGAAATATACCAAAATATAAACCTATTCTTAAGCCTATTTTTGCTTTTTCATTTTTTGAATTCATTCCAATACTTAAAGATACTGCAAATGCATCCATAGCTAAAGCTAATGCCGTTAATAAAATTGATAAAATACTCAAAATCTTCTCCTCCAATTTAAATAATATTTAAGTTTAAATACATTTTTGAAATAGCAACTTAATTCAGTGTCTAAAAGATAACATGTACCAAAATTTTAGAATTTATTTTGTTTTTATCTGCCTTATAATAAATAATGAGACTTATGTATAATACAAAAAACTTTGCATCATACATAAGTCTCATTATTTAATTCAAGACCAGGTGTACAGACTAATCTATACAAACCAGTATGTTGACCTTGAACCAGCATAAGCTGCCAACTACTCCCTTATGATATAATATTATATGAATCTAATTAATATTATATACTATAATATTAATTACTTAAATACTATTTTTCATAAGCATTTACAATTTCTCCATAATAAAATACATGATAATCACTATTTGAATACATTGTACTATCTATCTCTTCATTTAGTTCTGCTGAAACTAATTCATGTTTACATAAAATTCTACACTCATATTGTAATTCACAATTTGCTATTATAGGAGTTTTTATACTTTTTCCATCCTCTAATTTCAATTTACACTCTTTTATTTTATCACATTCTCTACCAGATTTTGTTCCACAAACTTTTAAAGCAGTTTTTATTTCTTCATTTCCTTCAACTGGTATACTTACAGTAAATTCTTTTGCATTTTCTAACAATTCATAAGTGTATCTACTTTTTCTTACCATTACTGTGAATACTGGTTTCTTCCATTGATATCCTATTTGTCCCCATCCAATAGTCATAGTATTGACTTTATCTCCATTTTTTACTGTTAAAAATGCACCCTTCTCTAATCCTTTAAGTGCTTTATCTATATTTTTTGTATACTCCATATCATTATTACCTACCTTTAAAATAAATATATATAAAATTATACAGTATTATATATATTATGCAAAAGTTATTTTATATTAAGGATTTCACTTCTTATACTATTATTAACATCTGCAACTACTTCATTTAAACTTTCACTCATAGAAACTATTTCAACAACTGATTTACTTTTATCTGTTGTTATATTTGAGCTTTCCATTGAAAGTTTCTCTATTTTCTCCATAGAACTCAACATACTATTAGATGCTACTTCAATTCCTTTAACAAACTCTAGTAATTTATTAACACCATTAACCCCAGCTAAAAGATCATTATCAGTTCTTTCTATAAATTCAACAGTAATTTTTACAATATCTATTATAGCATCTATTGTTTCTTTAATTTCTTTGGTTGACTCCTGTGTTCCCTCTGCAAGCTTTCTAATTTCCTCTGCAACTACAGCAAATCCTCTCCCTGACTCTCCAGCCCTAGCTGCTTCAATTGACGCATTTAAAGCTAATAAATTAGTTTGAGATGCTATTCCTTGAATTGTAGTAACTATATCTACAATAAGTTCTGATTTTCCTTTTAAGTCATTAATTTTATCTACTGATAACTTCATTGATGAATTTATTGATTCTATATTAGTTTTTACTTCATTACCAAATTTTGTGCAATTTTCTGTTTTTTCATACACATCTTTTGCAGTAATTAATCCATCTTTTGATTCTTGTAAAATTCTACTTGATTTATCTTCTATTTTATCATAAATTTCAGCTACTGCTTTTATAGAACTTTCTATATCATTAGAAAACTCGCCTAATCTCATAGAGTTTTTTTCTACTAAACCCATTATTTCATCTACATCTATACAACCTTTAACTTCTTCTAATACACCTATAAACTTTCTGTTATTATTGTATAATTTAGTTGATATTATTTTATTACTTAATCTATTCCCATTAATATCTCTTAAATCATTTATATCTCTTTTTACTTCATCCTTATCTAAACCTGTTATATCTTTCATTCCTTTAGACCAATAAATCACCTTATCGTTTAAATCTTTTACATAAAATGAGCTGGATACATTATCATTAATAGCATTCAATATTTCATTTTCTATTTTAAGTTCCTCTATTTTTTCTCTGTTTTTTTCAATTTCATCTAATAATTTTTTTCCTTTACCAATCATATATTTCCCCTCCAATTAATTGACATTAATATAATTTTACATTACATATCTATAAATTCCATTGTTGCGTCTTAAAATTTATAATTTTTTAAATTTTTACACAAATTAATTTATATATGTACCATTTTAGTTCTAATATATACTGTAACTTTTGTAACTCTCACTTCTTTTATGTTGTTTTTTTTTATGTTATACTTCATAAGTATTCATAATTATTTTATCGTTATTTTTATGCAAATCTAAATATTTTCAGTTTATTTTTTTACAAAATTTTAGGAGGTGTTAACCTTGAATAGGAAAGTAGATTTAACTAATGATAAAATTCTAAAATCTCTGATTACTCTAGCTCTACCTATCATGGGTACATCATTCATTCAAATGGCTTATAATCTAACTGATATGCTATGGATTGGAAGAATGGGAAGCTTAGCTGTTGCCGCTGTTGGAACTGCTAGTTTTTTTAATTGGCTAGGACAATCACTTATGATGCTTTCTAAAAGTGGTGCTGAAATTTGTGTTTCTCAATCTTATGGTAGAAAAGATCTAACTGATGCAAAACTTTATGCTAAAAGCGCCATTCAGTTCGGAATTATATTATCTTTAGTTTATACATTAGTATTAGTGATATTTAAAGAACAATTTATAGGTTTCTTTAAACTTAATAGTCCTGAAGTAGTAAACATGGCTGAAACATATCTACTAGTTATTTCACTTGGTATGGTTTTTAATTTTATAAACCCTATATTAACTGGTTTATTTAATGGACTTGGTGATAGCAAAATTCCTTTTAGAATTAATACTGTAGGTCTTATATTTAATATGATTTTTGACCCAATATTAATTTTTGGATTTGGTCCTATACCATCCTTAGGAGTTTTAGGTGCTGCACTTGCAACTATTTCTGCTCAATTAGTTGTTACTATTTTATTTTTAATTCATATAAAAAAGCAAAATTTGCATTTATTTGAATTTAATATAATCTCTAAAATAGAAACTTCTCACGTTAATAAAATAGTAAAACTAAGCTTTCCAGTTGCATTACAAAATGGTTTATTTTGTTCATTTTCTATGATGATTGGTCGTATAATTGCTTTCCATGGAGATACTGCAATAGCAGTTCAAAAAGTTGGTTCTCAAATAGAGGCCATATCATGGATGACAGCAGGTGGTTTTTCTACTGCAATAAGCGCCTTTATAGGACAAAACTATGGTGCTAAAAAATATAATCGTATTATATCTGGCTATAAAATTGCATTAAGTGTTGTTAGTATCATTGGAATTTTTGCTACATTACTATTGGTTTTAGGTGCTACTCCACTATTTAAGATATTTATAAATGAACCAGAAGCATTAAATCTTGGGGTAACATACTTAGAAATTTTAGGAATTTCCCAACTTTTTATGTGCATTGAGATAACAACATCTGGAGCCTTCAATGGCCTTGGTCGTACTACATTGCCAGCTATAATAAGCATAGTTTTAACAGGACTTAGAGTTCCATTTTCAGCAATATTATCAAAACCTTCTATACTAGGTTTAAATGGTGTTTGGTGGACAATAACAATTAGTAGTATTTTAAAAGGCATCATACTTTTAATTCTTTTTATAGCACTTATTATAAAGAATAAAAAGTTTAAAGAATCATTTGAACTTGTTTAAAAGAAAGAACTAAGCTTACATAAAATTTTAGCTTAGTTCTTTTTATATTAATATTAATTTTAATTGGGCTAATTCATACTCAAACCTTAAATGAAGTTTTTAAGTTAAATTATTGTATTAAGTGCTTTATCTAAATCCTCTATAATATCTTCTACATTTTCAAGTCCTACAGCTAATCTCACCAAGTTATCACTTATACCAGCTTCTAATCTTTCTTCCTCAGTATATGGTGAATGAGTCATTGATGCTGGATGTTGAATTAATGTTTCAGCATCCCCTAAACTAACTGCTAATGTGCAAAGTTCTGTGTTGTTTATAACTTTTTTACCTTCTTCTAATCCACCTTTTATTTCAAATGATATAATTGCTCCTGGTAATGACATTTGTTTCTTAGCTATATCATATTGGTCAAATGATTTTAATCCTGGATAATATACTCTTTCTACAGCCTTGTGTGTTTCTAAGAATTCTGCAACCTTCATGGCATTTTCACAGTGTTTCTCCATTCTTATAGGTAATGTTTTCATTCCTCTTATTACTAAGTATGCATCAAATGGACTCATTGCTGCACCAGTCATATCTTTAACACCAAATAATCTTACCTTATTTATATATTCTTGATTTCCAATTACAAATCCACAAATAACATCTCCATGTCCATTTAAAAATTTAGTTCCTGAATGTATAACAACGTCGGCTCCTAATTCTAATGGTCTTTGTATATATGGAGTTGAAAATGTGTTATCAACCATTAATATACAATTTTCTCTTTCATGAGCAATTTTAGCTGCTTCTTCTATATCAACTATAGCTAAATTAGGATTAGCTGGAGTTTCTATATAAACAACTTTTGTATTATCCTTCATAGCATTTTTTATATTTTCAGGATTTGTTGCATCTACAAAAGTCACTTCTACTCCAAATTTAGTTATTCCATGATTTAAAAACGCAAATGTGCATCCATATAATGTTTTAGCTGCTACAATATGATCTCCAGCTTCTACTGCAGCCCATATTGCTGATGTAATTGCACCTATACCTGAGCTCATTGACATAGCAGCTTCTCCACCTTCTAATAATGCTAGCTTTTCTTCTAACACTGTATTAGTTGGATTTCCAAGTCTGCTATATATATATCCATCTTCTTCTAATGCAAATCGTCTACCACCTTGTTCTGCATTATCAAATACAAATGTTGAAGTTTGATATATTGGAGTTGCTAATGCTCCAAACTCATTTTTTCTATTTCCTCCATGTATAGCCTTTGTTGCAAAACCTTTATTTTGTAAATTTCCACTACTCATAACAAATCCCCCTATAATTAAATTAATAAATTTATACTAAATTGCAAATTAAAAGTACTTGTATGTTTTGTACTCTACTAATATTTAAAGCAATAAATATGCCATTACGATATTTTTATTTGCTAATTCATATAGGGCATAAGTCATATTTTAAATTATATATATATTCTTTAAGTAATTATACTAAAGCATAATTTAAAAGTAATTTAAAAATTATTATTAAATACATTCTAACTTTTTAACATGGAATTTTTTATTTCCACTTACCGGTAACATTTTTTTACAGTGGAATTTTTTATTGCCATTCTATATTATATTTCTTTATCTTATTTATTATAGTAGTATGTGTTACCCCTAATGATTTTGCAGTTGCCCTTATTGAATTATGATTTTTTAGTGCATCTATTATGGCGCTTTTTTCTGCAATTTCAACTACTTTTTTTAATTTTATTTCATCTCCTTTAAAATTCACTTCAAAGCTATGATTTTTAAATTCATAATCCCACATTAAATACTCTGTGCTTAATGAATCTTTTCCACAAAGATTCATTGCTCTCTCTATAACATTTTTTAACTCTCTTATATTGCCTGGCCAATCATATTTTAATAATTCATTTATAAATTCATTTTCTATAGAACATATGTTTTTATCTAATTTATTATTAAATTTACTTATAAAATATTGAACCATTTGAGGAATATCTTCTTTTCTCTCTCTTAGTGGTGGTATAATTAATGGAATTACATTTAATCTATAATATAAATCTTCTCTAAATTCATTTGCCTTTATCATTTCCTCTAAATTTCTATTAGTTGCACATATTATTCTAACATCAACTAATTTTTCATCACATCCACCTATTTTTCTTATTTTTCCTTCTTGTAAAAATCTCAATAATTTAACTTGTAACATCTGAGATATTTCTCCAATTTCATCTAAGAATAATGTACCACCATTAGCTTTTTGAATAAGCCCTTCTTTTCCATTATTTAATGCACCTGTAAAGCTGCCCTTTTCATAACCAAATAATTCGCTTTCAATTAAATTTTCTGGGAATGCTGCACAATTAACAACTATAAATGGTTTTTTACTTCTATTACTTAAATTGTGTATAGCTTTTGCAAATAGCTCTTTTCCAGTTCCACTTTCACCTCTTATTAAAACTGTAGAATTTCCCTTCGAAATAAGTTCAACTATAGATTTTGTTTTTTCTATAACCTTGCTTGACCCTACTATTTCTTTAAATGCATCATCTTTTGTATTTGAAACTATATTTGCCATCTCTATTGCATTTTTCATATTTCTTATAGAGCATACTGCTCCAACCACATTATCATCATCATCCTTTATAGCTCTACCCGTTGCTATATATTCATTTATTCCATTTTCATTTTCACTACTCAATTTTACATTTGTATATTCTCTACCACTTTTTAATAAATTTAATAATTTTTCATTGCTTGTTATGTATTTTCTAAAATCTTTTCCTTCAACATTCTCTTTCTTATAATGAAATACACTCTCACAATATCTATTAAATAATTCAATTTTATAATTTTTATCTACAGCTAATATCCCATCATCTACAGCATCTATTATAGCTAATAATCTTTTTTCATTCTCCTCATGATTTAAAAGCTCAATTTCTTCAATTTTTTTTATCTCTGGTAATTTCTCTATGCTTTTTATTAAATTTAATTTAATATCACTATCAATTTTTTCAATCTTTATATACAATTTATTAGGAAATACTTCTAATGATATTAAATTTATATTTTCTATGTATATTTTCTCTAAAATTTTTAAAGTTATTCCTATTTTATCCTCAGCTATAATTTGAAATCTTGAATATTTCTTCATAAAAACCCCCATAAAATTTTCAAAATAAAAATCAATTATATGTTATATATTAACATATAATTTTAAAAATGGTGATTTACACTAAAGCAAATCACCATTTACATATCTTTATATTTTTGTATTTTCATTCTCTTAAAACTTATTAATTTGAATTACTATATTTTATCTATATTATCTCACCTTTCAAATTTGAATTCATATTGCATTTATGTTAAATCATTTTTATTTTCTTCTTCAATTGAAAGAGCTAAGTCTTTTCCAGAAACGAATGTACCAACTATAAAGATATGCATAACTGTAGTTATAACCTTCATGATTTCTTTCATTATTAACTCCTCCTTGTTTAATTTTTCTTATTTTATGAAAAACATATATGTTTTTATTCATTTTTCATAAAAAAATTTTTTATACTGGAAATATATTTTAAATTTTTATCTAATTATTTCTATAGATTTCATATTTTTAATAATTAGTATATATTTTTAATAATTTATTTACATCACTTTTGTAATTGTTCAAATTTTCTTAATTTTTGCCTCTACTATTAATGCTATAATATTCTTGTAAATATTATTTAGTTAATTTGCCCTATTTTAGTTGCTTTCATGAATTATTTTTTATTTACAAGTAAAAATTACCCTATATTTTTTCTTGAATTTAACATCTATTTTGAAAGTAACTTTTTTATAAAAATTATACTTATAACTTTTTATTAATTTAATTTTCTTATTTAACTTAACTTTTTTAATAAAAAAGCCTAGCTAATTTTTAGCTAGGTTTTTTTTATTATTTCTTTTTTTCTCCACCAAGAAAGTATGCTAACAGCATTCCTAATATTAATACAACAATGGATACTATTCCTTGTAAATCAAAAGTTATTCCTTTATATATAGAAAAAATTGATCCAATAACAAGTCCTAGTATTCCAAAATATGTAGGACCAGGATATTTTTTTAATAATTTATCTATAAGTTTTGTTATAAATACTAATCCTAATAATACACCAATTCCTATGGGTATTAGTATTGGTACGTTAAATTCTGCTACTGCTGTAATTGTTGTTGTGTATAGTCCTATTAATAATAATATAAATGAACCACTTATCCCAGGCATTATCATTGCCCCTGCACCTATAGCACCTGCTAATGTAAGTTTAATAAATGCCCCAACTGATAATTCTCTTATTATTGTTTCATTCATTTCTGGTGGTGCTATTATAGATAATGATATTAAGAAAATAAATGTTATAAAGAATGGTATTAAATTAACCTTTTTAAACTTAGTTTCATTTGCCTTTTTAGCTATTAGTGGTATACTTCCAACTATAAGACCTATAAAGAAAAAGCTTGTAGGTATTGGATAATTATCTAATAAGTTTTTTAGCAACTTGCTAAATAGAAGTATTCCAGCTCCTGCACCTAAAACTATAGGAAGTAAAAACCTTAAATTTTTCTTCCAATCTTTTAAAAAATCACTTATGGATGAAATTAAGTTGTCATATATATCTAATACAACCGCCATAGTTCCACCACTAACTCCAGGAATGATATTTGCTATTCCAATAACCATTCCTTTCAAAAAATTAAAAAATGTTTCCATTTTAACACTCCTTATTCAATTTAAAAATTTATTTTATCTTATAAATTTTTAAATTTTGTTTTTGACTTTAACATATAGAATTTTATTATAAAATAAAATTCTATACATTTCATCTTTTATTAAAATTTATAACATGAATTTAACAATTTAATTATATATAGGGTTCCAAGTTCGAAGTTTAAATAACATCTTTATCAAATGATATTATTTAGCTTACAGTTTATTTCTATTTTTATATTTGGAATCAAGTAAGAGTTAAGAATGAAAAGTGAAAAGTTATGGTAGATATTACTCACTTCGTTCCTAATATCTAAAAATAGAAATGCTTAAAAACTACGTTTTTATATTGTTTTCAACTAATTTGCTTTGCAAATCTAATAAAAAATCATTCTTTAAAATTTGAAATCTAACTTTTACATTCATTTTCAACTTTCAATTTTCCATTTTCAATTAAATTAATTAGAGTTTCTTTGAAATTTTTATGAATAGCGTTTTAAATAATTCCTGTCTCGTTTACTAATAGTGTTCTCATTTAATATTTGAATAACTTAAAATTTCAACTTGGATTCTTACATAAATTATTGTCCAGTTCCACTATAAAGTTTTTTGAATTCATCTATTGCATAATTATCTGTCATTCCAGCTATATAAGTACATATAGTAGATAAATAATAATATCTTATTTCCCTTATTGCATATAAAAATTTTTCTTCTTCAGTTAAATCTTCAATTTTCCTATTTTCAATATTAAATTTAGATAGTTTTGAAAGAATTTCAGTACTATCTACAACTTTTTTGTTATATCCTATTAGGTTTATTTTATTTAATTTTAACTTTAGTAAATTTGTATATTCTTGTATGATACTTTTTTTATCATTATTGAAACTTATATCTTTAATATTTACATACTTACCATCAATAAACATCTGAATACTATATAATTCTTCACATACTTTCTTTATGCTATTTTGTAATCTTTCAAGATTATGATTAGGCATTTGTCTTGGATTTGCATAATATGCTTTAAATAATTGTTTGATTATATATCTTGAATTTCCATCAAACCTATTTACATTGTATGAATTCAATATTTTCACTTTTATATATTCTTCAATTGCATCATCTAATTCTTTACCATAAGTTGAAAAGTCTATAATTTTATTTTTAAAATATACTCTATTATTGACTAAATGTTTGGACTTCACACCTTTAATTAAAATATTATTCATTGAGTTCGTTGTTACATCAGTTATAAAGAAATCTATAACATCCCTAGTTAATTGATTTATTTTAAAAATTTCACTATAATCTGCTATATATTTATTCTCTCCAAACTCGTCATCAAATTTATTGTTATATATATTTTCTAAAATATCTACAGAACTTTTCATGTCATCAAAATCTTTAAGTGCGATTATGCTTTCATGTATTTTATCTAATGATAAATTTTCCTTTATATGGTCTTTTAATGTACTTAATGATTCTATACTTTCTTCAGATATATACTTTATATTTTTATTCTTTTCACAATCCTTTAATATTTCAATTACCTTCTTATATATTTTAATAGCTATAGAACTATAATTTATATTTAACGCATTATCTTTTAATCCATCATCTATATCATGTTGCCTTTGAGCTATCTCATCACTTACATTTACAATTTGACCTTCTAATGTCACAGAGTAAGGTACATCCATTGTGTTATTAAGAAAATTTTCATCTTGTATAAATCTCTTAATCTGCCAAGTGCTCCCATTTCGTTTTGTTTTAGTGTGCTTCAGAATTCCCTCCATGACTTGCCATGTCAAATTCATACCTTGTATATTTTTAAACTTAACTTCTAATTCATCTAATATTTTAAGAGAATGAAAATTATGTTTAAATCCACCATAATCTATAGATGGATATATTCTATCACTTAATGTATCTTTTCCAATCATTATTTCATCAAGTGTTCTCTCTCCTTGGTGTCCAAATGGAGTATGACCTATATCATGACCTAATGCAATAGCTTCTGCTAGTGCCTCATTAAGATTTAAATTTCTTGCTATTTTTCTAGCTATTTGAGTAACTTCTAATGTATGTGTAAGCCTTGTTCTATAATGATCTCCTTTTTGATGAGTATATATTTGAGTTTTATGCTCAAGTCGTCTAAAGGCTCTTGAAAATATTATTCGATCTCTATCTTTTGCAAATTCATCTCTAACCGAAAATCCACTCTTAACATTGACTTCTTCCACTATTCTTCTATCACAACTCTTTGAAGTTTGCTTTAAATTATTTTTTGCAACAAAATCTCTTTTTTCTTCCCAACTCATGAAATATCCTCCACTATTAAATTGATAAACCATTTATATATTTTCAACATTTCTATTTTTATATAAATTGAAACTAAATACTGCCTTACATTTGTCTGAAACTTTACTTTTGCCTTTCTCAATTTGAATCCAATTTTCATCATTATCTATACAAAAAAACTTTTTATCACTATTATAGCAATTTTCTATTTTAGTCACATATGCATACTTACAGTTTTTTTGAAATTCATTATAAATACTTTCCCCGCCTATAAAAAATATATCATCACTATTATACTTTTTTATTTTTTCAAATAACTGTTTTTTTGAATTTAACACAATAAATCCCTCTGCACTGTAATTTTTATCCTTAGTTAATACTATATTTACTCTATTCTTTAATGGCTTACCATTAGGCAAAGATTCCTTAGTATTTCGCCCCATGACTACAACCTTATCTATTGTCTTTTCTTTAAAGTTTTTTAAATCTTCTTCTATGCTAACTAAAAGTTCACCTTTATATCCAATACCATAATTTTTATCTATTGCTACAATTAAGTTCATTTCCCCACCTCTTAAAGTCATTTTGTTATCTTATAATAATTTTAGCACAGTTTGCATAGTGTTCCAATTTTAAATGCATTATAAGTTTATGGAACATAAAAAATAGGATTATCTCTATTTTAGAGATAATCCATAATTTTTATTTTAAATGTGAATACTTATATTATTAATTTTTAGTAGGTGCTAGTTACTAAAAATCTTGCAAAGGAATTTTGTGCTTTTAAGCTACATTTTTAATATAAGTTTCACATATTATTTATTATGAAAATTTTAATCCATTTACTTCTTGTTCTTTTAAGTAAGCATTTTTTTCTGATTCTAATATAGCCATAGCTTTTCTTATATAATAAAATCCTGTAATAGATGATATTATATCTGTTATTGGGAATGTTATAAATGCCCCTCTGATTCCTATGATTTTTACTAAAACCACAACTATTGGTATAAATAATATAAGTTGTCTATATATTGATAAAATAAAACTTGATTTTGCTTCTTCTATTGATTGATAAAAATATATAGACACATAATATAATCCTAGTACTGGGAAAATTGCTATACATAATCTAAATGCAACAACTGTCTCTTCTAATAATGCTTTTTCTCTTAAAAAACTTCCAATTATAGGTCTTGTAAATACCATCATTATTACCCATAAAATAGTTGCTGTTATTGTTGCTCCCTTAACTGATTGTTTTACTATTTCTTTTAGTCTCTTATAATTTCTAGCTCCATAATTATAAGCTGCAATCGGCTGCATAGCTGAACTTATTCCTATTACTGTTATATACAAGAACATTGAAACTCTTGTAACAACTCCAACCATTATAATTGCGTTATCGCCACCACCACTAGAAACTAATAAGTTATTTAATAATGCAGATACTATAGCATCTGATATTTCTATTATGAATGTAGAAAACCCTATTGCTACTATGGATTTTACTATTTCAATTCTTAGCTTAAATTCAAATTTAAGCTTTAATGTATTTTTTACTTCTTTAAATTTATAAACCATAAATATAAAACTTATAAATTGTGATACAACAGTTGCTATAGCAGCTCCTGCTACTCCCATTGACAATACATTTACTAATATAGCATCAATTATTATATTACAAATTGCACCAATTGATGTTGCTATTAAAGTTATTTTAGTATTTCCTAAAGCTGTCATTATATAACAAGCCACAACTGTTAATGCTTGGAATATACCACCAATTAATATTATACTTATATATTTTTCAGCATAAGGATAAATTACATCACTTGCACCTAATTTAGTTATTATAGGATTTTTAAATATGAATATTATAGTTGGAATTACACTAAGTAATATTATAGTTAAAACAAATGCGTTATTTATATTTTCTTTTAATTTATCATAATTTTCTTCACCTAAACATCTAGCTACTGCTGTTGATGTACCTACTGCTATTAATAACCCTATTGATATTAATAGCCTTTGCACTGGGAAGGCTATCGTAAGTCCCCCTATTGCATTTGCACCAACTGCTCTTCCTACAAAGAAAGTATCTACCATATTATATAATTCTGAAACAAATAATGATATTATTGCGGGTACTGCAAACTTAAATAATATTCTACTTATTTTTCCTTCCGAGAATATTTTGTTATCTAACCCCATCTTTATACACCTCGTATCTAAATTGCTACGATATACTTTGGCATTTTATATCTTCTTGCCATATGTGAATATTAAAATCTATTTTGTACTTATTTTCACATTTTTTTATCTTATATATCTTATACTACTATTATATATGTTCAAAATAATACTTACACTCACTAAAAAGCTGTATAAAATGTACATTTTTAAGGACATTGGGTTAAATTTTATATTTAAAAAAAGTACAAAAGCACATTAAAAAGGGTGCTTTTGTACTTTTCTTAGTAAAATTAGTGTTGCTCCATACCCATCTATCTTAGGTGCAATATGAAATACATTTGCTTTTTTTGCATAACTAAATTTTATTTTTGGAAATGCAGCTTTACTTAAAAGTTCAATCTCATCTTCTTCTATAAGATTAGGTTTTCCAAGCTTTAACCAATAATTAAAGGCTGATCCCTTTCTTTCACCTATCTCATAAAAAGTCATTCTATAGTCGTCATAAAGATTAGTTATATTAAGGAAGAATTTCTTTTCACTAACATTTTTACTTCCTCTTTTTTTGTTGAATTCCTTAATATCAACTAGGCTTTCTAATTCTTCACTATAAGTATATAAAAGAATTTGATAATCATCTCCCATTGCTGTTACAATGTATCCTTCTCCATATGCTATTAAAGTATCTCCTAATAAATTTAAAAGATAATATGCAAAGTATGATGGTTTTCTTATTCCAAACCCATTAAATATCCCTCTATCTCCCATAAATAATTGACTATGAAAGCTAGTTTCCTTTTGCACTACATCTACAACCTTCATAAGAATACCATCTTCCTTCTTTATCGCCTTATTAATTATATATGGCAGCATATAAGATGTATCATATATAGGATTAATACTTGTGTGTTCAATGTATGGTGTTTCTTCTATTTGTAAACTATATTGAACCGTAAATAATTCAATGATTTTTTCTTTTAAACTTTCATTTATGGAATTATGAAATTGAAATTTCCACTTTTTAAATTCATACCAACCATATTCTTCTGTAAAATATTTAATAAAATACTTTAACATATAAAGCAAATTATCATCCTCAAAATTTTCTTTTTCTATAACTATAAATGGTCTTAAATCTAAATCTAAAATAAAATCCATGATTTGTTTTAGATACATAAAGTTTATAAATTCGCTATTCTCAAATATACCCAAATGTTTTGAAAACATCTTAGTCATTTTTCCATATTCAAATCCTATATTTGCTTGAATATCCTTTATATAATTCCTACAATTTTCCTTTAACAAATCATATCCATATCCTAAATATATTACTTCTTTATAATTATGTTCAAAAACTCCTTCATTTTTTTCCATATCTATATTTAATCTTATAATTTTTTCTTCATAATCATATCTTTCATAGTCCTCTAAATAATCAGATATAATTTCTAATGTTTCTTTATTTATTTCTAACGTTTCTATCTTTTTAATTTTTTCTAAGTCTTTATCATCTATTTTATAAGTTTTTCTATATTGTTTTGGTGTTAAGTTATAATGCTTTTTAAAATGTTTATTATAATATCTACTATGTGAAAATCCTACTTCTTCTGATATATCAGATATAGTCATATCAGTATCTAAAAGTAATTTTATAGATTCTTCCACCCTAACTAAATTTACAAAATCCTTAAAACTAAGACCCATTGTATTTTTTATTTCATGTGAAAGATAATGTGTACTCAAAAATTCTTTTTGAGCTATATCTTGAAGACTTATTTTATTATTATAATTGTTATATATATATTTTGCTATCCTATGATATCTTTGTAATTGCTCATCATTATCCTTAATTTCTTCTTTTTCATACATTAGATAATGAAAATTATTTATAAGGTGATATAAAAGTTCTATTAGTGTATCTTCTATAATTTCATCGTAATCATCTTGTTTCTGAACTAATTCACAAATTACTATAGACAAATATCTTCTAATCACTTCATAATTTTCTTCATTTTGAGCTCCTTCATCAGATGAATTAACATAAAAAAATATATTTTCCATATCCTCATAAAATTGTTCAAAAAACTTTAAATCAATATGAAATATTAGTACTTCATTATCTTCATCATTATCACAAAAAATTCTATGTGCTTCTTCTGAATTTATTATTTCTATTTCTTTTTCTTCAACTTCATAAGTATCTGACTCGATAGTAACATTTATTTTACCTTTTAAAACAAACAAAATTTCTAAAGATTTATGCCAATGTATTGGATATTCTTTAACATTTACTAATGAAATATCTATTGGTAATTTATCCATATATGATATATATTCAACTCTCATACTTTCCTCTCTTTCTTAATTTTAAGTAGTATCCTAAGTTAATTATAATATCATAATTATTTTTTTTGCAAATTGCAAACATATTTTAATCTAAAATATCCTTTTTTAAAACATACTTTAAAAGTATTATAAATGAAAAAAGTATACAAGTACCTTTTAAAATAATAAATATAAAACTAGCAGATTCACTTTTTCTTTCAATTAAATAATAAGCTGACCAAAATGACATAAAATTTAGTATTAGATAAATTCCTATAACTATTTTAAAAACTATATTTATATTAATTCCATGTAATAATGCTAATGTGCAAAAGCTCAAGAATATAGCAAATATTAAATTCAATATTCTAAGTAAAAAATGTGACTTTTCAATGTCTTGCCATATAAAATACTTAAATAACATTCTTATTTTTTTCATAATATAGACCCCCATTTTCTTAATTCCTTCCAAATATGAAAGTATAAATAATTTGGAATCATATCTAACTACTTAAATGATATCACTCTTTTTTAAACATAAACCATATAATCTATTTATTCACATTTTAATTAGTATAAATTAATCTGATCTAAATGTTAAAATTGTAATTGTAATCTTACAAATATATAAATTAAAATTTAAAATTGTAACTCTTTTGGATTTATATTTAATAATTTATTGTATAATAATATAAATGAAATTTGAGAAAATTTATTTTTGGAGGTGATTCAATGGATATTTTTAAAAAGCTTGAGATTTTAAGTGATGCCGCAAAATATGATGTATCATGTTCTTCAAGTGGTAGTAATCGTAAAAATGCTAACGGTGGCATTGGAAACTGTAGTTCAAATGGTATTTGTCATACTTTTACTCCTGATGGTCGTTGCGTATCACTTTTAAAAATTCTTCTTACTAATTACTGTATTTATGACTGTAAATATTGCATAAATAAAATAAGTAATGATGTTCCAAGAGCATTTTTTACGCCAGAAGAAGTGGTAGATTTAACTATAAATTTTTATAAAAGAAACTACATTGAAGGCTTATTTTTAAGCTCTGCTATTATACAAAATGTTGATTATACTATGGAACTTCTTTTAAAAGTTATAAAAACATTGAGACTTCAATATAAATTTAATGGTTATATTCATGTTAAAGCTATACCTGGTGCAGACAATAGACTTATTGAAGAAGCCGGTATGTATGCTGATAGGATGAGTGTTAATATAGAGCTTCCTTCATCTAATGGATTAAAACTTTTGGCACCACAAAAAAATAAAGACAGCATATTAAAACCTATGTCTTTTATAAAAAATGGAATAATTCATTCTAAAGAAAATAAAAAAATTTTCAAATCAGCACCAAACTTTGTTCCTGGTGGTCAAAGTACTCAATTAATAGTTGGTGCAACTAACGATAATGATTTAAGCATTCTAAAACTTTGTGAAAGTTTATATAAAGGATATGATTTAAAAAGAGTTTATTACTCTGCGTATGTTCCTGTAAATCATGGTGGTAATCTTCCTAATATAGATAATCCACCTATTCTTCGTGAAAATAGACTTTATCAAGCAGATTGGCTTATGAGATTTTATGGATTTAAATCTAATGAAATTCTTAATGAAGATAATCCAAACTTTCATGAAAAGTTAGATCCTAAAACATTCTATGCCCTTAATAATTTAACATTGTTTCCTGTTGAAATAAATACTGCACCATATGAACTGCTTCTTAGAGTTCCTGGAATAGGCTTGAAATCTGCAAAACGAATTGTTCTTACACGAAAAGTGTCTTTTCTTTCTTTTGAAGACTTAAAAAAACTAGGTATAGTTTTGAAAAGAGCTAAATACTTCATAACCTGTAAAGGAAAATATTATGGTGAAATTGATATGGAGAGAGAAAAAATTGAAAAGAAATTAATTTTAGAAAAAGATAGTACTAAAAATAGTAATTTAAATTTTGAACAACTTTCACTCTTTGGATCTCCAATACCATCTAAAGAAGACAAAATTAAAGTAATAACAGGACAAATTTAATTGGTAGGTGATTAATTTATGTATGTATATGTTTTTGATAATACTTTTGAGGGTTTTCTTACCTGCATTTATGAATCCTATTATAACGAAATAAAGCCTGATAGTATATCTATAAAAGAAAGTTATACCAATAATTTAATTGATATCCCTTTAGAAATAACTACTGATATCAAAAAATCTTCAAAAGTATATATTTCCATGGAAAAAAATTTTACAAATCAAACATTAAAAAATATTTTTAATGTTTTTCTAAGTAATAATAAAAACAAATATTGGATTTTATATAATTATATTAGATTAGCCTTTAAATTTAAATCTGACGTAGATATGTACTTAAATAACTCTTTTATTCTAGATGCTTCTAAAATTTCAAAATCTGTTCAATTAGAAGCTCATAAATTTACTGGCTTTGTTCGATTTAAAGAATTCGAAACTAATAAGTTTTATGCTTCTATTGAACCAGATAATAATATATTAGTTTTATTATCTAAACATTTTGTTTCTCGATTTAGTAATCAATATTTTATTATTCATGATATCAAAAGAAATTTAGCTCTTATTTACAACTGCAATGATTATTTTATTACTGAATTAGATGGTGATTATTATAAAAAAATTTCTACTTTAAATGACTCAATTTATGAAAACTTGTGGAAAAACTATTTTTCTTCTGCTTCAATTGATTCAAGAAAAAACCCTAGGCTTCAATGTAGACAAATGCCTAAAAAATATTGGAAGCATATTTTAGAAACACAAAAATAAAAACTAGAAATTATATAGGAAAATATTTATAGTATACTTCCTATATATACCTAGTTTTTATTTTTAGCCATTACTTTTCTTTTGCTAAAAACTTTATTGTATCCTCAAAGTTCATTGGCTTTGCATAATAATATCCTTGTACAATATCACAATTGTGTGATTTTAAATACTTTATTTGGTCTTCTTTTTCTACACCTTCTGCTATAACAGATAAATCTAAGCTATGTGCAAGTTTTATTAGTCCTTCAATAATTCTCTCACTTTTATTATTTACCCCTATATCATCTATATAACTTTTATCAATCTTTAAGCAATCTAAATTAAGTATTTTTAAATACTTTATAGGAGATAACCCTACTCCAAAATCATCTAAAGACATGCTTATTCCTTGATTATGAATATTTTCAAGCACTTCTAAATTCTTTTCTAGTGCATTCATTATAACACTTTCTGTTATTTCTAATTCAATATATTTAGAGTTTAAATTATATTTCTTTAATGTGTCTATAAAAAATCCTGTTAGTTCTTTATCTTCTAATTGAATTTTAGATAAGTTTATAGATATTTTAAAATCATCATATCCCATATCTATAAATTCCCTGCACTTTTTACAAGACTCTTCAAAAACAAATCGCCCAATTGGAATTATAAGTTTCGTATTCTCTGCAATCGGAATAAACTCTGATGGTGGAATTAATCCTTTTTCTGTATGATTCCATCTTAAAAGTGCCTCTAGCCCTACAGTTTTTTCATTTATTGTACTTATCTTAGGTTGAAATACCATATACATTTCATTTAACTTCAATGCTTTAGATAAATCTTTCTCTATAGTAAAAATCTTATTTAATTTTGCTACATCATTTACTTGGAATATTTTATATGAATTTCTTCCTTGTATTTTTGACTTTTGCATTGCAATATCTGCCTTATAAATTATTTCACTAAGAACCTTCCCATGCTCTGGATAAAGAGCTACACCTATATTTATTCCTATAAATGTTTTTTTATTATTAATCTGAATAGGTTCCTTAAATAGCTCTATTATATTTTGTATTTTAGAGGTTAATCCGCTATAACTATCTATTCCTTCTGAAAAAATAAAAAAATTATCAGCATTTCCCTTAAATAAAATCTCATTTTCTGATATATTCCTTTTTATTTTTTGGCTAATAAACACTAAAATTTTATCTCCCATACTATAACCTAAATGTTTATTTATTTCTCTAAAATCAATTATATTTATAGACATCAAGCTAACAGTTCTATTTAAATTTATAAATTCTTCCCTAGACTTTTTCATTACTATATCAATTAATGCAAATTTATTAGGTAGACCCGTCATTTCATCAATATAATTAAACTTATAAAATTCATTATACATTTTTTCACTTTTGTTTATTTCCTTAATTGCTAAATATACATTAGATTTATCATCTTTTTCATGTTCACCTATAACCTGTATATATTTTTCCTTTCCTTCAGATGATATGACTTTATAATTCTCAAAATAATATCTTTCTTTACTATTCAAAAAATTCAAAAAACTATTTTTGTATTTTTCTATACTTTCTCGTGGAAAAATATCAAATATATCATTTATGTGATATATTTTTTTATTAAATCTATTTTCTTCTAACATTATGTTTATTGATGGGGTTACCTTTAATGTTTTACTCCTTATATTTAATTTTCCTATGCCATGTAAAACTCCATCTAATGTAGGAATAATTTTATTATTGCTTATAAAATTATCATTTAGTTCTATGATTTTACACACTTTCTCAACAATTATCTTCTCACTTTTATCATTAGTTTTTACACTTCTATTAACAATTAATTGAAGTAATTTTCCATCAGATCTTATTACTCTATATTTATTTTCATAAACACATTTGTTTTTTAAATCTTCTGGATATACAAATTGATTCCACATTTGTATAGTATTTATTCTTTTAATATAATCTTCAATTCCTAATAATCTATATCCTAATAAACTTAAATTTAAAATATTTCTATTAACATTCCATTCAAATAAAATTTTATTTAAATTATCAGGACATTTTATTAAATAAAGTTCATTTTCATCTTTATTTAGAGAGAACTGACTATCTTTACTAAAAAAACACTTATAATGCTTGTCCTTTTTAAAATTCATTTAATAACACCTCATCAAATTCATATTTCCAATTAAAATTTTTTACATTTCATAAAAATTGTTGATGATTTAGTTTTTGTTATAATTACTATTAAAAACTTATTATACTTATATTAATATATCCAAATTTGGAAAATAATCCTTTTAAAAACAAACTCGGAATATTTATTTATGATATTTTAAATATGGTATTAACTAATTTTAACAATATGGTATAATATCTGTAAATAATACTTATAAATTTTAAATACTTATAAATTTAAGTTCTTGAATTTTAATTTACAATAATTAGTTATTTTTTCCATTATAGATTTATTATATACTATTTAGTTTTGTTTTAAAATTATTTTTTCAAATTTCTTTATTTTAAAACAATATCACTTTATAATTAAATAAGACTTATTTTATGAAGATATAAATTAAAGGAGTATTTTTATGAAAAAGATAAAGATAAAAAAATTCAAAAAAATAATTAAAACATTAAAAAAGAAAGTTATTAAAAAGACAAAAGTTATTAAAAAAATTAAAAAATAACTTTTCAGCTTAATATTTAAGCATATATTTAATTTTCAAGTAAAAAAAGATATACTTTTATGTATATCTTTTTTAGCTTGTTTTATTTTAATGTTAAGTTAATACTTCTTCATTTTTAGAAACATTTAAGTCGATTCGTTTCATACATACACATGCTATAATCATACTTGCAACTTCCACAATTGGAATAGTTATCCACACCCCATTTATACCTAAAATCATTGGTAAAATTAATAATGATATAAGTACAAATATTACACCTCTACATAATGAAACTAATGTGGATGCCTTTGAATTTTCTATTGATTGGAAATAAGATACTCTTGCTATATTAGCTCCCATAAATAAAAATGCAATAAAGTATAATTTTATTCCCCTACATGTCATTTCCATTAATTTTGCATCACCACTATTAAATAGTAAAACAATTTTTTCTGGAAATAATACTCCTGCGGCATAAAATATAGCCCCAAATATTACTGAAGTTTTTATTGCTAATTTTAATGCTTCATGTACTCTTTCATATTTCTTTGCACCATAATTTATACTAATTATAGGTTGAATTGCTTGTGCTATTCCATTAAATATTGCTACACATACAAGTGATATATTTGCAATTATACTATATGCTGATACTCCTATAGCGCCTTCTATATTAGATATAGACATATTGAATGCAAATATTATTAATCCACTTGATAATTCCATTATAAAACTTGGAAATCCATTTTTTAGTATTCTATTGATTATATTTTTATCTATTTTTAGTTTATCTAATTTAAATTTTAAAGTGTTATTTCCTCTTATAAAATGAGTACTTAAAAGAAGAATTGTTATTACTGGTGACATTGTTGTTGCAATAGCTGCACCTTTCATTCCCCAGTTAAATATGAATATAAATACAAAGTCAAATACTATATTAGCAAAGTTTCCTATAAGCATACTCCACATAGCTAATCTTGGATTTTTATCATTACGTACAAAAACAGTTAATGTATTTGACATTAAAAATGCCCAACTAAACCATACAATAACACCTAAATAACTCTTTACCATATCTAATACATCTGGAGTTGCTCCTAATAAGTAACATATTTTTTCTGTAAAAAATATTCCTATTACAGTTAAAAATATTCCTATTGAAACATTTATAATCATTGAAGTTGTAAATATTTTATTTACTTTATCATATTCTTTTTTTCCCATGGAAACTGAAACAGCTGTAGCTCCTCCAATTCCTAATAATAATGCTATAGAAGAAAATATGTTAAATATAGGTATAGCTATATTCAGTGCTGCCAATCCTTCACTTCCAACACCTTGACCAATAAATATTGTGTCAAATAATATATTTAAAGATAGCCCCATCATTCCAGCTATACTTGGTATTAAATACTTTATAAAAATTTCTTTTACATCTGATTTTAATAAATCTACTCTTTTATTCATTTTCCCACCTTCTTATAAGGCACATAAAATTAAATATGCCTAACCTTCTAACTATATTAATTTCAACGCCAGAAGTTATTTTAAAGGTTATAGTTACTATAAGGTCAATACCTCTTTGATATGTTCTTATTTTCTTTATATTTAAACTTTTTCATCAACTGGAATTTGTATTTCTTTTATATATTCCTCACTATAATCTGAAAATGTACTATCTATTATAGTAACTATCATAGAATCGCCTATTATATCGTATTGTTTATAATTTATAAAATTGATAAGTTTTTCATAATATTCACTAGCTGCTTCATCAGTTCCATTAAATGCTAAGGTTGCATAATGTCCTTCTTCTATTATTTTACTATTTTTTATTTTAGCTTTATTTCCACTTAATATTACTCCTACTGCATCTAAGTATAAAAATTTTTCTTTACATGTATTTTCTTTAGAAATTATTGAGCAAATATTACTATTAAATATTGATATATCATCTTTTACTGTTTTATATATCTCTTTTAGTCCATATTCAAAATCTATACTATTTCCACCATTTTTGAAATCATATTTTATCATTTTTCTCTTTTTAAAATATTTAATTGATGGTTCATATATACTACTATCATTTCTATGTATTTCAACGTCTTCTATTTTACTTTTTATACTATTTAAATGATTACTTAAAATTTCTATTTCTTCTTTTAACATAGATTCCTGTTGCTTCAAAATACTCATCATTTTATCTATATCTCTTTCATGGAAATATTCCTTTATTTCATCTAATGGAATCCCTAATTTTTTTAAAAACAATATACAATCTAGTATAGGAAATTGATTAATATCATAATATCTATAATTATTTTCCTTATCTATGTGTTCTGGTGTAAATAATCCAATCTTGTCATAATATCTCAATGTTTGAGCTGATACATTATGAAGTTTAGCCATTTCTCCTACTAATACTTTATTTTTCATATGTAAATCCTTTCATAAAAAAATTACTTATTAAAATAAAAGTATTATAAACATATATAATTGTTATGTCTATAATACTTTTATTCTATTTTATAACTTTATTAAATTTTATAAGTTCTTTAAATTCATTTACTTTTAATGCAAATAAACATATAGAATATGTTATCATTCCCAAAACAGTAGATATAGCTACTGCTAAAAGTATATTAATTCCCATTATTTCATTATAAGAAGTTTTAACTACTATAGCCATAACTACAACTGATATAATTATTTTCATTGTAGTTATTGAAATGTCTTTCAAATTTATGTTTTTCACTTTATTATTTAAATTTATAAATAATAATAATGATGCTATAGCTGATGCTATTGATGTTGCCAATGCTATACCTTTAATACCCAATTTGCCTATTAGTAAAAAGTTGAAAATTATATTTATTACTACTGCTATAATTCCATTAATTGTTGAAGACTTAGTGTCTTGCATAGCATAAAGAGATTTATTGAAAATTTCTCTTAAACCAAAGAAAGGTATACCCATTGAATAAAACATTAATGCCGCGGATGTCATTTGAACACTTCTATCATCAAAGTTTCCATGTTTAAATATTATCGTTACTATTGGTGTACTCAATAATATAAGTCCAACAGAACAAGGTAATAAAATTAAATTCATATTGTTAATACCTTTTTCTATATATCCTACAAACTTAACCTCATCCTTTTCACTAATAGCTCTAGATAGTGTTGGAAATATTACTGTTATTATAGCTACTGCAAATGTTGCATAAATAACATCTGAAACTCTTTGTCCATAGCTTAATGCAGATATACTACCATAATCAAGTCCTGATGCTAAATTTTGATCTACTAATTTATTTATTTGATTTGCTGTTGCACCTATAATTACTGGTAATATTAATAGTATCATTTTCTTTATCCTACTATCTTTAAAATCTAATATAGGTGTTATTTTAAATCCATGCTTATGTAAAAATGGAATTTGAGCTACTGCTCTAAGTATCCCACCAATAACAGTGGCTATGGTAAGCCCATATATACCTCCACCTGCTCCAAAAATTATATAAATTATAACTGGCAAATTAAATATTAATCCAACTACTGTTGGTCCTAAAAAATCGTCCAAAGTTTGAAGTATAGCAGTATATCCAGAATGCATGATTAAAAATATTATACTCACTATACTTATTCGTGTTAATTTAACTGCTAATTCAAAAGTTTCTCCTGTTGCTTGTGATGCCATAATCTTAACTATAAATGGTGTAAAAATCATTCCTAATATTATAAGAATAACACCTATTAAACTAACTATATTCATTATATTATTTGCAAACTTGAACATTTCATCTTTGCCTTTTTTATTTAATGTATCACTTAGTATTGGTATAAAAGTAGTAGTTATTACCAATGATATCATTATAAATAGAAAATCTGAAACATTCATAGCAATATTATAAGCATCCGTTTGAAATGTAGTTCCAAATGCACTGCCTACTAGTGCATCTCTTAAAAAACCAATAACTTTATTTACTAAAGTCATAATCATAATTACAGTAGCAGCTTTTGCTAATTTTTTCTTCATAACTTCCTCCAAAAACTATAGGGTTCCAAGTTCAAATTTAAAATAATATATTTATCAATTGATACTACTAATGTTACAGTTTATTCCATCATCATATTTGGAACCAATTAATGGTTAACAATGATAGTTAATATTATTCATCGTTAATTGTTAATTTTAGTACTATATTTTAAATTTCTCTTTGTAGAAATAACATTATTCTCATTTGATACTTAAATAATTTATTTTCATATTATTTTAAGCCCTTATAAATACATTATATACAATTTTATTTTATTTAAAATAAAAAAATTATAGACAATATCTCTATTATCTATAATTTTTAAAATCTATATAAACAATAAATAATTATAAATTATGCACATTTGTCCTATAACATAAGTAATCCATACCCATATAGATTGATTTTTAGGTCCCTTTTCCTTTATCTCCGATACTCCTATTATTAAATCTGATAATATAAATACTATAGCACCTACTGTAGTTAACAAAAACTTAGTTGTTGTTGTAATAGTTAAATTTAAGGATATCATCATCATTGTTACTATTACTAAGGAATATACTAAACTTAGATAATTAATTTTTTTAGATTTCATTTTATTTTTAACAAACTTTGACCATATAATCGTTGTAAATATATATCCAATTGGTATTATAAAAATTAAGCAAATAAAATTCCCCTCTAATTTTGAAGTTGCTAATATATAACTTCCCATATAAGACACATGTGCTAGTATGAAAAATATTATAGCATAGCTTAATCTATCTTTAACTTTTACAATCCTAGCCATAATAATATCACCTATAGTTGAAAACGTCATACCTATAAATAACAACATAAGATATGGCTTCAATTTTTCATTTGCTGAGCATTCCCAAAATACAAATGCCATAAGTATCATAGAAAAACTAAACATCATTTTTACTTGAGAATGTAATTCACCATTTACCACATTAATTTTTCTACATTTCCTTAACTTATAAAAACTATCACTAATTATCATACCAAACTGAATAATTGCTATAATTATAATCCATTCATTTTGTAATTCCATAAATCCCCCCCCCTTTATACACCAAAAGATGTTTTGGGTATATACTAAATACTATCACAGTGTCTTAACTTATATGTTTATTTTCATTAAAGTTAAAAATTTTTTAAAATTTATTTACATATTCAATATTACTATTTTTATATTACCATTATTACAAACTTAATATATTTCTTTTAAAGTTTAATTCTATCCATACTTTTATGTTTGAATTAACATAAAAAATGATGATGAACACTTTTGATTCATCATCATTTCTTATTTTTCTATTCTTTAATCCATTCTTCCCAAATATCTGTACAATAACCAACAGTCGCATTTTTACCATTTCTAACTATAGGGGTTTTATATAATTTAGGATTTTCTAATAAAATTCCCATTTTCATTTCTTCGCTTCTTATTTTATCTAAATTCAATTTTATATAATCTTTACATCCTGAATTTATCAAATTTCTAAGACCAACAGCCCTTTTAATGTTTTCTAATTCACCTTTACTTGGTCCTTTTATGTTTAAATCTATAAATTGAAACTTAATATTTCTTTCCTTGAAAAATCTTTCTGCTTTCTTTGTATCAAAACATTTTTTAGTTCCAAAAATTTGTATATTTATAAAACTCACCTCTATCTTATCATTTTATTAGTTTTAATCTATTATAGCATCTAATCCTGATAAAGTTCCTTTATATATAAATTCACTATGTTTACATTTTGAACAAACATAAACATCAAAAATTAAATGTTCTTCATAATCAAATACTGCTGCGAAAAAGCCTCTATTATTATCTTGTGACTCAAATCTATACTCCTTTAAATATTTCATTTCACTATTACATCTCAAACAATTCATACACTTAACTCCCTTTGTATAATTTTCCAATTCATAATTATATACATAATGTAATACATATTCAATTACTTTCTTAAAATATGTATTAATGTATAATTATGTATTAAAATTTAAAATATTTAATAAATTCATTTATTTACAAACTTTACATCACCAAAAAAATAAAATATAATAGAATAGCTTTTATATTTTTATAAACTTAAAACAAATAAATGTACAAATATGATTTTAGACATATTTATACTTTAATTTAAATATGAACTAAAAAACTATAATTTATTATTTTATAAGTATATAACTTCAATATTGGGACATGCTTAAAATCACTTTTAAAATAGAATTATTATAAAAGTAGAGTTTGATTCCATATAACCTTTATAACTTCTAAAATAATTATAATTAATTTTTACCCTCATAAAATATTTAATTAAAACTTAAATATTTTTAATTGTGAAAAGGAGCAGTTAAATGAATACAAAAACAATATATTTAGTTTTTACTCGTACTGGAACATGGCTATCTAATGTTATATATTGGTTTACTTCTGATGAATATGTACATGTTTCAATTAGCTTTGATAAAACATTTAGCGAAATGTATTCTTTAGGTAGAAAAAATCCTCGCAACCCTTTTTCAGGAGGCCTAGTAAAAGAAAATATACATGATGGAGTTTTTAAAAATTTTTCTAATAGTAAATGTTTAATTTATAAATTAGATGTAACAGAAACTCAATTTAACACATTAAAACAATCAATTGATTTTCACTACAATCAACGTGAAAAATATAGATATAATTTCTTAGGCTTATTAGCTTTACATTTAAATATTCCTCTTAAAAGAGATGATTATTACTTTTGTTCTGAATTTATATCAGAATTATTTATAGAAAGTGGTATTCATACTACTACAAAACTACCTCAATTTATGAAACCTCTTGATTTACTAGAAATTCCAAATAAGGAGTTTGTTTACGAAGGCTATATAAACGAATATAAAACTACTAATACTTTAGCAATATTACATAATTAATTTAATAAACTACATAAATTAAAGGTTGTCATTTTACGGACAACCTTTAATTATTAATCTACAACAAGCTTTTTATAACATTTTAAAGACATATCAATTAACTTCTGTGATAAATCAATTATTTCATTTATCTCTTCCATTTTTAAATTCCATCTTTCTGCTATTGTTTTAACTAATTCTTTTTGTTTTTCATGGAACTGTCCATCTGCCAATATCATTCTATATAGTTCAAAAATTATTATTTTTTTATCACTTCTACTTGTACTTTCAAAATCTTTCATGATCTCTTCAAGTGGTCTTTTTCTAGGCCTATATTCATTATCAAAAAATCCACATTCCTCTGTGAATTTCATAAGCATCCAACTTTCACTTGATGTTACACACATATCTACTCTCATAGTATATTGGGCTAAATCAAGGAATGTTTTTCTATGTTCTTCCTTTAAATCCATTAAAAACATTTACATTCCCCCTACTTTTAAATAGAACTTTATTTTTCTATATTTTTTTATCTAATTAAAACTATACTATAATTATAATCTTTTTTCAATTCATTATTTTCTATAATTTTATAAAAAATAAAAATTGCTATGTTAGATTTATCATAACAATTTTAAATTTATATTCTTCTATATTCCTAACTTTTTCTTTATAGATGATTTTATATTATCTATTTTTGAATCATCTCCAGTTCCTTTTAATACATTATTGTATTGATTAAGTAAATCTTCTAAATCACTTATACTGTTTATAAGTTCCTTTTCAGTTACTTTAGCTTTTAATTCATTTATTTCTTTTTTTAAATCTTCATATTCTTCATCCCATTCACTTTCCACATAATTTTTTTTCATTTCTAAATACTCTTCTTCTATATCTCTATATACTTCAAATATATCTTGTTTCATAATTGAAATATTTAAATTTTTCTTATCATAATCTTTAGCACTTTTTTCTTCATAATATACTTTTAACTCTTTATCTAATTCATTTTTTATTTTTTTTATTTTTTCCTTGTCACCTTTTTCTTGTAATATTTTCCCGTATTCTAAATATAAATTTTCTATATTTTTTAATGCATTATTTAAATTATCATTTTCACTAACTGATCTAAGTGTATCTATATCCTCACCTATTTCACCCTTTAATTCATTCCACTTAGTTTCATTTTTGTTAACCAATTGGTTTAAATACTCCTCTTCTATTTCTGTATATATATCTAATATTTCTTCTTGTACCTCATCTTGTGAAATAGTGTTATGATTTACTCCACTATCACCTTGTAACGGTGGCATTTGACTATTTTTTACTTTTTCAGTTTGTTTACCACACCCAACAAGTTGAGTAGATAAAACTAACGTTAATAAAACTATTATTATTCCTTTCATCTTTTTCCTCCTTAATACAATTTATAGAACTCCAAGTTCAAATTTTAAATACCATCTTTATCAAATGATATTATTAATCTTACAGTTTATTTCTATTTTTATATTTAGAACCAAGTAAAAGTTACGAGTGAAAAGTGATGGTGAATATCCCAGGGATTGAAATCTCCGCTACAATGTTTTATTTGTACTTCAAATAAAATCTGTATAATATTTATCCATAAAAAGTTCATTTTGGAGAATAAATTCCCCATCATAATGTTCTTACTAATCACAGTTTCAATAGTAACTATCACTATTACTTTGGGTATTTTATAAAATTCAGTTTTTATATTGTTTTTAACTAAATTGCTCTGTAAATTTAATAAAAAATCATTCTTTAAAATTGGAAATCCAATTTTCACCTTCACTGTCAATTGTCCATTGTCAATTTTAAAAATATAGATTAAAACTCAAAATTAAAATTCTCAACTGAAACATGAATAACTTAAAGTTTAAACTTGTTTCCCTATATATATATAACTTTTAATTTTCTAATTATATTCTTCCATACTTTTTAAAATTTATTAATTATAAATTATATCTTAAAATATAATTTATATGTATTCTTATCTTAATCCCCATATATTTCAAGTATGAAAATTACTATTTTACGTAAAATCACTTTCAAATTGAATTAATTACTATTAAAATTAACTTAAATATTTTTTATAATACTTTTAAATTCAGATATATTTAATTATGTAGTTCTCTTCTAAACATATTAATTTCCCACCTTTTGAGAACTATAAAAGGAGCAAAGTCATCCTACTTTGCTCCTTTGAACTTTTATTATTAAGATATATTTTTTATTAATTCGCTCATCAATTTTAAAGATACAAAACACTTTTCTCCATTGTTCATATGTATAATTTTATTTTTAGTATCTATCTCTTTTATTTTACTCTTATTTACTATATATGATTTATGACTTCTATAAAAATTATCATTTAAATTTTTTTCTATCTCTTTAAGTCTTCCATAAAATTCAACTTGCCTATTTTCCGTATGCATAACTATTTTATGCATATTGCTAGATGTTTCAAAAAAAACTATTTCATCAAAATCCATACTTATAACTCTATCATATGACTTTATCGTAAATGTATTATTACTCTTTACATCTACATTGTTTAATTTTTTTTTCGCTTTTAACAAGCACTCTCTTATCCTTTTGTTTAAATTTCTATAATCTTCTTTAGTTATATAATCCATAGCTTCAATTTTGTATATAAATGTAAGATAGCTCATCTCTATATGAGCAGTTATAAAAATTATAACTCCCATTGAATCATATTTTCTTATTTCTGCTGCTAACATAATTCCATTTATATCATCATTCAAATCTACATCTAAAAAATAAACACCTATATCTCTATTCTTACTAACATAATCTATAAGTTCTTTAGGACTATCAGTTTCTAAAACTATCTCTAAATCAATGTTATTTTCTTTTCCTACTTGTCTTATTTCTTCACAAACTTTATTTCTTTGAAATTTATTATCTTCACAAATAAAAATTCTTATAGTTGTCACCCCATTCAATATATCTCTAATATTTGAATAAATTTATTTTCTTTTATAGATGTATCTAATATTACATTGTCATATTTATTTATAATTTCTTTCAAGTTAGAAAGTCCTAATCCCCTATTTTTTCCCTTTGTTGAATAGTTTCTTTCAAAAATTTTAGATATGTTTGGCACTGATAATTTTCTACAATAATTATTTACAAATATCATTTGAACTGAATTATTATTGATATTATTAACTAATGCTATCTTTATTTCTGGATTCCTACACTCTACAGCAGCTTCTATGGAATTATCTAATATTATTCCTATAATTCTACAAATATCTAATGCTTCAATATTAATTTTATCTATGCTTCCTATTATATCAATTGACACTTTTATATTTTGATTTTGTGCAACTATTATTTTAGACGATAAAATTCCTTTAAGTTCTATAGCTTTTATATTTTGTAATCTTAATATAGAATACTTGTCCATATTTAATTCACACGTAAGTGGCGATATATTTTTTTCAAAAAACTCTTTTAATCCTGACATATCATTTTCTTCTATATATCCTGCCATAGATGTGATAATATTAGTATGATCATGCTTGAATTTTCTAAATGTCAAATATAAATCCTCTAAATTTTTTGTATATTCTCTTAAGTTTTCTAATTGATTTATATCATCTTTCAATTTAATTTCTTTTTTTACTGTACTTAATACAGAAAAAACTACTACTAAGAGAAGTATAAAATATGTTATAAATAATGCACCATTCACTTTTACAAGATTGTTCGATGGAGTATATCCTTCGTTTAATATAATATTAATATAATAAATAACTACTGTTAAAATTAATATTATCACTATTAATATGCATGTTTTAAATTTCAAATACATTTCCATTGAAGATATTTTTCTTCTGATAAAAAAGCCTAAAACTAAACTTATTAAATAACTTATAAGATAAACAAGTATCCACATAGATAAATATTCAAGAAATCCTATACTTTCAAATATATCAACATTAAATACTTCAATTGCTATTAATTCTCTAACATAATCACTTACAACAAAAATTATTGTAGAAAATATAGATGTTATAATTCCTGTTAAAACTATTTTTTGCTGTAAATACATCATCAATACTACACTTAAATTAACAACTAGTATTATTAATCCATTATTTATAAGTCCTATGGTTCCAGATATTAAACTAACTACACCAATCCATAAAATCATATTCTTTTTTTCAAACTTTACTATTGATAAATTTAAAACACATATATATATACTTATGGAAAATAATAATGCATAAATATACCCCATGTTTAATTCACACCTTATCTTTCTAAATTAATACAGTTTTAGATTGAATATTATTTGAATTTAAATCACACCTAAACTAAAACTTAATTTTCAACTCCATTGTTATAAAATTAAAAATATAAATTATTTCCAAATCATTTTAATTATATATTTGAGTGTATATATTAATCACTCTATTTTTGAAATGTTGATTATTTTCTGATTAATTCACAAAAAACATTTTTGTCAACTTTTTTTGTAAAATATTTCATTTATATAATACCATAAAATAATTAAATTTAACATCCATTTGTTCTATACATAAAATAAACTATTCATTAAAATTTATTTTTATTTATATTAATGAATAGTTTTTAAGTTGTACTAAAATTTCATTTTAAAAAAATACACCTTTAACGTTTCTTAAAAATATAATTATTGCTAATAAATCAGCTGATCCTCCTGGACTTATATATTCTTCTATATATCTTTTTTCTAATAAAAATGCTTCTTTTTTTCCTTCTTCTGTTTTCATACCACCTAGACTTAAAATTGCTTGGGCATCCTTCTTTACATTTTTTAAAGTATTTATATTATGTCTATGAACGATAGTGCTATCTTCCACTTTTGACATAAGTTCTAATAAAATTTGAACATTCAAATCATTATTTTTAAGTGCTGATAATTCATATTTAGGAAGTACATCATTAAATACTACTGTTAACCCCTCTTTTATCTCACCTCTAATTCCTGTAAAACCATCATTTATATATAACTTTTCTCCATGTGTCATTGGTTTATTTGTGTCTATCTTTTTGAAATCATCTAATATATCCTTAACCATTTCCTTCATGTACTCTTGAATATATTCAAAAGTTTTATTGTCATATAAAACTTTTCCTACAACTGAAGAAATTATTCCCATAAGAAATATCATTCCCTTATGTGTGTTAACACCCTCAGTTGCCTTAAACATTTCTTTTTCGCATTCAACTCCAATTTTTCTTATATCTTTAAATATCTCTTCTAATCTTTTATAAGAATACCCTACTTTTATCATTTCTCTTATATATGGAGTGATTGCAAAGGAGCTTTTTAAAAATGTGTAATAATCCATATCCTTATGAGATCCCATAGTAGCTGGAGATACAAGACCAAAAGATGGCATAGCTGAAACCTCACTAATCATTGCATTTAAAGCTTCTTGGGATATTCTATAACTTATATCTTCCCTAGTTTCTATGTATTTTAAATACTCATTATGTAAAAGTCTAAAGTATTCATTTATTTCTTTCATACTACATTTATCATTATTCTGTAAATTTATTTTTTCTATTTTATTATCTATAATATATAAGATATCCATATCTATGCATTTACCTAATATATGATTATTTTTTATATTTCTCATGCTCATTTCTAAATCACCAGGTATTACATCTAATACAAATTTCACATTCTTACTCATTTCTGTATTATAACTATACTTATCGATTATATAATTTTCATATAAATCATCTATTTCTCTCTCTATAATTGTTACAATTTCATTTTCAAGATAAGTACATTCTTCTTCACCTTTATAACTTATCTTTAATGTTAAAACTGACCTCTTATATTTTTTAACTAATATTTCTTCATTCTGATTTGTTTCCATTTTACTCATAACTTCTCTTTCAAATTTCTAAATAATATTTAATACATATCTAGAAAATTTCCTTTCTCAACTACAGTTTTTCAATTAAATTCTTTGTTTTTTATTATACCATCTCTTCATTTTTGTTTTAATATTTATATAGTTAAATTTAAAATAATATATGATTATTGCTGATAATCTAAAAAAACACTAATAATTTATATCCTATTTGATTATTTAACTTGTTTTCTTATATAATACTAATTTTTAGATATTTTTATACTTTGACTTTCTTTGACTTTTAGTTTAATATATAAATATAGTTTAGATAACTTAATTTATATAGGAGGTTTTTAGTATGTTTGGATTAGTACCTTTTAGAAAAAATTTAATGAATTCTAATGTTAATTCTTTTGACAATTTTATTTCTAATTTCTTTAATGATGACTTTTTAACTTCATCAAATATGATGGGAAACTTCAAAGCTGATATTAAAGAAACACCTAATGAATACATCATAGATGCAGAATTACCTGGAATAAAAAAAGAAGATATAACTATTGATTATACAAATAATTATTTAACTGTTTCAGCTAATAGACGAGAAGTTATTGAAGAAAATAATGATAATTATATAAGAAAAGAAAGACATTATGGCAATTTTTCTAGAAGTTTTTACATTGATGACATAGATAAAAATTCAGTAAATGCTAGATTCGATAATGGTATTTTATCAATAGTTCTGCCTAAATTAAACAATAAATTTATTGATAACTCTACTAGAATTATAATTGATTAAAATAAATAAGTTTTATATATAGCAAAAAGAGAATTGAAAAATCTTCAATTCTCTTTTTACAATGCATAATTCTATCTTTCCAATTATTAAGCTTTTATTTCCTCTGCTATTTTAGTTACTTTTTCAAGACTTTCTTCTATAGCTTTATTTTTTTCTTCTTCTGTAAATCCAGTTCCATCTACTAATATTTCTTTAAAATGTTCTATTCCCGTAAATTTCATTATATCTTCAACATAATTTAATCCTTTATTTAATGCTTTCTTTAGTATCCATGGAATACTAGCTCCAGATGATTGTATATAAATCATAGTTCTGTCTTTATCATTTAATAATCCGTCTACTTTGTCTTGTGTTATTTTTATTGTTTTCCCATCTTGTATTACACAATCTATATACTCTTTTAAAGGTGCAGGAAATGACAAACTCCACATTGGAGCTGCAATGACATAAACATCTGCATCCTTAAATTGATTACATAATGCTATTATTTTTCTAACTTCTTTTTGCTCTTTTTCATCTAATTTTTTTAAATCATAATCATTTAAAAGACAATTTCTCTTTTCAAAATATTGATATTCCAAACGTGGTATGTGTGCTTCATATAAATCTAACTCCTGAAGTTCAAAATCATCATGACAATCTAAAAACTTGTTTACAAATGCTCTACCAACAATTTTGCTAGCTGAAAGTTCTTCTGGCTTTGAATTTACTGTAATGTATAATAATTTTTTCATAAGTTCATCTCCTAATATTTTTTATAAACATATTTTTAACCTATTTCAAAATTAAATACATTATAGGGTTCCAGGTTCGAATTCAAAATAACAAATTTATCAATTGAAAAGCTTTTTTCTTTCATCAATGAACAGGAATTATTTAAATTAGTATTTCTTTAAAAATTGATTTAGAAACTCTTATTAATTTGTGTTTTATTTTCAAGACCTGAACCCAAGGACGGGTTCAGCGACTGCCTAGACAGGACGTCGATTCAGCCGTTTAGTCTTGGAAATAAAATGGCAAATTTATTAGAGTTTCTTTGAAATTTTTATGAATAACGTTTTAAATAATTACTGTTTCTTGTAACACTACCACTCTCATTTAATATTTGAATAATTTCATTTTTCAGCTTGGAACCCTATATAGGTTTCCAAGTTCAAATTTAAATTAATGTCTTTCTCAAATGATACTCCTAAAGTTAAATATCATTTCTATTTTTATATTTCTTCTTCTATTGCACCCTCTATTTCTAAGCATGTTTTTCTTAATTTTTTTAGAACATTTTCACTTGTATTCCAATATCCTCTTTGGTTACATTCTATTAAAGTTTCTACCATTTCAAAATATGCCCATTTATTATTTTCTTTTAATATATTTTTTAGGTTTTCATCTTCTATATAAGTTGCATTCATATTATCGAAAATCCAATTTTCAACTTTATTAGTTGTTGCTGCAAGTCCTAATATGTTTTCAAATCTCTTCTTAATTTCTTGTACTCCATGATATTTATGTTCTACCATTGAATTTATCCACTTAGGATTTAATAACCTTGTTCTTGCACCTCTTAAAATTGCTTTATCTACAGTTTGAGTTTCTATAATATGTGATGTAGTATCTGTTATATATACTTCTGCTTTCTTTCCCCTTGTTATTTCAACTGATTTTGAAAGTCCACCAAAAAACTCATAAAAATGATCCAAATCGGTAACTTCATATTCTGGATTGCTTCTTACTTGTGATATTAACTCTACAGATTTTATATTTCCTTCAAATAATTTATCACACTTTTTTCCTCTATAGTTTTTAGTGTATATATGATTTAATTTATCTATATAAGACTTTCCAAATATCTCTTCCTCAATCCAATTTTTACTTTCTACTATAGATGTTAAATTTGTTCCATACTCCCCTTCTTCTGGACCAAATATTCTTCCTATTGACAGTTCTCTTGCTATTTTTTCATCATAGACATCATCTAATAAATTTTTTAAAATAACATCACTTTCATATTTAAAGTAATTCTCCTCATAATTTTCATCTAATGATTGTAATTTTTCAAATATCTCATTAAATGAATTTAAAAGATTTGGAAACATATCTCTAAAGAATCCACAAATATTTATAACAACATTTATTCTTGGTCTTCCTAATTCACTTACTGGTATTATTTTAAATTTAGTATTAAATGGATTACTATTATCCACCTTAACCCCTAAATAATGAAGTATTTGTCCAACAGTTTCTCCTTGTGTTCTTGATGTTTCAAGCCCCCAAAGTATTGTTGCTATAGTTTTAGGATATTTATTATATTTACCTTTGTATTCCTTTATTGTATTTTCAGCTATTTCTTTTCCTCTATTGTAAGCTGATACAGTTGGAACCATCCTAGGATCAAATTGATATATGTTATAACCAGATGGTAGTATATCTGGATTTCTTATAATATCACCTGCAAGTTTAGCTTCTAGATACTCGCCATTTAAAACCTTATTTAATCCTTTTAATTCTTCACATTTCATAGATTTTAGATAGAACTCATATGAAAAATTTAATATTTCTTCTATCTCCTGTTTTTTATCTAAAATATTTAAATCTCTCAATGAATTTTCAAAATCAGTATTTTTTGTCTTTTGAAGTAAGTATTTATTTATTATATTATCTGAAATAACCTTTATTTTTTCTCTATCACTTACTAAATTTTTCTTAATTATTTCATCAAAGTTAATATTTAAACTTTCAGCAATTATTCTTTCTAAAGATTTAATATCACCTCTATCATAACTAGAAATAATTTTCATATAAGCTTTAGCTTCTTCCTGACTATATCCTTTTCCAAAAACATGTAACCCCTTAGGTATTAATGATGTTTTTATTTTGTATAATTCTTTTTCTATATCATCATAGCTTTCATATTCTAAATTTAACTTATTAGCCTTACATTTTATTAGCTCATCAATTTCACTTAGTCTTACTTTGTTGGATATTTTGCACTGATTATATTCAGATATTAAACTTTCTAAACTTATGTATTCACCATATATATCACTTTCATCCATTGGTGGTGTTTGATAACTAACAATTGTAGCACTACTTCTCCTTTTAGCTATCACACCTTCTGATGGATTTCCAATATAATAAAGATATATATGGGGAATTGTTCCTATAAGCTTATCTGGAAAACATGAACTACTCATAGCTAATTCTTTACCTTTTAAAAACTCTAAAGTTCCATGAGTTCCTATATGAATTATAGCATCAGCTTTAAATTCTTCTCTTAACCATTTATAAAAGGCAATATATTGATGATGTGGTGGAATTGACTTATCATGATATACTTTTTCTATATCTTCATGAATACCTCTAGATGGTTGTATTCCAATAAATACATTCTTATTTAATATTCCAGGTATTAGAAAGTCATTTTTAAAAGTCATTATTTCTCCTGGACTTTTTCCCCACTGTTCTTCCATTTCTTTTTTGTATGATTGATTTTTTAATTCTTCATCATAATTATTTTTATTGTATTTTATAATTTCACTATTTTTATTATATTCTTTCCATCTTGGTGAATTAACAAATTCTTTAGTAAACCTGTTTATAAGTTCATCTGCTTCAATTTCATTTGTACTATATCCTTGTAATTTCATAAATTTTAATATGTTACTTATAGACTCACAAGTATTTAAAAGTGCTCCACCAAATATATTTCCTTCTCCAGGAGGATAATTATAACCTATTATTGCTATCTTTTTTTCATTATTGCTTTTAATTTGTAAGTTTATTAAGTTTTTAGCCATCTCTACAGCTTTTTCACATCTATCATCTATAATTGTGAGTTCATTTATAACTACCTCTAATTCATTATCTTTTGAGATTTTTTTCATTGCACCTATTGGTAATAAATCTATACACCCATCTAGTTCTGGAAGCATAACATTAATTAACAATTCCATTCCATTTAATCCTTCTACAGAATCTATCCATTCATCTACATACTTTTTATTCATAAAAAATGGATGAATTATAGGTACATTAAAATCTTTTAACAAATTGACACCTGAATCAGCATCACCACCCATAGGTCCTTGTGTAAATCTAAATGGCATAAAATTTATAAATAAATTTATTTTTAAACCTAAATTTATAAGTATATTTTTAAGTTCTTCGCCACGTTCCACTGCCGCTCCTGGAAATGCAATAGGTATTATATTTGCTATTTTTTCAAATTTAACTTTAATTTCACCTACACATTTATGTGTTTTATTAGGATAATTATGGCTATAAAAAAGTATAACTATATTAGGCTTAGATTCATCAAACTTATTTTCCTTTTTATATTCATCATAGTTTTCATAAGTTTTTTTATCCTCCGGCCTACATATAGTTGTATTTTCTATCAATTTAGGATTTTCTAGTTTAGGTAAATTCTTATGTCCACCATATTCTTTTAATATTAAATAAAATAAATTTCTTATATCTTCTTTAGTTCCACTTTTCCAATAATTTAATAGTGTTTTATAGTTTTTCATATCCTTCATATTAAAACCCTTTAAACACATACTTATCATAGCTTTCATACTCATCATTGAAGTCATCTGTTTCATTGATGTTTTTTTGCCAATCATCATAGTTTTCATATCATCCATAGACAATTTTTTATCACCCATTGCCTCTTTTAAATCCCTTATACAAAAACCACCCAGTTTAGTTAACCCCATTATTTCTCTATTTTCTCCACCTATAGATATAACATTATTTTTGTTGTTATAATTTGAGTAAAGATACTCACTAATTTCATGATTTGCACCCATAAGATCAAAAATTATAAAATCAGATTTATTCATATGCTTTACCATGTTGATAACTTTTTCATTATTTACATATCTATCAATAGAAAAAAGTTTAATTTCTAATATGTTGTTAAATTCATCATTTATTTCTCTATTTAAATCTACTATTTCTTTTATTATAGAATTAGATACAGTTGCAATAAAAATCTTCATAACTTAATCTCCTATAAATTATTAATAATTACCTTATAGTTTTTAATGGATAATATATCTCTTTTTTTATGTCTTCATGTCTGATTCTTTCTGCACTTATATTAAAAACCTCATTTAACGCATAATCATCCATTATTTCCGTGAATTTACCCTGTTTATAAACTTCACCATTTTTCATTAATATTGCATTATCACAGTATCTTGCAGCTTCATTTATATCATGTAATACCATAATCACAGTGAGATTTTCCTTTAAGTTTAATTCATTAACTAATTGCAAAATCTCTAATTGATGAGAAACATCAAGAAATGTAGTTGGCTCATCTAATATCAATATTTCAGTTTTTTGTGCTAGTGCCATAGCTATCCATACCCTTTGACACTCACCACCTGATAAATTATTTAAATACCTATGCCTCAAATGATTTACTTTTGCTTTTTCCATTGCCCAATTTACAAATTTTTCGTCTTCATTATTTTTTTTATAAAATATTTTTCTATGAGTATATCTTCCATATCTCACTAAATCTTCAACTTTTAAGTCGCTTATTAAATTTCTTTGTTGAGTTAAAAAAGATAGTGTCTTTGATAACTCTCTAGGCTTAATATTTTTTATGTCTTTCCCATATAAGGTTACTTGTCCACTTTTAGGCTTTAAACTTCCACATATAGTTCTTAAAAGAGTTGTTTTTCCACAACCATTTTGACCTAATATACAAGTTATTTTTCCTTTTTCTATAGATACATTTATATTCTTGAGAATATGTTTGTCATTGAATTCTACATATAAATTTTCACAAACTAAACAATTCATAAGTTATATCTCCTTTCTTAATAAATAAAGAAAGAATGGAGCTCCTAAAAGTGCCATAATTACACCTACGGGTATTTCCTTTGGACTAAATGCAACTCTTGCAACTGTATCACTTAAAGACAATATTATAGCTCCTAAAAATGCTGTTGATGGAAATAAGTACTTATGATTTGATCCTAAAATCATTCTACATATATGAGGAACAATTAGACCCACAAAACCTAATAACCCAGCAACAGAAACAGCACTAGCTGCTAGTATTGCTGCTAATGCTGTAAATCCAATTCTTGAAAGTTCAACATTTAAGCCAAGAGATCTAGCAACATCATCTCCAAGAGTTAATATATTTAGCTTTTCTGAAAATAACATACAACATATTAATCCAAATATAGTATATGGTAATATTATTTTTACATAAGGCCAACTTCTCCCTGAAAGTCCCCCATTCATAAACATTAATGCACCATGTACTTTGTCGCTATAAAATACCATAATAGCAGATATTCCAGCACCTAATAAAGTTGATACTGCAACTCCTGCAAGTATTATTCTTACTGTATTTATTCCTCTTTTCCATGCTAATGCATATATAAGCATAGCTGCACCCATTGCTCCTATAAAAGCTACTATAGGCAATAAATCTATTTTTTCCGGAAATATTATCAAAATAATTATTCCTAAAAGACCAGCACCAGATGAAACCCCTATTATATGTGGATCTGCAAGGGGATTATGCATAATCCCCTGCAGTATACATCCTGAAAGTGCTAAGTTTGTTCCTACTAATACTGACAATATAGCTCTTGGCAATCTAATATTTTTTATTATTTGTTCATTTGCTGAAGTGCTTTTTCCCAAAATAGAAAAAACTATATCCTTAACTGAAATATTCACAGAACCTATACAATTACTAATTAAAAAACTTGCAATTGATAAGATTAATAATGTAAATATTATTAATCTCTTATTTTTATTCTCTCTCAATAATATTTTTTCACTTTCATTATTTTTTAACATTACCATATACCTCTGGATAAACGGCCTTTGCCATATATTCTATAGACTCATAAAATTTTTCTCCTGGATTATATAAAAAGTATTTTTGAGGTAAATACTCTATTTTCCCTTCTTTTACAGCTTTCAATCCACTCCATGCTGGATTTCCTTCTAATTCTCTTTTAATAGTTTCTTTTGCCTGTTCATCTGAAGATACCATTGTTGTTACTAAAATCATATCTGGATCTTGTTCTACTATTTTCTCCATACTAAATGGGGTACTATCTGAACCCATTTTAGTTGGTTTTTCACCTTCTGCTATATTTTTTATATTAAGTATTTCACACGAATTTCCTACAATGCTACTATTTAATTTTAATGATACATCTTTGCTTGTTACATATAAAATTGCAACTTTCTTTTGTTCTTTAGGAAGTTTTTGAGTAATATCTTCCACTTTTGTTTTTAATGTTTTTATAAGTTCTTCAGACTTATCTTGATTTTGAACAATATTCCCTAATACTTGAAGTTTGTCCACAACATCATCATAACTTTTCATTTCTAACATTATGTATGGAATATTATTTTGTTCAAATATCTCTTTGTATCTATCATGTATTCCACATTGTGCTAATACTAAGTCTGGTTGTAATTGTATAAGTTTTTCTACATCTATATTTGCAACATGTCCAATGGTTGGTAAATCTTTTGAACCTTCTGGTGTTGGCGCACCACCTTTAGTGTCAGCCTTAGCTATTGATTCCCCACCAACAGCATATAATGGTCCTAAAATTGTTCCTGATATTGCAGCTATTTTTTCTGGTTTTTTTTCTAATGTAACAGTTCGTCCTGAGTCATCTTTTATAGTTAATGGATATTGCTTTTTTTCAACTTTCTCATCTTTTACTTCCTTACTTTCATTATTTTTATTTTCTGCTGATGCTACACTTTTATTTACATTTGAATCAGTTTTTTTACTGTTATTACTACATCCAACAAAACTTATTGTTGATGCTCCTATTAATGTAATTGCTATTAAGTTTACTAGTTTCTTATTCATATTTTTTTCATACCCCTTCATTTTTTAAATTAACGCAAAAAAAATTTCCTAGACAACAAAGTTGCACTAAGAAATTCAATAAAATATAATTATTTCTTTTATCATCTGCACCCCCTATAGTCCGTAGAGTTAAAGTGTTTTTAAATAGGCAGGTATTCTGACTTAAGTATCAACATTTTTCTACTCCTTCCCAGAAATTATTCCAGTGGATATTTTTATAGAAAAACTCCTCTTTTACAGCGGCGGCACCGTGTAGGACTTTCACCTAACTTCCCTTTTAGTATTGTATATATTTACATATATTTTACCTATTTACATATTTACTTTTCATTTACAATTCTATAGGTAATTTTTTGAAAAGTCAAATTTAAAGATATATTTTTTATTTTCTAATATAATCTCTATAATCTCCCATAATTGCTCTAGGCACTGGCAAATCTATCATTGTTTTCAATCCTGGATGTGCATTTATAACATGTGGAATCATATTGACACACATTGCTATTGTGCCTAATCCACCATCAACTTCTGGCTTTATAGACATATTAACTTTTGGAGTTCCTTTTATTGTAATATAATCTCCAGTATATGTTCCTTCTAGTTCTGGTTCTATTTGTTGAGGATGTATCATATCTATTTTAACTTCACCATTAACATATCCTTGACCTGTCATATTAACACCTGCTACATCTCCAGTTGCAGCAAATCCATATGGTGCCTTTCTATCTACCTTTGTAACTATAGGCTCCATTTGTTGTTCAAATTTATCAATTTTAAATCCTATAGCATCTCCTATCATTTTAATTGATTCTGCAAAACCTACATGACCTGCTAAACTACCATTTTCAACGCCCTCTTTAAAAGCATCTACACTAATTCCCACACCTTGCTCTTCCATTACTGCTGGTCCAAATGGTGACAAACTATTAACTCTCTTTGCTTCTATATGCTCTACATCAGTCATACAACCAGTTAAACATACTACTAATAAATCCATTATTAAGCCTGGATTTATACCTGTTCCTAAAATAGACACTCCATTTTCTTTAGCTATTCTATCTAATTCTTCTGCAATCTCTGGATTCTGTGCCTTAGGATAAGACATTTCTTCTGCTGTAGAAATTACATTAACCTTCTTTTCTAAAACAAATTTTAATTTTGGAAATGCTTTTTTAGTGAATGAATCCGTTGCACACAAACAAATATCACAACACTTTTCTGTTAAAACTTCTTCTATATTTCCATTAACAACAATATCTTTTCTATCTCCTCTTTCCACGCCTAATATATCAAATATACTTTTTCCTGCTCTCTCTGGATGCATATCACATACACCAACTATCTCTATACCTTTTCTTCTCAATAAAACCCTTGCCATTCCACTTCCCATGGCACCAAATCCCCAAAGTACAACTTTTACATTTTCCATAATACATCCCCCATTCTTCTTAATTAATATTACTGAAAGTTATTTTTTAACTTCTCTTACTAACCATATACAACTTAAAACTTATGTTTTCTCTATAAAGCTTTATATTATTTTGAAATAATTTGATGTTCAAACTTAATAAAAATCATTCTTTAAAATTGTAACTCCAACTTGTACATTCACTGTCCACCGTCAATTATCCATAGAAAATATAGATTAAAATTTATATTTAAATTTCTCAACTGAAAGATGAAATTATTCTTATTCTAGTTGAGAAAAAAATTTAAGAGGCATAGTACCCAAATTAACGATGAACAATTAGCAATGAAATGAGTAATATCAACCATAACTTTTCGCTCTTCGTTCTTAATTGGTTCAAAATACAAAAATATAAATAACATATGATTTTAGTAGTAGCATTTGATAAAAAGATTACTTTAAATTTATCAATTGAAAAGCTTTTTTCTTTCATCAAGAAACAGGAATTATTTAAATTACTATTTCTTTTAAAATTGATTTAGAAACTCTTATTAATTTATTTTTTATTTTCAAGACCTGAACCCAAGGACGGGTTCAGCGACTGCCTAGACAGGAAGTCGATTCAGCCGTTTAGTCTTGGAAATAAAATGGCAAATTCATTAGAGTTTCTTTGAAATTTTTATGAATAACGTTTTAAATAATTTCTGTTTCTTGGAATACTACTATTCTCATTTAATATTTGAATAATTTCATTTTTCAGCTTGGAACCCTATATATATTTACTAATTAAATTCTATTATTATTACATGCAATTTTCATGCCAAACTTTTCTTAGTTTTTAACCTATTTTTTATAGTTTTAACTTTATTTTTAAATATTTAGCGAACTTTTTTAAATAAAATAGCATATTTTTTTGCATTGTTATTTACATGCTATTATTATTAATAGTGTTTTAATCTAAAATAGCACCTAAATGCAAATTAATTTGCATTTAGGTGCTTAATTTTATGCATTATTATTAAATTATATATATTGATCACAATATATTTTCCCAAATTCATATTAATATTATAAAATTCAAACTTTAAATAACCTCACTATGTAAAATTTCATATATTAATTGTCAAATCTATTAGGATTAAATAGCTCTAATTCTTTATGAACTTTTCCTAGATATAAATCACTTAAAAACATTCCACCTAATGTTGCAAATAATATTCCATTAGCACCATAACCTAATCCATACCATAGTTTTTCATTTTTTTTATCTTTACCCAAGAAACCTATATTATCCTTAGTTGAAGCAAATGCACCACAATATTTATATTCTATTTCTATATCTTCTATATTTTTAAACATAGATTTTAGTCTATTTTCTAATATGTTATATTTTTTATTAGCCATACTTTCATCAAATATGTCTGGCTCAAATCTTTCATCTTCACCTCCTATTATTATTCTGTTGTCTTTTGTTGTTCTTAAATAATTATATGGATCACAATTATCTCTTATTAACACATTTTTATACCACCCTACTATTTCCTTTAGTGGCTTTGTTGCTATATTATATGTAGTTGTTTTAGTTCCAAAATCCCTACCTGTAAATGCTTTTGTATTGTATCCCGTTGCAACAATTATTATTTTGCTTTTGACTTTGTAACCATAATTAGTTTCTATTGTAACAAAGTCATCATCATAATTTACTTTTATTGCTTCTGTATTTTCATAAATTTTAAGTCCTAGGTTACTACTCATTTCTAATAAGTGATGAGTATATTTATATGGATCAAATTCAGCTCCGCCATTTATTCCATATACTCCTGCCTTTATATCAAAATCAAATCTTTTATCATTTTCACTTATAAAATCTACATCAAGACCTATATTCTTTCTAAATTCATACTCTTTCTTCATTTCCTCAATTTCTAACTTTTTAGAAGTGTATAAAAGAGTATCCCTACGCTTAAAATCGCACTTATTTCCATATTCACTTATAATATTCTCTATTTCATCTAATGCCTTTAATCCTAACTTATATATAGTTTCTATATTTTCTTTTGGAATAACATCTATAAGTTCCATTGCATTGTCATCAAGTTCATACTGCAATAATGATGTTGTACTTGAAGTACTTCCATAACCTATTCTGCCTTTTTCTAAAATTAAAGTTTTTATTCCCTTTTTCACAAAACAATATCCTAAAATTGCACCTGTTATGCCACCACCAACAATAGTTACTTCTGTTTCCACATTTTCAGTTAAGTAATTATATTGCTTTAAGTTTTCATTAATATTTGTAAATATGGGAGTTCCCTTTACAAATTGTAAATTCATTTTTGTTTCCTCCAATATTATATTTCTATTATTAATTATTCTTTTATAGTTTTTATCAAAGGCACTGTATATATACATAAAAACTTATTTTCATACAAATTATTATCTAAATTCAAATCATTTGTTTACAACATTTTGGATTAAAAAAAGTCTATATAAATAGATTGTTCTATTTATATAGACTTAATATTTTTAAGCTAATACTGTATTTATTCCAATATTAATTTCATTATTTTTATCTGGAATTGTTCCATTTTTATAATTTTTAATAGCATCTGCTACTTCATCATAGCCTTTTACAACTGTATCTTTAACATCTATAGCTGACTCTTTAACAGTATTGTAAACTTTTAAGCTAGCACTTTTAACTTCACTACTAACAGTTTTAACTGTATCAACTACATCTTTACTAACAGATACTATAGTATTTTTTACTTTATTTATATTATCCATCGATCCATTAATAGTATCTACAATAGTGTTATAACTTTCTTTAATATTGTTATATCCTGTAGATATTGTATTTGGAATTCTAGTTATAGGATCCTTTATTGAATCATATCCTGTTTTTATCATAGCTGCACTTTCTGAAACTTTTCTAATTATTCCTTTAGTTGGATCAGATAATACTTGTTTTACTCCAGCGGCTGTTAATGAAACCTTTGATACTACCCCCATAACATCAGCACCAACTGATACTGCTGTCTTTACAGTATTACTAACTATTGATGTGGCTGCATCTTTAACAGTTAGTGCTGCTTCTTTTAATTCCGAAGCAGTAGTTGTTATTTGTTTCACCGTGCTAGCTATTTGAGATGCTGTTTTATTTATTTTATTTGTTACTGATTCTTGTACATCTGATATTGTCTTAGTTATAGTATTAGCTGCATTTAAAACTGTACTTGAAACCTTTGATACTGCTTTGTGTACACTCTCACCTATAGATACTACTGTCTTTCCTACTTTATTAACAGTGTCTAATACAAAATTAAATCCATCAGATACTTTTTTAAAGAAATTACTTATATTACTTTTTGTTGTATTAGTATTTTTAGTAACAACTTTTTCATCAGCACTAATATTATTTATTATTGAATCCTTATATTCATTTTGAATATTCTTCATACTGCTTTCTGTAATAGATGTTTTTGAATTCTTAAGTTCTATTTCTTTTGACTTTGCTTTATAATCTCCTTCAAAAACCTTCACATTGTTATTAACCACATTATTTATTTTCATAAAATCTACCTCCTTATTTATAGGGTTTCAATCTAATATTTTATTTTTCCATTAAACTCATATCCATTAGATTTAGATAAACTAAATTCGTCTTCTAATATAAATTCACCATCTATAAAAAATTTCATTTTCCAATTTCCTAAAGGATAATTTCTTTCATTATCTTCTAAATCCATCCAAAACCACATTGTTATAGGCTTGTCCTCTTGTCCTTTAGGTGTAAATAAATTATTTTCTGTTGTTTGAATTAACTCACCTTTTGGTGTATACCATGCTGTAGTGACTGAATGTAAACCTGTAACATTAGTAAATTTAAATCTTGTTACTACTTTTTTATCTAACATAATATTAAATTGTTTTCTATTATGAACCTCTTCTTCTTCATTAACATTGCACGTTATATTATATTGCTTTATATGAGTAGTATATTGAATGTTATTATACATTCTTTCATCCTTATCATTAATTATTATAACTGACCACAATTCTTCATTTTCATCTGGCAAATATATGTTTGCAGTAGAATCATTTAGCTTTAACTCTTCATTTATAACAAACTTATAATAATGTTCTCCTTCTGAGAGTTCATAATTTAACTTCCAAACATTATTTTCTTTTACCATTTTTCCTTGATTGATATCATAGTTATTAAAACTTCCTATAACCGATATACTGTTAATCTTTAAGCTTTCATTTTCTACATATTCAAAAATAATCTTCATAATGACCTCCCATTAACTCATTAAAGTTAAAACTATAATTTATATATTTGTAAATCTTTATATATTATTACTATTTTCGTGTTATATTTGTATTTATTTATATGTAATGATAAAAAATGTGTATTCATTCTTGTGATGATAATATATTTTTAATTATAAATTTACCATTCCTAATACTTAAAATTCAACTTTTATCTTGAAAAAGTTTAAATTTCTATACATAAAAGCAAGTTAGTAATTCTTTAGAATTATAACTTGCTTTTATATCTAAATCATATTTTCAAAAATTCCAAGTATATCAAGTTTTCCATATCCCCATTGAGGATTTGGATAAATATCTCCACTTCTTTTAGAGGCTCCACCTATAATATAATATCTTATAGTTTGAGCATTCATATATATATCTCTTCTTACTTCAACTCCCCATTGTAATATGAGTGCACATGTTCCAGCAACGATTGCAGCTGCTACACTTGTTCCATTTACTTTTTCTATCTTATTATTAGGTCCTACTGTTATAGCATTAACACCGCCTGCTGCTATATCAATTCTTTCCATGTAATCATATTGATTAGCCATCCCTGAATATTTAACTACATTATTATTGTCTTGATTATATGCAGCAACAGTTATAATATATGATGCCGTTCCAGGATTTGTTAATGTACCATATGGATCACAAGGGCTAAAATACGTATCTTTTACCATTTGTCCAGTATAAGTAATCCATGCATTATATCTTCCATCAACTATAAGTTCTCCAGTTAATACCATTTTCCACACACCTGCTTGTAATTTTTCAAATTCAACTAATATGAGCTCATCACCAGAAGTTTCTTCTGGAATAAAATATTTAATTTTTACATTAGTTTTTTCAAAAATAAAACTATATTCACTACTTAAACTTATAGGTGCTGGAATAAATCCTGTATTTTCACCCGAAGGTGATACTATATCTAATGACATTATATTAGGACAATCAACCCATATTTCTACAACTAAACTTTTTTGCTCTGGTGATACATTCAATTGTATTACACTAATATCTCCAACATTATTTATATTTCCTGAAGTATGGCCTCTTGCCGTCCCTTCATTTCCTGATCCTGTAACTACTACAATCTTTTCATTAATTGTCATTTGATCTATATATTCTTCTAATATACCACTCCCTTTATGGTTACCAGAGTTTGTTCCAAGTGGTATATATATGACCATAGGCACATTATTATCAATTGCATAATCATATAAAAATTGTAATGCTGTAAATATGGATACTATACTATATACTGGTACATCTACTGGATAACTTTCTTTGAAATTAGCTGACTCTATTAATTTTACTACTGCAAAACTACACTCTGGTGCCACTTTTACTATTCCAGTTTTACTACCATTTCCTCCAATTATTCCAGCCATATTAGTTCCATGACCTATTTCATCCTTACTTGGTACTATATCATATGGATTCAACCCTTCTTTACTATTTTTTATAGCATCTCTAATTTCTGCTTTTTCATAAAGTGTTCCATATGGAACTTGTGAATTATTAACTTTTCCTATTGTATTAATAGTTTGATCCCAAATACACTCTATTCTTGTGTTACCTAAATTATCCTTAAATTCATCATTTAAATAATCTATGCCTGTATCTATTATTCCAACAACAACATTCCTTCCTGTTAAATTTAACGAAACTTCACTTTGTAAAAATTGAACATTAGCTGCTTGAACTGGTGATATACTTTCAAGTGTATATATTTCCCTTCTTTTTATATAAACTATAGATGGAAATTTAGAATCGCCATCTTCAATCTCCAAACTCTTCTTTAAAGATACTATTGCGTAATTATCATTAATTATTGTAACACTATAACCTTCTTTTCCTTTAAAATCAGATTCTATATCTCCTTCATATTGTACAATATAGTGCTTATATGAAGGATCCGAAAATACTTCATTATAATCTAAATATTTATTTCCCATTAAGTTCCCTCCACATATCATTTGGAATTCTCGCCATTAAATTCCTATGACCATATTCAATAAATTCTTGCTTTCTAAACCTCATTCTTTTTCCAGCAATTACATCAAATATACCTTTTATATCAAGATACCCATATCCCTCTGTTTTATTTGGATAAATATTAGATGAATCCCTCCTTGCACCATAAAGTAAATATGATCTTACTTTTGTAGAGTACATGGTAACATCATTTCCATCTATTATTCCCCATTGTAATAATAATGCTGAAACACCTGCTATAATAGCTGTTGCTGCACTACTTCCTGAAAATGTTGTTATTTCTCCATCAACATTTGTTGCTAATATATTTATACCATCTGTAGTTATATCTGGATTTATAAGTCCATTTGCATTAAAACCTTTTCCTGACTGTGGAACTCTAGCCCCTGTTATACTATTATAATATGCTACTGTAACAACCTTTTTTGCTGTTGATGGAAGTGTTAGTGTAGTATTTGAATCTGGTTCCAGAAATTTTGTTCCTTCTGGAATTGTTTCATATGGTGGCAACCATATATCATATCTACCTGAAACTGCAATTTCAGCTTTTAATTGTATCTTCCATATACCTGGCTTTATTTCTTTAAATTCTATATCTATAGATTCATTACCAGCATTTATTTCTGGTAAATTATAAGTTACCTTCACATCTGTATTTACATATATAAATCTTACCTCTTTTGACCTATTTATTTTAGGTTTTATAAACTCAGTCATTTCCCCACTTGGACCAATTATATTTACAGCTATTTTTGTTGGTCTTTGACTCCATATAGTAAATTTAAAACTTTTCATTTCTTTACTTACCAAAAGTTCTATTGTTTTAATACTTCCTATATCACTTAAATTCCCTGATACATGACCATCTGCAAATCCTTGATTTCCAACACCTGCTACTAATACAATCCCCCTCAAGTTTGCCACATAAGTTAAATATCTCGATACTAAATTATTACCTTCATGTGTACCTTCTGTTGTCCCAACACCTCCTACCATCACCATTGGTTGTCTTGTATTTATTGCATAATTTTTCAAATACTCAACTGCAGCAACTATCTCAGATGAATTGTATGTTGGAACATATGGAATATTATTTTCTTTTAGTGCTTTTTTGTTATAAAATGATTCAACTAATTTAACTATGATAAACTTGCATTCTGGTGCAACACCTTGAAGTTTTTTTTCATATCCTTTTGCTCCAATTATAGAAGCTATTTTAGTGCCATGTCCCACATCATCTTTTGATGGAACTATCAAATATGGATTTCTTCCTTCCTTTTTTTCATTAATGGCTTTATTTATTTCACTATTCGAGTAAACTTTTCCTAGATATACATCCTGATTAACATTATCTCCTATTGTTTGGTCCCATATGCTTTCAATTCTAGATGTACCATCTTCATTTATAAATTCCTGATTTAAATAATTTATTCCAGTGTCTATTATTCCCACTAATATTCCTTTTCCAGTTAAATTTAAATATTTATTTACTTGTATATTCTTTATAGTATCAACTTCTGTTGGTGATATATCTTGAAGCACAAAAATACTTCTAGGTTCTACATATATAATTGAGGGAACATCTTCTCTAAGTCTATTTAAATTTTCATAGGAAACAGATATTATTCCTAATGTACTATTTATTACATTTCCACAAGCATAATCAACTTTATCTATTTGTTCTTTAAAATTCCCCCTATATTCAATAATAAAATTAGGTCTATTTTCATCAAAATATTCATTACATTTTTTTTCTCTATCTAACTTCATAAGCATTCCCCAAATATTGTTTTATATTATATTTTATTTAGTTAAATATTTAAAATTCCATTTTTTTAAATTTATTTTTTCATTAATATATTGAAATAAAAAAAAGCATGTTTAACTTAAATTCTTACATGCTTTTTTCTCATTATTTTTGAGCAACTAATGTAAATGTCTTTGGAATTCCTTTATCAAATACATCTGACGACAAATTTGGTTCCTCATCTAAACTTTTTATAATTACCCCCTCACCAGCAACACTTGTTATTATTTCTCCTAAATTCCACTTTCTAAGTTTAACCTTTATAACTTCATCTGAACCATCAGAGTATTTCTTATAAGATACATCTTTTTCTTCTAACGAGCTATCAAAATAATCACCCGTTACTTTATGTTTTCTTATCTTTGCTGTAGTGCCTTTAGATGTAATTAATTTTGTAGATACTGGATGAAAATCTCTTAAAACAAATATTCCACCTTTATTTAAAAGGTTAAATATTAAATTCATAAATGGTCTTAAATCACTAAAATAATGTAATATTCCCATTTCAGCAAAAACAATATCATAATCACCCGTTATCTCTTCTTTAGGCAACTTAAGTACATCACTTAATATATATTTAATTTCTACACCTGCTTCCTTTGCAAGTTCCGTTGCATATATTTTATTTCCCTCTGAAAAATCAACTACACTTACATTTGCACCTAATACTGATAAAGCTACTGCCCTATTTCCATTTGAGCCCATTAAATTCATAATTTTTTTATCTTTAACATCACCAAATTTACTACATAATACATTAATTTTTTTCGTTGGATTATCAATAATCTTCTTCGCAGCTTCCTTAGGTGTCCCAAATCTATTTACCCAAGCATTGTATGTTTCTTTATTCCAAACTTCTTCATTTATATTATTGCATACATCTCTACTTCCAAATCCACTATCCAATTAAACTCCTCCAAACTAAAATTTATTGCGTTATTTATTTTATGATATTTTAATGCAAAATACTATATTTTTTTAAAACATTAATCATATTATAATTTGTTTTGAATATATATTTTTTATCATAATGTATTCACAACATTTTCAAATGAATTTGTAACTCTATAATTATATGTATATTTTTAATTATTAAATTCTTATAAAAAAAAGGATTCAATTTAATTCTGAATCCTCTTTTTTATATATTAATTTTACACTATCTATTTTTCAAATGTATTTTCTACTACACCTGGTAGAACATCATATAGTGACATCCCCATTTTCTTCTCAAAATATTCTTTATTTTCAAAAACTTTCTTCCATTTGTCTACTACTCCATCTTTGACACCATGTCTTAATGCAACATCAACCATTCTTTTTTCTAATAAACAATATCCTATTGGTAATGATAAAGAATCACATAACTGAATTAATCTATCATAGTCATCATATTCAACATTTTTTATGTAATTATCTATAAATTCATATTCTTCACTTGAGCATACTTCCCAATTTGCAAAAGATTTTTTTATATCCTTACAATCAAAAGAATGAGTTAAACATATTTGTGCAAGTTTTGTATATCCCCTATCCATTGCAAAATTATAGCCAAGTAAACTATGTTTTATTCCCGTATTCCCATATCTATATCCAATATCATGTAACATTCCCAATACCAATGCTACTTCTGGATCTAAATCACCACATTGTTTTGCTATTAATTCTGCTGCCTTTCCTGTATTAGTTAAATGTCTAATCCATTGTCCTGGAAATAATTTGTATCCTTCCTCCAATAACTTTTGTGCTTCTCTTATTGTTGGAACTTCTACTCCTAATGTATACATCACGATTCCCCCTGCTAATAAAATCGTTAGAATATTTTGAAACTAACAACTGTATTAATTTTTGTAAAATATATAGCTTTTCCTGTAAAGCATAACATTAATTGAATATTTTGTAAATATTCAATTAATGTTCAAATTTTCTTATTCGTCAAATTTTCCAACCTAATTCTTCTACTTGAGTATATTTTGAATACCACCCCTCATTACTACTCAACTCTATAGGTGTTCCTTTTTGTTCTATTAAACCATCTTTTATAACTATAACTTCATCTGCATCAATTATTCCTGATATCCTATGACTTATTGTCAATATTGTTCTATTTTCACTTATATCTTGTAAAGCCTTGAAAATCCTTCTTTCTGTTATTGTATCTAGTCCTGATGTAACTTCATCTAAAAGCAAAACTGGTGGATTTAATACTATGGCTGAAGCTATTGATAGTAACTGATATTGTCCATTAGAAAGCTTTTCTTTTCCCTCTCCAATTTCAGTGTTATAACCATTAGATAATTTCATAATATCATCGTGTATTTCAATCATTCTGCATACATTTATAACTTCTTCATCTGTGATATTATCATCATTTAATGTTATTACATCTTTAACAGTTCCCTCATATATTATATTATTTTGCGGCACTATACCAATAATTCTTCTACGTAAATTTGCTGGAATTGTAAACGGATTAAATCCTCCTATTTCTATTTTTCCTACACTTGGCTTATAAAGTCCTGCTATAAGATTTAGTATAGTACTTTTTCCAGCTCCCGTTCTTCCTACTAATGCTACTTTCTTTCCATTTTCAATAATAAATGATATATCTTTTATTATTGCATTTGTATTATCATAATAAAACGTTACATTTTTAAATTTAATATCAAAATTTTGATCATTAATAATATCTAATAATACTTCTTTTTGATTTTTATCATATCGTATTTCTTCATCTAAGTTTTCAAATTCATTGATTCTTTTTAAGCCTGATATAGATTCTTGTATTGTTTGAAATTCTGTTGCTATGTCTTCAATAGGTGCAAGCATTCTAGATACTAAATCTACACATGATGCAATTGAACCAATGGTAAGTCCCAATATTCCGACTCCTTTTGGTGATGAAATCAATACTATAACAACTATTATAATTGCTTTAATCATTTGCATTATGCAAGGAAATATGGAATCATAACTACTAGTCTTATGAACTGCATCTAAATTATCATTTAATGGCTTCTGAAGTTTTCTTGAACATTGATCTTCTTCGCCAAATAACTTTATAGTTCTTATTCCATTAAACAGTTCTTCTATATATCCATTTATATTTGCCACTGCCCTTCTTGCTTCTATTTGAGCATTTAATGTTATTTTATTAAATTTATTTGTTATCATATAAATCACTGGTATTAATAGTGTTACAATCATAGCTAATATTGGACTTATTATATATATAGAAATTATTATTCCAATTGCCTTCATACCATCTGCTATAATACCTATTACCCCTGAAGTTAAGACAGTTCCAACTGCATCCACATCTGATGTAAAATAACTCATAATTGTGCCAACTGGATTATTATTTAGATATTTTGATGGCAGTTTAAATAATTTTTTCCCCATATTGTATCTTATGTTAGCTAATATTCCTTGTCCTATACTTGTCATTGTTAACTCTCTAATAAAATCTGCTATAGCACTTAATATAACTGAACCTAAATAACATAGTGCCAAAGTCCATATTCCTTTTTTTATTCCTTTTGATATATGATTATCAATTATATATCGCATAACTTGTGGTGGAATTAATTGCATTACAACCCCAGCTATAATAGATATTATTAAACAAATAGTTATATATGATTTTTCTTTTAAAGTGTCTATAACTGCCTTTTTAACTATTTTATCCTTCTTCACAAACCTCACTCCCTTCTAAAAAACTTTGACATTCTATAATTTTTTGATATATTCCTTCATTACAAACTAATTCATCATGACTTCCTTCCTCAACAATCTCACCCTCATCAAGTACAATTACTTTGTCTGTGTATTTAAAAATATCTAATCTGTGTGAAAAAATAAATATAATTTTATCATGTCTTTGTTCATTTAATTTTCTGATTATATTTTCTTCTGTGTTTATATCTACAGCTGAAAATGGGTCATCTAATATAATTATTTGTGCATCTCTATATAATGCTCTAGCTAATGCAATCCTCTGTTTTTGACCACCAGAAACTTTTACCCCATTTTCACCTATTTTAGTATTTTTTCCAAACTCCATTTTCTCAATATCTTCTATTAAATTAGTTGTTTGTAAAACCTTACTTAAATCATCTTCATTTTCTTTCCATGTTATATTATGTTCTATGCTTGACGAAAACAAGAATGGATTATGTCCCATATACGTAATATTTTTAGATTTAAAATCTGCTGAAAAATTTATTAACTCATCATTATTCAATTTGATACTTCCTTCGTAAGGATAAGCACCTGTTAAGGCTAATGCTAATGCACTTTTTCCTGAACCTACTGATCCCGTCACTCCTATAATCATTCCTTTTTTCGCATTTAATGTTATATTTTTTATAACATTTTCTTTTGACATTGGATATTTAAAATTTACACTTTCTAACTTTATTGAATTAATAACTATAATTTCATCTTTTTTATCTTCTCTTTCATGCTTAACATTAATTAAATCCTTTATTCTCTCCCATGATGCCTTAGCTCCTTGCTGTATATTAAAAACCTTAGCTGCCGTTTTAGTTCTATTTGCTAAAAATATAAACATAGTTATAAATGCTGTCAATGTACCTACTGACCAATTTCCTTTTATAACTTCATTACTTCCTAATGAAAGTACCAATACAATTCCTAAAGTAGATACCGCAGAATATATTGGACCCAACCCACTTTTTAAAACTAATGCTATCGTAGCTTCCTTTTTTTGAATATCAAGTTTTTCTTTTAATCTTTTAAGCTCAGCCTCTTCTCTGCCATAAAGTCTTAAAATACTAATTTCTGAAATCATCTTTCTCACTTGTGATGTAGTGCTTGCAGTTGCTTTTCTATACTTTTTATTTCTAGTTTGTACAGTTTTCTTCATGCATTGAGCTATTAATATAGATATAGGTATTGGTATTATACATATTAATGTGATTTTTATATCATAAAACATAAGTGCTACAAAATAAGCAATCATCAAAACCCATGTATCCCACATTTCCGTAATAGTTTTTCTTATAGCCTCAACCACTATATCCACATCACCAATAGTTGTTGACATCATATCTCCAACTTGACATTTTTCAATTTCATTCAAATTTGTATTCAGTATAGATTTCGTAATTCCTACTCTCATATCACCGCTTATTTTATTTGACATATCTCTAACATAATACCGTTTAAAAAATCTAGCTACTTGAAATGTTAATGTAATTACTAGAAATTCTACACCTGATTTTATTATAGTTTTTATATCATTTGCTAAAATTGCTACATCTAAAAGCTTACCTTGAAATATAGGTCCTAAAACAACAATAGTGTTATAAAGTATTCCTGCTATAGCAGTAAAAATGAATTGTTTTTTATACTTACTTACATATGCTAATAAATTTGTGACTTTTTCAGGTGGATTAAACTCTCTCTGCATAAATTTGCACCTCCTTTAAAATAAAAAAACTCCTATAAGACAGGAGTAGACTACGCTCTTATCTTTCGGCTTGAAACCGCTGGATTTAGCACCACACACTTTATGCTGGTTGCTGGATTTCATAGGGCCAGGTCCCTCAATCACTCTTAATAAGACATTTATGAAATTTTATTTAAATACATAAAGGAAAACAATGTTATTTATATTTAAATTATAAAACTCTTTTCCTAATTGTCAATATTTTCTATTTATTATTTTTGTAAAATAAAAAACCTTTTGAGATAATTCGTTCCTCAAAAGGCTTTAAATATTAATGTAATATTTAAAATTCATTTATATTCTCTTTTCTATGTTTAATATTTTTAAATTAATCTAATAACATTCTCGCATCTACAAATATCCCTACTAATATTATTTTTATTATTTCCATTGCTTTTTTCATGTACTACTCCTCCTATTTTTATCTTTTCTATTTCATAATTAATCTAATAACATTCTTGCATCTACAAATATCCCTATTAATATTATCTTTATTATTTCCATTGCTTTTTTCATGTATTATTCCTCCTATTTTTATCTTTTCTATTTCATAATTAATCTAATAACATTCTTGCATCTACAAATATTCCTATTAATATTATCTTTATTACTTCTATTGTTTTTTTCATATCTAATTCCTCCTAAAATTTAATTTACTTTATGTATTTATTATATTTTCTTGTCCAATTTTGAACTATCTTTTTATATTAATTTTTTATTACACTTCTGTAATGTTTTCTATCATTCTCTGTAATATAGGGTTACAAGCTAAAATTTTAAATAATAGCTTTCTTAAATGATACTACTAATCTTACAGTTTATTCTGATATCATGACTGAAACCAATTAAGAACTAAGAGTGAAAAGTGAATAGTTATGGTTAATATTACTCATTTCATTACTAATATCTAAAAATAGAAACACATAAAAACTAGTTTTTATATGATTTTTAAATCATTTGCTTTGAAAATTATTATAAAATTTAATTTAAAAAACTGAGACTTCAGTTTTACCCTTCATTGTTAATTTTTATATAATATTTAAAATTAAGCTTAAATAAAAAAGCATGTTTTCACATGCTTTTTTATAAATCTAATTTATTAAAATATCTTACTCTAATGCAGCTTTTATTGCATTTAAGTTTCTTGTCATTATTGATATATAATCCTCACCATTTGCTTCATCTTCTTTAGTAATTCCTTCTAAAGGATTTAACACTTCAGTTTTTGCACCAATAGATTTAGCTATTGTTTCAGCAACACTTGGATTTACTAATTCTTCAAAAAATATAACTTTTATTTTATGCTCTTTTGCAAAATCTATAATTTCTGCCATACGTGCTGCTGTTGGTTCTGAATCTGCCATTAATCCTTCTATGGCTACTTGTGTAAGTCCGTACTCTCTACATAAATATCCAAAAGCTTCATGTGCTACTATAACTTCCTTATTTTTAACATTGCTAAGTTCTTCTTTAAATTTTTTATCTAAACTCTCTAATTCATTAACATATTTTTTGTAATTTTCTTCATAGTAATCCTTATTTTCAGCATCAGCTTCAATAAATGCATTTTTTATATTTTCCATTTCAATTTTAGCATTGGAAGGGCTCAGCCAAACATGAGGGTCATATTCGCTTTCTTCATGTTCACTTTCTTCACCATCATGTTCATGATTATATTCACTTTTAATTAAGTCTGTTCCTTTTGATGCCTCAACAACTAATATTTTATCATTTTTCAAAGATTTCAAAACTTTATCTGTCCAATGTTCCATTCCTAATCCATTATAAATAAAGATATCCGCTTTTTCTAAATTTACTATATCTGCTGGTTTTGGTTCCCAATCATGTGGTTCTACCCCTGTAGATACTAAGTTTGTAACTTCAACTTTGTCTCCACCTATCTTGGTTGCAAAATCATACATAGCATAAAAACTAGTATACACCTTTAATTTTCCAGTTGAAGCATCATCCTCACTAACTTTTTTTGAGTTATTAGATGCTCCACACCCTATCATAAACATTGATAATATTATAGTTAATAATAAAATTAATCTTCTTTTCAACTTTTATCTCATCCTTTCTATATATGCAAACGCAAATCATTTGCATTTGGTATATAATAAATATATCCTTCTTGTAAATAACTGTCAAGCATCTTTTTAAAAAGTTTCTTATCTGTATATTATTGACAATTCTATTCATCACTACTAAAATTGTATAGAGATATAGGTAAACAAGCTCGAATTCAAAACTATTTTTTTAGCTGTAAATATATTGCTTTCAAAAGAAATACTTACTATAAAATGATTCCGAGCTAGTCTCACTCTTAAGGGTATCCAAGTTCAAATTTTAAATAATAGCTTTCTCAAATGATACTAGTAATCTTATAGTTTATTCTATTATAATGTTTTGAACCAATTAACAGTTATCAATTAACAATAATGGTTAATATTATCCACTTCGTTCTTAATATTTTTGATTAGAAGTCCATAAAAAAACTGAGCTTTCAGTTTTATCCTTCATCGTTAATTGTTAATTTTATAATATATTATGATTATACTGGAGGCTTTTCTTATGAATGAAACAATATTAAAATCTGTTGATTTAAAGTCTACTAAACGTCGACAAATTATATTATCCACTATAGAGTCATCTCCATTACCACTTACCGCTGAAGATATTTTCAATATTATTTCTAGCAAAGTAACAATAAATCTATCTACTATTTATAGAGCTCTTAAAGCCCTTTCTGAAAAGGGAGTTTTGCTTAAAAGTTTAAATCAAGACGGCAAAACTTATTATCAGATTAATAATTCAATGCATACACATCATTTAGTATGTACTTTATGTGGTAATGTTATTCCTATAAATCACTGTCCATTAGAAAATTTTTCTGAATCATTAATCAATAAAACTGGTTATATAATTATAGGCCATAGTTTAGAATTCACAGGCATTTGCCCAAAGTGTTCTAGTAAATTATAAAAAAACAGATGTAAGAGCTAACTTCATCTTTTACATCTGTTTTTTTATAAACCATATTTAACATTTTCATTTTAAAATTTAATAGTTTCTGTTAATGAAAATAAATATACTCCATTTTGGCTGGTTGTGATTTTTCCATTTTCTCTACATATATTATGGGAACTATTTCATTTTCATATTCTTCATACTTTATTTGTCCAATTACTTTAACCCACTCATTCTCTTTTAATTTATGTGTTTCAGAACTTCTACATATAAATCCATAAACTTCCGCATCTGCCGCACAACATACCATTACTTTTCTAGCTGGAATAAATTCATTTTCTTTAAGTCCATCTTTTTTTAATACTTGTCCCTTCATTTCTATCTTAGTTCCATCATATTTATCCTTATTTTCATAAATCTCTACATACCATTTTGCAAAATCCTCATCCTTTACATTAATAATATTATTATCTTGAGAATTAAACTCTTCCTTATTTGAACTATTTATCTCATAATTATTTATAACATATGAAAATTTTTCATTGCTATTTATTTTATTTGTTGTTTTAATGTTTGGTACTATTAATAAAGCAATAATTGGAAATATTATTATTCCATATGACAAAACATTTTCACAATGTTTGGGTTTAAACAAATTAGGAATCATAAAAATTCCTATAATAATAAGCACTGCCCCTGAAACCCAAAGAAGTAACTCAAGCCTTGGATGCACATATTTTTTTATATTCCCATTCACTAAAGATATAAAAAGCATACTTGCTAGTCCAAATAAAATCCCCAACTGAACAAGTACTTCCATATTAACTTTTTTCCTCATAATTATTTTCCTCTATAATATTATTGATACTAATGAAAAAATAGATACTCCTACAGTCAAAACTATACATATAAGCGTAACTACAAATTTTTTATTAAAGTTTCCAATAAGCATAAATAAATTTTTTATATCTAACATAGGCCCCATAATCATAAATGCTAAAAGTGATGTTATTGGAAATGTTCCCTGAAAACTTCTTGCAATAAACGCATTAGAATTAGCACATACAGATAATATAAATGCTGCTAATATCATAACAAGTATAGACTTTACATTGTTTGTAGCTATATAACTAAAAAATTCTCTTGGAATCAACTTTTGAACTGTTGCAGATATTAATGCCCCTACTATAACATATTTAGATACATTCAAAAATTCAAGTCCTGCATGCTTAAATATAGCTTCTACAGTGCCCAAAATCCCATGATTATAAATTTTTCCTATATCACCACTAGAACAACTTAAATAACTTGATGTATTATTTATCTCAATGTTATTTTCTTTATTGTAAAACATTTCAACTATTATACCTGTAATAATTGAAACTATAATTCCTAAAATTATTCTATAAAAAACAATTTTAGGATTGCTTGGAAAAGCATAAAATGTTGATATTATAACAACAGGATTCACTACTGGTGCTGCTAACATAAAAGTTACAGCTTTTGAAAGTGGAACTCCTTTTTTTACCATTCTAGCTGTTATTGGTGCCATAGCACAATCACACACTGGAAAAAATATACCCATAATTGCAGCTAAAGGAAAGCTGAACCACCTTTTTTTTCCAAATAAATTTATTATTTTATAATCTGGAACTACAATTTGAAGTATTGAAGATACAAACACTCCTATTAATACAAAAGGAATTGCTTCTATTAAAATACTTAAAAATAATATATTCACATCTCTTATTTTTTCTATATTAGGAATCATATTTTTATACTTTAATATAGATAAAATCATATAAAAAATAACTATCCAAATCATAAGTATTATAAAATTTTCTTTTGATTTCAATTCCTCATTACAAATAAATTTACTTATTTCTTCATTAATATTTTCATTTATAATTACACTTCTCTTATTTATACCACTAATAACTTTCCTCATATTTTTTATTTCTTTTTTACTTAAAGTTTTGTGTCTATTAAGTATTATGCAATCACTATTCATTAAATGATCAAGTATAATATTTCTCATATTACTCATATACGATATAAATGTTTCTGCATTTATAGTACAAAAAATTTTTTCTATATTATAATTACTAGGAACCCTAACTTTTAATAAATCACTAACTTCCCAAGTTCCATTATATTCTATAATTATCCTGTTAGGATTGTATTCCTTTCTTATATTTTTAAATAATTCATAACTTAATTGATTTTTATTTTCAATTGTTTTTACAATTACATTTTCATCATATTTGTCTATTTTTAATTCTTCAATTCCTTCTTCACATAACAAAACTACAACGCGTTCATTTTTACCTAATATATTTCTCCTTAAAAGTTTCTCAATCAAAGTTGTTTTTCCCGACTCTAAAAATCCCACAATAACATCTATTGGTACACTCATAAAAACTACCTCTTTAAATTTTAAAAAGCTCTTTTATAGCTGTTTTATTTAACTTTTTACCTATAACACATAATCTTCCTGTGTAGTCAGCCTCTATTGATTTTATATATATCTCCTCTGGCACAAAGTCAAATTGCACCCATTTCTTATTATTAGTTTGTACTATGCCTTTAGCCCTTAATACAACACCATATTTGTCTTTTCCTAATTCTCTTAATATATTTTCAATTTCTCTATTTGAAAATATTTTTGGAGTTTCTTCTCCCCATACATCAAAAATATCATTAGCTGAATGTTTTTCTTCCTTTCTCCTATTAATGTGAAATCTTTTCAATGTTTTATTAGAATCCACCTCTTTATCCTTGCTCTCAAATTTTTTTATTTCCTTATTAATTTGATATTCCAATTCTATTTCTGCATTTTTTTCAGCAACAGAAATTATAGTTTCAGATTTAATACTTGTCCAAGGAGTTGTTATTATATTTGCCTTTTTATTAATTTTTTGAACATCTTTTACTATTTTAGTTAATGAGTCTTGTTCAATATTTTGTGTTCTACTTAAAATTACAGTTTGAGAAAACTCTATTTGATTAGCAAAGAATTCTGAGAAGTTTCTCATATACATTTTATATTTATTTGCATCTACTACAGATATACACATGTTCATTTTTACATCTTCTTTTTTTGCAACTTTATTACAAGCATTTAACACATCTGAAAGTTTTCCTACTCCTGAAGGCTCTATTATTATTCTGTTAGGTTTATATTTATGTATAACCTCTTTTAAAGCTGTAGAAAAATCACCTACAAGAGTACAACAAATGCAACCAGAATTCATTTCTTTTATTTCAATACCAGCTTTTCTTAAAATACCACCATCAATTCCTATTTCGCCAAATTCATTTTCTATAATCACTAAATTTTCTTTATATAGTGTTTCAGAAATTAACTTTTTAATTAATGTTGTTTTGCCAGCACCTAAAAATCCAGATATAATATCAATTTTAGTTGTCATACAATCACATCCTTATCATTACTATTACTGTATACTCTAAAAATATCCTGTCAATAAATCATATTTATGATTCAGTTATATTATTACAAAATATTTTGTGTAATAAAAAATAGATAAAGAGAACTATTTCTCCCTACCTATATAAAAATTAGCAATGTGATGTATATTAAAATAACTAACAATCCAATTTAATGAATTGTTAGTTATCTTATTTCACTTCTATTTTAAAGTTTTATAACATATTAAATTTTAAATTTTTGAATTATCACTGTTAAATTTTCCGCATATTGTTTTAATGTTTCTGCTTGTAAATTTATTTCTTGAAGCCCAGCTGATTGTTCTTCTGATGCTGCACTTACCTCTTGTGTAGTTGCTGCTGTTTCTTCTGATACAGCTGAAACATCTGAAATTTTACTTACAACTACATTTTTCTTATCATTTATCGCATCTAATGATGTTGTGAAGTTCTTAATGGTATCTTCAAGTGTTCTTATACTTTCATCAATAACATTAAACTTTTCTTTTGTTATTTCTACACTTTCAGTTGTAGCTTCATTTAATTTTTTAGTAACCTGTGTTTCTTCATAAAGCTCACTTATACTCTCTTTTACTTCACCAATTACATTACTTATTTCTTTTGCAGACTTTGCTGACTCTTCAGCAAGCTTTCTAACTTCATCTGCTACAACTGCAAATCCGCGTCCTGCTTCTCCAGCTCTTGCTGCTTCTATACTTGCATTTAATGCTAAAAGACTTGTTTGTTCTGTAATTGATTCAATGGCATCAATTATAATACCTATTTCATTTGACTTACTTGCTAATACATCTACTTTCTTTGATATATTATCACTTGACTTAATATTGTTTTCATAACTACTACTTAAAACTTCTATTGCTTTTGTTCCTTCCACTGAAGAATCCTTAACTTCATGTGAAACTTCTAGCATTTTCTTAGAATTTAATATTGACTCGTCTATTTCTTCTTCTAAACTTGTTACTACATCTACACTTGTTTCAAGTTCTAATGCTTGACTTGTTGCACCTTCTGCAATTTGTTGAACTGATTTTGCAACTTCTTCTCCTACATTTGTAGATTCACTTATTATATTAAATAAATTATCTGAACCTTCACTTACCTTTTCTGAAGCTTCTTTAACTCCATTTAATAAAATTACCATATCATCTATTAATATATTTAATCCATCTATCATAGATGATACTTCTTCATTGTATGAATCTTTAGAAACAGCCTTTGTTGTAAAATCTCCATCCTTTATTTTATGAAGCACTGTTACAATATCTTTAATTGGATTTGTAAGCCTACTTGTATATATTTTCGTAACTATCATAATAACAACTATAACAATTACAAATACTATTAAAGAAACTAAAATGCCATTAAATATTGACTTTTGTATTTCACTTTTAGGAATAAAAGTAACCATAGACATCTTCGTATTTTCATCAACTTTTTTATATACTATATAGTCTTTACCATCTATCTTTGCGTCATCACGTGAATTGTCTTTAATATTTTGAACTTCATTTACCCATTCAATTTCTGAAGCTCCTTTTCCTATTAATTCTTGGTTTTCATGTGCAATTATTGTTCCATTTGGACTTAATATTGCTGCTGAGGAATTATTTCCTATATCTATATTGTTAACTAATTCTGAAAGCTTGTCTAATTTTTGATCTAAAGCTACTACTCCTTCAACTTCCCCTTTATCATTTTTAACCACTTTAGAATATGTGACAACAATTGATTTTGTACTTGCATCCTCATAAGGCTCTGATATTACAACTTCTGAAGGATTTTTCATTGCTTCCTCATACCAGCTTCTTTTTCTTGGATCATAATCAGCTCCTAAATCACTTTTAGGCATAGTTATAACTTTACCAGTATTAGTTCCCATATATGCAAACATTATATCACTATTGATTTGAATATAACTTCCAAAGCTTTTTTCTAAAAAAATTGAAAATTTATCATCATTGGCATTTTTTGCATTTTCATCTAGTGCTATGTGTTCCAGATCTCCTACAATATCAGCTGTATTTCTTACCACAGCTTCATTTAGTATGCCAACTCCATTTTTCATTATTGTATTTAAATCTGTTTGCATATTTTTATTTAATTCATAAAAATTTACTAAAGCTATTACTAATACTGGTATTATTGATGTAAAAATCAATAAATTTACTATTTCTTTTCTAAATGTTTTCTTTTTATTTTTTCTCATTTCCAGCATCCCTCTTTTCACTTCTATATAATATATATTTCGTATATTTTTAAACTAATTTTATATAATCGTATTTAGAAAATCAATTTTCTTGTAAATTTTTATATAATTATATCACATAGCAAATAAAAATCACTATAATAAATTTATTATTATAATGATTTTTATTTTATATTTTAATCTTATTTAATTATATAATTTTCTATATTTTCTTTTAAATTATCTATTTCATTATTAGTCATATATGCACTTACTAAAGTATAATATTCTGGTAATTTACCCTTACACCATTTAATTTCCGTATTTAAAAGTTGAGATGATATACGACTTAAGTCCATACCAAAAGAATCAAAAGAATATCTCATTTTATCAGGATATCTACAAGGCTTATTTATAACTCTTGCACATTCACTGCATATATCACAAACACCACTTGATATAAATTTTGTGTTCTCGTATTCCTTTTCTAGTTGTAAAAAAATTGTAGCCAATAACTTTTTAACATCATGAAAAGTCTCTTCTGTAACTTTTGAAATTTTTTCTTCAGTATTAGTGTTATTTATAGTTTTTTCATCATATATTACTTTAGTTCCTATAATATAGGCGTTATCATATTCTTTTAGATATTCATCACTATTAAATTTAACTGGTGGACATGACCATACATTATTATAATTTTTGCATTTTTTGCAGAAACCTATAAATTTTTCCTTATCACAATATTCTTTTAGTAAATCTGTCGTTTTCATTTTCTCTATTATTAGCTCTATTTCATACATTATAAACTTCCTCCAACTTAATCTCTTATTTATACAATCTTATTATATAGTAATTTTAAGTTTTAAATAATTTTATATCATAAAAATATAAAAAAACTTTGATTTTATTTATTTAATCAAAGCTTTTCTATATTTTTATATAATATTTATTACTCATTACTTTTTACCTCTTAATATCTTAATCTAATAATATCCTTGCATCTACAAATATACCTATTATTATTATTTTTACTATTTCCATTACCTTTTTCATTTTGTATTCCTCCTAATTTTTTATTTTAACTAATCTAATAACATTCTTGCGTCTACAAATATACCTATTATTACTATTTTCACTATTTCCATTACCTTTTTCATTTTGTATTCCTCCTAATTTTTCATTTTAACTAATCTAATAACATTCTTGCATCTACAAATATACCTATCATTACTATTTTCACTATTTCTATTACCTTTTTCATTTTATATTCCTCCTAAAAATTAATTTATTTTATGTTTATATTATATTTTTTATTTAAATTTCAAACTATGTTTTTATATTAATTCTTCATTACATTCATGTAATGTTTTTACTAACCTTATGTAATATATAATACATATCCTTTCTTAACTATAAATAACACTTACCTTAATTTAATCTTAAAATAAAAAAACTAAGCAGTTTCGCTTAGTTTTTTTATTTATATAAATATTGAAAGATTATTTATCAATAATCTTTGAGCCTATTTTTTCACCCATTTTTACTATAGTTTCAATACCATTGTTACTATTTATAACTATGTCTTCATCTATCTTTATTACACCTTTTTTAAATAATAAAACTATGGTTGAGCCACCAAATTCAAATTTACCTTTTTCTTCCCCTTTTGAAAAAGTATATTCATCATGATAATTAGTAATTTTTCCAACTATCATTGCTCCAACTTCCATTTGTATTACATCTCCAAAATTTTTAGTATGTAATACAGTATACTCTCTACAATTAGTTTTATATACTTTATATTTTTTATCTGCAATTGGATTAACAGTATGTAATACACCCTTAATAAAAATATTTTTATCTTTTACACCATTATCTAAATAGCAATATCTATGATAATCATCAACTGTTAATCTAAAGATTAAACAATATCCATCCATGTATTCTTTACTTATTTCTGCATTATCTAATAAATCTGTAACACAGTAATGACTTTCCTTAATATAAAACTTATTGTCACTTTCTATTTTATAAATTGATAACTTACTGTCACATGGACTTATTAATATATTCTTATCATTATTTATAATTCTTTTGCCACTTCTTATTTTTCTTGTAAAAAACTCATTGAATGAATTATAATCTTCTACTTCATACTCTTCTAAGTTTATATTATTTTTCTTTATAAACTTCTTTATCATAAATTTAGATAAACTACTATCTAAAAATATTCCAGAGACTTTTGATATAAAAGGTCTATAAATAACTTTTAATATTATTCTTCCTATTTTAGTCCCATATATAAATTCTAAAGTTTTTTGTTGCTTAGTATCGTAAAATATTTTTTCACCACTACGAGTTACTCCATACACTATAGTCTACCTCCAAATTTAGCAACTAATATAAATACTATCATTCCAGTACTGACCATTAATGCAACCTCTTTACCAATTGGTTTTTTTACATTAAATTTTATTGTGAATGCACCAGATAATATTAATAATATAATTGGATAAATAATTGCAAATGGAATACCATTGATTAATTTTAATAAAAATACTGCTGGAATAATTATTGCCACAGTTGTAACTGGTAACCCTTCATAATTTTTTCTTTTTTCAGTTGTTCCATTTTGTCTTTCTTCTTCCATAACATTAAAATATGATAAACGAATTAGTGCTGAAAGTACATATATAAACATACAAAATAATCCAAATACACTTCTTATTCCTATTCCATATCCTATTATAGCTGGAAATACACCAAAACAAATAAGATCACATAATGAATCTATTTGAATTCCAAATCTTTTTTCTAAATCTGTACTTTTTCTAGTACGAGCTACTTTACCATCAAACATATCACATAGACCTGATAACATAAGACATAGTAATGCAATTCTTATATTTCCTTGTAATGCATTTACCATTCCTATAAAAGAACAGGCTAGTCCCATGTATGTTAAAATAACCGTATAATTATAAAAACCTAGCATTCTTTTCCCCCTACTTATTTGAGCTTGTTATAGGATTCTCACTAATATGTTAACTTACTATATACTGTTTATTAATAATAACTTTGAATAATCACTTTAAACAGTTATTTTGATATTTATAAGTCAAATTTTTAGCTTATTTCCTATTGTTAATTTTAAATTAGTTTGTCGACTTATCAACATTCTATTATAAATATATTATATTTATGACCCTAATATTATCTGGTACTTCTATGAAGTTCCAAGTTTAAATAACATCTTTATCAAATGATATTATTAAACTTATAATTTATCCCATTATAATGTTGGAAACCAATTAAAAAGTAAGAGTGAAAAGTGAATATTACTCACTTCGTTCTTAATATTTAAAATAGAAATACCTAAAAACTAAGTTTTTATATTGTTTTCAAATAATTTGCTTTGCACATCTAATAAAATATCATTCTTTACAATTGGATCTCCAATTTTTACACATTCACTTTCAATTTTCCATTTTCAATTAATTAGAATTCCCAACTGAAATAAGAATAATTTCAGCTTTTTAACTTGTTTCCTTATAAATTAATACAAGTTGTCATGTTTAATATCACTTTAATCATAATTAAAGTTCATTTATAATAAAATTTATTACATTATCTACAAACTATTTCCTATTGTTTTTTTATATATATTTTCATATATATTTTCATGTATATATTATTATACTAACATAGTGGAGTAGTTACAATGATATATCATAAATATTCCTCTAATATTATTAAAACTTACTATTTTAATAATTCAATAAATTAACTGTTTAAAACTATTTATGTAAACTTATTCATATATTTATAATAAAGAAAGCCATCTTAAAACCTTTTTAAGATAGCTTTTCTTTTTTATATTTTTATTATAACTTTTTTATTGGTTCTAATACATTTAAATAAAATTCCCATGTTCCTTTTTCATTCTTTATTTTTAGTATATGCTCTTCTAAACATGGTCTATTTGAATCCGAAGTGTATTCTTTGTCTTCCTCTAACATTTTTATTAATAAGTTCCATGAATCATACACTTCATTTGTACTACTTAATACTGCATATAATCCTCCTGGCAACCTTTTTTCTTCCATATACTTTGGTATTTCTATATCTTCAGGAATAGTTATACTAGCAGCCCATCCATACTTTTCAGTATCTTTATTATATTCAGTAGTATTAAATCCAAAAATCCTTGCTGTCCCCATTAAATTTTCTCTTTCTGCCCACTCTAATACTTTCTCTAAAGCTTCTTCTTCTGGTGAAGAACTTATTACATTATAAAAAGCTATCCTCATTTCAGGTAAGTTAATTATTTTCATTACTTCTGAATTTTTAATACTATTTTCCATAACATCATCTCCTATATTATTACAAGGAATTTGAAGTAAAAGTATTTTTTCTATATCCACAATTTTTCTAGATTCATCTTTAAACGCTGTCATAAAATTTAATTTTAAAATTAGATTATTTAATATCTCTTTTTCTCTAATAATTTCAATATTTTCATCATTTAATTTATTAATACGTTTCTTTATAACCTTTATAATTGTTTCTAAATCATTGTTTTCAAGTATAACCTTTATATCTTTCAAAGAAATATTAAATCCCCTTAAAAATTTAATTATACTTGCTTTATCTACTTCTTTGCCATCATACATTCTCCAACCAGATTGTAGATCTCTTGAGCTCCTTAAAAGCCCCTTCTCTTCCCAATATCTCAATGTACGACTTGTTAAACTTAATTCTTCTGATAAATCGTGAATTAGTTTAAAACTCATAATTCAACTCCTATTTTTTTAATATTTTTTAACCTCTGAAGTACCTCATAAGAAAATAATATCACTTGTCGTCGCGTCAATTGCAATACCTTTTTATAATCTATAATTGATTAATTCTATATAAAAATCCTCATATTCTCTTTTAAATGTTCAATTTTTTTGTTTCCTATCATAGAAGCATGTACACCTTTTGTATCTGTAATAAATTTCAACATTTCTTCTGTAGAATAATTTTTTTCTTTTATATCTTTCATTTGATTTAATGGACCATTAACATTTACTATAATCCCCAGTTCATTAGCTGCATCAATAGCTGTATAATAACTTCCATGTACTTTCTGATTTTTTAAAGTGTTTGCATTGGTGTTAATTTTATTATAGTTTAATTGTAAAAATTTCAAATGATGTTTATCCCCAGCAACATTTTTTGCTATATTAACTATTTTTTCTAATGATAAATATTCTAAATTATTTTCATTGCATGTAAGTGCCGACCAAGTAGCAATACCATAATTCATTATATTTCCACACTCTACTTGTCCCTCATAAAATTCAAATAAAAGTTCTAGCTGTTTATAAAATTTATCCTCACCTATTATACTTTTAGACCATTCTGGCTCATGTATATAATAAACATCTATAGTGTCTAGTCCTAAATTTTCTTTACTTTTATCAATAGCATATTTATGAAAATTAGGTGCTAATGTATGCTTGAAATTTTTAGATTCATCTATATTTACGTCTTCTCTTTTTAATATACCTTCCTTTATAAATATATTATCTAAGTAGTCTAATGGTCTTAATGGAATAGTTATATCTCCAAATATAATCCCTGCTTTACTTGATACTATAATTTCATCTCTTTTTATTTTTTTGTTATCAATAATCATGTTTTTCAACACTTTTCCAACATCTCTTTCTGATAACATCCCCCTATAACAAATTGCCGTATCAATAAAATTAATACCATTTTCAAGACCATAAATCAAAGATTCTTCATACTTTTTAGAATCAACTTCTGAAAAATCTCCCATAAAAGTTCCCATAGCCATAGGTAAACTTCTAAAATATTTACTTAACCTAGTTTTCTCTAAACTTATATTTTTCATTCTAAAGTAATTTTCTGTTCCTTCAATAGTAGCATAACCTTTAATTCCCATAAAATCACTCCTATTTTTTTATAATAATAATCCTGTAATGAAAAATTTAACAAAACCCAAATTTTTCATACAAGTTATATGCTGGTATATTATCACTATGAACATCCAAAATAACTTCTATATTCCCACTTTCAAACATATCATTTATACATTCTATCAATAATTCCGAAGCTACACACTTATTTCTATATGCTTCCAAAGTTCCTATTGTATATATATGAAACATCATATTTTTATCTACTATTCTTATCAATATCCCCACTGGTTTTTCATTGTCATAAGCACAAATAGTATATAATGTATTCACATCACCTAATTTCCCTAAAAATAAATTTTCTATATATTTCTCTGGCTTAGATGGATCAAAATCCGGATCTAATGAATTAGCCATAAACTTAGGTAAATATGTTTTCAAAAATACCTTTAATTCCTCTTCTTCTAACTTAACTTCTCTAATATCATAAATAGATTTACTAATAATTCTTTTATCTACATTCTTTTTTAATATATACTTCATAAACAACACTCCTCATTTTTACATTTTATGAAATATATATATATTGATTATGTATTTTTCTTTAACATTTAATCAACAAAAATATATAGATACTTCTTTTTTTTAATATATTATATTTCTTCAAATGAACCCTACACTTCATAATGCTTTTAAAGTTTTAATGTTAAAATTCCTTTATGTATTAAATAATGTTTTATAAAAATATAAAATGATACTTTAAATTAAATTACTCAAAAAAATAGTTTTAAAATAATATTTCATTTTAAAACTATTTTTCCTTTATTTTTGAATTTAGCCTTTTATAGGGTTCCAAGTTCAAATTCAAAATAACATCTTTATCAATTGAAAAACTTTTTTCTTTTATCAAGAAACAGGAATTATTTAAATTAGTATTTCTTTTAAAATTGATTTAGAAACTCTTATTAATTTGTGTTTTATTTTTAAGACCTGAACCCAAGGACGGGTTCAGCGACTGCCTAGACATAACGTCGTGTGAACTAAATTTAGAAATATGTAATTGAAAATTCAATGTATATTTTTTATAAATCAAGGAAGTAATTCGCATCAATAATGGCATTTTATTAATGTGAATTGCTGACGAAGAATTATGAAAAATAGACTAGAATTTAATTACATAGCTCTTAATTTAGTTCACTTATAGCCGTTTAGTCTTGGAAATAAAATGACAAATTCATTAGCGTTTCTTTGAAATTTTTATGAATAACGTTTTAAATAATTCCTGTTTCTTAGAATACTACCATTCTCATTTAATATTTGAATAATTTCATTTTTCAGCTTGGAACCATATATCGGGTTCCAAGTTCAAATTTTTAATAACACATTTATTAATTTTAAAGCTGTTATTTTATAATTTTCTATTTTTTCTAAAACACTTATAATTTAGTTATATTTTATATAGTGAATTAAAAATTTTCACAATAATTATCTATTATTTGTCCTGTTGCAGCATCTATAATTATTGGGAATTCACATTTATATTCTTTATTTACTTCTTCAACATCAGCCATCCAAATAGGCTTTACCTTATAAATTCCATCTTTCCTTCCATTATAAGTGTCTACCATATATTCTAATTCCATTTTTGTAACCTTAAAGGTTCTATCATCTTCATTTAAAAATGCTTTATTATTAATAGATTCAATTATATTTTCAAAGGGAAGTATTTCCACTTCACTATTCTTTGAAGAAAAATCCACTACATTTTCTATTTCTAAGTATTCAATTCCATTTTTAGAATATATTACTTGTATTGGTGCGTTTGATTCTTCTTTTGATTTAAACACATTGAAATACGGATGATATGTTGGCAATTTTTCATAATCTTGATTTATTACAAAATAATATGCATTATCTTCTTCTGTCCATGAAGGTTTATATTTACTTCTATCTTCATTTCCATTAACATCCATTACATATTCTTCATCTCTCATTGTCTTATAGTCAAGTGAGTAAGCTTTATAATTTGACCCCATTTCTATTCCTATATCTGTTAACGTTTTTTTTATCTTATTAAATGCATCTTTCCTTGTTGAAAATTCAAATTCTTTATCTAATGAAAATTTATCAGCATTATATCTTGAGTCTTTACTTTGTAATATAAATGCATTCAATAAATATTTAGATAAACCATTTTTTCTATAATTACATGATGAAGGTATGTTTCCAAATGAGATTGTGTTGCCATTTTCTCCTTCATAAGAAACACTTGTCGTTTCCCCTTTTACATCTTCTTCACTCTCATATACTTTTTTTATATTTTCTTTACCTAAAAACTTTTTCAATGCTTTATCTCTATTTATTCTTTGTGGTTTTGCATTACACTTATAAAAAGATTTTAATTCTTCAACATTCTCCACTATAACCTCAGCATCGAATGTTATTTTTTCAAATTCATTTTGATACTTGTTAGGAAATTTATAACTATGTTTTTCTTCTACATAATTTTCCATCAAGTAATTTTTACCACTTTCATATTTACATTCTTCTACATTCCCACCTTTTGCTAATGCTGTTCCTCCTAAAGTACTAGCTAATATAATACTAATTACAATTAATTTTTTTCCTTTCATAGAAATCTCCTCCTTATTATTTAATAAATTATATTTATCTTAACAAAGAGTTGTTTACTTATTGTCATCTAGTTGTATATTAGTTGTATATTAACTAAATTACATATAAAGAAACATTTAATTTTTTATTATCATTTTCTAACTTGAATCCATATTTTCCATTTTCACTAACAGCAGATTTTTCATCTTTGCTTATAATAAAACTTTCCCCAGTAAAATATTCATAGTATATTTTTAATTCTTTCATAACATTATGTGTATCAATTTGCTCTAGATTTTCTCCTGAAACTTGTAAATTTAATACCATTACATCATCTTTACTAAGCGTACCTATTATCTTATATTTTTCAATTGCCATTTCTACATTATCTACATATAAATCAGGAAATTCTTCCCTTGAATATTTTCTATAAATTTTTATATTGTAATTATACTCATTCCATTTACTTGGTCTTTCATTAAAAATATCTTTGCATACTTGAATTCTTGTAATAAATGTTCCAATTGCACCATCTAATAATTCAATGCCAAGGTTTTTATCTTCACTTAAGTTTACTACTACTTCTTCATCCCCTGTTTTAATGTATGCTAAATTTATAGTTCTATCTAAATAATAATATTTTTTATTATTTACTACATTTGTACTTTCTACTTTAATAGTTTTCTCTTTATTTATTATATCTTCTTCTAGTTTACTAAAAAAAATGTCTGATAGTATAATATTTACACCTAATATCCCTATAGTGATCACCACAAAAATTAAAATACTTACAACATTAGTTTTCATTTAATTCCCCCTCCATACCAAGTGAAAAACTTACAATTGTTCCTTCTCCAATTGTACTTTTATAAACTAATTGTGTATTATGTAATTTTGCAATTTTAGAAGCTAATGCAAGTCCTAATCCCGCTCCATGTAATTCTCTTGATCTTGACTTATTCACCATATAAAATGCTTCTGTTATTCTTTCTATATCTTCATTAGGAATTCCACATCCATTATCAATTATTGATATTATATATTTATCATTACATTTTTCTCCTATTAAATTAATCTCACTACTATTTGCCTTTATAGAATTATCAATTAAATTTAGAATAAGTGTTTTTAATAAATCATACTCTATTTTTACATATACATAATCATGTTTTATTGTGAACTTTACATTTTTCTCACTAGTAATTGGATCAATACTAGTTTTTATATCCTTAAAAAATTCTTCAATATTTATAATCTCCTTCACAAATTCTTGCTTATTAAGAACTATTAAATCCATCAATTTAAAAGATAATCCTTCTAATCTCATACCCTCATTAAAAATATACTCAGCAGCTTCCCTTACATGTTTTTGCTCTAATTTATTTCTATAAAGCATGTCAGCATAACCAATTATGGAAGTTAATGGTGTTTTTAATTCATGAGTAAAATTTGCTACAAAGTCTTCTTTTTGTCTTACTTGTAATTTTAATTCTTCTATATTTTCTTCAATTTTATCTGCCATGTTATTAAATGTATATCCAAGCTCTCCAATTTCATCCATGCTTCTTATTCGAACCCTCTTACTATAATCTCCATTATAAATTTTTATGCTCATCTGCTTTAATTCCTTGATTGGACGAGTTAAAATATAAGTTGTTCCAAACATAAGCATTGTACTTATACCCATTATTATCAAGAAAATATACCTACACTCTATCTCCATTTTATTTTTTTCTATAAAAATATTGGTAATATTTTTTTCCATTATAAGACTTAAACTTTGTTTACTATTTTGTAAATTTGCATAAATTACAACAAAATAATCATTTTCTATTTTTTTTATTACTGAGTGTATTTTCCCATCATTTATATTAGAAATTTCATCTATTTTATATTTATTATTAGAATTAGAAAATACTACATTATTTTTCTTATCATAAATTGACATAAAATAATTATCTCTAACTAGATTAGAAGCTTGTGAAGATATCTTAGATAATATACTTTCCACATTTCCACTAACATTATTTACTATAGATATATTAGGCTGCAATATAAATCTCATGGTTCTAAAATTATTTAGAGTATTATTCATTTCAAGTTCTATTAAATTTTTAAAATTGATTGATATCATGTAATATTCTAATAGAGATAACGATAGCGATATTACTATTACTGTTGATAAAAATATTTTTGTAAATACTTTCATTATTAAACCTCTAATCTATATCCTATTCTAAATACCGTTTTAATTTTTTCATTCCAATCCAGTTTTTTTCTTAATTTTTGTATATGTAAATCTAATGTACGTGTTTCCCCTGTATATTCTTCTTCCCAAACATTTTCATACAATTTATCTCTATATAGTGCAATATTTTTATTTCTTATAAGTTCAACCAATAATTTAAATTCCTTAATAGTTAATTCTATTTGCTTTCCATTTTTTAAAACTATATGTGAATCTAACTCTACTTTTACATCATCTATGCATATAGTTTTTTGAAACTTATTAGATCTACGCAATACACATTCTATTCTTGCTAGAAGTTCTCCAATCTGAAAAGGCTTAACTATATAATCATCTGCGCCTAATTTTAATCCCTTAATTCTATCATCAACTTGACTTTTAGCAGAAATAAAAATTACTGGAATATCTAGATATCTAACATATTCCATAATTTCATAGCCATTTACATTCGGCAACATGATATCTAATAATATTAGATCGTATTTATTTTTATCTATCATATCAATAGATTTTTCTCCATCGTAAACATAATCACACATGTAGCCTTCTGATTTTAGATTACTACAAATTAAATTTGAAATAGCTTTATCATCTTCAACAATTAAAATATTCAACATATATTTTAATCCCCCATATTTTTATTATCCTTCTAATTCTATACCCCTAATGTATATAAGTTGTAATTTTTTATTTCATAAAAAAACATTAATGGACTATCGAAACTAAATAAGTTCAATAGTCCATTAATGTTGAAAATTATAGTGTGTCTTTATAGTAAATTTTGTAAAAGTTATAGATATTAAAATTGTTCAATTAATTTTTATAGTTCCAGATATTTAAATATATAAAATTTTATATATTTAAACATTACTATATATAATTAAATCTGAGCTTAACTATTCTTTTGTATTTAATTGACTAACATTTAATAGTACATTGTATTTTAAATATCCTAAAGCAAGCAATATTGATGTCGTTGATATTGATAATACAATGGTGCCAAATATACTATTTTTTCCTAACATTTCTGCTATAATTGCAATTGCAAATTCTATAACAAAAATTTTTCTTGCTTTGTTTTTGTATATTTTAACTTCTACTTCTTCTAAAGGTTTTACATCATTTGCTACTGGTGCTAATGTAAAAATTAAAATTCCTGAAATAGCACTTAATAGCACTCCAAACTTCATTGTAAGTTCAAAGTTATTTATTAAAAAGAAACATATTATCATTATAACTACAGATAGTATATAACAACGATTTTTTGTATTCGCGTGATATCCACCAGCATAAGTTCTAAGTAACATGTAGGATATTAGGAATATTATACTTTGCCAAAATACATTAAATATAAACCCCAAAAAGAATGTTGTCAAAATGTTTATTAACATTAGAAACCCTTGGTATAATCCATATTCAATAATTTCCTTTTCTTCTTCATTTGCAAAACCTTTAATTATTAGCCAATTCGTAACATTACTTTGGTTTATTAGTTTCATTAGAATTTACGTAATTTTTTTGCGCTTTCTGGTAATCTAGGTTGATATGTTAAGAATGGACATGCTGTATTAGCACTTGCAGTTGTCACCTTTCTTGCCATTTCTGCTAACATACTTCCACATTTTTTTGATACTTGTTTCATAATTATCTCCCCCTTCTTTATACATATATTTTACCACTATAATTTAGCTAAATTTCATCTTTACAAAATTAGTATATATTAATTCCTTTTTTTACAGTTTTGTGTATATTTTTTAATATCTTCTTGTCATATATACAACAAAACATCCACTATTATGTAGCTTTTTTCCTCTTCTATAGTTAACATCCCATCATATTTTTCTACAATTTTCTCTACATTAGATAACCCTATACCATGCATTTTTTTATCATTTTTACTTGTAATTATTTTTCCATTTTGCTTCTTTATTACACCGTTATAATTATTCTTTATACTTATATATAAAACTCCTTTATCATATTGAATAAAAATATCCAATTCTCTATTTTTACATTTTTCTAAAGCTTCAATGGAATTTTTTAGTAAATTACCTAGTATAATATTCATATCAAATTTGTCTAGTTTTATATCCTCTGGAATACAAACTTTCACCTTAATATTATCTGTTATTTTTTTTGCTTCTAAAATCATATAATTCAATATTATATCTATAGCATTATTTCCAGTATTCACGTATTCATCTGGATTTTTTATAAATTCATCCATTGTATTTAAATACTCTACTATTTCTTTAACATTATTTTTTTTAGCCATATCCATAAGTTGTAATAAGTGATGTTTTATATCGTGCTTTAATGATTTTATATTATTTTGTGATTTTTCTATAATTTTTAATTGATTATCATAACTATGTAATTGACGCTCTAATAAATCTTTAGAATACTTTTCTTCATATGATTTTATAATAGAATCATATAGATAGAATATAACCATATTAATAAATAGTATAAAAGTACTCTCTGAAATAATCATCATTTTCTCTGTTGAATTAAAAACTAAAATTGCTATCATAAAAATACTTATAGTTGGTATTGCAATTAAAAAAACGCCATGCTTGGCTAACAATTCAAACTGATTTTTAGTAGACACTATTTTTTCAACAATTAACTCCAATATAAAAATAATTAATGTAGATATTATGCTTTCTACACCACTAAGATGTACATTGGAAACGTTTTGACCTAACAAAAAAACTATAAAACTATCAGCCACCATATTAATAACATAAATTAATACAACTGATAATATTTTTTTTAGTATGGTGTCATTATAAATAGATACTATTATTAATAAACCTACAATATTTGATATAATATTTAAAAGTGGAACATTGAAAATTACATATATACCACTTGTTGTAATATAAAATATAAAATATAGTATTAACTCTAACTTTTTATTTATAAATTCTCTATTATAAAAAACCCCTGCAAATCTATAGATAACATATACCCTGAACAAATTTGATGCTAAATTAACTAACTCACAATCTGTTCCCACTATTTATTCTCCTTTCTATGTTTCATAAGTTTAAGCCTAACTTCTTTTCTATTAGATTGACTAATATTAAGTACATCTCCATTAATCATTTTTAAACAGTCATATTTATACTCCATAATATAATTAAACTGAACTAAATATGATTTATGTATAAGTAAAAACTTATCTTTAGGCAACCTATCTCTTACATCTTCCAATTTATCATAAAATGATTGTTCTTCTTTATCATTCATTGTTACTATCTTTATTTTTTTACCTTCACTTGTAAAATACAGAATTTCTTTAAGTGGAATTCTATATAACGCTTTTCTAATACTAAAATCAAAAAATTCATTTTCTTTATCAATTAAATTAAATGCACTATTTAATACTTCTTTTATCTCTTTATCCACAATAGGTTTAATAAGAAAATCTAAAGGTCTTATTTTAAATAATTTCATAGCATAACTTTCCTTGGAAGATATATAAATAACTTGAGTAGTTTGATTTTTTAATGTATTTCTTAAAAATCGACCTACTTCTACACCATTCAAGTTTTCTAATTCAATATCTAAAAATATTATATCAAAATAATCATTTTTTTCCAAATAATCACAAAGTTTTTCTCCTGAATAAAATACCTCTGTATCTATTTCTAAATTTTTTTCCTCTCCATATTCCAATACAATATTTTCAATAGCTGAGCATGTACACTTTTCATCATCGCAGATTGCAATCTTTATCATAAATTAACCTCCATAAATTTATAATTAACCATAGAAATTTATTTATCTATTGAAATTCAATAACTATATTTTTATTATATCAAAAGATTTTTTTCTTTCTACTTAATAAACAATTTTTTTGCCAAATTTATACTGTATATACTATAACATGTTCTATTTTATACTTTTTTATATTAAATAGTAACATTAATGTAAATTTATATAAAATATAATAAAAGCAAATGCTCAAATTTTAATGTGCATTTGCTCTATATACTATCGGCTAGATGAAAGCTCTTTTAAGTTTTTACTTAACAATTTAATTTCATCTATTGATAAAGTCATTGAATTAATTTTTTCACCTTGTTCATTAATTAATTTTTCAATCTCATCAGTAGACACTAAATGTTCTTCGGTAATATTTCCAATACCTTCAATTTCATTTTTCATAGGATTGAAATTATTTATTACATTTTCAATAAATGCATGTTCTTCATATATATATTTACTAATTATTTCAAAATAATCCTCTATTTCACTAAAAGCATCATGTACATTATTTACAACTTTTATTCCTTTTTCTGCTGAAACATTTCCATCAGCTACTTTAACAACAGCATCTTTAGTACTATTATTAATTTCAGTAATAATGTCATAAACATTTTTTACAATATCATTTGTCTCTTCAGCTAATTTTTTTACTTCTTCCGCTACTATTGAAAATCCTTTTCCATATTCCCCCGCTCTAGCAGCTTCAATACTTGCATTTAGTGCTAGTAAATTAGTTTGCTCTGATATTTCATAAATATTATTAATTTCATTGTTTATCTTATCAATACTTTCTTTTAATACATTGACTGTTTCAAGTGATACATTTACAGAGCTTCTTATCATTCTCATAGTATCATTCATTGATTTAATTTCTTTAGCTCCACTAATAACATTTTTTCTCATATCATTTGATGTTTCATATATTTTGTTTGATATATTTCTAACTTCATCTAATGATGAGCTTGATTTACTTATTCCTAAATTTATTCCTGAAATACTATGTGCTATGTTTTGAACTCCATTATTTATTTCACTCATATTAACATTTATATTATTACTGTTCGTATTAACAAGCATAATATCTTTTGAAAATACATCTATGTTATCATCTAAATTAGTAGTGTTTTCTTTAATATTTATCAGAATTAAATTTAACTTTTCTATAAGTTCTTTACTTTCTAAAGATTTTTTGTTTGCAGCTTCAATCAACTTACTTCCCCAAATAGTAAGGAAATAAATTAATATTATAACTCCATTTAATATAGCAAAGAAATTTAACATACTTGATATTGAAAATTTCCCACTTAAAATACTGCTAGGATTAATAAAGAATATAATTATAATACAAATATCTAAAATCATTGCATTAATAATTAATAGTTTTTTGTTAAAATATAATGCTGAACATATAATTCCTGCAACAAAAACTAATATATCTGCTGCAACAGTTTTTTCATTAAAACTTCCTAATAATAAATATCCTACATTAGAAAGTATAATAATACAACTAAAAGACATTGCTTTTATTATATCCTTTATTTTGAAAAAATATATTGCTGTTGAAAGTATACTAACTATTATGAATGGCAATAACTCATCTATACGTATTTCAAAGTTATTCATAGATATAGTTGTTAAACTCATAAGTAAACATATACCTATTATCGTTATATAATTAACCTTATGTATTTTTTCAAAACTAAAATGCGACTCTTTTTCCATTTTTACACCTCTTTTAACTTTAACTTTAACTTTAGTGTAAATATCGACATTTTTCATCATAATCTTTAATTCAAAATCTATATTTTTACTTATTTTCATATTTATTTATATTGTTTTAATATATTTTTTTGAAATTATTGTGTTTCAAATTAAATTTTTGCCTTTATTTTTAAAACCTAAAAAAGACATATCATTAATTGTTCTAACTTGTATTTCATAATAAATTGATACAATTTAAAATAGGATCAGGAAATTTATCCCAATCCTTACTTCATATTTACAATATCTAATTTATATATCTCTTACTAACTTTGCTACATTTTCAACATGATGTGTTTGTGGAAACATATCTACTGGCTGTACTTCTAATGTTTTATAACCTAATGTATCTAATATATTTAAATCTCTTGCTAATGTTGCTGGATCACATGAAACATAAACAATTTTTTCTGGCGCCATTTTAGCTATTGCATGTAATAAGCTTTCTTCACAACCTTTTCTTGGTGGATCAACAACTACTACATCTGCTTTAACACCATTTTCTATTAACTTAGGTATTTCTTTTTCAGCTTCTCCAACTATAAATTGTGCATTCTTTACATTATTTTCTTTGGCATTTCTTATTGCATTTTCTATAGCTTGTGGTATTATCTCTACCCCATACACTCTTTTAGCCTTTTGTGATAAAAATAATGATATAGTTCCTGTCCCACAGTAAGCATCAAATACTACTTCATTACCTTTTAAATCTGCATATTCTAAAGCTTTATTATATAAAACTTCTGTTTGTAATGAATTTATTTGGAAAAATGATAATGGAGATATATTAAATTTAAATTCACCAATAAAATCAGTAATAGTTTCACTTCCATATAAAACTTTGCATTTTTGTCCTAATATAACATTAGTTTTCTTATCATTTATATTTTGTATAATACTATCCACATTTTCTATATTTTTTCTAATGTTATCCACAAATTCTTCACTGTTAGGTAGCTTATTTCCATTAGTTACTATAACAACCATTACACTACCTGTCTTAAAGCCTTTTCTTATCATTATGTGTCTAACTATTCCAGTATTAGTTTCTTCATTATATGTTGGTATATTGAATTCTTTTATCCATTCTTTAGTTATACTTATTACCTTATCTCCAACTTCATCTTGAATATAGCAGCATTCCATATTTATAATATCATGACTTCTTGGAGCATAAAATCCTACTAAAACTTCACCATCTTTATTTTTTCCAACGGGTAATTGAACTTTATTTCTATAATTGTATGGATGTTCCATACCTAAAGTATTATGTACTTTTACATCATCTAATTTCCCTATTCTCTTTAAAACTTCTTTAACTCTTTCCGTTTTAAATTCTAATTGCGATTCATATGTTGTATGTTGTAAGTTACAACCTCCACATCTTTTATAAGTCACACATACTGGTTCTGATCTATAATCAGATTTTTCTATAACCTCTAATAATTTTCCTACTCCATAATTTTTATTAACTTTTATTATTTTTATTTTTACTTTTTCACCTTTTAATGCACCGTCTATAAAAACAGTAAAATTATCTATCTTTGCTACACCTTCACCTTGATGTCCATTATTTTCAATCTCAACTATATATTCTTGATTTTTTTCAACTGTACTATTAAATTTATTTTCTTTACTCATAAAAATCACCTTTCATTAATAAGGACTTTTTCAATTTATATAATAATATTATTAGTTTCTCTTAAAATTTCACATTTATCTATTTTATCAAAAAACAACTTATTTTTAAAGCATAGTAAAGTAAAAATCAGAACAAATTGATAGAATTTATTCTGATTTCTACTTTAAATAGCTTTATAATACATTATGTTATTATTTATATCTTCTTTTACCTTACCTAAATTTTTTAAGTATTGTAAATGAGCCATTACTTCCCCTACTGCAAACCATTTTTGTGAATTCGGAAAATCATCCCAATCTTTACATCTAATTGCCCAAGTCATCTCTGTGGCTATATCTCTAGGACTTTTCTTGTCACTTTTTACTATGTCTAATATCTCATTTATTCTTTCATTATGATGATGAAAAATTTCATTTATTCGTTGTTTATGATCACTTACATCACTTCTATGTGCTGTAAATAAATATTTTATATCATAATCATATATTTTGTTTAAATTTTCAAAATATACTTTTAACGCATCCATTTCAAAACTCCAAAATGTTATATTGGGAGTTATTCTATCTAAAATATGGTCTCCACAAAAGAATATTTTATGTTCCTTATCATAAAGTCCAATTTGTCCTGGAGTATGTCCTGATATATCTATAACTTTAAAATTATATTCCCCAACCTCCAATTTATCTCCATCTTTTAAAAATGTAAAATTCATTTTTTCTCTAGGACAATATTTGTATCCTGGATGATTACTATATGAAACATTATCTTTTTCTAGGTCAAAACAAACTTTTCTTTTTTCAAAGTTTTCCCAGTACTCAATAGTTGTCATTTTATTTATAAGTTGTCCATCTTTTTCACTAGCATAAATTTTTACGCCTTTTTTAAAAAGTTCTGATGCCATACCTGAATGATCCGAATGTAAATGAGTTAAAAATAATTCTGTTTTGTTAAAATCCAACTTTAATTCTTCAATTCCTTTAAAAAATACATCTCTACATTCTTCTATATTAAATCCTGTATCTATAATTAAATTTTTATCCTTTGATTTAATTATATAGCTTTTTATTGCTTTCAATGGATTTTTAGGTAATGGTATTTCATTTACGTAAATATTTTTATAAACTTCTTTTAACATATTGCTATCCCCCTATACATTGCCTCAATTATAAATTCTATTAATAATTCAAATTCACCTCTATTTTTATAAAATTTAAATATATTGACTATAAGATTATTAATTGACATTACAACTTCATATTTAATGGATAGATTTATACTTTTAATTAATTTACAAGTATAATTTTACTGCTAAAAAAGGAGCTAAATTCAAGCTCCTTAAAATATGTTTATTTCCTAAAGGTTTCACATTCTGTTCTTATGTTTGATAATGCAGCATGACCATTTATGTATATATAATCTGCAGTACATGTGTTTCCCATATTGTACATACATTTTTGAGCATCACATTGTATGTGAGGTGACATTTCTATTGATGTATTGCTAAATGCTTGCATTATTTCTCCTCCAATATTTACATTAAATATATTGGATAAAGAATTTCTTAATCCTTGTTCTGCAAAAGTATCACATTGAGTATATATACTGCTTTCTGCATCTCTTCCACTTATTTTAATGGTGTTAGCTGTACATAAACCATTTCCATTATATAGACAATTTCGTGCTGTGCAACTTAGTGTTCCACTCATAAAATCACATCCTATTTCATTAAATATTTCATTAAAGCACTAAAATAAATTTAATGTTTAATTTTCTTATATAGATATATTGTGTGAAAATAGGAATATTTTATGTATAAAAAATGCTATTAAATAATTTTATTTAATAGCATTTTTCTACATTTATTTTATTTTATTTTATTTTAAATTTATTAACTTCTTCTTTCATTTCTTTTGTCATTTCTGTTAATTTCATTGCTGAACTCGCTACTTCTTCAGATGAAGCATTCATTTCTTCTGATATAGCTGCTATTTCTTCTGATGATGCTGAAACCTCTTCTGATACCGACATAACATTTTGAACTTTATTGCTTATTTCATTCTTCTTTTCAATTATAACATTACCCATAGCTTCACTATTTTGAATTTTAGGGTTCATTTCATCCACTGCATCCTTTATTTTTTCAAATGTCTCAATAGCATTATTAATTATATCTCCTTGAGAATCTATTTCACTTTTCACTTTTGCAGTTGTATCAACCATAATATGTGTTTCATCAAATACAGTATTAAGTAATCCAGTTATATCATTAGCAGACAATTTACTTTGTTCCGCAAGTTTTCTTATCTCATCTGCTACAACAGCAAAACCTCTTCCTTCTTCACCTACACGTGCAGCCTCAATCGCAGCATTTAATGCTAGTAAATTAGTTTGCTCTGATATACTATTCATCACTGTTATAATTTCATTTATCTTATTCATATTTCCTTCAACAGAATTAACTTTATTTACTAGATTTTCAAATGCTTCATTTACATTTTTCACAGATATAACAACTCTATTCATATCTGTATTATTTTTTTCTGACAAATCGTAAATATTTTTATTTTCCTCTCCTATTTCTCTAATAGAGTTCATAACTTCCTCTATACTTGTGTTAAAGTCATCAAACATTGTTACCATGCTATTCATGTCTTCAGATTGACTTTCTGTTCCTTTTGCAACATCTTGTATAGAATTTGCTACTGAATCTGTTGAACTTGACATTTCTTCTGATACACTAGCTAAATTTTCACTATATGAATCTATCATATCTGCATTTTCTTTTACAGTACTTATAGCAGAATTTATTGATTGTTGCATATTTTTCATGGCTTTAGTCATTATTCCAATTTCATCACTTCTCACGATTAAATTCTCATCAAATTCAGCTGTCATATCACCTTTAGACATATTATCAATAAAACTAGTTGATTTTTTTAATGCCTTGCTTATACCTCTAACTTGATAAAATACAACTAATCCACCTAATGTAGCACATATTAAAGATACTATTATTGAAACAATTTTAATAATTGTTACTGACTTTAAAATTTCATTTTTACTGATTTCCACTCCCAATGTCCAATTTGTTTGTGGAATATTATGATATGCTAAATATATACTCTCTCCACTTTTATTTTTATATATTTCTATACCTTGTTCATTTTTAATCATATTTTCTAATGATTCTTTGAATCCTTCAAATTTGCCACCAGCAGATACTTCATCATTTAAATTTAAATTGCCAACATCACTTTCATTTTTTGATGCTATCACTTCACCACTATTATCTATTATATATGCCTCTGAACATCCTCCAATTTCTATGTTTTTTACAGTATCACTAAATACATTTGCTTCTTTAACTGCTACTATAACACTATGAACTTCTCCTTTTGAATTTTTAATAGGAGTTGCATATACACTAATTAATTTTCCATTATCTATTTCATTTACACTTTTCATAGGATTGCTTATTACTGTTTTTCCATTCATAGCATCTTTAAAATATTCTCTTTCCTTAATATTAGTGCTACTATTATTGAAAATAACATTACCTTCTTTGTCTGCAATACCTAATCTTAAAAATCCATTCACTTCAATGTTTGACTCTAAAATTTTAACTTTTTCTTTATTTGATATATTATCGTCCATTATCCTATCTTGTAATGCTATATTTTCTATTACCAGCGAACTAGTTTCTATATTTTCATATATATAATTTGCACACATATTAGTTGTTTGTGGTAATGTATCCCCTAACAAGTCTTCTAAAGCTCTCTCCGATACATATATTGATATAGCTGCTAACAATAACGATATTAAAAGTATAATACCAATAAATGTAGCAATTAGCTTTGAACCAATGCTTTTTGAGCTCATTTCAAAAATTTTTTTCATTCTAATTCCTCCATAATTACTTTATAATTTATCACCATAATATTCATCACATTAAAAAAACATAATTTAAAAATATAATTTTCTTAACGTCATGAACATTGACATATTAATTCTCGTATGGAATATTTATTATTTTATACTTTTCCTTTAATTTTAGTTTAATTTTACTTTTATTAAAAATTTTATACTTTTTTTCTTTTAAAAGTTATATATTCAAATTAAATGTAGAATAAATGAACTATATGAAATTTAATTAATATAAATAAATAATAAAAAGAGAGAACCTTTTAGTAAATTCTCTCTTTTTATATAATAATATTTTCTATATATGCTATTGTATTTTAAATTTATTTATTTCATCCTTCATACTTTTTGTCATTTCTGTCAATTTTAAAGCTGAGCTTGCTACTTCTTCTGATGAAGCATTCATTTCTTCTGATATAGCTGCTATTTCTTCTGATGATGCTGATACTTCTTCTGACACTGACATAACATTTTGTACTTTATTACTTATTTCATCTTTCTTTTGAATTATAATGTTTCCCATAGCTTCACTATTTTGAATTTTAGGATTCATATCATCAACTGCGTATTTTATTTTTTCAAATGTCTCAATAGCATTATTAATTATATCGCCTTGAGAATCTATTTCATTTTTTACATTAGCAGTTGTGTCAACCATAATATGTGTTTCATCAAATACAGTGTTAAGCAATTCTGTAATATCATTAGCTGATAATTTACTTTGTTCTGCAAGTTTTCTTATTTCATCTGCAACAACAGCAAAACCTCTGCCTTCTTCACCTACACGTGCAGCTTCAATTGCAGCATTTAATGCTAGTAAGTTAGTTTGCTCTGATATACTATTCATAACCGTTATAATTTCATTTATCTTATTCATGTTACCTTCAACTGAATTAACTTTATTTACTAGGTTTTCAAATGCTTCATTTACATTTTTTACAGATATAACAACTCTATTCATATCTGTATTATTTTTTTCTGATAAATCATAAATATTTCTATTTTCTTTTCCTATTTCTCTAATAGATCTCATAACTTCTTCTATACTTGTATTAAAATCATCAAACATTGTTACCATGCTATTCATGTCTTCAGATTGACTTTCTGTTCCTTTTGCAACATCTTGTATAGAGATTGCTACTGAATCTGTTGAGCTTGACATTTCTTCTGATACACTAGCTAAATTTTCACTGTATGAATCTATCATATCTGCATTTTCTTTTACCGTACTTATTGCTAAATTAATGGATTGTTGCATATTTTTCATAGCCTTAGCCATTAATCCAATTTCATCTTTTCTATTAACTAAATTGTTTTTTACTTCTACAGTCATATCTCCATTAGCAAGTGTATCTAATGTATTTGTTGCTTCTTTTAACATTTTACCTATTGGTCTTATTTGATAAAATATAATTAAACTGCCTAGTACTAAACATGTTAAAGCTACTATGGATATATACAATTGCATATTTTTTAAGTCTTTTAAAATTTCACCTTTCTCCATTTGAATACCTACAGTCCAATCTGTATCTTTAATATTTTCAAAACTTAAAAATATAGCTCCTGTTCCTTTTCCATATTCCTCAATACCATTTTCTTCAGATAACATTCTATTTAATGGATCTTTAAGATCTTTAAATTTTGGATTTTTTTCACATTCTTCTTTTAAATTAAGTTTGCCGACCAATTCAATATCTTTATCTGCTACAACCTGTCCTGTACTATTAACTACAAAAGCTTCTCCACCTTTACCTAAATTTATATTTTTTACTATGTCGCTAAATACTGATGCATCACTTATTGCCATTAATACACTATCCACATTCCCTTTTTCATCTTTTATTGGTGTAGCATACCCAATTATTACTGCACCATTATCTTTTTCATTAATACTTGGCATAGGTGTACTAATTGTTGTTTTTCCTTTTAATGCCTCTTTAAAATACTCTCTTTCAGATACATTTAATTTACTATCATTGAAAACACCATTTCCATTTTTGTCTGCTATTCCTATTCTAAAAAAATTATTAGGCTCTAAATAATTTTCTAAAATTTTTATCTTTTGTTCTATTGAAACTCTACTATTTTTTATATCATTTTCTAATGCAATATTTTCTACTACTCTTTTATCACTTTTTATAATTTGCTCTATGTATGATGAACACATCTCTGTTGTTTCTGGCAATGATATATTTAATAGATTATGTAATGCTTTAGATGATATAATTCCAGATATTAGACTTAATGAGCTACATATTACAAATGTAACTACAATAAAACTTATTAATAGTTTTGATGCTATACTTCTTTCATTATTTTTAATATTTGCTTTTCTCATAAAAACCCCCCCAATATACACATAATAACACTTTAAATTAAATGTAAATGTATACTTATATATACTTTTTTCGTTTGTTTTCCCATTTTCTTAACAAAAAATTTACATATATACAACATTATTATATATATTATACAAAGAATATGTAAACAGCATTATTATGAAAACTTATAAATTTACACAAAAAAGAACACCCCTAAGGGTGTCAATAATAAATAAATCAGTTGCCAAACATATTCCTCTTAATTTTATCCATCTTTTTACACTATTATTCATGTATAAAAATTTTATGGATAACCTATAAAGTATTATTATACTAAAAAAAATTTAGTTTGAAAACCTATTATTTTAATTTTTATTTATTTTTTTTATTTACTTACATTTGCTTTTCCGCTATAAACTATTCCAACACCCTTTTTAGAGTGAATAGTTATAAATGAACCTGTTTTTATTATTGATTTTGCATCTGCTGAATTGTATATTATAGGAATATCTTTAGATGTACATTCTATTATTACACTTGAACTCATTTCATCTTCTTCTACTATTATAGCTTCAGCTTTATCTATTAAATCAATATATTCTCGTCCTAATCTATTTACAACTAAAATGCTTCCTGATGGCATATTATCTTGTGCATCTTTAGCATTTTCTGCATAGAAAGCTGTTCCATATGATGTTTTTTCAATTGTTCCAATTCCTTGTAATAATATATCTCCAATAATATGAACTTTCATCATATTAGTACTTCCCACAAAGTTTGCTGGAACTCCAGCTACCATTACAACAAGATCTCCTCTTTTTACATATCCTGCATCTAATGAAACTTTTGCACATTTATCCATAAGTTCATCTGTATTATCTACTTTTTCTGTTGTTATTGAATATACACCCCAATTTAAAGCCAAACTTCTTGCAACTTTCTCACTTGGAGTTACTGCTATAATTGGACATTGTGGTCTATATTTAGAAACTTGCTTAGTTGTATGGCCACTTTGTGTTGCTGTTATTATTGCTGCTGCATTTAATTCTATTGCTGTTGTACATGTTGCTAAACTTATTGCATTTGAAACATTTGGAATATGACTTTTTCTACTATGGTATAATTTTGAGTCATAATTTATGTGTTTTTCTGCTGTTTTAGCTATATTAGCCATTGTCTTTACAACTTCTATTGGATACTTTCCATTAGCAGTTTCACCACTTAACATTATTGCATCAGTTCCATCAAATATAGCATTTGCAACATCTGATGCTTCTGCTCTAGTCGGTCTTGGATTTCTTATCATAGAATCTAACATTTGAGTAGCTGTAATTACTGGTTTTCCAGCTATATTACATTTTTCTATAATCATTTTTTGAACTACTGGCACTTCTTCTGCTGGAATCTCAACACCTAGATCTCCTCTTGCTACCATTATTCCATCTGAGAATTTTATTATTTCATCTATATTATTAACACCCTGTCTATTTTCAATTTTAGAGAATATTTGTATAGATTCTCCTCCATTTTTAGCCAAAACTTTTCTTATATCTAATACATCAGATGCTTTTCTTATGAAAGATGCAGCTACAATATCAACTTCATTGGCAGCACCAAATTTTAAATCTGAAACATCTTTTTCTGTAAGAGCAGGTAAATTTATTGCTACATTAGGTACATTTATACCTTTATTATTTCCTATAACACCTGAATTTTTAACAATGGTTTTTATAACTTTATCTTCTACTTCTACAACTTCTAAAGCTACTAATCCATCATTTATTAAAATTATATCTTTAGGTTCAATATCTTCATTTAAATTACTATATGTTACTGAACATTTAGTTTCATCCCCTAAAATCTCTTCTCCACAATATATAGAGAATTCTGTTCCCTGTACAAGTTCTACTGTATCATTTTCGAATTTATGAGTTCTAATTTCAGGGCCTTTAGTATCTAATACTATAGCTATGTGTTTTTTTAATTCTTTTCTAGCTTCCTTTATCATGTCAATTCTATTTTTATGTTCTTCATGACTTCCATGTGAAAAATTAAGTCTAGCTGCATTCATTCCATTTTTCATAAGTTCTTTTATTATTTCTTTGTCATCTGTAGTTGGTCCTATTGTACACACTATTTTTGTCTTTTTCATACGTTTCATCCTCTCTACAACTTGTTCTTCTTCTGTATAGCCCTCTATATTTTTCATTTTTTCACCCCAGTTATTATTTATTTTAATAAAATATATTTTTAATAGGATAAAGCTCTAGATATATAATATAACTTTTGGTCAAAATCCTTTTCCATTGCTAATGCATCTTTTATATCTATATCCATAACTTCTCCATTTTTCATTCCAACTGCTCTTGCTGTTTTCCCATCAATTAGTAATTCAATTGCTCTTGCACCTAATTTAGATGCTAAAATTCTATCAAATGCACTAGGATTTCCACCTCTTTGTATATATCCAAGTACCGTTGCTCTACATTCAATTCCTGTCACATCTTCTAACTGTTTTGCTAGTGTTTCTGCTCCACCTATATTTTTAGCCACACCTTCAGCTAATATTATTAAATTGTGGACTTTACCTTTAGTTTTCCCTTCAAATATTGATGCACATATTTCATCAAAACTAAATTCTACTTCTGGTATAATTACATTTTCAGCTCCACCTGCTATGCCTGCAAATAATGCCAAATCTCCACATTCTCTGCCCATAACTTCTACTATACTAATTCTTTGATGAGATGTTGATGTATCTCTTATTTTATTTATACAATCTAATATAGTATTAAGTGCTGTATCGAATCCTATTGTATAATCTGTATAAGCTAAATCATTGTCTATAGTTCCTGGAATCCCTATAACTTGAACACCTAGTTCACTTAAAAGTTCCGCTCCTTTAAATGAACCATCCCCACCTATAACAACAAGCGCATCCATCTTAAAAACATCCATAACCTTTTTAGCTCTTTCTCTGCCTTCAAGGGTTTTAAATTCTTCACTTCTTGCGGTTTTAAGTATTGTTCCACCTCTATGAATTATATCTGCTACTGAATTTCTATCTAATTCAATAATATTCCCTTCTACAAGTCCGTTATATCCATTTTGAACACCTAATATTCTTAAATTATTATCTGTTCCCATTCTTACAACTGCTCGTATAGCAGCATTCATTGCGGGTGAATCGCCGCCACTTGTTAAAACGCCTATTGTTTTCATAAAAAACCTCCTATACTTCACCTACACTATAAGATTTCAATGTGAACCTTAAATTTATAAAATTACTTTATATTATAAATAGTAAGCAAATTTTGTATTTTTATCAATGAGTTTCATCTATTTTTAACATAAAAGTTTACTTTTTATTAATTATAGTTTCCAATACTAATAATATAAATACTTTTTTATAGTGTTTCATCTTTAATTTTAAAAGAATAAACTTTGTTTTACACTACATTTTAAGTTTTACATTTATATTTTTAAATAATTCACTATATAAATTATCACAAGACTATAAAAAAAATGATACTTTTATTTTATTCCTTATTTTTAATTTAATATAATTTATCAATTGACAGTTTATAGTGAATATAAAAATTGTATTTCCAATTTTAAAGAATAATTTTTTATCAAATTTGCAGAGCAAATTAGTTGAAAACAATATAAAAACGTAGTTTTTAAGCATTTCCATTTTTAGATATTAGGAACGAAGTGAGTAATATCAACTATAACTTTTCACTCTTAATTCTTACTTGGTTCCAAATATAAAAATAAACTGTAAGCTTAATAATATCATTTGAGAAAGACATTACTTTAAATTTGAACTTGGAACCCTATATCACTGAAACAACTTCAGGAGCATAAACCTTTTTCAAGTTCTTAGCCATTTTACTACTGTAAACTTTCTTATTATTTATATCTACAAGAATTAAATTAACTTGACTACTTCCATAAAAAGATAATTTATATAACTTACTATACTTTAATCTTTTTATAGCCTTTATTTCATCTTCTCTAGGACTTTCATTGCATATCATCACTAATGTTATATCACTACTCTTATGTTCACTATGAGGTTTTACTAAAACCTCTGTAAGCTTCTTTCCATATTCCCAAAAATCCATTAAAATATCTTTGTTTATATTGTCAAACTTCTTTATTAAACAATGCTCATTAATCTCATATCTATCTATAACATCATTTTTAGTTATAAAAGTTCTTCCTGCTATATTTTTATAACTTGCATACAAATTTATTTTCTTATTTTCTATAACTTCATCCTTATAAATCTTGAAATTCCTTTCATATTTTTTACTTAATTTTTCAATATATTCATCACTATTATTCATCATTTTCCCCTCCCATAAATTACTCTTATTCCAATTGAGCAAAAGCAATTTAAAATATAGTAAAAAAATTAACAATTAACAATGAAGGATAAAACTGAAAGCTCAGTTTTTTTAAGGAATTTTTAAAATAATTTGTAGAACAAATTAATTAAAGATTATATAAAAACTTAGTTTTTATGAACTTTTATTCATAAATATTAAGAACGAAGTTAATAATATCTACCATAATTGTTAATTGTTAATTGTTAACTGTTAATCAGTAATTGGTTCTAGATACAATAATTGGAATTAGCTGTAATATTAGTAGTATCATTTGAAAAAGCTATTATTTAAAATTTGAGATTTGAACCCTATATTAATAAAAGAGAACTTAAATCAAAAGTTCTCTTTATATATACTTTTATATTTGATTTTACGCTTGTTTTGTTGTTGATTTATTCTTATTTTTTATTAGTTGATTATATGCTTCTATTAGTAAAAGTATTGCTACTACTAATAATAATAGCCCCAATATTCCTAATACTATAGTTCCACCAGCAAATAAGTTTTTATAGATAAGTATAACTAAAGCTGTAATTGTTACAATAAACATAAATACCATAGGAACTATTGCCATTACATAACTTCTTCCCATTTTTAATAACCATGCACTTAATGCTAAAAGTGCTAGAGCAGCTAATAGTTGATTGGCAGAACCAAATATTGGCCAAATTTTTTCATAACCACAAACTGTTAAAAGTCCTGCTGCTACAACTGTAATTATTGTTGCAAACCACTTATTAGTACATGTTTTCTTCAATTCACCTTTTGTTTCTTCAAAAGTTTCTTGGAATATATACCTACCAATTCTTGTTGCTGAGTCTAAACTTGTTAATGCAAAAGCTGAAAATGTTAAAAGTACAAATACTCTACCTACATCAACAGGTACTCCAAATCCATTCATAAAACTTGCTAATCCATTTGCAAATACTGTTGCCGGTGCACCTTCTGTTTTTGCAAATGCTCCAACTGCTATAAGAGCAACTACTGCTACAATACCTTCTATTAGCATTGCACCATATCCTATAAGTCTTGCATCGCCTTCTTTATCTATCTGTTTAGAAGAAGTTCCTGATCCAATTAATGAATGGAAACCTGAAACTGCTCCACATGCAACTGTTACAAACAAGAATGGAAATAATGTCTCTCCTCTAACATTTGTAAATCCTGTAAATGATGCTATTTCTAAACTTGGATGACTTACAAATATACCTATAATTCCACCAATTAACATTGCATATAGTAAGAATGAACATAAATAATCTCTAGGTTGTAATAATATCCACACTGGCATTATTGATGCTGCTGCTATATATATTATTAATATTATCATCCAAGCACCTTTCCCTAGTTTTATAACTGGGAACATGTACCCAATCCATACACATAAGAATAAAAGTATTACTCCAACAACAGTGGATACCCCTACACCTTTGCCTTTTTTATTTACAAAATATCCAAAACCTATTGCAAGCACTATAAAAAGCATTGATGCAGTTCCAGCTTGAGCACCTGCTAAATTTTCAGGTTTTGCAGCATCATAAGCAAATGATCCTGCACAAATATCTGTAAATGCCGCAACAACTAATATTAATGTTGCCCATGCAAATATATTAAATAGTAATTTTCCTTTTTTACCCAACGTATCTTTTATAATCTCTCCAATACTTTTACCCTCATGCCTTATTGATGCAAATAATGCACCATAATCATGAACTCCTCCAACAAATATACTACCTACTAATATCCACAAGTATACTGGTAACCAACCAAAAACCGCTGCTACTATTGGTCCTGTTATTGGCCCTGCTCCAGCTATTGATGAAAAGTGATGACCCAATAATATTCTCGCATCTGCTGGTACATAATCAACATTGTCAAATTTAGTATGTGCTGGCGTTTGTCTCTTTAGATCAATGCCCCATTTTTTTCCTAACCATGCTCCATAAGTTACATAAGCAATAATAAATATAACTACTGCTCCTAACAATAAAACTACTGCATTCATAAAAATACTCTCCCCCTTTTTAATATTTACTCCATGAAATATATAGTTTCTTAGAATAAGCTATTTTACAAAGATATACATTAATTTAAATTAGGAGTTTATTTTAAAATTTAAATAATTTAGCTAAAATTAAAAAGATATTATTCTTTGGAAATATTTTTAAGTGTACTCATAATATGTTTTTTAAACATCTTGTAGACTTTTACTTCGATGAAATACTTTCAATAAATACGTTAACATAAGTGCATAAAAGTTAATTATAAACTCTATAGATTTAAAGTTAATTATATATCTGTGCTTACTAAATGTATATTAAACTAATATTATTTTATGATTATACAAATGTATTTATTTTACTTTTTTACCTTTAATTTAATTTTAAGCCCTACAATTTTATAAATCAAGTATTTAATTATATATATTAAAAAATTTAATATGTCATAAAAAATATAGAGGAGAATGAAATAGTTCATTTTCCTCTATACTTTAGTTTTTTATTTGCCTTCTATTATTTTTACATTATTCTCACCGAATAATTGTTTAAGTAAAATTAATGTGTCATATTCATTTTCCAACCAATAACTCTTATCTAATAAATAAGATTTCCTATCACTTGCAGTGCATAAGTATACAGGAGTATTCCCCCTAGCACCTATAAATTCCTGCTTTATAAGTGAAGTTGTATCTTTTAATTTATCCTTATTCTCAATTAATATATAGATTTTATCTTTTCCTATATTAATTAATGGTGTTATTTCTTCACACAAAATCTTATTTTGTTCATCTTCTCTTACTGCTACTCTTCCCTTAATTAGAACTACTTCATCTTCATTTATCATATTTCTACATTTATCAAAGGTTTTGGGAAATACAACAACTTCTATAGAACCATATATATCTTCTAACGTCAAAAATGCCATCATTGTATTATTTTTTGTTATTTTTCTACTTACTGTTGATATTAACCCACCAACTACAACTTTATCTCCATCATTTACTTTCATATTACTTTCTTGTATTTCAACTTCATCATCTAAAGCTTCTTCTTCCAAAGCCTCATCTTTAAGCAAATCAGATATTTTATGACTTGTTTGCATTTTCAATGAATTTTCGTAATCATCTAATGGATGTCCTGTAAGGTATATTCCTGTCATTTCTTTTTCCATAGCCAGTAATGCCCTTTTATTGAATTCTTTTATATTAGGGAATTCAACTTCCTCCGGCTTATCATCTTCCAAAATATCATTAAACAAGCTTAATTGCCCTTTTACATTTCTTTTTCTTTCATTGTTTATACCTTCCAATACTCTTTCAAACACAGCTGATAGTTTTGAACGATATATTCCTAATGAATCAAAAGCACCTGCTTTTATTAGACTCTCCACTGCTCTTTTATTAACTATAGATGTATCTATCTTATTGCAAAAATCCATCAATCCTACAAACTTACCTTTTTCTTCTCTATCTTGAACTATTGATTTTATAACATTGTCTCCTACGTTTTTTATAGCAGAAAGCCCAAATCTTATACTATTTTCATTAACAGTAAACTCAGAATAACTTTCATTTATATCTGGTGGAAATACATCTATACCTAGTTGATTTGCAAATCTAATATAAAATGCAACTTTTTCACTTATTCCCTTAACTGAATTTAGCATAGCTGCAATAAATTCTGCTGGGTAATATCTCATTAAATATGCAGTTTGATATCCAACTACAGCATATGATGCTGCGTGACTCTTATTAAATGCATAAGAAGCAAAATCCATCATTTGGTCAAATATTCGATTAGCTGCATCTTCAGATATTCCATTTCTAATACATCCTGGTACTTCTATGTTTCCATCTTCATCTACAATTCCATAAATAAAGTTTTTTCGCTCTTCTTCCATTACTTTATGTTTTTTCTTAGACATGGCTCTTCTAACCATATCACTTCTACCTAAAGAATACCCACCTAACTTTCTAACTATTTCCATTACCTGTTCCTGGTAAACCATAACTCCATAAGTTACGTCAAGTATATCTTCTAACTCTTTAGTTTCATATTTAACATTATCAGGATTTTTCTTACTCTCTATATATCTAGGAATTTCAGCCATTGGACCTGGTCTATAAAGACTTATTCCAGCTATGATATCCTCTAGTGAATCTGGCTTTAATTCCTTCATGAAACTTGTCATACCAGCTGACTCTAATTGAAATACTCCAACTGTTTTTCCTTCTCCAATCATTTTATATACATTATGATCGTCAAAATCTATCTTGTCTAAGTCAATATCAATTCCTTTATTTTTCTTTATAATTCTTAAGCAATCTCTCATTACAGTTAAAGTTCTTAAACCAAGGAAATCCATTTTTAAAAGTCCAAGTTCTTCTAGTGTACCCATTGTAAATTGTGTTACTATCATATCCTCATTTTTTTGAAGTGGAACATAATTTACAAGTGGTTTTGATGCTATAACAACTCCTGCTGCATGTGTTGAACTATGCCTTGGAAGACCTTCTAAATCTCTAGCTATATCTATAAGTTCTTTGACTCTTTCTTCATTATCATAAGCTTCCTTTAGCTCTGGATTCATCTCTAATGCTTTATCAATAGTTATATTTAAAACTGTTGGAATCATTTTGGCTATTCTATCTACTTCTGCATATGGATAATTCATAGCTCTTCCAACATCTCTAATTCCTGCTCTAGGTGCCATAGTTCCAAAAGTTATAATTTGTGATACATTGTTTTTTCCATACTTTTCAACAACATAATCTATAACTTTTTGTCTTCCTTCATAACAAAAATCCGAATCAATATCTGGCATACTAACTCTTTCTGGGTTTAAAAATCTTTCAAATATCAATCCATATTTAATTGGATCAATTTTAGTTATTCCTAAAGTATATGCTACTATTGCTCCTGCAGCCGAGCCCCGTCCTGGTCCTGTTGGCACTCCATTATCATTTGCATATTTTATAAAATCCCAAACAATTAAGAAATAATCTACATATCCCATTTGTTTTATTATGCCAAGCTCATATTCAAGTCTGTCAATAAGGTTTTTTGCTTCAGAATTTTCTGCTCCAATTTTTAATACAGCATCAAAATCATATTCTCTTCCTCTAAGTTCCTTAAAGGAATCATATCGTTCTATTAATCCAACATAACATTCCTTTTTTAAATACTCATATGCATCAGTACCTTCTGGCAATGGAAACTTTGGGAGCTTTGACTTATGAAATTCATAATCAAAATTGCATTCCTCAGCTATTTTAACTGTATTTTCTAATGCCTCTGGTATATATCCAAATACTTTTTTCATTTCATCTGGAGATTTTAAATAGAATTGATTAGAAGGATATCTCATCCTATCTTTATCTTCAACTACTTTTCCTGTCTGTATACAAAGTAGTACATCATGGGATTTAGCATCTTTTTCATTTATGTAATGCACATCATTTGTACATACAAGTGGTATATCACATTCTTTCGAAAGTTCTATAAGCATCTCATTTACTTTTAATTGTTCTTGTAAGTTATGATATTGAAGCTCTAGGTAAAATCCCTCTTTAAAGATTTTTTTAAACCTTAATGCCGCTTCTTTTGCTTTTTCTTTATTATTTTTTAATAAGTGTGATTGTACTTCCCCACCTAAACATGCACTTAATGCAATTAATCCTTCGCTATGACTTTCTAAAAACTCATGATCAACTCTAGGTTTATAATAAAATCCTTCTATTGATGCTTTTGAAACTATTTCCATTAGATTTTCATAACCTTTTTCATTTTTCACAAGTAAAACTAAATGATTGGTCTTATTCTCTGTTCTATTATCTTTAATGAACATTGAATTTGATGATACATATATTTCACATCCAATAATAGGCTTAATCCCAACATCTTTTGCAGCTTTATAAAAATCCACACATCCATACATCACACCATGGTCAGTTATTGCTAAACTCTTCATACCTAATTCCTTAGCTCTTTTTACTAGCTTATCAATCTTTCCTGAACCATCTAAAAGACTATATCCTGTATGAACATGCAAATGAACAAAATCGCCTAAATTCTCTTCCATTTATAACTCCTTTCTTTTGTTTTTATCATTTTCCAACTTAATCTCTTAACCTATTTTAAATTTCCTCTAACTATTAATCTTTCACTTCCGTCATCATTACATGTTACTAATGTTATAGTTGCACCTTCTGTTTCTTTTAACACATCCATATTATTAGGTGCTACAGTTTCACTATCTGTTACTATGTATGTGTAGTTATTTTCATATGTTGTAACTTTAATCTCATCACCTTTAACTAGTTCATTAATTTTTAAAAAGAATTCTCCTGTTGTGTAATTTCTATGTCCTGCCACTGCAAAATTTCCTTTTTCACCTGGCATAGCTGTATCTTCAAAATGCCCTACTGCATATGCTAAAGTTCCATCTTCAGTTCCTTCTCTTACAACAACACTTAGATTAATTTTAGGTATTTCTAACATACAAATAATACTTTCATCTTGTACCTTTCCTTCATCCACACCCTTCTCAAAAGCCTCTTTATATTCATTTTGAGCTTTCTGTGTTTTAGACTTATTGTTAATACCAATTCCAACCATTGCTATACCTGCACACAGCAGTAAAATTACAACTAAATTAAAAATTATTTTTCCAACCTTCACTTTTCTCTCTCCCTATTTTAAACTTCTCTTTATTTTATTAACTTTAGTCGCTATTTTTATACCATACAAAGCTTCTTTTGAAACTAATTTAATACCTGTTTTGCGACTTTTTAAAGCACCTATTTTATATGTTGCCTTAACTATATTACCAATAGACTTTTTCAATATTTTATTCATTTCCCCCTCCTCATCCCAATAAAGATTTTATAAGCCTATTTTACTATAATTAGTGCTAAATTGAAAATTAATATTAATTTCACTTATAGGGTTCCAATTTCAAATTTAAAGTAATGTTTTTCTCAAATAATAGTACTAATCTTACAGTTTATTGCTATATTTATATTGGGAATCAGTTGACAATTGACAGTTATAGTTAATATTATTCATTTCATTCCTAATATTTAAAATAAAAATACATAAAAACTACGTTTTTATATTGTTTTCAACTAATTTGCTCTGCAAATCTAATAAAAAATAATTTTTTAAAATTGGAAATCCAATTTTTACATTCATTTTCAACTTTCAATTTTCCATTAAATTAATTAGAATTCTCAATTGAAATAAGATTAATTTCAATTTTTAGCTTGTAACCCTATATAGGGTTACAAGTTCAAATTCCAAATAACACATTTATCAATTGAAAAACTTTTTTATTTCATCAAGAAACAGGAATTATTTAAATTAGTATTTCTTTAAAAATTGATTTAGAAAATCTTATTAATTTGTGTTTTATTTTCAAGACCTGAACCCAAGGACGGGTTCAGCGACTGCCTAGACAGGACGTCGATTCAGCCGTTTAGTCTTGGAAATAAAATGGCAAATTTATTAGAGTTTCTTTGAGATTTTTATGAATAACGTTTTAAATAATTACTGTTTCTTGGAATACTACTATTCTCATTTAATATTTGAATAATTTCATTTTTCAGCTTGGAACCCTATATAAGAAGACAAATAAAAAATTAAATAATGTCTTTTTAAATAAAAAAAGAAAGTTTCATATCAAAACTTTCATTTTTCATATTTTATATTAAATATTGTATAAATACTGTTGATAATCCTAAAAAGAAAAAGAATCCTAAAACATCTGTACATGTTGTAACAAATACAGCTGATGCTAAAGCTGGATCTACTTTTAATTTTTTAAGTATAACTGGAACTAAAAAACCTGCTGTTGTCGCTGCTGTCATATTTAATATCATAGCTGTGCCAAGTACTAATCCAAAAATAGGCTTTCCTGCCCAAATCATTCCAATCAATGCAGCTACTAGACCAACTGAAATCCCATTAGTAAATCCCACACCTAACTCTTTAAAAAATATTTTCCTTGAATTTTCTCCAGTTAATTCTCCTAATGCAATACCTCTTACAATAAGTGTTAATGTTTGTGTTCCTGCATTACCACCCATTCCAGCAACAATAGGCATAAATGTAGCTAAAATAACAACTTCACTGATTGTTCCTTGAAATAAATTTACTACACTCGATGCTATAATTGCTGTTACTAGATTTACAAATAACCATGGAAGTCTACTTTTAACTGATTCAATCATAGTACCATTTACTTTTTCACCTTCATCCATACCTGCAAGACGGTGAATATCTTCTGTTGTTTCATCTCTTAATATTTCCATAATATCATCAACGGTAACTATCCCAAGCATCTTATCATTATGGTCAACAACTGGCATAAGTAAGAATCCATACTTCTCGAACATATGTGCAACTTCTTCTTGATCCATATCATAAGTTAAGCTTATTACATTGGTATTTATTATTTCTGAAATTGGAGTATCAAAAGGGCTTACAACAATTTCTCTTAAAGAAACAACACCTTTTAACATCTCATTATTATCTATAACATACATATAATATGCTGTTTCTGCATCCGGAGCTACTTCTTGAAGATATTTTAATGTTTCTTTTACACACATACTTTCATTAATTGATATGAACTCCGTTGCCATTATTCCACCAGCAGTATCTGGATCATATGTTAACAGTTGTCTTACATCTTCTGCATCTTCTTTGGGCATTATACCTAAGAGTTTATTACTTTGTTCTTCATCTAATGTACCTAACAAGTCTGCTAATTCATCTGATGACATATCTTCAACAATTTTTCTTTGTTTACTTTCTGGAAACTTATTTAATATTTCAAATTTCTTATCGTCATCTTCTTCTTCATCTATAATTTGTGCTATCATCCACTCTGGTATTTTGCCTAATATATCCCAAATTAATTCTTCATTCTCATGTATAACATCTAAAATATCAGCTGGATGAATATCTTCAATATTTTCATTTATCTCTTCTAATGATGAGTAAAGTAAAAATTCTTTTAAATTCTCCTTATCTATTTCAATATTCATGTTTTTCCTCCCTTATTTGCTAAAGGAAATCGTGATATAAATGTCCGTACTATCTTCCTCTAGCTTAATATATCTTTCCCTAGAACACGTCTGACTATGAGGACCAGATTCCATTTATACCACCACACTTTCTTAAAATAAAATTAGAAACAAACTATAAAAGACTTTTTAGCTCACACTAAAAAGTCCTATAACTCTCTATCTGTGGAGCTTTGGCACTATAAAGCGTAGACAAACTAGCCAGCTACATTAAAAATTACCTTATCGATAACTTCTGCTAACCCGTTGGAATCTCTCGATTTTTCTGGGCAGTAGCATATTTCTTTATAGGAACCTCACCTAACAGTTATTTTTTTATCCTCACTTCATATTATTGCTTTAGCTTAAATATGTCAATTATTTTTAATTAATTAATATATATATCCGAAAATTCTACATCCATCTTACTGAGTGAGAATTTTTTAGATTTATATAATTCATATGCTTCATCACTATATTCATTTAATAAGTTTGGTATCGTAATAGTAAATTTTGAACCTACTCCAAATTCTGTATCAACTTCTATTTTCCCATTATGGAGTTCCACTAATGCTTTTACTATATAAAGACCTATGCCACTTCCTTCATTGACTTTAGTAAGTCTGTTGTTAATATTTTTAAACCTATCAAAAATAAAATCAATTTTATCTTTAGGTATTCCTAACCCATCATCCTCAACAGATATTTTTATAAAGTCTTTACCCTCTTGTATTAGTACAGTTATATTACCACCCTTTTTCCCAAACTTTATTGAATTTGAAAGTAAATTTAGCATTATTCTTTCCATCTTTTCTAAGTCAAAACTTATAATTTTTTCTTCTATTTCAGTATCAAATATCACATTTATTTCATGATTTTTAGCAAATTCTGCAACTGATAAACAAATATCCTCAATAAAATTTACTATATCATAGTTTTCAGGAGTATATTCAAGATATCCTGCACTTAGTTTTGTTGAATCTGTTAAATTATTTATTAACTTTAATAATCTAAAAATATTCTTTTTACATATAAATATATACTCCATATATTTTTCTTTATCTTCTACCTGATCGTGTTGCAATTTTAACATTAATATCTGTATTGCACTAGACATTAAATTTATTGGAGTTCTAAATTCATGAGATAAATTAGCAAAAAATTCTGTTCTTAATTCTTCTAATTCTAACTGTTGTTTTTTTTCAAATGTAATATCTGTTAAAACTTCTACTCTCCTAACAATTTTTCCACTTTCATTTTTAATTGGATTTGCCTTAAACCAAATCCATTTTATTTTATTATCTGATTTTATTATTCTAAATTTACATTCAAATTCATTTTTATAATCATAATTATCTAAAATCCACTTATCTTCATCGTATATACATTGTTTTAAAATTTCTATGCTATTATAACCTTTTACCTTATTATAATTTAATCCAGTTAATCTTTCATAAGCTTCGTTTGCATATAATATCTCTTCTTTAGAGCTAAATATTATTGCATCTTGAATGTTGTCGAATATCTCCCTGATTACCTCTTCTTTTCGCTTCATTCGCTTTTCAAACTCTTTTTGTTTAGATATATCTCTAATTATTCCAACAACTCCTCTTACATTATTATATTCATCTATAAATGGACTTTTAATACATTCTTCTAAATGTTTTATTCCTTTATTGTTATAAAGTTTCTGTTCAAACTTTATATTCATTCGATTTTCAATTACAATTTTATCAGTTCTTTCAAATGCTTCTGCATCACTTTTTAATAAAGGTATTTCATTATCTTTTTTCCATAATATATCTGATTCTTTTAATGCTAGATGCTTTTCTAATGCTTTATTGAAAAAAACATATCGTCCCTCCATATCTTTTAAAAAAATAGATGTTGGAATGCAATTAAAAAGATTTTTGCTAAAACACTCATTATTAACTAAATTATTTTCACTAAATAGATTAAATATATTTCCCCATATAACAATTCTTTTTTCTGATAATTTCGTAAATTCTAATTCTCCATATTTATACTTTCCATTTTTTAATACTTTTTTTATAATTTCAATCAAATTTATATTGTTATCTTTAAATGTTTTTGGTAATATCTCTAGATCCTTTTCATTGCTAAAATTTCTATAATTGCTTTCAATTACAATAATGTCTTTAATCTGTCCAGTGCTATTTTTTATAACCTCACAATAAAAATAATTAATAGGACTGACCTCTAGTATCTCTCTAAAATTCTCCCCACCCAAAACACTTTACCTCCTGCTATCTTCATAAATTTAAATTATAAATTAGTACCAGAACACAAAATATTAAAATAGAATTTTATTATATAGTATTGAAATTATTTTACATATATTAAATTAATTATAATATTTTACAAGTGTATATACAACTTATTAACTTTAAAATTAAATATTTGTTTTAAATTTTGTATATTTTTTATAATATTTTGTATTTTTTTAAATAATTATATATTATTTAGCTTATAAAAAGAGCAAATTTATAATTAAACTTGCTCTTAAATATATTAAATTATTTTATAAATTTTAGAATTTAAACACAACCCCAATTACAGCGGCTAATCCTATGTATACAATGGGATGTTTTTTATATTTATTAGTCAAATACAATAATATTACTAGTAGTATTGTAGCTTTCATATTAATTAAATTTCTAATTTGTCCAAACTCTTTGAATTTATCTAAATTTAATATAGCAATTTTTAAGACTTCAAATCCTGCTGCTGCTATAAGTCCAGTAACTGCTGGTCTTAGTCCATAAAATACTGATTTTACATATTCACTCTCTTTAAACTTTTCTAAAAAGTGTGCAATAGTTATTATTATTATTATTGATGGTGCAACAAGACCTATAGTTGCCAAAACACCTCCAAATATCCCACCTGAATGAAATCCAGCAAATGTTGCCATATTTACTCCTATTGGACCTGGTGTAGATTCTGAAACTGCCACCATATTTACAATCATTTTTTTATCAAACCATGTATATTTATTCGCTAAATCATACAAGAATGGAAGTGTTGCTAATCCTCCACCGATTGAAAATAATCCTATCTTAAAAAACTCTATAAATAACTTTATGTATATCATTTTTCTTACCTCTTACTTCCTTTTAATAATAATCCAATTGCCCCTGAAGCAAGTATTATATATATAGGTGATAACTTTAAAAAAGCAACTACAATAAAAGATAATATAGCAATAAAAATTCCTATATTATCTTTAACTGATGTTTTCCACAATTTAATTATTGCATTTATTACTAATACAACTACTGCAACTCTAATTCCTGAAAAAGCATATTGTACACACTGAATTTCTGCAAAGTTCTGCAAAAATGCAGCTATTGTCATTATAATAATCAATGATGGAAATATAACTCCTAAAGTTGCAATAATTCCTCCTACTATTCCTTTTTGTTTATATCCTATAAATGTTGCAGTATTAACTGCTATAACTCCTGGTGTACATTGTCCTACTGCGTAATAATCTACTACTTCTTCATCCGTTGCCCATTTTCTCTTCTCAACAACTTCTTTTTGTATCATTGGTAGCATTGCATATCCACCACCAAAAGTAAGACCTCCAATTCTAAAAAACGTCCAAAATAAGTCTAATAACTCCTTCATTTCTGTCCCCCTAAAAACTAATATATTGTATTTCACAAATAAAAAAGGTCATAAAAAGCATAGCTAAATATAGCTCTCCTTTTTAATGACCTTATAATTATAATATCATTTTAATCCATATTTTTCAACTTTTTAATTTTTGTAAACTCCTTCATAGTAACTGCTATAACAGCAAAAATTATGCCCTGTTTTATTAATGTATTAGCCCCTATAATACATCCTGTTTGCGGTAACATCTTATCACTACTATTTTGTTTTTTAACCTTTTTCTCTAATTTTTTTACTTCATCTTCATAATTTTTTATTTTTTCATTAGTTGCTTCATTTTGTTTTTCGTCTTCACACATTTCATTCTCAATATCAATTTCCAATTTTATTAGAGCATTAGTAAAACTATATTCTATATTTTTTTCTTTTCCTATTTTTTCTGAAAGCAAATCTATAAAACATTCATTATTTAAATAAAACTCATCTATTTTTTTATAACTTTTGTTATCTAACTTTTTTAATAATTTTTCATCCACAACACAATTATATATATTTTCTTCGTCTATACTACTATTGTTTAAATCCTTAATATTATTTATATTTATTTTATTATCTTTGTATTTAATGTATTCTACTTTTATTCCGTAAAATTGAATACAGCCTTTTTCCTTTATACCACTTTCTATAATTTTCTTTAGCTCATTTCCCTTTATATTTATTTTCTTATATTCAGTATCCTCTTTAAATAAACTAACTATGTTCTCTTTTGAAATTGCTCCCTCTTGTAACTTTCCCTTTATATTTTCTCCATTTATCATAGCTATATCTGTATGTGCAAATTCTTTCAAGTTATAACTTAAAAATTCTCCTAATGGAGATAATCCAACAATATTATCATGTATGAGTTCTGTTTCTAGTGTTCCTATATACCCTTTTTCAACACTTTTTTGAACATCTTCTTTTTTGTTTTCATCAACTATTTCTACCTCATAATTATTAATATCTTTAACTATTTTATTTTCAACTATTAAGTTATTTGAATTTGTTTTAACTACTAAACTTACATCCTTCAACTTAGAAATTTCATTCAATTGTGTTTTTATCATATCTGATTGTATACTATTTTCTTCTACATCAGTAATTATCACAAATTCATCAATACTCTCTTTTTCTTTTAATTCTTCAATGATATTTAATATTTTTTCTTTTGGCTCTGTAAAGTTAATTTCTTCCTCATTTAATATATATTTATCTAATATTTTAGCTCCTAAAAATGCTATTTTTTTATTTCCAACTTCTTTTATTTCATATTCGCAAATCTGATATTTATTATCTTTTAATTGCATATTAGAACATAATACTTTAATATCATCCTTCTCTTTAATAATATCTATATTGTCTATAAATTGATTACTACTATAGTACTTAATATCTGATAACTCCAAAATTTCACTTATACAATCATCATTTTCATAATTATTTCTATCATAATTTAAATCCATATTCATCAATAAAATTGTACTATTATTGTCTTGTACACTCATTTTAATTTTATTAATCAAATTTTCCTTTTCTTCTTTTGTAATTGATATAATATTGTTCATATTCATACTTAAAATATTAATATCACAATCATTTTCAATTCCATATGCTAAATTTTTTGTGCTTAATACAAATGTCAAAAATAAAGTAAAGATAACTACTTTTATCTTGTTATTCTTCTTAATCAAGTTTATTCCTCCATTCATAAAAAACATTTATATTTAATTACTACCCTAAACTTCCAAAAATAAACATAAAAAAGCAGTTAATATAATATTTAACTGCTTTTTTATATTTATCTGCTATGCACTATGTTTCTTATTTTTTTTAGTATTATAAGAAAAGTAAGTTATTCCTGATACAACTATTAAAGCTAATCCTATAATAATCATATCTTCACTACCATATTTTTGTCCTGCTTGTGGTAACTTATCATTATTTTTTGAGTTTTTGCTACTTGTTTTCTCATTCTTATTTACACTATTTTCTGCATTAACTGTGTCTTTTGATGTGTTTTCTTCACCTTTAACTTCTTCATCTTTTTTAACATCTTCTTCTATAACTGGAACTAAACTTTTAATTTCATCCCATGTTATACTTCTTATATTATAAGTTCTTCCATCTTCACTAGTTGGAACTTGAACTTTATCTTCATTTACAAGTTTTATTAATGCATTTCTTTTAGCACTATCAAAGTTACATCCTGTTATTTTCCAATTGTTATCAGTTTCCGGAGTTATTACTCCACCTTTAACATTGATTATATATTCTCTTATTAAATCCCTAACAGCTCCTATTTCAGTATCTGCACTTTTATGTATAACTTCCACATTTTCATCTTTATAAAGATCACCTAAAAGCTTAGTGCTTGTTCTATAATCATTTGCTGTTAAATATATTACATCACTTGGATTTACTTTACTTCCATCTTCATAAGTTAAATTTTCTATTCTCTCTCCTGCTGGCTTAGATATATTTATATCATATTTTACCCCAGCAAACATATCGTATAAATATCCTCTCATTTCAGGATTAAAAGAAATAGTTAAATCTCCTTCTTTATATTGATTATAGTATAATGCTGACCATTCCATATATCTTTTTAATTGATCTCCATTTACTTTTAATGTATATAAAGTATTATCAAACTTATAAATTTTTACTACATCTGATTTCTTTATTTCGCCTTCTTTTATATTTGCACTATTACTAAATAAAGCTGCTGAAGTAACATTTCTAGCACCTTCTGGAATATATGGTTTAGTGTAATATAATTGTGTGTTTAATATTAAGTCCATTACTGGTGTATCTTGTATTTGTGCTTGTGTTATTCCTTTAATTTCATCTTGTGGAGTTAAATCACCACCTACTAAAGTACCTATAACTTGATTTGCATCATTTACACCTTTATCATAAAAAGGCTTTAATTTAGTATTTAATTCTTCATCTACTGGATAATTTTTCACATCAACTAATTCTGAACTTTTATTTGCAACATTGTATTTTCCATTATTATCTTTTGATAACTCAATGTTAATTTTAGATATTTGTTCACCTTGTTTTCCTGGCTCCGTTATTATAACACCATTCACAGATTCTCCTTGAATTTTTGAATGTGCATGTCCGCCTATTATTGCTGCTAATTCAGGACAAGCATTTGCTAAATCTGTAGCATTGTCTCCATCTATGTATTCCTTATCTTTTCCCATATGAACTGTAGCAATTATAATATCAGCTTCATTATTTGATTTTATTTTTTCTATAGCCTTTTTAGTTTCAACTATTGGATCTGTTACTTTATATCCTTCTAATTTAGGTCCATCCCATTTCATTATATTTGGTGTTGTCATTCCGATGTTTGCTACTCTTATACCATCTAAATTTACAACTGTATATGGTTCTCCAAGTAATGTTCCATCTGCTTTATAAACATTTCCACAAAGAACTTTCATATTTTTAGGTTGTGTAACTACTCTTTCAATAACTTCACTGCCATAATTAAATTCATGATTTCCAAGAGTCCAAGATGAGTAACCGATTTCATCCATGGCATATATCATTGGATGAATCTCATCATTTATGTACAAATCTGACATGTTGTCTTGTATTGTATCTCCAGCATCTACAACCATAGTTCTGCTATTTTGTGCTTTCATTTCCTTAACTACTGTAGAGATTTGTGTTAATCCACCCTTTTTATTTTCCTGATTGCTTGCATAATCATGAGATACAAACCATCCATGCAAATCAGATGTTCCTAGTATTTGAATAGTTTTGTTTTCTTCCGCTGCAAATACTTTATTATTTATATTTCCTAATGCAATAGATGACATCATGGTAAGTGCTAACATTAATGCTGTTCTTTTTTTATTACTTTTTATCATATTGTCCCCCTATATAGTTAAATTTCGTTTGATTCAAAAGTGATTGATAAATTTAATTATCAATCACTTTAATTTACAGACATATATTTAATTATGCTGCATCATTTTCATTTTTCTTTTTGCCTATAGCATAAATCATACCTGCTATAATAATTAAACCTGTTCCTGTAGCTACCATATCATTAGTTCCATGTTTTTGACCTGTTTGAGGTAACTTATCACTTGAAGGTTTTTTGTTATTTGAAGGTTTTTTATCTGTATTTGGTTTTACTTGTGGTTTTACCTCTGGTTTAGTTTCAGGTTTAACTTCTGGTTTTTCTTCTGGCTTAACCTCTGGTTTAGTTTCTGGTTTTGGACCTTGTACAAGGGCATTAGTATACGTATGAGTTAATGTTCCTTCTTTTTTGAACTCATCAACTAATGCATCTCTTAGAGGTATCATTGTGTCTACATAATTTATTGCGCCTGAGAAGTCATATTTATCTCCACCTGTGAACATGAAATCATTTGTAGCTACTGAATAGTATTTTTCCATATCTATTGGTTCACCATTTAATGTTTCCATATAAGTTATTCTGTTTCCAAATTCTTTATCTTTATCATAATAAACTTTTAATCCATAAAATTGTCCCCAACCATAATCTGCTGGAGCTATACCGTTTTCTATAGCTTTCTTTAAATCAGAACCTTTAAGTTCCATTTTTACTAGGGTGTTATCAAATGGGAATATTTTATACATATCACCCATAGTTATAGTTCCTTTATTTAAAGAATCTCTTATTCCTCCACCGTTCATTATACAAATTTCTGTTCCAGCTATTTTAGCCAAGTATTTACTTGTAAATTCTCCAAGAGGACTTAATCCATTTTCTCTATTATGTGGTAAATCAACTTGTAATTCTGCCACTTTTTCACCTAATATTGGTTGTAATTCTTGATTATATCTATTTACCATATTTTCAGCATTTGAATCTGAAACTAAAGTATCTGCTCTTTCATATAATACATCAATTGATGGTTCTATAGCATTTATAGTTTTATCCGCATTCATTTTTATTTGTAACCCTGCTAAAGCTCTTCCATTTTTCATAGCTTGTATTACAGGTATATTATTAACTTTTCCACAAACTTTTAAGTGACTATGAGATGAAACTACAGCATCTATGCCTTTTACATTTGTAAGTTCAACAGCCTCACCAGTAATACTTCCATCACCAGATTGTGAACTAGCCATATGAGTTAATGCTATAACAACATTGACTTTCTCTTCTTCTTTTAATTTTTTAGCAAGTCCTGAAGCTACTGTAACTGGATCTTCAAAATTTATAGTTGCAACATTAGCTGCTGCTGTTGCTGTTGCTGTTTCAGGAGTAGTAAGACCAATAAATCCTATTTTAACTCCATCAATCTCTTCTATAGCATAAGGCTTTGCCCATGAAACTGGTGCATTTGTAGATTTATCATATATGTTTGATGCTAAGAAACTAAAGTTTCCTTTTTCTTCCCAACCTGCAAACTTATCAAGTCCCCAGTCAAATTCATGGTTACCTACAGCAGAATATTTAACACCTGCTAAAGATAGCATTTCTGCTACTGGTGCTCCATAAGTTAAATTTGACATGGCACTTCCTTGAAATAAATCTCCTCCTGCCACAACAATGGTATTAGGATTTTCACTTTTGAATTTATTTATTTCGCCAACTAACTTAGCTGCGCCTGAATCTTTTCCAGCATTTTGAACTGAACCATGAAAATCATTAAAAGTTAAAACATTAATAACTTTCTCTGAATCAGCAGCAAAAACTGTATTCATATTTACTTGTAAAACAAGTGAAAATATCATACAAAATGCCACAGCTAATGAAATCTTTTTCATTTTCAATGAATTCTTCATAATTTTCCCCCTTATTGAAATAGTATCAGCTAAATTATACACTATTTGTTATAAAAATGTAATACTTTTTCGCCTTAACGCACTAAAAAGTATACAACATTTGTCGTTTTTTGTAGTATTTTTTCTTGATATACTATATTTTTTCATTTATTTATATAGTATATTTATTTTTCTTAATTTTAATAACTAATATTCAAAATTTCAAATAATAATTTATTAAAATGAAATTTGTCTTTACAAATTTAAATTTTAATTATTTTGCGAATTTTCATGTTTATTTTTCAATATATTGGAAAGAAATTAAATTAGTGATATTATATTTATAAACATAAATATAATACATATTTTTTGTTTATAAATACATTGAATTTTAAGGAGGACAAAATAGTATGTTTTTTTACGGTAAAGAAAATGAAAAAGAAGAAAAATCTAAAGAAAACCAAAGTATACTTACAGAGAAATTATTAAAATCAAGAACTATTATAATTTCTGGTGAAATAAATCAAGCGTTAGCTGAAAAAGTAGTTACTCAACTTTTAATTCTTGAAGAGATGAGTGATGAACCTATAAAAATATTTATAAATAGCCAAGGTGGTCATGTTGAATCTGGAGATACAATCCATGATATGATTAAATTTATTAAACCTAAAGTTATTATGATAGGAACTGGTTGGGTAGCAAGTGCTGGTATAACTATTTACCTTGCTGCTGATAAGGAAAACAGATACTCTCTTCCTAATACAAGATACATGATTCACCAACCATTAGGTGGATTCAATGGTCAAGCTACAGACATAGGAATTGAAGCTGAAGAAATCTTAAGAGTTAGAAAAAGAATCAATACAATAATAAGTGAAGCTACTGGTCAACCTTTAGAAAAAGTTGATAAAGATACAGATAGAAACTATTGGTTAAGCTCTAATGATGCTATCGATTATGGCATAGTTAGTAAAATTATATCAAACCGTTCTGAATTATAATAATCTATAGAAAAAAACCTCAGATAAACTGAGGTTTTTTATTTATTTAAATTCATTTTTATGTTCATTAAAAAACTTATAATATATTTGCACATTTTCTAAATCCGTCCATTTTTCTATGCTTACAGGATTTTCATCAAGATTATATATTTTTGCTCCCTTCATTGCAAGTATAAATGGTGAATGTGTTGATATAATAAATTGACAATCTAAAAATCTTGCACTATCTTCAATAAACTTAACCAACTCTAATTGACGTTTAGGTGAAAGACTATTTTCAGGCTCGTCTAATATGTATAATCCATTTTCATCAATCTTTTCAATAAAATATCTAAATGCATTTTCACCATTTGAATATTCTCTTACATTATCCATTAAGTTTTCTCTTACAAATTTAGATTGTGTTCTTCGTCTAGCATTATTTATTTTTTTTAACTCCTCATAATCTTCTATGGATTGCATCTGAAAACTAGAATACTTGGCCTCTAAATATTCTTCAAAAAGTTCATCTCTTTTTTCATCAATTCCTTCATTAATATTTCTAATGTTAAGCATATAATCAAACACATCATCACTAGTTATAATCCTGCTATTATCTGGAATATCATTTTCAACATACACATCACATAACCTAACATAATCTGAATAGAAATTAGACTTATTATAAATAGAATCTCTATTTATCTTAGTCTTTTCAGCTATTACATTTAATGCTGTTGATTTTCCTGAACCATTTCCTCCATACAAAATAGTAATTGGCTCAAAATCAATTCTTTCAAATTCATTTTTAGATAGTATTTTAAATGGATAAAAAGAATCGTAACAATTTCTTTTCTCTTCAATTATAAAATCAAACTCCATATCTGCATTTGGAAATATAAACGTATTTAAATATAACATATATTATTTTCCTCTCATATTTTTATAAATCTTAACCTATTTACTGTCACTAATATTTAAAAATTAAATATTATATATCTTTACATTCTGCTATTACTTTACACTTAGGAAATATTATATTTACTTCTGTTCCCTTATCTACTTTAGATTTAATCTCTAAGCCTACCCCTAATCTATCGCACATTTTTTTGCATAAATATAGTCCAAGTCCAGTACTTTTCCCAAATACCCTTCCATTTTCCCCTGTAAACCCCTTTTCAAATACTCTTAATATATCTCTTTCCTCTATTCCAACACCATTATCTTCAATGATTAATACAATTGAATTATTTAGCTCAATTGATTTAACACTTATTATAGCACCTTTATTTTTAGAATACTTTATAGCATTTACTATTATTTGGTTTAAAATAAATTCAATCCATTTAGAATCACAATAAACAGTTTCATAAATATTCTCTAATTTTAATTTTATTTTTTTATTTATAAAATCTCTAGAATTTCTTTTTATTACACCTTTAACAACTTCATTTAAATCAATTTCTTTTATTATATAATCTTTCTCAACATCATCACTTCTAGAATAATATAATACCTGCTCTACAAATCCTTCTATTTTATTAATTTGATTATCTATTTTCTTAACAGTCTCATTACTATTATTATTTTCTATTAAAAGCTTCGTTGACGCTATAGGTGTCTTTATTTCATGAACCCACATTTCTATATATTCTCTATAATCTATTTGTATGTCCTTGTAATACTTAAGGTGTTCATACATTCCTCTACTTATTTCTTTTAAAACTTCATTAAATTTTTCTCCTACACCAAAAGTTTCTTTCTCCAATAATTCTGGAAATAGAAACTTTTTATCTAAATTCTCTAAGATACTTTCTATATTTGAGAAGTATCTTTTAAATTTTATATAATCTATAGCCATATAACTTAAGAGTGGTAAAAACCAAATACATCCTAATATAAATATAAATATAAAACTAATTCCATAAAATATCATACTTATAGTTATGACTAAGAATATAATAAAGTTAACAATCAAAAATACACCTTTATCTTTAATATAATCTCTTATCTTCATGGCATTATATAACCTAGTCCTCTTCTTGTTTCTATTGCATTTTTTATACCTATATTCTCTAGTTTTTTACGTAGTCTAGCTACATTAACAGATAATGTACTATCATCTACAAAATAATCAGAGTTCCAAAGATACTCCATAAGTCTTTCTCTAGAAACTATTGAGCCTTTGTTTTCTATTAAACAAGACATTATTTTAACTTCATTTTTTGTAAGTTCCATTTCTTTTCCCATGTGTTTTATGGTAGCATTAGATAAATTAATTTCAAAATCCTTATAAGTTAAAATAGCTTTCATATTGTTATTTCCATGAGTTCTCTTTAATAATACAGAAATCCTTGCTAAAAGAATTTGTGTATTATATGGTTTAGTTATAAAATCATCTGCACCTAAATTCATGCTCATGAGCTCATCCATATCACTATCTCTACTTGTTACTATAATTATTGGTACATCAGATTTTTTTCTAATTTCTCTACAAATGTAATAACCATCATAAACTGGGAGATTAATATCTAGAAGTATTAAATCACTGTCTTCATTTTCTAAGAAATTTAATATATTTTTAAAATCTACAGGTGCTTTTACCATGTATCCATAATTCTCTAAAAAGCTTTTTAGTTCTTCTCTTATAACTTCATCATCTTCTATAATAGTAATTTTAAACATAAATACACCTCCTATTTTCATAATTATCTTAACATAAATACTTCTCTTTTCAATGTTTTGTGTTATTTTCTTCCTTCATAACTGCAAACTTCCTTTTTCTTTATAACTGAGATTTCGTTCTCCTTTGTAATTAATACTTTATTTTCCCTTGTAGCCGAGGTTTTAACCTTGGCGGTCTTAATGTGGAGTGTGATTTTTTTAAATAATATATTTAAATAACATTTCGAAAGAATGAATTCTTGCCTACAGATAAACGAGCTTTTCTTATCCTTTGTGGCTGAGGTTTTAACCTTGGCGGTCTTGGGTTGGGCTATAAGGTTGTAAAAAGGCTGTAGCTTATGCTACAGCCCCATTTTTACTATATTTTTATATCCAGTATAAGTTGCATAGAAATATCCTATATAAATCACTAAGAATATTCCTGCTGTTAATGATGCAGAACCTCCTATATCTGGCCTATTATACATAGTTAAAAATCCACATGCTACTTTTATTCCTACAATAGAATGAACTATGGCTAAAATTACAGGTAAACTAAAATATACTAAAGTCTGTGTAAATATAGTTTTATTTATATCTTTTTTACTTGCACCTAATTTTTTAATAGCTTCATATCTTTCAACACTATCACTTGCTTCTGATAACTGTTGAAGTGCTAAAATTGCCATACTACTGATTAGGAACACTATTCCTATATACATTCCCACAAATAACATAATAGTTGTAACACTTTTATTATTATCATAAATATCTGTTCTTGTATTTATCATAACAAGTCCTAAATCATCTTTATTTGTTTCCATACTCATTAAATCTCTACTATATCTCTTTCTAGAAAGTTCTTTATATCTCTTATCTTCAGCTTTACTATCACCATCATTATAATTTATATTAATATTTTTTAACATAATTTCAGCGTCACTCAAAATACTATCATTAGTAACTATAGTTAAGAAATTCTTTTTAAACATTTCTGGATAATCAGTCACTAAATTCTCTTCTATTACTTTTTTATTCTTTATAGAATAGTCATTATTATCAAACTTAATTTTTTCTCTATCTTTTATCAATTTATCTAACACTGGAATAACTTTTGCTGAATCTGAAATTGCCAAAACTTCATCATTTTCTAATGTAAAAGTTTCTTCATTTCTAAGTTCTCTTAACTTGTTGTAATCAGAAAGTTTAACAAATTTCACATCTGCACCAGATACTATTTTCACTCCTTCTAAAGGAATTAAATCTCTTACATATAATCCTTTTCCATACTGATTAAATTCTACATACTCAGATTTTTCATCTATTTCAAAATCCATTTTCTTCAGAAAATCTAAAATTGTAGTTAAATTCTCATCATCACCATACCCACGCATACTTACATCATATGGTGTTGAAGCCTCTAATCCTTTTTCTATTGTGTTTTTAAAACTAATTCCTGTAGATAAAATAGAAATTGTTAAGAAAAGCATTAAGCATATTACTGACATTGAAATAAAGTTAGTGTTTATCTTACTATTTATCTGTTTAACAGTAAAAATATTTAATTTATTAAAATATATATTTTTATTTCTTTTTACTATGAATAAAATAGCGCCTGCTAAACTAAAGAAAAATAATGTAGTTCCAACAACTCCTAAAATTATAGAGATAGTAAACTTAGGGTTGTCTATGTTAACTCCAACTGATAAAACAAATTTATATGCAATAACAAGTGAACTAATTGAAATAATAAATGTACCTAGAAAAATCAATGGATTTTTAACTTTTATATCTTGTGTTTTTCTTCCTACTGTTAAAAGATCTATTATTTTATATTTTGAAATTACTATAGTATTAAATATCATTACAAGTAAAAACATTACACCAAAATATAATATTGTTTTATAAATAGCTGAAACTGATATTACAAATTTATAATCATTCATAGAAACATAAAACATTTTAGATATTAGTACGGAAAGTCCTTGTGATGCTATAATTCCTAGTAATAATCCACTTATAAGACTCATAACTCCAACTATTAATGTTTCCATTATTAATATCCTTGAAATTTTATTTTTTCCCATTCCTAATGTCATGTATATTCCAAGTTCCTTATTTCTCTTTTTTATAAGAAAATTGTTTGCATAAAGAATTAGTCCACCTAGTATAATAGAAACAAAAATAGATATATATGATATGATAGCTGTTATTGTTTCTGTAAACTCTTTTCCACTTGAAGAAACTTCCTGTAAAGCTTTTTGAGCTCCTATGGAGTTAAAACTATAAAATATACAAACTGACAATGTTAATGTTAAAAAATAAATTGTATAATCTTTAAAACTTTTTTTAACATTTTTTAAAGCCATTTTAGAATACATTGCTGTCATCCCCCCCAATTAGAGTTATTACTTCAATTATTCTATTAAAGAATTCTTTTCTTGAATCATTTTCTCTTACTATTTCAGTAAATATCTTGCCATCTTTAATAAATAAAATTTTATGAGCATAACTTGCTGTAAAAGCATCATGTGTTACCATTAAAATAGTTGCATTTAACTCTTTATTTAGCTTTTCAAATCGTTCTAATAACAGTCTTGAAGATTTAGAATCTAGTGCTCCTGTTGGCTCATCTGCTAATATCAATGATGGCTTTGTTACTATTGCTCTAGCTGATGCAACCCTTTGCTTTTGTCCACCTGACATTTGATAAGGATATTTTGAAAGTATTTCTTGAATATCTAAATATCCAGCAACTTCCTTAATGTTTTTATCTATTTCTGATGGTTTTTCCCCTTTAATGGTTAATGCTAATGCTATATTTTCATAAGCTGTTAATGTATCTAATAAATTAAAATCTTGAAATATAAACCCTAACTCATTTTGTCTAAATTTATCTAACTGTTTTGATTTTAATCTTGTAATATCATTATCATTAATTATAATTTTTCCCGCAGTAACTTCATCTATTGTTGAAATACAATTTAAAAGAGTTGTTTTACCACTTCCTGAAGGACCCATTATACCAACAAATTCCCCCTCATAAACTTTTAAACTAATATTATCTAAAGCCTTTGTAATATTGCCCTTATTTCCATAATATTTTTCTATCTTCTCTACACTTAATATATTTTTCATAAGACTTACTCTCCCTTATAATAAATTTTTTTATTAAATATTTCCTTAATCTTACTTCTTATCTGCATATGTTTTTGCTATACTAAATTTTAATTTTTATAAACCTTATGAATACATTATATATTTTGTTCCGTTTTTATAATATTGATTTGCTTTTCATTAATGCTACATTTTTGTAATGTTTCTCTTTTGAAAAATTTTATAGTTGTTTTAATTTAGTATTAAAAAATAAATTATTACATAAAAATAAGATAGGCTATTTTCAAAGTCTATCTTACTAATTATTATATATTATTAGGTAAAAACACTGAAAATATTGTTTCATTTTCATTTGATTTTACTTTAATGTATCCTCCATGTTTATCTACTATTTCTCTGCTTAAATAAAGTCCTATTCCTATTCCTTCAACATCTAATGTATTATTACCTCTATAAAATCTTGAAAATATTTTAGGTATTTCATTTTCCTCTATTCCCATTCCATTATCCTTAATATCCACTCTAGAAAATATATCATAACTTTGTAATGTAATTTGAATTTCTCCATTTTTCCCAGTGTATTTTACTGCATTATCTAAAATATTTAGTATTGCTTCTGATATCCAATTCTTATCATAATTAAGCTCTATCTTATCTATTTCTTCTAATTTAATTTCTATATTTTTCTCTTTTGCCTTTTTTTGAATTTGTCCTATAACCATCAACACTGTATCATTTAAATTATTTTTATGAGTTTTTAATTGAATAACTCCGCTCTCTAATCTAGACATTTTAATCATACTTTCAACTAAAAAACTTAATCTATTTAGAGATGTATTTATCACTTCAGAAAATTCTTTTCTTTCTTCATCAGTTAAACTTTCATCCTGCAAAAACTCTCCATACATTTTTAAATTAGTAAGAGGTGTTTTTAATTGATGTGCTATATCTGATATTAGAGATTTAATCTCATTTCTTTCATCTTCTATTTTTTTATTTTTACTTTTAAGTATATTAGTTAATTTTATAGTTTGATATTGTAACTTAGAAAGTACTGTATCTTCTGTTGTAGAAAATATATTTTCATTTCGCATATTTATAATAGCATCTAACATGTCTGATAACTGAACAAATATATTTTGCATATACATTTTATATATCTTTTCATATACAAACATTATTAAAATTATTAATATTGAAAAAACACTTGCTATAGTAGTTAATTTTATACTTCTCGTTAAAGATAATATTAATCCAACAAAAAAAATACTAATTATAATTACACTAGCTTTCAAAATAATATTTAATTTATTTATAAAATTTTCTTTTTTAAATGAATCCTTCATAATCTTATTCTCCAAATATATATCCAATACCAAATACAGTTACTACATATTCTGGCTTTTTAGAGTCAATTTCTATTTTCTTTCTAAGTCTTCTTATATTTACACTTAAAGTATTTTCATCAACAAAGTTACCACTATTATCCCAAAGCTTTTCTAATAACATTTCTTTAGTAAGAACCTTGCCCTTATTTCTTACAAGTAATTCTAACAGTTTATATTCTGTAGCCGTTAATGCAATTTCTTTTTCTTTAATCCAAATCGCCATTTTATCAAAATCTATTTTTAAATCTTTATACTCAAATATATTATTATTAACTATAGTATTTCTTCTAAGCATTGCGCTTATTTTATGTTTTAATAACTCTACTGAAAAAGGCTTGGCTATATAATCATCACATCCACTTTCAAACCCTTTAACCATATCTTCTTCCGTGTCATTTGCAGTAAAATATACTATAGGAAAACTAACCTTTTCTCTAATTTCCCTGCATAGTTCTATACCATTTCCATCTGGCAAATTAATATCTAAAAGTAAAAAATCTATTTTATTATTTAATATTATTTGTTTTCCCTCTAATTTTGTATATGCTGAAAGAATATCATAGCCTTCCTTTTTTAAAGCAAAAGAAACTCCTCTATTTAAAATTCTATCATCCTCTATAATTAAAATAGTTGCCATTATATCACCTCTTATTATGAATTATAACAAAAGTGGTAGATAACCATCTACCACTTTTATAATAGTCTATTTTTCTATTTTTCTAATTCTTTCTGTTACACTTTCCTTTGATGATGATTTAAATACCATAACTGGAGTTACTAAACATATAATAAATATTATAATTGTTAAAGTTACAAGTTGTACTGTTGGAAATGTGAATACTGCATAATCTGCTACATTTTTTGTTAACACAGACACTCCAAATATAATTCCAATTCCTATTGTGTATATTAATGCCATTGTTATCCCAGCATAGTAAACTCCCTCAAATGTAAGTATTTTTTTAATCTGCTTTTTAGTCATACCTATACTTTCCATAACAGCAAGTTCTTTTAACCTTATATTTACTCCTGTAATCATAACATTAACAAAGTTTAAAATACCTATTAGTATTAATATAATTGAAATTCCACCACCAAGAATTCTTTGCACCATGGAAGTTTTATTAAATAGTTCTGTCATTCCAGTTTTTGATTCTAGCATTAAACCCTGACTTTTTGATATTTTTTCTAAACTAGCTTTTATTTGCTCTTCATATTTATCATCTACATTTACATATAAAACATAATTTGAAGATTTTTTATCTAATCCTTCTAGTGCTAATTGACTCATATAAATAGTTGGTATTCCTAATGGAGTAGGCAGTCCATCTGGCAAACTATCATCAAATTTAATAACTTGTGTATTAAATGTTTGCGATATTTTTTCCTTAGTATTATTAATTGTAAGGTTTCCTTTTATATCTTTATACTTATCTCCATAGTACCAATTGCTTATAAGTATTAAATCTCCATTTTTAAATGCCTCTACATCAAATTTATCATTATTATTTTTATTTATTTTTTCAATAGTTTTGTCATCTATTCCAATTACATTAGTATCTAAAAACTCAGGATTCTCTTTACTATTTTCAATAAATAAATCAACATTTTCTTCTTCTTGACCAAATCTTTCAAAACTACTTTTTAGTGATGGCACTATTATGTCATTATTCATAGTTAAACGTAATGTACTAATCTTAAAGTCTGTTACTTCTTCTACACCTGTCATATTTTTAATGTTATCTAAAACATCATTATCCATTTTTCCTTCTGTTGCATTTTCATTTTGAAGTTCAAAGTCATTTGGAACATATTCATTTATATAATTTTCCACTTTTATGCTGTCTATAAATGTGTTAACACTTAAAAATGCAATTATACCCATGAATAATGATAAAAATACTAATATAGCTCTTTTTTTATCTCTAAATACATTGTACCAAGCCATCTTATGAAGTTTACCACCATTAGTTGTATTTCTATTTTTCTTTTGCTTTTTAGCTTTTGCTCCTGTATAACGTAATGCTTCAACTGGAGAAATATTTCCAGCTATTTTAGCTGGCTTTCTGCAACTTATTATTACTGTTATTAACGAAAATAATGCTGATAATATAAATATTAATGGGCTGAATGACACATCGCCTGGCATTGCCAATTTTGATGTTCCACTAAAAAACATTGCCATAACAGCTGGAACTATTCCAAATGAAACAATTGCTCCAACTGCTAATCCTATTGGAATTCCTATTATAGAAAGTCGTAAAGCTTGACCTTTAACTATCTTCTTAATTTGTTTTGGTGATGAACCTATAGTTTTTAAAAGTCCATAAAAATTAATATCTTTTGTAACTGCAATATAAAAAACATTATAAATTAAAAGATATCCACTTAATATTATAAATGATACAATTACTAAAACTATAATAGCAATACTTATTGCTTGTTCTGTTAAATCATCAACTGCATAAGAATAATCAAATTTTTGATTTTTATTAAGTTTAACTTCTTTACTTAATATATCAGATGATGCATTCATATAATCCTTTTTTGTTTTCATAGAAAATAATCCATTTTTTTCTATAGTTAAATTATTTTCGCTAACAAATTTTTCAGAAACAAATATATAACCAACATCTTGAGTTAATCCATAAGAAGTAAAAATTCCTTTTATAGTAAAACTTTCATTCTTAACTTCATCATTTATTTTACATGGAATGTCTATTTTATCTCCAATTTTAGAATTATTTTTATTAAGTAATTCTAAAGCTAATCTTGATATCATAATTTCATTATTACTTTCTGGATAGCTTCCTTTTATATCTCCAAGTGCAGGTGATATTTGATTTTTAAAGTTGTCCTTATCATGATATTTTAATATTACACTTGTTCTATTTTCCCTTAAATTATCTAAGTGAACTTTTCCAACATTAATTTCAGAGCCTGTACTATTAAATATATTTAAATCTTTAATTTTATTTATTTGCTCAGATGTTGGCCTTTGTAAATAAGTATCTGCTGTAGTCCCCTGTAAACGCGTATTCATTGTTTTATAATTTTTCACAAAACTTATACCAACACTAAATACAGAAGAAATCATAAATGTAGTTAATATTATTGCTAAAATTGCAAAGATATTTCTTACTTTATTAGTTTTTAGTGAGCGTTTTGTTATTCTTTGTATAATTTCTTTATTATTATTTTCAATCTTCATTTTTTACCCCCACATTACTTATTATTTTTAACAACAACTTTTCCATCTTCTATCCTTACAATTCTATCAGCAAGTTGTGCTATTTCTTCATTGTGGGTAATCATAACCATAGTTTGATTAAACTTTTTGCTTGTTGTTTTTAAAAGTCCTATAACATCCATACTTGTTTTGCTATCAAGATTTCCAGTAGGTTCATCTGCAAGTATAATACTTGGTTTTGTAGCCAATGCTCTTGCAATTGCAACCCTTTGCTGTTGTCCACCAGATAAATTATTAGGCATATTGCTTAGTTTTTCTTTTAATCCTAATGTATCTATTATTGAATCAACGTAATGTTTATCAATCTTAGTTCCATCTAACTCTATTGGAAGTACAATATTTTCATAAACATTTAATATAGGTACTAAATTATAATTTTGAAATATAAATCCAATACTTCTTCTTCTAAAAATTGTAAGTTCTTCATCTTTCATACTGCTTAATCTTTTATTATTTATAATAGTCTCTCCACTAGTAGGTTTATCAAGTCCACCAAGCATATTTAATAAAGTTGACTTTCCACTTCCTGAAGTACCTACTATTGCAACAAACTCACCTTCATTTACATCTATACTTATTCCATCTAATGCCTTAACCACATTAGGCTCTTCACCATATATCTTAACTAAATTTTCTGTTTTTAAAATACACATTTCTCTCACTCCCAAACTTCTTATTTTCTATAATTCTATTCTAAACAACACTTCTTACAATCTTCTTACAGTATAATTCTATTTATAATATTTTTTCACTTATAAACTTCAACTTTTACATCATAATTTTATGCATAAAAATAGGATAGACTATTTAAAACCTATCCAAACAAATTTAATTACTACTATATATAGTAAATTTAATTAAAATACTATTTTATTATTTTTAGCATAGCTCTTAATACAAAGTAATCTTAAATATTATATCTTTATTTTTATTTTCTACAGTCAAATCTCCACCATGTAATTCTATTATTCTTTTTGCTATACTTAACCCTAACCCTGAACCTTCATTGTCACTACTTCTTGCTTTATCTAATCTATAAAACTTTTCAAATATTTTTTCTAACTCTTTTTCATTTAAGCCTTCGCAATGATTTATAAATAATATTTCTATATCTTCTATCTTTTTCTCAATTATTACCTTAAATATTGAATTTGGATCACTGTATTTTTCAGCATTTTTTACTAAGTTCTCAATAACACGTACAAATAACTTAGGGTCTATATCATAATATAAATCTTTGTATGGATTTTCTAATATTACTTCTATATTATTTTCTTGAAAACTTAATATACTTTCACCAACTATTTGATTAATTAGACTTGAAATATTGTATTTTACTTTATCTATTTTTATATTATTATCAGTTAACTTAGTGTATTCAAAAAGTTCATTAACTAATTCTTTAAGTCTTAAACTTTTATTATATGCTATTTTAATATATTTCTCTTTATCTTCTTCATTAATATCTTTATTATTTAATAATTCTAAATAACCAACTATAGAAGTTAATGGTGTTTTTAAATCATGAGAAATATTAGTGATAAGCTCATTTTTATTATTTTCTATCTTCTTTTCATTTTCTATCTTTTTCCCAAGTTCTATGGACATATCATTTATACTTTTACATAACTTAGATAATTCATCCTTGCCTTTTATTTCAATTGTTGTCCCAAATCCTTTTTCTTTAATAACATTGACTTCCTTTGTTATAAACTTTATATACTTAACTTTTCTATTTACAAAAAAAATAAATGTAGCTAAAAATATAGCTATTCCTATAAAACACATAATAAAGAAGAAATTCACTGATATAAAATAGTTAATTTCTATAAGGTTTTTAATATTAGGATTTAACTTTAATACAATTGTTACTAAAATCATAACCCCTTCAATAGCTACTATTACCGAAATTATTACAACTGACAATAAATATATACTCATTTTATTTAAATTAATTTGTCTAAGTCTTTTTGTACAAAAAATAGCTACTGTTAATATAAAAACCAATATTGATATTATCTTTAAAAACTTTGTGTCTGTATAAGTTAATCCCATTTCCAATGTTCCATTATTTTGTTGCTTTCTAACTAAAATTGCATATCCCTCTGCCATTACTAACTGAGCTAAAAAAAATCCTATAAATATTCCTAGTATTAAATTATATTTTATATTTATTTTCTTTTTCATATTTTATACCCTACACCCCATACAGTTTTTATGTATTCTGGAGTTTTAGGATCCTTCTCTATTTTTTGTCTAAGTTTAGTTATGTGAACCATGATAGATGTATCTCCTACAGCATACTTATCTCTCCAAATGTTTTCATAAATTTGTTCAACACTAAAAACCATCCCTCTGTTTTTACACAATAACTCTAATATTTTATATTCTGTTGGCGTTAAATTTATCTCCTTGCCTTCCACTACTACACTTCTCATATCAGTGTCTACCTTCAAATCTCCTATAGTTATCAAACTCTTATCTGAGTTATTAAAAATAGTATATCTTCTTAAATGCGATTTAACCCTTGCAATTAACTCCATAGAACTAAAAGGTTTTGCTATATAATCATCTGCCCCTAAAGCTAACCCCTTTATCATATCTATTTCCTCGTCTTTTGCTGTTAAAAAAATTACTGGCATAGTGTAACTTTTTCTTATTTCTATTAAAGTTTGTAAACCATCAACTTTCGGCATCATTATATCTAAAATAACTAAATCATATTTCTTTCCTTCAATTAGTTTTAAAGCTTCTTCTCCATTAGATGCATTATCTACATTAAAATTTTCTGTTTTCATATAAACAGCTATAAGTTCTCTAATGTCTTTGTCATCATCAACTACTAATATATTTTTACCCATTTTTCTCTCCTCTGCATTGTAAGATATATGCTGGTGGTAAATTTCGTATCTCCTTTTTATAATTAATACTACAAAAGTAGTTTTCGAAAAGTTTTAATTTGAATAATGAATATTGAAAAGTTATGAAACATCCTTTTTCATTAATTATTTTTGCTGTTTTATTTAAAATTGTTCTTGAAATTTCTTTAGGCAATGATGCAAATGGAAGTCCTGATAAAATGTAATCCACATTTTTTATGTTATTCTGTTTTAATATTATATCAATATTTTCAGCACTATCATTGATTATTATTACATTATTCTTATAACCATATTTCTCTTTTAAAATATTATAAAATTCATTATTTACTTCAATTAATAAAACTTTTGTATCTTCTTTTACTTTTGATAATATTTTTTCAGTAAAAACTCCTGTTCCTGGTCCAAATTCCACTATACACTTAGCTTTATTAAAATTAATCTCATTCACCATTTTATCAGCTAAATATCTACCACTTGGAGCAATTGCACCTACCAATCTAGGATTTTTAATATATTCTATTATAAACATTATAAGTATTACCTCCACAAATTCTTTTTTATTAATTATAAAAATAATTGTTTAAGTAAATCTCTATAAATGTTTTAAGATTTCTTAATAATTTACTTATTAATCATTAAATTTGTTAACATAAATGTGTGCACACTCAAAAAAAATAATAGTCCCAATTATAATTGGATGCTACTATTTTCTATTAAGTATTTTCTCTAACAACTCTACATGGATTACCATAAGCCACCTTATTAGAAGCAATATTGTTAGTAACAACACTTCCTGCACCTATTACAACATTATCTCCAATTGTTACTCCTGGCATTATTATTGCACCACCACCAATCCACACATTATCACCTATAACTACTGGTGCTGTTTTAGTCTTACAAAACTCAAATGAACCATCTTCTTTAGTTTTTCCAAACCTATCCTTTGCATTCGTTGGATGAAATGCTGTATATATTTGAACATTTGGTGCAATTAATGCATTGTTTCCAATGGTTATTTTATTATCATCTAAAAAAGTACAATTCATATTAACTTCGCAATTATTCCCAAAGTAAATATTATTTCCATAGTCAACAAAAAATGGAGCTGTAATCCAAAGATTCTTTCCTTTACCTCCAAGTAAATTATCTAAAATTCTATTTTTAGTATTCATATCAGATGATATACAATTATTGTATTCTCTAATTAAATCTTTAGCTTTATGCCATTGTTTAATTAGTTCATCATCTCCACAGTCATAAAGTTCTCCTGCTAGCATTTTCTCCCTTTCAGTCATAACAATCTCCTCACTAACCCATTTATATTCTACTTTAAATTTAATATTATTCTAGTACTCCCATTTACAATTATTTAAAAATACCTTAGGTGTTAAATTCATTTTTTCCGAAAAAGTTTTTATTGCTCTAAACACTTTAATCATAAAATAAAATTCTTCTAATTCATTTATGTTAATTTTATCATCACAGATAAATTTAATTTCTAAATTTTTATTATAAATATCAACTAATATATCTTTTATATATTGTAACTGCCTCATTCCTTTTACATTATATCCTTCTTTTGCAACTCTAGTATGTTTTATATCTAGTTTATCACTTATAATTAATGTTAAAGTCATAATATTATCACTATTAAATCCATCACTATGGCTTTTTATTGAATCTAAAACTAACTCTCTATTTTTTAATAAAATATTATTTTCATCAAAATACTTTTTAGCAAACTCATAACTTCGTAAGGCATGATTATTTTTACCTTCTACTGCACCAACATCATGTAATATAGCTGCTATCTTTGCTTCTTCTATAAAATTCTCATCATAATTTAATTTTTTCAATAAAACCTCAACTAACTTTGAAACATTTTTTACATGTTCTAAATTATGATGTGCCCACCCTTTGTCTAAATCTTCAAACTCAGATATCTTATTATACTGTTGAATAATCTTCTCATCATTTACTATTTGCTCAAACTTACTCATTTCTTTAACCTCTTTTAAATAACAATTTATATTCCAAAATGAATTATATATTTATTTTCTTCTCTTGCCTTTTTACATAAAAGAATTAACTCATTATATTCTAATTTATTTTGTGCTACTAAAATTTTCGTTAAATTATCCATTGACTCAGGTGGTATAAGTGTAATTCCACAATATGCAATACCTTTTCCTTCAACTTGAAGAGTATGCCAATAACAATTCAAGCTTTCTAATTCTATTAAAATTGGTTCAATAAACTCATCATCAACCTTAATACAATTATATTGGTTGGGTTGAGACTCATCAAATCTTTCTTTATGTTGTGGTTCAATTTGCATAAGTCCAAACTCATGCTTTGCCATTATAATCACCTCTACAAATTCCCATTTTGCTTTAAACTTGTTTTCTTAATCTCTTGAACATATAATTTTTTGCACGGTTACAGTAGTTTATTCCTCTTTTCTTAAATCATCTTTTCCAATATGTTGTATTCCATTAAATATAAGATTTATTAGCTCTGTTAGTGTTTGCCACTGGGATTCATTTGAATCAAGATAGTAATAGTTTTTTGTACCTTCTCTACGTACATTCACAATTTCTGCTTCTTTCAATATTTTAAGATGATGTGATACAGCTGGGCGCGAAAGATGCGTTTTCTTCGTAATCTCCCCTACTCTAATTCCATTAAATTCACTCTCTAAAAGTGTAATCAAAATTAACTGTCTAGTCTCATCACCCATAGCAGACAAAGCTTTACGACATATTTTAAATTTGCATGTTATTTCTTTTAATCTTTCCTGACATTCTTTTTCCATAAGTTTCTCCTAATCCTTATAAATAATTAACATTAGCAGTTTCTTTTTGTGCAGTCCGTCTATATTTCACATCTGGATATCCAATTACAAGAGTTGTAACTACATGATTCTTACTCTTTACATTTAAAATTTTTCGTAACTTTGATGAATGTTTTACAACCTCTGAGAAAAATCCACTATACAATACACCCAATCCATAAGACTCTGCCATTAATGCCATATTGGATGCTGCAAGTGAACCACTAATCTTATCCTTTGTTAGTACCATTATTGCAATAGATGCTTTCTTGAAAAAGAAATTATCATCAATTGTAACTTCCTTTGCATCTTTCATAAAAATACTTGCAATTGGTTTTATTCTTCTAAAAAACTTCACTGCAACTTCCTCATACTTTTCCTTATGATCTTTTAAAACAATGTATGATACATCTTGTGCATTTTTAGCACTAGGTGTAAATCGACCTGCCTCAATAATTTGCTTTATAATGTCTAAAGGTACTTCTTTATCTTTAAACTTACGAATTGTTCTTCTTGCTTTAATTGACATTAACAATTCATTGGAATCTAACTTAGGCTGTTTTACAAGTTCAATTGGTGATTCATCAAACCCATTCATTGTAATAGCCGCCTTGGGACAAATAGCTACACAATGACCACACTTTATACACTCTTGATTTTTTATTACTGATTTTTTATCTTTCATTTCAATATTATTTACCGGACAATCATTTTTGCAAAGACCACATCCAATACAAAGATTTCTATTAACTTCAATTATGTGCTTTTCTTTCATAAATATATTCATCTGCCTTTCGTTTATTTGTTTAAACTATTGTATCATTTAAATATTATTTATATTCATTGGTAAAGAATTTGTTTACCATTAAATTTTTAATATACATATTTGGAATTATTCTAAGCATTCTTATCTGTTTGCTATATTAAGTATACAAACACTCTTCTGACAAACATAACCTTAGGCAATATATTTAAATACCTAAGGCTATAAATTTCATTTACTCCGTATTCAATCATAAATAGCTATACTAAATAGAATTCTTCTAATTTATTCTTAATAATGAAAAGTTACACTTCTAATTATATATACTTTTACTCCCTTGAACCATTTTGGAATATATACCTTTAATGTTCTTTGTAAATAATATCCCATTAGTGTTCCTAAAATAGTAAATACAAGCTGTAACCCTAAACTATTCGGAACAACTACAACACATATATCTTTTAAAACTACATTTAATACTAAAAAAACTGGTAGTAATAGAAGTATTAAATCTACTAAACATATTGATAAAACCACTAATGTTCCTGCAAATACTAATGGTAATCCTATTAAAATATTAAATATCTTCATTATTGTATATCCTACTATTTTTAATCCTTTTTCCATATGTCAACCTCAACCCCTATAACTTAATTTATTTCCTTCATAGTGCTATCTTTTATATCTAATTCTTTTTCACCTACTACAGATAAAGATTCCAATTCACTAAAAACTTTTTTTGATATAAATACTATTATTCCTCCTGCTATAAATGCTCCAAAAATTATTAATGAAATATTATCTCTTAATATCTCAAAAAGATATCCATATGCTAATTGTCCTATTGGTTGGGCACACATACCTATTGTTAAACAAATTGACATTACCTTTCCTATTAAATCTCCTGGTGTTTCTCCTTGTATAAAAGTTATCATCTGGATACTAAATATAGTTGATACCGTCATAATAAAGAAGCAACAAATAGTTATAATAATATATGAAATATTAGTTGGTATTTCAAACATAAGAACTAAGCCCATAGGAATTAATGCTAATATATCTAAAAATAATATTATATAACTATTAGATATTTTCAATTTTTTAACTAATAACCCTGTTAAAATGCCTCCAAATAATCCCCCTAAAGCTATAACACCTTGTGTTATTCCATAGGCTTGGCTAGACATATTTAATACAGTTGTGATAATTACTGGTATTCCTACTATTATCATGGCAGTTAAAACTAAATTAAAAAGTGAAATTATAACAATAGTTCTAAATAATACTGGTTTATCTTTCACAACAAAACTTACACTCGTTTTTATATCATTTTTCACTATTGAAACTATACTATCTGTAGTTTCATTTTTTACATATGGTATTTTCATAATCATTTCCATAATTATAGCTAAAATAAAACATACTATACTTGCTAGCAATATTGGAATTAATCCATATACTCCATATAAAAGTCCACCTATTATTGGCCCGATTAAACTTGCTAAAGCACTAACTTGATTAATAATTGCATTTCCCTTAAGCAAATCTTCTTTATCTACTAAAAAAGGTAAACTAGCTTGTACTGACGGTTGATATGCTCCCTGTATTCCATATAAAATCATCAAAGTTATAATTATTAATATTACTAAATTTGAACTTCCAATAAAAATTGTAAAACCAATCATTAATAATGCTGTAATAAAATCTAATACCACCATAACATATTTTTTATTTACTCTATCAGCTATAATTCCACCAAATGGAGTTAATAAAATCATTGGAATGAATGAACATGCTGATACTAACCCAAACAATGCGGCTGAACCTGTTTCTTCTAAAAGATATAATGGTAAAGCAAACCTTAAAATTGAATTCCCAAAAAGAGATATTATTTGCCCTATCACCATTAGTGTAAAGTTTTTGTTTAAAAATTTTATTTTATTTTCCATATTATTATCCTCCTAAATATTTTACATACATTCGTTTGGTATGTATTTTTTTAAAATTAAACTGCCAATTAGGCAGTTATTTTTTACTATTTTCAATAATACTACGGTACTTTTCCATTACCTCTAGAAATTCATCATCTAAAACTGGAATTCCCAAGCCTATTAATACATCTTTTAAAAACTCAAACTTTTGTCTGAATTCTTCTTTACTAACAAAAAATATAGATGGATTTAACCACACATTCATCAATATAAGAAAACTTTCTGCAACCTCTTTGGGATTGTTAGTTTTTATAGATCCATCATTCATACCTTCTCTAATAATTGGTTCAATTACATTAGGTACTATTGTTTCTATAACATCAAAAAGCTGCTGTGTTAATATCCTTGGATTTTTCATTAAATTAGGTGCTGCTTTAATAAGCCTTTCTTGAGCAGGATTCTTTAACGATGTAATTAACACTTTTTTTAACTTATCTAACCCATTTTCATAAGTAATTTTTTCTAGTTCTAAGGAATCTTCATCAGAACCTCTATAAATCCTAGGTATTACCGCTTCCATTATTTCTTCCTTTGATTTGAAGTGATGATAAATTGCACCCTTACTTAAATCACCAAGTTCATCTACAATATCTTGTATAGTTGTATTATCATAGCCTTTTTTTAAGAATAAATCCATGGAAGTATCTAATATACGATTTATTGTAATCTCTGGATTTTTATTTCTTGCCATAACAATCCCCCTTTACATACTTTCGTTCGGTATGTATTAAAATTATCATTTCTTTTTATCAATGTCAATATCTTGTACTAATAATTTATAAATTATATTGATTTTTATTTAACATATATCCCCAATACAAATTAAAATTTGACGAAAAGTTAATAGTGAAGATTTGCTATTTGGAATCACTAAAGGGAATTCTTTTAATGTATATTAGGCTTCAGCTTGGTTGAATTTATTTATATGTATAGCTACAACGATTTCTGTAAAAAAAGTATGCTAATCAAATGATTTTAGCATACTTTTTTACATTCCTTATTTAACAATATTAAATACATGAATATTCTGAATCAATAAAGTTTATGATTATACTATTTTACGAGATTTAGAGAAACTTATTCATTGATGTATAACTTGATACTTGAAATCCAAGATTTTTATATAATGATTTCCCTTTTTCAGTTGACATTAAATCAACTGCAACAACGCCTAATAACTTTGCTTCCGATAAAAGTTCATTCATAACTTTCGTTGCAATGCCTTGTCCTCTATATTGAGGATATGTAAAAACATTGTATACCGTACCCACAAGATATGATGAAAACGCTATTAGTGGAGGTCTTTCCACCATTGACATAAATGCAGTTGCTAATACTTCATTTTCATTCTCTGCAATCATAGCAATAAATCCCTTATTAAGATATTTAGTAAAATATTCTTCTAACTTTTTTCTAATATCCTGCACTTCTTCATCAGAAAACACACCTTTTTCTGCAAACAAATAATCCATACGAATTTTTATAAGAAGATCAATATCCTCTTTACCCAATTTTCTTACCTTCATATTTTTAACCACCTTATATTTATAAATTTCACTTCACACTTTTAACTTTAATAAGATTAAAAATTATTTTAATCATGTTGATTTTCATACTCAGAATTTAAATAAAAAATTTGCGACTAATTATGATAAAGTTCTCCGTTACTACTCTAAATGAAATTTTTCCATTTTATTCTTGCCTAATTTCTATCCAGTGACTTAAGATACTTTCTATTACAAAGCCTCTTTTCAAATACATATTTAAAGCAATTGAGTTTTTTTCAATAACAGTTAATGTAATCTTATCCACATTAACTCCATTTAAGGTATATATAGCAGTTTCTAATAATCTCTTGCCATAACCTACACCTCTAAACTCATTACACAAACCAATATCAAAGCTCCCAACCTTATTCTCTATCTCTATATTCATAAATCCTATTAGTTTGTTTTTATCTGTAACTAAATAATATCTATTTTCACTATTATTATTTAAATATTCCTCTATATCCTCCATTTCATAATAGCAACCATGAGGCATATCACTAAATGATTTATTAAAAACATTACGATATTCTTCCTTATTCTTCTCTGATAGATTAATTAACTCTAAGGGTTCACTAGTTGTTTTCCTATTTTCAAGTTTCATTTTATAGGCATTATAACTTGGAATATATCCTAACTCATTAAGTAACTTTAAAATTTCCTCATTACTTACCCCTAGTAAGATTTTGCTGCCCCCCTTACATTCAACAAGATTAATGGCAAATTTAAGAAGCTCACTCACAATATCAACCTTATTTTCTACATTATTAACTACAGTTAAAAAATGAATATATACTACTCCTAAATGTTTTAACGCTTCTAGGATAACTCTTACTGAACCTACTACCTTATTATCCTTAAAATAAAATAATATTCCCTCACCAAAATTATAAACCTTTGTATTAAATTCATCTTTTATTTGAGGTATAGATTTATCATTTTTTTCTAAGTTATTTAAATATAATTGTACTTCTCTTATTTCATATCCATTTAAATTGCTAAATTCTTTTATCATCTCAACCCACTCCTATTCCTTAACCCAGTACTTAGTACAATCATTGGTTCTATCTATAAAACCGTACTCAATTAAGATCTTCTTATAGTTGCATAGTCCTCAAAAATCCTTTTTAATACTCTATTTATTTCCTTATCAGTATAAATCCTATCTGTAAAGAAGTTTTTCACTATTTCCCCTAAAACTATAATCTTCTTCTTTTCCTTAGCTGGATAGTATTTTAAAGCATTTGTTTCATCCATATATGTGTTAATAGTTGCTTCTCTTTACTTATCTGTAATGTTATATCTATTATCTAAGGTTGTAGCAGTCTTATGAGTGTCTGTTTTTTAATCTTACCTATAGATGAATCCCATAAAATTTCATTACCCTTCCTTTAATTCCAAAATTTTCTAATTATATTTTACATAACAATTCCACTTTTGTCCATATATAATCAAATATTTTTAATATTTGTTTGCATTTTTTTAAATCTACTCTTAAAAGTCTTGCTAGTGCTGTTAATATAGTTATATATGAATAACAACTACCCTTTTCCTACTTATTTACTGTTGTTGTTGATATACTCAGGTAATCAGCAACTTGTTCTTGAGTTAACCTTTGAGTGTTTTTTTCTATTCTATAATTATAAGTTTAATTTAATTATTACTTGCCTAAGACTAAAAAACCTCACTTATTACTGATACTGTTATCCGTATCAGCAATAAGTGAGGTTTCTTTATATTCATATATTTGTTAAACTGAAATTTATAGTGACAATACCATTTCTAATTTTATTGGATAAAACTCTATCACAAAATGTTCCTCTTTTATGCCAGTATCTATGTATGATTGTGCAATTCTAAATTCAACGTCATCAATTTTGTAACTATAGGTATCGTAGCAACATCCAAATACGATATACTGACAAACACAATACTCCAAAATATTATTTTCATCAGGTTCTAATGAAGAAATTTCAAGAGGCTTATCCATATCAATTCCAAGTGAATCAATATAAGATGAAACTTTAGGATATTTTTGTTTAACATATAAATAATAATTCTTACAATAACTGCAATTGCAAAGAGATTCTTGTTCTAATGAATCATAGTATTTTTTTGTTTTCTTTATATTTACCTTTATTATATTCGTCACCTCAAATTCCTATTTACCTTTCACTTTAAACTTAATGTAACACAATTTGTAAATTAAATTTTACTTATGATATGTTTCTCTATTTCTTATTCTAAATTAACCCATTCTAAAATTTTCACTTCTATTTTAAAATCTTTTTTACATTTTTATAATGAAAAATTTAAATAAGCTATTTATTGAAAATTGAAATAGAAGCTGTTGTATATTTTTATTTCATTTTTAAAACCTAAGCCACGGACGGATTAGCTTTTGCACAAGACAAGAACGTCGCTTCAACAGGTAGTCTTTAAAATTAAATTAAAAGATATTTATAGCTTCTTTGAAATTTTCACAGAATAGCGTTTTAAATTTCTTCATTATTAGGATTTCTAATTTTATATTTTTACATACTGGGAATGAAAATGAATATAAATAGTTTTATGTATATGACACTCTAAAGTATTTATATAATTATACTAAATATAGTTTTTTCATCATTACTCTTAACGCTTATACTTCCATTATGCTTATCAATTATTGTTTTGCATATAGCTAAACCTAAACCATTTCCTTCTATTTTATTATCTTTTTTCTCTATCCTAAATATTCTATCGAATATACTATTTATATCTTTCTCATCTATTTTTTCACCAAAGTTAATAAAATCTATTTTTGTTTTCCCATCATGATTTTCAATATTAACTTCAATAACTTTTCCATCCTTGCCATACTTTATTGCATTGCTAATAATATTTGCAAAGGCTCTAGCCAATAATATGGGGTCTGCTTCTACTAATATTTTTCTATCTTCTGCTTTCACTCTATATTCCATTTGATTTTCTTCAAAAGTTGGTATAAACCCAACAACAACTTGTTCTATCAATTCACATACATTTATATTTTTTATATTTAATCTACTATCATAATTTGATATTTTTGTAAATTCAAATAATTGATCTACTAATATCTTGAGCTCAGTGGCTTTTAAATATGCTATTTCTGAATAATGTTCCAATTCTTCTTCATTATTATATTTTTTGTTTTTTATAATGCTCAAAAATCCAATTATAGAAGTTAATGGTGTTCTTAAGTCATGCGAAATATTCGTAATTAAATTGTTTTTGTTTTCTTCCCATTGTCTTTCTTTTTCCATGAATTGTTTAATACTCTCTGACATTTTATTTATATCTTTTGCCAAAACACCTAATTCATTTTGAGATTTAATTGGAATATTTATTTCTAAATTTCCAGAAGAAACAAGTTTAACATTTCTACTAAGATCATTTATATAATCAGTTATTTTATCCATTCTTTTTATAAAAATAGCTATCATATTTATTACAAATATACTAAATAATAAAAAAACAAAACTCACCATGAATTTGTTATTTGAATTATATTCACTAATAAACTTATTGTATAAACTTACATCAGCATACTGCATTATTAAAATCCCAATAAATAATAAAGAAAAAGTTCCTACAAAACTTACTATTACAGATATTATTAAATTAAATATTATATCAAATTTAATACTTTTACTCATCAATCTTATAACCTACTCCCCATACAGTTTCTATTATTTTAGGTTGTTTAGGATCATACTCTATTTTTTCCCTTAATCTCCACATATGAGCCATAACAGTATTATTTCCATCGAAATATTTTTCCTTCCAAATGCTCTTAAATATTTCTTCTGAATCAAATATTTTACCTCTTTCTGTTGCAAGAAGCACTAATATTTTATATTCAGTTGGTGTTAATTTTACCTCTTCTCCATAAGCATATACCTTATGATTTCTCTTATTAATTATTAAATCCTTAACTTCTAATACATCCTTATTATCTTCAACTTTATTAGCACCACATAAATAAAAATATCTTCTTATTTGTGCTTTTACTCTTGCTAATAATTCCATGGGATTAAAAGGTTTTGTTATATAGTCATCTGCTCCCATAGAAAGTCCATTTATCTTATCCATATCCTGCGATTTAGCACTTAACATTATTATTGGTATGTTATATTTATTTCTTACTTTCATGCATAATTGTAATCCATCAACTCCATGCATCATTATATCGAATATAGCTAATTGTACATCTTCATTATCTATTATTTTTAATGCATCTTCCCCATTACTTGCCTTTAAAACGTTATACCCATCATTTTTAAGAAATACTTCTATAAGTTCAAGTATTTCTATTTCATCATCAACAATTAAAATGTTGTACATAATATCTCCTCTTTTCTCTAGTTCATCATGATTATACACCTATTTATATCTTAAACCCAAGAAAATTGAAGTGATACATTTCCAATCCAAACACCAAATTAGCTATTGATAATATCAAATAAAAAAGCTTTACTTTTACCTTAACATTACATTTTGCAAGTATACCTATTGTATATATAATAAACATAATACTTAAAATAGTAGCTACTACTATACATCCCAATAATATATATAATAATGAGATAAAAGACGAATCATTCATTAATATCATTGAAATTGCTAATATTACACTTCCATAAAAACCTATAATACTTAGCAATGATATAATACAATTACATATATTTAATATTTTTATTTCTTTAAAGTCCTCATTTTCTTGCTTTTTTACTAGTCTTTTCACACACCTAAACAATGATCTAGATATTACTATTAAAAAAATCACTGTAGAAAAAGCTAGTAAAACTATATTTAATTCTCTTCCTTGATATAAATTTATTTTTTCATACGCATTATGACTTACATCATTAAATGCATATATAACCTGTCCTTTTTCATCAAGTCTAAATGCAAATTTCCCCTTGCCATCTTCCCTAGCAAACACACCATCATCAGTTTCTACAAGCTTTGTTACATTTCTTTCTTTTGCATTAGTATATTCCTTTAAACTTAAAGTACCATCTTTATTATCCACTATTTCCATATCCATAGTAGGATCAAATAGATATCCAATTTTCATAATGTTACTTTTTGAAATTCCATCATAATTTCTATAAATACCACTATACTTGCTATAATTTTTATAATTTTTCGGTATTGTATCTTTATACTCATTGCTATTCTTTGTATAAAATTTATCTAAGAATTCTTCTTCTATGTTAAATGGCACTGGATTTAATGAATTAGTTGCTACATAAACACCTAAATTTTGTTTGGGTATTAAAAACATAGTTGTTGTATATCCTGGCAACGCCCCTTCATGCTTTATTATTTCTTGTCCATTTCTATTACTTCTAATAAATCCATAACCCATACCTGAAAAAATATTATCATTTGCAAATTGCTTACTTTGCATTAATTTTGAAGTTTCTACCTTTATTATTCTATTACCTTGAAATTCTCCATTATTTAAATGAGCCAACATAAAGTTTTCCATATCCTTTACAGTAGCTAGTATGCCTGAAGAACCTGAAGTATACTGATAAGCTAAAGGAACTAATGTATATGACTTATCTGACATTTCATACCCTTTTGCAAGATTATCATTATCTAATCTTACCAATGAATTATTCATCTTAAGTGGATATAATATATTGTCATTTATATACTGTTCATAGCTCATTCCTGAAACTTTCTCAATTATATATCCTAAAATGTTGTAACCTTGATTTGAATATCTACTTACTGTATCGGGCTCTCTAGTTACAATTATTTTATGATTATCAAAATAATATTCTTGCGACTTTATATTATTCTTATCTCTAGTATTCCCATTTATTTCACTTGCTTCATCTACTCCACTTGTGTGTGTTAAGAGATTTCTACAAGTTACCTTACCTACAAATTTATTTTCTATTTTATAAGGTGCAATATACTTCTCAACATTTTCATTTAAACCAATCTTACCTTGTTCTACAAGTTGCATAATAGCAGTTGCTGTAAACAACTTACTTACTGATGCTGCGGGAAATAATGTTTCATCAGGATTAATTACTTTTTTCTCATCTAGATTGCTATATCCATATCCTTTTTTTAAAATTTCTTCTCCATCTTTTACAACAACAACTGCAGCTCCTGGCAAGTTATACTTGTCTATATTTTTTTTAAAGAAATCATCCATAAAATACTCAATATTTTTATGATTTATTTCCATATCATTGCTCAATGCCAAAGTTGGTATACTCATATAAAAACAAAATATTATACTACAAAATAATATTAATACACTCTTTCTTAATCTTTGTTTCATTCAAATCACCCTTTCTTTTATAATTTCATTGTAATCTATGGTGATTTTTATTTTTTAACTTTTTTCTTACGAAAATTATACGATTTTTTCTTTCTTAAAATAAACTCAAATTGCTACTCACATAATTATCATAATTCACTTATTTGTTCTAGTAACTTTACTTCTCAACATATCACCTCCTATATTAATTAAATAAAAAATAGTAGCCCCGTCTACAATTAGGCTACTAATTTTTTACTTAATTAAATTATAATACACCTGATTCCAATATAGAAAATTTTATATTATTACAATCAATCTCTGCTAATGCTCCATATGGAATTATCATCATTGGTGATGTATGTCCAAAATTCATATTATACATTATTGGTAAATCTTTTAGGTTTAATTCATCACTAATAACTTTCCTAATTACCTTTTTATATTCTTCATAGTATTTATTATCATATGGTTTACCAAAAATTATTCCTTTTACTTTTTCTAAAATACCTTGTGAACCATAATTTCTAAGCCAATATTCAAAGTATTTAGGACTTGGTGTATCCTCTGAAGTCTCAAAAAACAATATCGTATCATTCCACACATTTTCCTCTGGCCAAATTTTTGTACCTTTAATCATTTCTAATACTTCAATGCAACCACCAATTAATTGTCCTTTTACTTTACCATTACCTTGTAAAATTTCTACACCGTCATGTGCTTTAGTATTTCTACTTATATTTTTATTACCTTCATCCCATGCTAAGTGCTCACTAGTCCATATATTTGATGAATGTACTTCTCCTATTTGCTCTGTATTAAATAATACTTTATTTACCCAATGCTTGGTATAATCAAACATTCTAACATTTTCAGCAAAATCTGATAAAATAGCTGGTCCATAAAAACTAGATAATCCAGCTATTAAACATATCATATGTCCTATAGTTGTATCTGAATACCCAATAAATACTTTAGGATTTTCTTTTATAACATTAAAATCTATGAATGGAAGCATTCTTATACTTTCTTCTCCACCAATACATGAAAAAATTCCTTTAATTGACTTATCTTTAAAAGCATTCATAAAATCCTCTGCTCTTTTTTCTGGATGCTTATATAAATATTCACTGCCCTTTAAAGTATGTTCCATCTCAATAACTTCAAGACCAAATTCATCTTGTAATCTTTCCTTACCTTGATAATATCTCCATAATACCTCTTTATCGCCTGCTCCACCCCATGATAAACTTACAGTTGCTATTTTATCTCCTCTTTTAAGAGCAGATGGTTTTATTAAATTTAACATGTAAATCCCCCCTTTTATCAAATACTATACCATAAATTAACACTAATTATGATAAAGTATTTTCACTATAACTATGAGGTTGCATTTGATGTACTAAAGTTAATTATAAAGATATTTATTGTTCTTGATGTTGAGATTAAAAACATAGTAAAACTCTTACTCATCGCAAAATTATCATCATTTTCTTTAACATATTCCGTTAATCCCAATAACCATAAAACAAAATAAATGTAAATAAGAAAGCTTAATGTTGAAGCATTAAGCTTTCTTATTTGCATTGTATTAAATTTTTACTTTTCTTTTATTTTTTTATTTATATTTTTTGCTTCCATTCTATAATAAAAATAAAATCCTCCCCAAATAACAAATGATAAAATTATCATTCCTAATACTGTTATTATCATTGGTAATATTCCATGTTTAATTGGAATCCAGCCTATCCATAATGCTATTAGCAAATAAACTGTTAAGCCTGTCCCCATATGAATTAATACTTTTAATGGCATTGGTATTTTTTCATTATCATAAACTATAGTTGGAACACAAAATGAAATTCCACAAATTATCGATGCTATAGCTTGAGTAATAAATTGACTATTTGTTTCAATAAAAAAAGCATCACTATTTAATGCTGCTATTATCCCACTAATAACAAAAAATGTTGAACCCCAAGCTATTCCAGATAATATCTTCTTTAATATTTTCATAATCATATCCTCCTTATTAAATTCCTAGATATTTTTTAAAACTTGGCAAATATTTTCTAGATATATATTCTGTATACCCATTTTTAAGTTTAAGGTTCATTACGCCATTAAAGAAAGGTTCTACACTATCAACCATTTTTAAATTTATAAAAGCATATTTTGATATTTGCATAAACCCACTGCCAAGCTGTTCACCTATTTCATACAACCTTTTCTTACTTTTATATGATTTATCCTTAGTATAAATAATAAGTTCAGTTGCTTCTAACCTTACCATATATATATCTCGTTTCTGTAAAATTACTATTTTTTCTCCTTCATTCACTGCAATTATTTCTGCATTTTCTTTTAACCTTAGTAATATTTCATTTATCTCTTCATTTATCTCATTTGTATAAATAACAACATATGCCTGTTCGATGTTCTCGTTTATTTTAATCTCAACCTTAATAGAACTCATCCTCCTTAACATCCTCCTTAAGCTAGCTTATATATTCATTATACTTTTAATTAACTATTAAGTCATAAAGAAACATCTATCATGCAATAATTTAATAGTAAGATACTAAAAGACACCATTTAAATGCTATTTGATATTATATATATAAAAATAGTTAGTAAAACTTTTATAATTTTACTAACTATTTTTGTAATATTATTTATTAGATTTTCTTTGGAATTTTTATGAATAACGTTTTAAATAATTCCTGTTTCTTGGAATAACATTATTCTCGTTTAATATTTTAATAATTTCATTTTTTAGCTTGGAACCCTATAGATTATTATAAAATGACAAATAAGTCTTCTGGTTTAGTTTCTATAATACTTCTAGCTAATTCTTCTCTCAATGATAATAATTTTTCTTTGTCTTGTATTGTCATAGATATATTTTCTGCTTTGCACTTATGAGCTAGTTTAGAATAGTTTATAAACTCACTAGGTATTATTCCTTCTCTTAAATATAATTTTACTAGTTTATCATCATATCCTATTTCAAAATAATATCTTCCATCACCAGGTGCTTTTTCTCCAATTTTATCATTAGAATAATCACTATCTAATCTTAATTGTCCATGAGTTTTTACACGCATAACCATTTCTACAGCATCTATTATTCCTTTTCCATTTTGTCCTATTCCACTATAAAAACTAAATCTTCCTCTTTGTGGTATCTCATTACAAAGTTTCGGAAAAGTCATTAACATAATTTTAAATGCTAAAGCTGCTCCACCAATCATTTGCCTACCATGATATTTTAATATATCATCATAAGTTATCTCTATAATATCATTTTCATCTTTTATTATAATTTTTTCTTGTATCACTTATTTCCACCTACTACTTTATGAAAAGTTCATCTGTGTTAACTTCTTTTTCTATCATTTTAGTTTTTAACATGAAGTCTGCTACATTTTGAAATGCCTTATGATCTTCCTCTGTTGTTTCTATATTAAAATCATATTGTTTATACATTTCTTCAACTGCTGATTTATCTAAATCAAGTTCTTTAGAAACTATATCCATAGTTTTGTCATAATTTTCTTCTATGTATTCAATTATCTTAGCTTCAGCCTTCATAAATGTTTTTAGTTCTTCTTTATGCTCATTGTAAAAATCTTCTCTAACAGCAACTGCTATTACTGCATCTGTTAATCCTTGTCCATTAGCAACTAAATTGTATCCTTGTTGTTTTGCTTTGTATGCAGTAGGTCCTGCAAGTAATGCTACATCAGCACTTTTCCCATCTAAAGCAGCTTTTGCATCAGATATAGACATATTCACATAATTAACATCATCTATAGTCATTCCAGCTTTTTCAAGGTATGCTACTAACAATTGATGTAAGTTAGTTCCAACTGGTCCTGCTATAGTTTTACCTTTTAAGTCTTCTGCTGATTTTATGTTTTTATCTAATGAATACATGCAAAATGCTTCTGGTGATCTACTATACATATTTAATATTTTTATATCTGCACCATTTGCAGCTGCTGAAACTATAGAAGTTCCCCCAACAGCATATAAAATATCAACATCTCCTGATGCTAATGCTTGAGTTTGGTCAGCTCCTGATGTTATTTCAGCATATTTAATTGCAATATTCTTACCATTTGCACTGAATTCCTCTTCAAATATATTATTATTTTTTTGTATTATACTTGGTACATTTAAAGGTGATGTTACATGGGTTATTACTAACTCATCTAAACTTGTTTCTTTTGTTGGTGTACATCCAACCATTGCTGTCATTACTATACCAGTTGCAAGTAGCGATGCTAATTTTCTTTTTATTGATTTACTTAATTTCATACATTTTTCCTCCGTTATCTTTGTATCTTTATGTATATATTTTTAATTAATTATTTTTAAGTCATTAATTATTTTCTTTTTTAATTCAACAAACTTATAATCTAATAAATCTCTTGAATCATTTTCTTTTTCAATTTCATATTGAGATTTAATAACACCATTTTCTAAAATTATTATTTTATCCCCAAGAATAAGAGCCTCATCTATACTATGAGTTACAAATAAAATTGAACATCTGGATGTGTTATGAATTTTTAATAATTCCTTTTGCATTTGTTCTCTTGTAAAAAAGTCTAATGCTGAAAATGGCTCGTCCATCATTATAAAATCTGGATCATATGCAAATGCCCTTGCAATTGATACTCTTTGTTTCATTCCACCTGATAATTGTTTTGGATATGCACTATAAAATTTTTTAAGACCTACCATTTCAATAATTTCATTAATTCTTTTATTATCTATATCATTTTTATCTATCCCAAAAGTTATATTTTTCTTTACATCTAGCCAAGGCATTAATCTATCCTCTTGAAATACATAAGCTTTTTTCTTTGAATTATCATCTAAAATTTCTCCTTGATCTAACTTTTCCAAGCCTGCTACAAGTCTTAATAATGTAGTCTTTCCACATCCACTTCGCCCTAAAATTACTGTTATCTTATTTGCTTGTATGTTTAAATCAATTCCATTTAGAACTTTTATACTATTTTTTTCAACGGTATAAAACTTACTTACATTTACTAATTTAATCCCATCCATTTTTTTCTGATCCTTTCAAAGCCTTATCAATTATAAATGCAAACATTCTATCTGTTATGTAACCAATTACACCTATTACTAAAATACCGACTATAACCTTATCTGTTCTAGACATTTGCTGAGCAAACAAAATCATATGACCTAAACCAGTTGATGCAGCAATCATTTCTGCACTTATTATAGCTCTCCAACTATAACCTAAACCTATTCTCATTCCAACTAATATATCTGACATAGCATATGGAAGTCTTATCTTAAAAAAACTACTTGTTTTTGAATATCCATAAACTTTACCAACTTCCAATAATTTTTCATCACAACTTACAAATCCCTTTACTGTATTTAAGTATATTGGGAAAAATGAAGTTAAAACTATTATTCCTATCTTAGTTGTTTCACCTATACCAAACCATAAAATTAGAAGAGATATTAAACTTAGTGGTGGCACATTCTTAAAAAATTGAATTATATTTTCATAATAATCATTACATTTTGGAAGAATAACTCTTATCATTGCTAATACAAGTGCTAATATAGTTGCTATAAAAAATCCTTTTAAAACTCTTATATAACTTATGTAGATATCCTGAAAAATCTCTCCTGATACAATCATTTTAAATAAAACATCTAATACCTTTGATGGTGATGGTAAAATATAAGAATTAACTATCTCCATCTTAGTGGCTATACTCCATATCAAAACTAGAATCACAATAGAAATCAATGTTTTTATCCATTTATTTTTATTCATTTATTAAAACTCCATCTCCATTGTTACATCCATTTGGACAATAAAGCATCTCAACTAAGTCACTTTCCATATGTAATTTATTTTTAAAGTAATTTTCTATATTCTCTTTTCCTGAAATACTACTAATTTTAACCTCTAAAGATTTAAAATACCCTAATGGAATAGGACTTTCATTGAGTTGTTTTACTTTAAGATTTTCATGGTCCGCTAGATTAGATATGAATTCTTTCCAACTTATAAATATGGTATCTTCTAAATTCTTTTCATTTCCATAAATTGCTAAACTTTCACATGGTGTAGTAATTATTTTTTTCTTTCCCCTTAGTTCCTCTCTATTTGCAATTTCTATACCACAATGTATTAGAATTGGATCAATCTTAGGAATAAAAACATCTTCTTTATTTACATATTTATGAATTGTTTCTACAGCTAAAGGACATCTTTTATCTAAAAAAGTTCTATCTACTCCTTTAAGCTCTTTATTATACTTTTCTTTTACAATCTTATGCCAATCATTTTTAACTTCTACCCTTATGTATCCATTTTTATATAAGACTCTATCTAATTCTTCTTTTATGTACATATTGGCTACAACTGGATTTATAAAAATATATTTCATCGTTTCCTCCTTCCTAATTCAATCATGTATTTTAATATCTTTTCTTTAATATATACTTTATATTATTTTTAAATTAACAAATAAAGTATATTACATATGATATTGATAATCAATATCATATGTAAAGTTTGTAATATTAAAAATTTTTAAATAATTAAATTATAATAATATATCTTTATATAAAAATAACTAGTGAAACTTTTATAATTTCACTAGTTATCGTGTAAGTTGACGGTATTTGTCCAATTAAGCATTTTTCTTTCAATATTCCAATTTTAACTACCATTTCATCTATATTTTCATTATAATATATAGATTTATACATCATAGTTTAACCTAAGATAAAACTTGTAAACCTAAACTATTATAACTTTTCTTTCACAATATTAGTTTTTAAATCTTTACTTTAAGTATGTGATAATACTGGAAACATTATCTTTTCTGTTTCAAATGGAGTTTTTTCTATTGCTCTTATGAATAATGTAGTATCTTCCTCATTTACTAATGATTCTTCATAAGATGATGTGTTTTTAGGAGTAAATCCCAAAATTACTTTTTCAGTTTCATCTAAACTTAATATATTTATAATTTTATCTAAATCTATTTCATTTGTTGCAAATATGTCTTGTATATATAATTTTTCTTCATCATATTCACATATAGCAATAGTATTATATTCTTCAATATAATATATATTTTCTTTCATATAATCCATACAGTAAAACATTATTAGTGACCTGTTATTTTCCATATTAACTTTGAATAAATTACATTTGTTACTAATAACCTGTAAAAAAATATCTTTATCAAACTTTTCTTCAATATTCATCTTTCTTGCTTTTTCTGTTGTTTTAGTTCTTTCCTTAATTATATTCTTTGAGTATTGATATTCATCACATTTTTTAAACCCAAACTTAGGGTAAAAATCTAATACATTGTCATTTGCAAATAAATATATGCAATCACCTTTATTTTCCCACTCATCTATCACTTTCTCCATTAGTATTCTGCTTAAGCCCCTATTTCTATATTCTTTATCTGTCATAACAGTACCTAGTTGTATATATGTTTTCTTTTCACCATGAATTAAATACTCCATAATACTTACAGATACATTTGCTACTACTTTATCACCATCTAATAAAGAATATGGTATATACCCATCTCCCCAATAACCTTCTTGATACCATTTTTCAAAATTAATTCCAAATGTTTTTTCTGCTAATTCATTAAAACTATTTCTAAAAACATCTTTATTTCTATATCCAACTTCATAAAGATATTTCTTTTTCATAACTTCTATGTAACTACTCATAACTTCCACCCTTTTGCTCTTAAATTTTTTTCTCCTAAAATTGCATTAAATATTGCATCTTATCTACTTTTAATTTTATTTGTAAACCTATTATTACTCAACCTTATAATTTTTTCTTAAATAAAAATAAGCCGTAAGTTTATATCTTACGACTTCTCCTATTATCAATATATATACATATTCATACTATTTTTCATTACTATTTTTTAGACATCTTTCTGTTTTTATTAGACCATCATCATACATAGCAATCTTTTTATCTAGCCTATTTAATGTATCTTGCATTTCTTCTATTTTTTCTGATAGTATCTGTCTCTGTTCAATAAGTATATTCTTTCTAGTATCAATAGTTTCATCACCTTTCTTAAATAATGAAACATATTCAATTAGTACCTCAATTGGGAGTCCTGCACTCCTCATACATTTTATAAACTCTACCCAATTACAGTCTTCTATAGTATAATCCCTGATTCCACTTTTATTACGATTTACATGTGGTAATAATCCAATACGCTCATAATATCTAAGTGTATCTTGAGAAAGCCCAAACTTTTTACTTACTTCTGTAATATTCATATAGTTTCCTTTCTTTCAAATGATTTATATATTTCTTCCCATATTATATGCTATTTCAAAATCTTTACTTTTTCTAACTTCTCCCTTTTTCCATACGCCTGTTCCATATATAACACCATTTTCTGTAGCCCCAGAAAGACAACTAGTAAATCCTCTGAATCCTTCTAATGTTCTTTCTAAAGATTCCTTGCTACTATCTGCTGCTGTCATAATAAAATAAAACTCTTTATTTCTAATTTCAGTATATCTAGGAACAGTTCTATCAATTAATGTTTTCATTTGAGCATCCATTGTGTAAAAATATACTGGAGTTGCCATAACAATTACATCTGATTCAATCATTTTATCTAACACTTCTGCCATATCATCATGCCATACACAAACTTTACTTTCTGCACAACCTTCACAACCTAAACAATAATTTATTTTTCTCTCTCCTAAAAATATTTTTTCTACTTCATGTCCACTTTCTTTTGCACCTTTTAAAAATTGATTACATAAAATATCTGAATTTCCACCTTTTCTAGGACTTGATGATAAAATCAATACTTTTTTACTCATATTTTTTCACTCTTCCCCTCTTTTTATAATAGTTTTTACTTCCATAAAAACAATACCACTTAGAGTTAACTCTAAGTCAATAACTTAATTTATATTTTTTATTTTATTTTATTTAAAAATTATTTCAAAGTGATAAAATTAAATTATTAATTTAGTTGTTTGTTACTATAGGGTTTCAAGTTCAGATTTACAATAATATACTTTTCAATTGATAACTCTAGCGTTACAGGTTATTCTTATTTCTATATTTGAAACTAAGTTAAGAAGTAAGAGTGAAAAGTGAATAGTTATGGTAGATATTGCTCACCTTGTTCCTAGAAATACCTAAAAAACAAGTTTTTATATTGTTTTAAAATGAACATTTCTTTTGAAAGAAAATATTTATAGCTAAAAATATAGTTTAAAATTAGAGCTTGCTTGCCTATAACTTTATAAGGGGGGTTTTGTTGTGAAACAAATTTATAATTCAAAAAAAGATTGTTGTGGTTGTACTGCTTGTTACAATTCTTGTCCTAAAAATGCAATATCTATGCTAGCTGATTCAGAAGGTTTTTTATATCCATTTATAGATGAAACCTTATGCATAAATTGTGGTATTTGTAAAAATGTATGTCCATTAATTAAAGAAGATAACTTTAAAAATGATAAAGAACCTACTTTCTATGTTGCAAAACATAAAGATACTTCAGTTCTTTCTAATTCCACATCTGGTGGTGCCTTTACAGCTATTTCTGATGTAATACTAAAAGAAAATGGATTAATTTATGGTGTAGACTTTGATGATGATTTTAATATTATTCATACCAAAGCTACTAATGAAAATGAACGAAATCGAATGAGATTTTCAAAATATGCCCAAAGTACTATGAATTCTATTTTTAAAGATGTTAAAGCTGACCTTATTTCTGGTAAAAAAGTCTTATTTACTGGTACTCCATGTCAAATTGCAGGTCTTAGAAGCTTTATTGGAAATAATATTATAAGTAAAAACTTATATACTTGTGATTTAATTTGCCATAGCGTTCCTAGTCCTCTAATTTGGAAAGAATACAAATCATTATTAGAAAAAGAGCATTCTAATAACTTAGTTGAAGTATTCTTCCGTACAAAACAAGTAGATTGGCGTAGGGAAAATAGCAATAAGGGCTTTACATATAAAATTGCTGGTGATAGTAACTACTATACTGACAATAGATTTTATCAACTTTTCTTTAATGAAATGACTATTATGAGACCATCATGTGAAAACTGTCCATATACAGATATTCATCGTGTATCTGATATTACCATTGCCGATTACTGGGGCATAGAAAAATATGATACAGCTTGGTATGACACTAAAGGTGTCTCCTTAATCTTAGTATCTACTGAAAAAGGTCACCAACTTTTAAATGAGGCCTTTAATTTTCTCCATATAGAAGAACGTAATAAAATAGAAGCCTTAACAGAACAAAATAGACTTACTTCTCCAGTTAAATATCCAAACACTAGAGCAGACTTTTGGGATACTTATCATAACTACGGATTTGAATATATATCTAATTATTTAAAGAATAACTATAAATAATTTATAATAATATTATTAAATATATTAAAAAATTTTATTTATTTAATAAATTAATGTACGAAAATATTTATAAGGTTCTAGGTTGATGCGTTATATCTTATTTTAACTATTTGAACCTTATATTTTACTGAAAGGGTTTATTATTCTTAAATGAAAAAACGAATTACAAATATAAAATTTATTTTAGTTTTTATACTTATATTAATAATATTAATTACTTTTTCTATTTTAAATCGAATTAAAGAAACCAATAATGAAATACTAAAAGCAACATCATCAATATCATTTACTACAATGGAAGATAGAAATAAATCAATTATAACTTTAACAGAAGTACTTGATAAATATAAGTATATAAATAAATATAATAAACTTATTTTATTAAACGATTTATCTAAATTATATATACTAAACTCTGATTATCAAAATGGTTTAAAATATTCTATTGAAATAGTTTATCTTGCGCAAAAGACAGGTGATACTTTTAAGGCTGCTAAAAGTCTAATAAATATTTCTAATCTTTTTACTGATTTAGGTGGTTTTGATACTGCTGAAGAAACCATTAAATATGCATTATCATTAAAAATTAATGATGAATCAAGTAATAAATTAATAAAGCTTTATGCTTACATTAATTTAGCTGATATTTATTCAAAAAATAATAATTATGATGCTGCATTAACTTATATTGATACTTCATTAAATCTTCTTGATTCTTATGGTAATTATGATGATATAGACTATTTAACGATTAATATAATTAAAGCTAGAGTACTTTTTTACACTGGAAAGATTTCTGAATGTAAACGTATTTTAAACCAACTAGACATACAGGTAAATACACCTAGCAATACTATTGCATTTAATGTTAAAATACCATACCTAGCACTAAAGTCTAAAGTTGAATTTTATGATGGTAACATAACTACGGGTATTAATACTGCAAGAAAATTATTTGATTTATGTGATGAAGAAGGATTAACTGAAATTAAAAGTAATTATATACATTATATTTCTGATGTATTACACAAATACTGTTCTGAAGATAGTTTAAGTGAAATTGACTTATATCAACATGAATTACTATCAGATTATACTAAAATTATGGATAAAAAAAATTTTTTGGTTGTTCAATTTATAGTTGATGAATGTAAAAGTAATGTTCAAGCATTGAATATTAAAAATAAAAACTTTAAATTAAGTATTCAAGCTGGCCTTATATTAACTCTAATTATTATCTTAATACTACTTTTAATATATGCAAAAAAATCTAAAAATCAAGTGGAAACAGATGAACTAACTAAGGTGTATAACAGAAGGAAACTTAATCATGAATACTTATTATTACAAAACTCCAATAAACCTTTTGGATTGATTATGATTGATATAGACTATTTTAAATTAATAAATGATAAATTGGGTCATGGAGTTGGAGACAATGTTTTAAAAAACATTGCTGCTAATATGAAAACTAAATTAGATAAAGACTATACTCTATTTAGATATGGTGGTGAAGAATTTTGTGTACTTTGTCATAATAAATCTATGAAAGAAATTGTTATACTTGCAGAATCATTAAGAGAAAGCGTTGCAAATATGACATGGGAAAACAATATTACTGTAACTATTAGTTTAGGAGTTGCTCACTCTATTCAAACCCATGACTTATTTAAACTTGCAGATGATAATCTATATAAATCAAAAGAAACTGGAAGAAATAAAGTTACATATTCAAATTTATACATATAAAATTTAGAAATTAAAATAAAGAAAGCATTTTTTTCGTACCATGCTTTCTTTATTATTTGAACACATATTGAAATAAACTTTACATTGATTATAATTTTTATTTCAATATCCAACTTTTATTCAAAATAGATTTAAGTATTAAAATGTACTCATCCCCTAATATATTTGATATTTCATTCTCAATTTCTTTTTTTAACTTTTCACTTTTTATACAATACTCTTCCCCTTTTAATGTAAGTTCTGTATATTTGCTGTTTTTTTCATCAATTACAAATTTTAAATATCCTCTTTCTTCTAATTTCTTTGCACATTTATACATAGCTTGACGTGATATATTTGCCTGTCTCGCAACTTCTGCAATGGAAATCTTACCCATGTTAATTTTCGCTAAAAGAAGTGCTTCTGTATGTGAAATTTCATCTACACCCATTTTGCCCCATCGATCTTCTACCTCTCGCCTTAGTTCAATATGCTTTTCACTTATTAAATCTATTATACTCAATTCATTTTTCATTATAATCACCTTTTTGTTTTTTTATATTGTATCATATATTTTATTTATAACAACCCCACAAAGTCAACTTAGTTGACACAATTTAGATTTAGTGTTATTATTTTTATTGTCAACTTAGTTGACTTTTTTATATTTTAGGAGGTATTTTTTATATGGGAAAAACGAAATTTGAAAAATTTATTTTTACTCTACTTATGTGCTTTTTTATGGTTCTAGGAATGACTATTTATAATATGCTTTTGAATGAAGGTTTTAGTAATCAATTCTTTGCTAATCTTTTAAGCGATTTCTGGTTTGGGTTTATTGTTGCACTTTTACTAGATGTATTTGTTGTTGGCAAAATTGCAAAACCAGTTGCTTTTAAAATTGTAAAACCTAATAGTGAAACTAAACAAATTAAAATTGTACTAGCTATTTCATGTTGTATGGTAATAGGTATGGTTCTTTGTATGTCTATGTATGGTGCCATTATAGCTGCTGGCTTTAGTAGTACCGCATTAAAGATTTATCCTTTATGTATTGTTAGAAATTTCATTATGGCATTACCACTTAATTTACTTATTGTATCTCCTCTAGTAAGATTTTTATTTGGTAAAATGTTTGCTAATTAATAAAAAATAAAAAGCTATGAAACCTGCATAGCTTTTTATTTTTTATTTGAATTTTCTACTTTAAAGCTTTTAATGCAACTGAATTTAAAAGACTCCATGGTTTATTAAAATGTGGTTGGAAAAAGAAATCTGTTACTGCTAATTCTTCCACTGTCATATTATTTTGTATAACTACAGACAATGTGTTCATAAATTGAGTTAAATCTTCTTTTGATAAAATTTGTCCTCCAATAACTCTATTTGTGTCCTTATCATAAACCAATTTTATCATCGCCTCACTATATGTTGGCATAAATTCTGGTCTATGATTTTCTTTTAAAAATTCACTACCTACATTAATTGTTGTAGTTGATTTAGCCACATCTTCTGTCATTCCAGTTGATGCTATACAATAATCATAAATTTTAATTCCTGATGTTCCTTGAGTTCCTAAATACTTTAATTTTGGTTCAACTAAATTTTCAGCTATTAATGTACCCATTCTTACAGCATTAGTAGCCAATGGTATATATCTTTCATCATTAGCAGGATTATATCTTACAATGCAACAATCTCCAGCAGCATATACATCTTCTTCACTGGTTCTCATATATTCATCTATTACAATTGCTCCATTTTTAAGAGTTTTTAATTGATTTTTAACTAATGACGTATTCGGTGCAAATCCAATGCATAAAACAACTAAATCTGCATTTATTTCTTCCTTATTAGTTATTACTTTACTAACTCTTCCATTGCTTCCTTCAAATCTTTCAACCTTTTGTCCCAACTTAAGTTGTACACCCTTATTTTTAAACTCTTTTTCTGCTATATCTGTAAACTCTTTATCTAAATACTTGCTCATTATTCTTTCTTCAGCATCTATTAGTACTGTATTCTTTCCTTTGATTTGGAATGCTTCTGCAAGTTCTACCCCTATATATCCAGCCCCTATAACTACTATATTTTTAGCTGTTTCTGATTTTTCTATAACAGTTTTAGCATGATTATAATTTTTACAAAGTAATATATTATCTAGCTCTCCACCATCAAACTTAGGAACTATTGGCCAAGAACCTAATGTAAGAACTAATTTTTCATAATAATCCTCATTTAATTCACCACTTTTTAAATCTTTAACTATTATTTTTTTGTTTTTAAAGTCTATATTTATAACTTCATGATTCATCTTCATATTTATTCCTAAATTATTAAGATTTTGTGGGGAATTATAAAATAAACTTTCTGGCTCTGTAACAATTTTTGATACACTTAATGCTATTCCACATGATAAAAATGATACATTATCATTCTTCTCATAAACTACAATCTCAGAATCTAGATATTTATTTTTTGCATTAACAATACATGCTGTACCAGCATGAGTACACCCAACAACTACTATCTTCATACTTAAATACCTCCAACAAAATATAAATTAACATACAATTCAACTCTTAAACATTTATATTTCCTTTGTTTATTTTTATCTCAAATATCTTAAGTTATTCCTATATATTAATCATAATTATGTATATAATATTTATTTGTTTTTTAGAATAATTTGGGTAATAAACTATAACGAAATTATATGATATAGTTTATTTTATTTAGTAAATAATTATTGCATTTTTTTATCACTTTATACCTCTAATAAATATAATAAAGTTTCTTGTATATTTTATGATTAATATGTAATATTTACAAATTTATATATAAAATATATAATTTATTACAGTTTAGTATTTTATTAATATTTAGGAGAATTAAAATGAAAAATAAAGATTATTCTATTGAAATGCTACGGACTTTAGCATGTTTTTTTGTTGTTGTCATTCATGTGAGTGGCACTTACTTTGCTACTTGGGGAAAAATTCCTACATCAAACTGGCTATTTATAAATATATTCTCTACATTATCACGATTTGCTGTTCCTATGTTTACTATGATTTCTGGAGCACTTATCTTGAAAAAAAGTTCTAACTTTAAAAGTTCAATCAAAAGAATTTTAAAGATAATATTAGTTCTATTATTAAGTTCTCTCTTCTATTTGATTGTAGTTGACCTGATATTAAATGGTAAACCATTTAATATCAAACATTGGATATTAGCTATTTTAGAACATCGTGTTCATTACCATCTATGGTATTTATATATGATCTTGGGATTATATTTATTAGCACCTATACTTAGTGAAATCGTTAAACATATTAATAGTAAGCTTTGGATTTATTACATATGTTTAGTGTTATTTTTTGCTACTACTAAATTTATCCCAAATACTTCTCTAATTCTACTTGGTAGAAAAGTATCTCCATTTATACCATTTGAAGGAATAGGCCCTTATTTAGGTACTTTCCTCATAGGTTATTATTTATATAATGTAATTGATATTAATAAGAAAGGCTTTAAAATATCTATAATAGGATTTACTTTAAGCAATTTAGTAACATTTTTCATGACATATATACTTACTAAAATAAGTGGTATTCCAACTGAAACTATAATGGATAGAAATGGGCTTACTTCAATACTTTCATCAATGTTCTTATTTTATATAATAAGATACTTATTTATTAATTATAATATCCATAAAAAAATAAATATGATTGTAATGAAAATAGGTAGTTTATCTCTAATTATTTATATAATTCATCCTTTTGTAATTTTGACATATGCACGTTTTTTTAAAATTTATGTTGAAAGAATTATAAATAATTTTAATCTATATTTTGTTATAGAACTATTAGTAGTATTTATAGTATCACTTATTCTAAGTTACATTACTAATACTTTAATTAAAATTTTCAAACATAGAAAAATTTCAAATAAAATTACTGTAAGTAATTAATACATTTCACTGTGGAATATAAATAAAAAATCATGATTACAAAATAAAATTTTATTGTAATCATGATTTTTTATAATTCTCAATAATGTGATTTCCAACTATTTTTCACTTGTATAGTCTATTGCTTTTGAAGATTCTAACATAGGTTTTAAGTTTGCTAATATTTCATTAACATGGTATGGATGAACTTGATATGCATTCATATCATCTAATGAGTCAAATCTTGTTATTAATGCAATATCATATGAACGTTCTGTATGTAGTTCATCTGCTCCAACTTCTAAACCTCTTAAATATTCAATTTTTCCATTCATAGATAAAAGTAAATTTTTAGCTTTATCTAAGTTTTCTTTTGAGTTATCTTTTAATTTAAAAAGCACAATATGTGTAAACATTATTATTACTCCTTTCCAATTAAATTATAAACATTATTTTTTCAACATTTTAGCAGACATCATAGCCTTTCCTATAAGTTGTTTTTGTTTGTTATATACAGCTATTTCAACTTTAGAATAATATCTTCCTAAATCTAAAACTTCTGCATAGATGTCTATTATACGTCCCATTTGAACTGGTTTCATAAAATAAGATGAAAAGCTATCTATTGCTATATTAGTATTGCTATTTTTTTGTCTTAATGCCATAGTTCCCATTGTAGTAAGCATCATATTTAATGAACTCCAAGATGCTGTTCCTATAGAATCTAACATTTCAGCATTAATTTCACCCCAAAAATGCATTATATTTTTATCTAATTCAAATTCAAAATTTTTCATTATTAAATCATCAAAAGTTTCACCAACATGTGGCTGCCTAAGTGCTAATTGCATTGCTTTTATAACATCTTCTCTTGATATCACACCAACCAATTTATTTTTATTTACTACGGGACATAACTTTATACCTTCCCATGCCATAATATGTGCTGCATATGCAAGAGTAGTTGATGGTGTCACTACTATTGGTTTTTTTACCATAACATTTTCTATTAGTTCTTCATCATCACACCCATTTGGTATATCACTAATAGTTACTATTCCAACAACCTTAGCACTGGAATCTATAACTGGATATCTTTCATGCCCAGTCTCCTTTGTTAAGCTTTTTAATGATTTTATAGTATCTTTTACACTTAAACATGCAGGACTCTTTTCCATTATGTCTTCAACTAAAATAATATCTTTTTTTATATTACTCTCAAATAATGCTCTATTTATCATACTTGCTACTGTAAAAGTATCATATGTTGAAGATATTAATGGTAATTTTTTCTCATCTGCTAATTCTTTAATTTCATCACTACAATCAAATCCCCCAGTTACAAGCACTGCACATTGTTTTTGCAGTGCCAATCTCTGAGCTTCTTCTCTATTTCCAACAATAAATAAGCAATTTGCATCAATATACTTGTGTATACTATCTACTTTCATAGCACCTATTACAAATCTATCAAGAACCTTATCTACGCCTTCTTCTCCACCTAGAATAGTACCTTCAACAATATTTGTAACATCTTTGAATGTAAGCTTATCTATATTCTTTTTCTCTAATTTCTCTACTCTGACTGTTCCTACCCTCGGTACAGTATTAACTATACCAATAGATTCACACTCTTTTATGGCTCTGTATGCAGTTCCCTCACTAACTCCTAAGTCACTGCTAATTCCCCTTACTGAAATCTTTGTTCCTATTTCTAAGGATAATATGTATTTTATAATTTCCTCATGCTTAGACATTTGCTACCATTCTTCCTTCCTAAGTTCTGCAGCTATTTTTTCAATCCTTCTAAGTCTATGATTTATTCCTGATTTTCCAACTGGTGGATTTAACATAGCGCCTAATTCTTTCAACGACTCATCAGGATATTCCAATCTTAATTCTGCTATTTCTCTTAAGTTTTTAGCTAATCTATCTAATCCTATTTCTTTTTGAATTAATTTTATACTCTCTATTTGTCTTACTGCTGCATTTACTGTCTTACTTAAGTTAGCTGTTTCACAGTTAACTAATCTATTTACATTGTTTCTCATTTCTTTCATTATTCTTATATTTTCTAATTCTAAAAGAGAACTATGTGCACCTATTATGTTTAATAAATCCACTATTTGTTCCCCTTCTTTAAGATATATAACATAACTACTTTTTCTCTGAATTACTTTTGAAGATAGATTATATTCATTTATTAGATTGCTTAATTCATTAGCATATTCTAAATTATGCGTTACAAATTCTAAGTGGTAAGACTTTTCTGGATTATTTATGCTGCCCCCACCTAAAAATGCTCCTCTTATATATGCACGTTTAGCCTCTTCTTCTTCAACCAACTTTTTAGGTATTGTATAATTTAAATTTAAAAAATCTTCTTCTGTTAAAATTCCAACTTCTAATAATAGTTCTTTTACATTTGAATCCTCTGTAATTGCCACAACATAAACATTATTCTTCTTTAATGAATTACTTCTTTTAACAATTACTTGAGTATGAATATTGAAATGTTCTTTTAATAATTTAAATATTAATCTAGCTATTGCAGGATTTTCAGTAACTATTTTAAAGTTCAAGCTCATCTTAGATCCAATTCCAAGTGTTCCACTTGCCCTCATTATACCTGAAAGTTCTGCAATAGCCTCTTCCTTATTCAATTCTGAATGTCTACATACTTCGTTTTTTACTTTTAGTGAAAATGACATACTTTATCCTTTCTCTCTATTCTTTTTTAATTCTTTTAACATATGCGGAAGATAAAACATCTCCATTACTTTTTTATCTTCATTAAATAAACTCTTTTTTAGTACTGTTTCTAATATAACTTCAGCTAATTTTTCTTCATCATGCTTTACATAACCTTCTTCATTTAATTTTATAAATTTTCCCTTTATATAATGCACTTTCAATTTTTTATTTCTTTTTTTATCTAATTTAACTAAGCTATATTGATTATTTACACACATCTTTTTTTCTTCTTCATCTAAATCTGAATCATTAACTATCACATAATCCATAAGTTTATCTGATGAATGTTTTTGTATCGCCTTAATGTGATCTTCTACGGAATAATTATCACTTTCACCCTCTTGGGTTAAAATATTGGATACATAAATCTTTACTCCATTACTTGATTCTATAGCTTCTCTAATTCCATTTACCAAAAGATTAGGTATTACACTTGTATATAAACTTCCTGGCCCTAGAATAATAGCATGTGCATCTAAAATTGCTTCTATTGCATCATCAATAGCTCTTGCTTCTTTAGGCTCTATATATACACGTTCTATTGATGTCTTATCTTTTATACATTCCTTTGGTATATTAGATTCACCTTTTATAATTTTATTATTTTTAAGTTTTGCACATAGGTTTATATTATCTAATGTAACTGGTATTACTCTGCCTTGAACAGCTAAAACTGAACATGTTTTTTTAACAGCTTCATTGAAATCTTTAGATATTCCATCCATAGCTGCTAAAAATAAATTCCCAAAATTTTGATTCTCCAAGCTTCCGTCTTTAAATCTATATTGAAATAATTCTTCCATAATCGGTTCTGTATAAGCAAGTGCTGTAATGCAGTTTCTTATATCACCAGGTGGTAACATTCCCAAGTCTTTTCTTAGCATTCCAGAACCACCGCCATCATCTGCTACTGTTACTATTGCAGTTATATTGCTGGTATACAATTTAAGACCTGTTAGAAGGTTAGATAAGCCTGTTCCCCCTCCTATAACTACTATTTTAGGCCCCTTTGCTAAAATGTTTTTCTCATATAGAAATTCAGGAACACTTTTATTAGTGCTGTTTTTCATATTAAAATCATTTATTCCAAAAGATATCATCTTTCTTCCATATTTTCTAAGCCCATCATAACAAGCATATAATCCTATTATAATAAAAGCTATATAAACTAATTTTATTTTTTCTATTTCAATTAATTGAATAAGTCTTATTAAACTATAAACAATTACTGATACACCAAGAATAATTTCAAATATTAATCTTTTTATTCCTAGTCCCGGTTTTAACCAGTACTTAAGCTTCATAGCTTTCCTGCTCCCCTACTTACATCTTCATTTATATCTCTATGATCTATAGTAACAGTATACCCACTTTTTTCTAAAAGTTCACAAGTTTTATTTGCTATTGCTACCGATCTATGTCTACCACCAGTGCATCCTATAGCTATTATAAGTTGTCTTTTTCCTTCCTTTTTATAGTTAGGTAATAAAAACTGTAACATATCATTGAGTTTTTCTATAAACTGCTTAGTTTCTTCTTTACTTAACACATAATCTCTAACAGGGCTATCATTACCAGAGTATGGTTTTAATTCAGTAATATAATAAGGATTTGGTAAAAATCTAACGTCAAAAACCAAATCCGCATCTACTGGTATACCATATTTAAATCCAAATGATAGTACATTTACAAGTAACTTTGTCTCTATCTGTCCTTGTTCTCCTAATATATTAATTATTTCTTCATTTAAATCCCTATTGCTAAGCTTTGTTGTATTTATTATATAATTTGCTTTTTCTCTTATAGCTTTTAATTTTTTTCTTTCGATAACTATACCATTTATAATTCTTCCATCTGGTGCTAAAGGGTGCTTTCTCCTAGATTCCTTATATCTTTTTACTATAACCTCATCTGTTGCTTCTAAAAATAGTACTTCATGGTTATATCCATGTTCATTTAATACTGTTAAGCTACCTATTAAATCATCAAAGAATTTTCTTCCTCTTATATCAACTACAACTACAATTTTATCTATCTTTCCTTCAGTTTGATAACAAGCTTCTGCAAACTTAGGAATTAATGTTGGTGGTAAATTATCAACACAAAAGTAACCTAAATCCTCTAAGCTTCTCATTGCTTGTGTTTTTCCTGCCCCTGACATTCCTGTAACTATAACAAATCTCATTAGTAAACCACCCTTCTTTTTAAAAATCGTAACTTATATATGGTTACAAATTAATATTAAAAAGTTATTAGTTATATTAACTTGTAAAACAATTCTTCTTATATTTTATTTATTTATTATTTAACATATTACATTTAATTATATCATACTTACTTGTACAATTAAAAGAAAATAACCAGTTGATACTTTTACCATATCAACTGGTTATATATTATTTATTTAAAACATCTTTTAATACTTCTATAAATTTAGCATCTTGCTCTTTAGTTCCAATGCTTACTCTTACCCAACCAGGCATACCTAAATGTGTACCTGCTTTTACTATTATACCTCTTTTTAATAAGTCATTGAATACTCTAACATCATCTGTTTTACAATTAAACATTATAAAGTTTGTGTTACTTTTTATATATTCTAAGCCTAATTTTTCAAACTCACTATATAAATAATTTCTCCATTCTTCATTGGTATCATGTGCTCTCTTTATAAACTCATCATCATCAAGTGCAGCAACAGCAGCTCCTTGAGCAAATAAGTTTACATCAAATGGTCCTATAACTCTATTAAAATATCCACCTAATTCTTTACTAGCAATACCATATCCACATCTAAGACCAGCTAAGCCATAAGCTTTTGAGAAGGTTCTTAAAATTATCATGTTGTTATATTTTGGTAATAATTTTAATGAGTCTGGGAAATTTTTATCACTTACATATTCTATGTAGGCTTCATCCATAACCACTACTACATGTTTTGGAATTCTATTTAATATATTCTCTAACTCTTCCATAGTAAATATTGTTCCTGTTGGATTGTTAGGATTACATAACCAAATTATTTTTGTTTTATCATTTATTGCATTAACCATAGCTTCTAAATCTAAGCCATGATTTTTCATAGGTATTTCTACAACTTTTCCACCCATTAATTTAACACAATCACCGTATCTTGAGAATGTAACTTCACCCATTATAGATTCATCACCAGTATTTAAAAATGTATTGCATATTACCTTTATAAGTGAATCTGATCCTGTACTACAAAAAACTTGATCAAAATGAACATTTCGTTTTTGTGCTATTTTATACTTTAATTCATAGTTAGAAGCATCTGGGTACATATTTGCATTATCTACTAAATTGCTTAAAACCTCTTTTACTTTTGGGGAAAATCCTAATGGATTTTCATTAGATGCAAGTTTAATAACTGTATTTAACCCATATTCTCTTTTTACTTCATCTATAGGCTTTCCTGCCTTATACTCTTTTAAGTTTAGAATTTCTTCTCTTATTCCATATGCCATAAAACATCCCCCTCTTTTTTTGAAAATTCAGTTTTTATCCCTTATGATTGATTGTACTACAAAAAATAATTTATTTGTTATATTCGACTTTTTTTGTAAAAATATTAACATTTTGTTAATATTTGCTTTAAATTGCTAAATATCAGCACTTTAAATCTATAAAAACTTTTATTTTTCTTAGAAAGTTAACATTTTGTTAATTTTTTACAAAATTACAAATAAAAACGTACAAAATAAAATAAATTATTTTGTACGTTTTTATAAAAACTCAATATATATTCTAATCTTCTTTATCTTCACCTATTATTCTAACTTCTGGTAATAATGTAACATCAAATTCTTCTTTTACTTTGTCTTGAACTAATTCAATAAGATCTAAAATATCTTTTGCTGTTGCATTTCCTTTGTTTATTATAAATCCTGAATGTTTTGAAGAAACCTCTGCACCACCAACACGTGTTCCTTTTAAACCTGCATCTTGAATTAACTTACCTGTGAAGTGTCCTTCTGGTCTTTTAAATGTACTTCCTGCTGATGCATATTCTAATGGTTGCTTTTCATTTCTTTTATTTGTTAAATCATCCATTCTATTCTTTATCTTATCTTCACCCAAGTTTTCAAGTTTTAAAGTCACTTCTAAAACTATATACTTATGTTTCATAATAGCACTAGATCTATATTTCAACTCTAATTGCTCTTTAGATAAGTTTTTTACATTTCCCTCTTTATCTAGTACTAGTGCTGATTCTATAACATCAGACATTGAACCATCATATGCTCCAGCATTCATTGTTGTGGCTCCACCTATGCTACCTGGAATTCCACATGCAAATTCTATTCCTGTTAAAGCATTGCTTAAAGCTACTTTGCATGTATCTTTTAATAATGCACCACTTTGTACTATTATTCTTTTACCATCAACTTTTATATTATCTAATTTATCAAATTTAATAACAACACCTCTTATGCCGCCATCTTTTACCAACAAATTAGATCCATTTCCTAAAATAAAGAAGTGTTCATTATATTTATTACATAATTTTACTATTTGAATAACTTCATCATAAGTTGTTGGATGGACTAGTAGATCTGCTGGTCCTCCTACTCTAAAAGTTATATGTTCTTTCATTGGTGAATTTAAATTTATATTCTCTTCTTTTAAAATGAATTTTAGTTCATTTAGTAATTCTTTATTTTCAATCATCTTGTACCTCTTTCACAAATTATTTACACATAATTATAGTATAATTTATCGGCTACTTTGTAATCAATAATTACTATACAATTTTTCCGTTTTTATGTAAATAATCTGTAAACATATTTTTTTTATAATTCAATACTAATTCTTTTGATATACCAATCTCTTCTATCATCTTTTCTACACATGAAAACTCTCCTATAGAAAAACATATGTGTGCATCACTACCAAAAATACATTTTACTTCATATTTTTTACATAGTTCAGCTATCTTATAACAATTAGGTTCACTTCCTTTTCTTGATGTAACAAATGAACTATTGTTAAGCTCTATAATCTTATCTTCTTCTTTAGCCTTTTTTACTACTTTTTCTATATCTATTGGAAATTTTGGATTTCCTAAATGACCTAATATAAATACATTTTTATTTTCCATTGCCTTCATTACAGCATTGGTATTTTGTTCAATTGTTCCTGGTTTTATACAAACTTCATGTAAACTAGCAATCATATAATCTAATCTATTTGCAATGTTCTCTGGAACATCAATATTTCCTTCATAATCAATAATATTGGCCTCACAACCTCTTAGTATTTTTACACCATATAGCATTCTAGGAACAGCATCCAAATTAGCGAAATATGATAAATCAGCAGTTCCTGGCATTGTTGGTGCATGGTCTGCTACCCCTAAAACTTTAATACCTTTATTAGATGCTTCTTTAATGTTTTCTAATAATGTGCTGTATGCATGACCACTAAATGTAGTGTGAGTATGTACATCTACTATTGCTTTCATTATTTACCCCTCCCATCATATAAATAAGATATATTTTAATTATTTACATAATTTATAAATTTACTCTAAATTTTTATAAATTTTTTCGAAGACTTTCCACCGATTTTTTATCCATCGATGGTAGTTCCAATAATTCTTCATCTGTTGCTTTTTTTATATTTTCAACACTTATAAACTTTTGTATAAGTTCTTTTCTTCTTTTTGGTCCAATATTAGGTATATCCTCTAATACAGAGTGCAGTGTATTCTTATTTCTTAAACTTCTATGATACGATATAGCAAATCTGTGAACTTCATCTTGTACTCTAGTTATGAAATTTATAACTTTAGAATTTGAATTTATATAGATTTCTTCATTTTCATATATTAATCCTCTAGTCCTATGTTTATCATCTTTAACCATCCCACAAACTGGAATATTAATATTAAGTTCTCTTAAAACTTCAATTGCTATATTTACTTGACCCTTTCCACCATCCATCATAATTAAATCAGGAAATATAGAAAATTTTCCAGATGAATATTTAATTTCACCAGTTTGAATTTTTTTTATCTCATCTAGTCCATGTTGAAACCTTCTTGTTAATATTTCCCTCATTGAATCATAATCATTAGGCCCTTCTACTGTTTTTATTTTAAATCTTCTATAGTCGCTATTTTTAGGTTTTCCATCTTGGAATACTACCATAGTTCCTACTGAATCAACACCCATTATATTGGATATATCGTATGCTTCTATTCTCTTAGGCACATCATTAAGTTCTAATATTCCTTGAATATCTTTTAAAATATTATCTTGAAGTTCCTTATCAGTCTTATCTTTAATCTTAAATATTTCTAAAGCATGATTTGCATTTTTATCTACCATATCCAATATTCTTTTTTTCTCACCTTTAATGGGAATTTTTATTTCTACTTTATGCTCTTTTTTTATAGATAAATATTCCTCTAATATTTGTTTATCTTCTATAAAAGTTGTATATATTTGTTTAGGTATGAATGCAGTTCCTCCATAGAAATTTTTAATAAATTCATATATAAGTTTTTCTTTTGATTCATATCCAGTGTCATTTAATATAAAATGTTCCCTACCAACAATTCTTCCATCTCTTACGAAGAATATTTGTATACAACTATCAAACTCATCTTGAGCTATAGATATAAAATCTTCATTTTCAAAGTTTGAACTTATTATTTTTTGCTTTTCATTTATCTTTTCTATGGCTATTAGCTTATCTCTTAAGCTTGCTGCTTTTTCAAAATCTAATTCTTCTGACGCTTTTTCCATGTCTACTTTTAAATTATTAATTATTTTTCTATCTTTTCCACTCAGTACATCTATTACATCATCTACTATAATTTTATAATCTTCTCTATTTATTAATTTATCACATGGTGCTTTGCATAGGTTAATATAATAATTTAAACAAGGTCTAGTATTTTTTCCATCTGTAGTTATATTCTTTTTACAAGTTCTTAGAGGAAATGTCTTTTTTATTAAATCATAAGTTTCATAAACTGCGGATATATCTGTATATGGTCCAAAATATTTTGCTCCATCATCTTTCTTTTCTCTTGTAACAAAAACTTTAGGAAATTCTTCATTAATTGTAATTTTTATTAAAGGATAGCTTTTATCATCCTTTAACAAAATGTTATATTGTGGACTATATTTTTTTATTAAATTACATTCTAAAATTAAAGCTTCTATCTCTGAGTCTGTTACTATATACTCAAATTCAGCTATATTTTTAACCATTGCTTTAACTTTTTCTGTATGGTTTTTAGACTTTTGAAAATATTGTCTGACCCTATTCTTTAAATTTTTCGCTTTACCTACATAAATTACTTCTCCTAATGTGTTTTTCATGAGATAAACACCAGGATTATCTGGTAAATTCTTTAAATGAAATTCAAAATCAAACATATTTACACCTCTCTTAGATATTTATATTATCTAAACTATATTCTAAAATAATGTAGGTAGTTTTAACGTACAATATATTATACAACATAAAACTACAATTTCTTCTGTTAATTTTCCCCTTTTAGAGTTACTACTATACGCTAATGGGAATTTCATTTTTTTATTGTTTATTGGATATAATAACGGCACTCCTTTTTTAGTACACATATCACAAATTAAATGTAATATATATCCTACAAAAAAATATATGTATATATTCTCAAAATTATATGTTTCGCCAAATGTTAATACTATTAGTGTAAATATCAACATTCCAAATATACTATGAGTAAACCCATTTCTATGACTTGATAAACCTATCATTATAGAACTTAATCCAGCGATTTTAACAACCATAGATGTCATATATTTATCATCTAAATATAACAACACTATACCAACTGTTAAATAAAAAATAACTTTATTTCTGTTATTTCTAAATGGTAATAAATATTTATTTATTATACTTTTAGGATGATCTATATCTGCAAACAAACTTCCAATAGCCGCAAATATTAGACTTAAAAATGCATATTTCCCAGGCAATTTATCACTTAAATACATAAAAGCACTTATTCCTACACTTAAATGTGTTTTCCCTGTCATATTTAATACCTCTCATGGATTAATTAATATTATTCAAAATATAATCCATTTAAATTATACTACAAATTACTTAAATTTATAATCCTTATATAAGGTTCCAAGTTTAAATTTAAAGTACTCTTTTTATCAAATGATACTACTAAAGTTACATGTTATTTCTATTTTTATATTTTGAACCAATTAAGAACTAAGATTGAAGAGTGAAAAGTTATGGTAGATATTATTCTCTTTATTCCTAATATCTAAAAATAGAAACACATAAAAACTAGTTTTCATATGATATTTAAATCATTTGATTAGCAAATTATTATAAAAATTGATTTTTAAAAATTGATACTTCAGTTTTATCCTACATTGTTAATTGTTAATTTTGTATAATACTTTAAATTGCCCTTTCTCAAATAAAATAAAAAATAATTTCATTTTACATTATAACCTTATATTTTTTCACAAAACAAAACTGAAAACTAAATTTTAGTTTTCAGCTTTATTTTTAACATTGTTTAATTTCCATAGTATCCACTTAAAAATTCTTTTGCTGCATCAGCTGCATTTCTATATGAGTTTCCACCTTCTTCAAGAATAATAGCAAATGCTATTTCTGGATTTTCATAAGGTGCAAATCCAATAAACCAACTGTGTGGTATTTTATCTCCACTATCATGGTCTGCTGTACCTGTTTTTCCTGCTACTTCTACACTCCATAGATTAGCATTTGTTGCTGTACCACTAGTTACAACATTTCTCATATATTTTTTTATTATCTCTGCAGTATTAGGTTGAACTATCTGACCAATTTCCTTAGATTCAATTTCTGATACTGTATCACCTTTACTGTCCACTATTTTCTGTACTACATTAGGTTCCATCATAACACCATTGTTTGCTATAGTGCTTGCAACCAATGCCATTTCCATAGGACTTGCTAATACACCACTCTGACCTATACCACTTTGTGCTATGTTACCTACTTCATATTTTTTATATGTAGGAAACTGACTATCTTCTAATATTAGCGTACTTGATGGTATTTCCTTATTAAAATAGAATTTTTCAGCCATCTCTTTTAATGTACTATTTCCCATTTCCATAGATAATGTACCAAAAACAACATTACTTGATACTGTAAATGCCTGCTCTAAATTTATACTTCCATGGGCAACACCACTATCATTTTCTAAGGATGCAGTTTCATTGAAATTTATAACACCATTATCTTCAAATATTCTTTCTGTTACTCCATTCATATTCTCTATAGCAGCGGCTGCTGTAACAGTTTTAAATGTAGAACCTGGTGCATATAATCCTGCTGTTGCTCTATTTAAAAATGGAGTTTCTTCATCCTTTGATAATGCTTCCCATTGATCATGTAAATTATTAGGGTTGAATGTAGGTTTAGACACCATAGCAAGTACCTCTCCATTTTTAGGATTCAATGCTATTATGGCACCTTTATTTTCTCCTAATGCATTAAATGCACTTACTTGTAAATTTGCATCTAATGTTGTAACTACACTATCACCTATTTTTTCTTCTTCTTTTTTAAAGTAATTTTTTATACTATTTTTTATATTTCCTTGTTCTCTACCACTTAGTGCCTTATCAAATCTCTTTTCTAATCCACTTAATCCGTACACAGTATCATAATATCCTAATACATGCGCAAATTTTTCGCCATAAACATATTCTCTTGATTGCTCAAATTCTCCAGTTTTTTCGCCTTTTGTTAACGGCTCTAAATTCCTGTCGAATATGGTTCCTCTTAAAACTTTGCTTCTCTCTGCATCATGTCTTTTATTAAATGTACTGTCTCTATATTCGTCACTTTTAAAAACATATACATAATTTATATAAGATATTAACCCTATAAATAAAACAAGAAAAACTATAAGAACTACTTTTATATTGCTTAATATATCATCGCCATTTTTCTTCCTACTATTTCTCATAGTTATTCCCCTCCTCTGAAATTTTTTGAATAATTCCAAGTGAGAAATATGTGATTAGTAAAGAACTACCACCATAACTAACTAATGGAAGTGTTATTCCTGTTAACGGTATAGCTCCTATTACTCCACCTACTATTACAAGTACTTGTGATGCAATCATTGTACTATATCCAACAGCTAATAATCTTGAAAATTTATCTTTTACATATATAGCTGCTCTTATACATCTATAAAATAGTAAGAAGTATATTAGCATTAGCGCTATTCCTGTTAATATTCCCATTTCTTCACATATAGCAGAGAATATAAAGTCTGTAGTAACTACTGGAACAAACTTTGGATATCCAAGTCCTAACCCTGTTCCAAATACTCCACCTTCTGATATAGATATTAAACTTTGAACAAGCTGTAACCCCTGATCATATCCATATTCCCATGGATTTTTCCAAATCATAACTCTAACTCTAACATGACCAAATAAAAAATATCCAGCAACTCCTCCTAATATAAATAGTAAAAGTGCTATAAATACATATTTTTTCTTAGAAGTAGCTATATATAGCATTGTTACAGATATTCCAAAGAAAAGTAATGCTGAACCTAAATCTGTTTGTAGTAGCATAAATATTAAACTTACTGCAACTACCATGGCTGGTTCTACTAAACTTAAAAAGTTATATACACTTTCTTTTTTAAATCCCATTATTTTCAATTTCTTCTTTTCAACATTTTTATCTGCTATTTCTAAGTTATCTTCTTCTACTTTTTCTTTTCTTTTACTTTTTTTGCTCTCATTTATTTCAAAATGCTTGTTAAATATTTTATCAACATAACCTGGCACCTTTCCATAATCTTTCAGTGAAGATGCTAAATATGCAACTAATGTTATTTTTGCAAATTCGGATGGTTGAAATGAGAATCCCGCAATTGAAACCCAGTTCTTTGCCCCCCCTATTTCTGGTGCAAAAAACGTACCTAATGACATTAGTACCAAAGTTATAACAAGATATATATACTTGTAATTGCTAAAACTTTTTAAATCTGGAAGTATTACTACTATCATTATAAATGCAGCTATACCAACTGTAAAAAATATCATTTGTTTAGCTGCAAGGAAAGTTCTTGTTCCATCTTCTATAAAGGTTCCACCAGACATAGGTAAATCCAATCTTGTAAGCATGGCTATACCTATAACTGCTAATAAATTTGAAAATAATAATATATATTTATCGCCGTCTGGAAAAAACTTTCTTATAATAAAATGTGAATACCCTAATACTCCACACATGATAATTCCCATAACAAGAGATACTTTATCAAATGTTGGAGATATTAAAGCTACATTAAGGAAAAGTGTCATTGTTAATAAATATGTAAGCTTCAGAACTCGCTTTTCTTCTTTTAAACTATTCATTTCTGTCACCTTTCCTTTAATTTATAACTTTAAATTCTGATGAACCAATTCTTATAATATAACCTTTTTGTAAAGTTATTTTACCTGAAATATCTGCATCATTAACAAAGGTTCCGTTTGTACTATTTAAATCTTCTAATACATATTCATTATTTCTTAAATATATTTTTAAGTGATGAGATGAAGCATATTTATCACTTAAAACTACCATATTGTCTTCAGCTCTTCCCATTGTTATCATATCGTCTATAGGAATAACAGAACCTTCCTGTAAATTGTAGTTTTGACCTCTTTTTATTATTTCTAAGCCAAATTTAACTCTGTTACTTTTTCTTGGTCTTTTCCTACCTTCATTTTTTACATCTTTGTACATTATCTTTAATGCATAAAAAATAATACAGTAAATTATAAGTACTATTAATATTTTAAATATAAAACTTAAATTTGCCATAGGCATTACTCCTTATAATACATAGATTGCAACAAAGAAAGAAATATTTCTTTCTTTATTGCTATTTATTATTTATGATACTCTCTAATCTTGTCAATTATATCATTTTTTTTAAATATTGTCCTGTATATGATTCTTTGCAATTGCATATATCTTTTGGTGTTCCTGTACAAAGTATAGTACCACCTCTATCTCCACCGTCTGGTCCTAAGTCTATTATATAATCTGAACATTTTATAACATCCAAATTATGTTCTATTACTAAAACAGTATTACCATTATCAACCAATCTTTGTAGGATACTTATAAGCTTATTTACATCTTCTATATGAAGTCCTGTAGTTGGCTCATCTAAAATGTAAAGTGTTTTTCCTGTACTACGTTTAGATAGTTCATATGCAAGCTTAACTCTTTGAGCTTCTCCGCCTGATAAAGTTGTAGATGGTTGACCAAGCCTTATATATCCAAGTCCAACATCCATTAGTGTTTGAAGTTTAGCTGTTATTCTTGGATGATTTTCAAAGAACTTCAGACCTTCTTCTACAGTCATTTCCAAAACATCATCAATATTTTTGCCTTTATATTTAACTTCTAATGTTTCTCTATTATACCTTTTACCTTTACATACTTCACAAGGAACATAAACATCTGATAAAAATTGCATTTCAATTTTTATTATTCCATCACCTTTACAAGCCTCACATCTTCCACCTTTAACATTAAAGCTAAATCTTCCTGGTTTATAACCTCTCATCTTAGCTTCTGGGGTTGTTGTAAATACCTCTCTTATAATATCAAACATACCAGTATATGTTGCTGGATTACTTCTTGGAGTTCTTCCAATAGGACTTTGATCTATATTTATTATCTTATCTATATTTTCATATCCCTTAATTTCCTTATGTGCTCCAGGCATCTTTTTTGATTTATTTATTAGTTTATTAAGACCCTTATATAATATTTCATTTATAAGTGTACTTTTACCTGAGCCAGATACTCCAGTTACAGATACTAATACTCCTAGTGGTATATCAACTTTTACATTTTTTAAATTATTTTGTTTTGCACCTATTATAGTTATGTATTTTCCGTTAGGCTCTCTATATTCTTTTGGTGATTCTATATTTTTTATACCACTTAGATATTGTCCAGTTATAGAATTTTTACATTGCATAATTTCATCCATTGTTCCTGCTGCTACAATCTCACCGCCATGCTCACCTGCACCTGGACCTATATCAACTATATAATCCGCCGCTCTCATTGTATCTTCATCATGTTCTACCACAACTAATGTATTTCCCAAATCCCTAAGATGTTCTAGTGTTTTTATTAACTTATCATTATCTCTTTGATGTAGTCCTATACTAGGTTCATCAAGTATATATAGAACTCCCATTAAACTTGAACCAATTTGTGTTGCTAGTCTAATTCTCTGAGCTTCTCCTCCTGACAAGGTACCTGCTGCTCTTGATAAATTTAAATATTCTAATCCAACATCCTTCAAAAATGATAATCTACTTACTATTTCTTTTAATATTTGTTCTGATATAACTTTATTTTTTTCTGAAAAATTTAGATCACTTAAAAATTTCAATTCATCTTTAATTGATAATGCACAGAATTCTGATATGTTTTTATTTCCTACTGTAACTGATAATGCTTCCTTACTAAGTCTTGCTCCTTTACATTTAGGACATGGATTATCACTCATATACTGTTCTATTTCTTTTTTTATGTAATCAGAATTACTTTCAAAATATCTTCTTTTTAAGTTATTAATAACACCTTCATAATTGTGATTATATATTCCTGTTTTAAATTCCTTTGTATATTCAACTTGTATCCTCTTACCATCTGTTCCGTATAAAATAACATCTAATTTTTCTCTTGGTAATTCATCAAGTGGAGTATCCAATGAAAATTTATATTCCCTTGCTAAAGCTTTTAATACAGAAAGCGTCCAAGAATCTTCTTTTAAACTTCCCTCACCAAAAGTTACTATAGCTCCATCTAGTATACTTTTACTTTTATTTGGTATAACCAAATCTTCATCAATCTCCATAAGTGTACCAAGTCCATCACATTTATCACATTTTCCAAAAGGTGAGTTAAATGAAAACATTCTTGGTGCAATTTCACCTATACTTATTCCACAATCTATACAAGCAAAATCCTCACTAAATAATATATCTTCTTTTCCTATAATATTTACAATAACTAAACCCTCACCCAATTTAAGTGCACTTTCTAACGAGTCTGAAAGTCTTGATTCTATACCTTCTTTTATTACTAATCTATCTATAACAACTTCAATTGTATGTTTTTTAGTTTTTTCTAACTTTATCTCATCTTCTATAAGATCAATTAACTCTCCATCAATTCTGGCTCTAACATATCCATTCTTTTTTACATTTTCAATAATTTTTATATGTTCACCTTTCTTTCCTCTTACAATTGGAGCTAATATTTGAATTTTACTTTTCTGCTCTAAATTCATTATCTGATCTACCATTTGATCTATAGTTTGTTGTGTGATTTCTTTTCCACATTTAGGACAATGTGGTGTACCAACTCTTGCATATAAAAGTCTTAGATAATCATATATTTCCGTAACTGTTCCAACTGTTGAACGAGGATTTCTACTTGTAGTTTTCTGATCTATTGATATAGCTGGTGACAATCCTTCTATATATTCAACATCAGGCTTGTTCATTTGACCTAGGAATTGTCTTGCATATGATGACAAAGACTCTACATATCTTCTTTGTCCTTCTGCATATAATGTGTCAAAGGCTAAAGATGACTTTCCTGATCCTGATAATCCTGTAAAAACAATTAGTTTATCACGAGGTATTTCTAAGTCTACATTTTTTAAATTATTTACATTTGCACCTTTAATAAATATTTTATCCCTCATTCTATATCTCCTTTTTTAATCTTACAATTTCATCTCTTAATCTAGCCGCTTTTTCAAACTGTAAATCTTTAGCTGCTAATTTCATTTCATCTTCTAATTTCTTAATATACTCGACAATATCAATTTCATCCTTTTCTTCTTCTATTCCATAACCTGTTGTTTCCTCAGCTACAGTTGATATCTCTATTACTTCTCTTATATCCTTCATTACTGTAGTTGGTATTATATTATGTTCTTCATTATATTCCATTTGAATTTTTCTTCTTCTATTAGTTTCACTAATAGCTTTATCCATAGACCTTGTAATATTATCTGCATACATAATAACTTTACTCTCTGAATTTCTTGCTGCTCTTCCAATAGTTTGAATTAATGATGTTTCAGACCTTAAAAATCCTTCTTTATCTGCATCTAATATTGTAACTAATGCTACTTCTGGTATATCCAAACCTTCTCTTAATAAATTTATTCCTATAAGTACATCAAAAACACCTTTTCTTAAGTCCCTTATAATCTTCATTCTTTCAATAGTATCTATATCGGAGTGTAGATATGTAGTTTTTACCCCTAAATCCTTTAAATACTTAGTTAAATCTTCAGCCATTCTTTTTGTTAATGTTGTAACTAATACTCTAAATCCATTTTCTATTGTATTATTAATTTCACTGTATAAATCATCTATTTGTCCTTTAATTGGCTTTACTATAATTTGTGGATCTAATAACCCTGTTGGTCTTATTATTTGTTCTGCTACATTTTCAGAGTGTTCATTTTCATAAGTTGATGGTGTAGCACTTACAAATACAACTTGATTTAGATTATCTTCAAATTCTTCAAATTTCAATGGTCTATTATCATATGCTGATGGTAGTCTAAATCCATATTCTACAAGGGATGTTTTCCTTGATTTATCCCCACCATACATTGCTCTGATTTGAGGCATTGTAACATGACTTTCATCTATAAACAATAAAAAATCATCTGGAAAATAATTCATCAACGTTTGTGGTGGTGTTCCTTTAGGTCTTCCATCTAAAATTCGTGAATAATTTTCAATTCCAGTGCAATATCCAACCTCTCTTATCATTTCAATATCAAAGTTTGTTCTCTGTTTTAATCTTTGAGCCTCTAATAATTTATCTTCAGCTTTCAATTCTTCTAATCTTTCTTCTAATTCCTGCTCAATCTGATTTATAGCTATTTCTAACTTTTCCTTTGATGTGGCAAAGTGAGATGCTGGAAATATGGAAATATGCTTCATACCAGAAGTGATTTCACCAGTTAATACATCAAATTCTCTAATTTTATCTATTTCATCACCAAAAAACTCTACTCTTATACCTCTATTAGTTGATGATGCTGGAAATATGTCTAGTACATCTCCTCTTACTCTAAATGTTCCTCTTACAAAATTTATATCATTTCTTTCATATTGTATGTCTACAAGTTGTCTTATTATATCATTTCGTTCTCTCTCAGCGCCTTCTCTTATAGAAACTGTTAGTTTTTTATACTCTTCTGGATTACCAAGACCGTAAATACAAGACACTGATGCTACAACAATTACATCTTTTCTTTCAAGCAACGAAGCTGTAGCTGAGTGTCGTAGTTTATCTATTTCATCATTTATACTTGCGTCTTTTTCTATGTAAGTATCGGTTTGTGCTACATATGCTTCTGGTTGATAATAATCATAGTATGACACAAAATATTCTACTGCATTTTCTGGAAAAAACTCTTTAAATTCTGAACAAAGTTGTGCTGCTAAGGTTTTATTATGAGCTAATACTAAAGTTGGTTTTTGAACCTTTTCAATTATATTTGCCATTGTAAAAGTTTTTCCTGAACCAGTAACTCCAAGAAGGGTTTGGAATTTTTTATTTTCTTTTATTCCTTCTACTAACTTTTCTATTGCCTCTGGTTGATCACCCATTGGTTTAAACTTAGAATGTATTTTAAACTCACTCATTTATCTTCTCCTACTTATCTGATTTTTCTCTATTTCTAACCTTATTAAGTACTTCATCAAAGTTTTTATTCATCTTTACTATTTTACTTTTATTCGGAAATTCCCTAGGAACTATAACTATTCCAGGCCTTATTTTACCTTTAACTACTTCATTTATACTTATTATATCCTTGCCTCTTTTTATCTCCATAGACAACTTTTCTGGAACTTCCTCCATAAATTTAAAAATGTGTTCATCTGTGTACATTTTTATATCATTTATCATAAGTATTATATCTCTAGATTTCAAACCTATCTTTTCTCCAAATGAATTTTTAGCTACATCAAGTATCATTATACCTTCACTATCACTAACATATATAGGTTCGTCATTAACTTCCTTTTTCCTTTGTATATTAAGCATTCCTTCATGCATTGTAGGCATAAGAATCAATAAAATTACCTGCATTATAACACCTAAATGTGCTAATGGAGATATTAATATCAATATTAATCCATAAAATAATATATATATACCTGAAGATAATGCCTTCTTTTCTTTTGTTTTTGTAAATGTAGCGGCATTATAACCTATAACAGAATAAATAGGTAATGCCGATATAGCTAATGTTTCAAATAAAGTTTTATTTTGAGTATGATTAAGTATAGGCCACCATTCTGGAGTTTTAATTATAGTTCCAGTAACATCACTTGATGCTGCTATAACCATTAGTAAAACTATAGGTGTTGCCCAAAATCTTTTTAATATAAATCCACCTACTATTTGATTATTTCTATTCCCAAATACAGGAATAGCTCCTCTTTTGCCATCAATTATAACCAATATACCTTCAACAAAATGCATAACACCTACAAGTGCTAATAAATTCATTATATCTATATCAAATATATTAATTATATCTCCGCTAGTTCCTTTAATCACAAATGATACAATTATTGAAATAATTCCATATACAGCTGATGAATATGATAAACATATAAATCTAGGATTTAACATCATAAGTATTATAGAAATCCAAAATATAATATATATATTTGATGTAGCATTAAATGTTATACCTAAAAAACTTATCATTATACTTGCTAATATTCCACCAAATATGCCTATTACTATTTGCGATATAGTAAGTTCAAATGCTGATATATTTTTTTCTCCCATTATCATATATTCAACTCTTGAACTCTTTTTATTTTTTACATAAAATATAAATCCCAACACAATTAGAATTGTGCAATATGTTGGATCTACTAATGCATATGAAACTTTACTTAAAGTATTTTTTAGTAATTCCAAAACCGAGTTCCCCCTTAACCATTACTTATTTTATATAAACATTTTATTACAAATCTTTCAAACATGATACTTTAAAATGACTATTTATTAATATTTATTATTATAACAATATTAATATCTATTTATCTACATTTTAAAAATAACTAGTTATCATATATTTATAATAACTAGTTATCTTTTTTATATTCTATTTTATTTTTTCTCTTGCAACTTCTAGTGCCTTTTTAAATTGTGGATCTTTTTCTCTATTATATGGTTGTTCCCTTAAATTATCTGGGTATTTAACTTCCACATCTGGACTTATCCCAACTCCATGTATGTTCTTACCATTTGGTGTGAAATATTTTGAAATTGTAACTTTCAACGCAGTACCATCTCCAAATCCATCTTGTGGTCTGTAGAACGTAGTTTGAACTACTCCTTTACCAAAACTAGTTTCACCTACTAATGTTGCATATCCATAATCCTGAAGTGATCCCATAAATATTTCAGACGCACTTGCACTATTTCCATCAATAAGTATAGTTACTGGAAGACCTATACTGTCTCCACCAACAGATTTATAATCTTTTTTTTCTCCATTTTTATCCTCTGTATAAACTATATTTTCTCCTTTTGGAACAAATTGTGATGCCATCTCTACTGTTTGATCTAAAAGTCCACCTGGATTTTCTCTTAAATCAACTATTAAACTTTCCATTCCTGAATCTTTTAAACTCTTTATTGCTTCTTTAAAATGCTTAGAAGTATTTTCATCAAACATTGAAACTTGTATATATCCAATTTTGTCTTCTATCATTTCATTTTTAACTGTTACCATTTCAATTTTTTCTCTTTTTAAATCAAATGATAATTCATCATTATCTCTACTTACTATAAGCTTTACTGCTCCGCCTTCTTCACCTTTCATTATTGAAGTTGCTTTATCCATATCTTTACTTGAAACAACCTCATCATTTACTGATATAATTTCATCACCAGCTAAAATTCCTGCTTTTTTTGCTGGTGAATTTTCAAATGTTGAAACTATAACTATCTTATCATTTTTAGCTCCTATTTGTATTCCTAATCCAACATAATTTCCTTCTGTTTGTGTTGTGAACTCTGTAAATTGTGCCTTATCCATATAACTTGTGTATGGGTCTTTTAATGAAGCTGCCATGCCCTTTGCTGCACCAGTTATAAGATCATCTTCATTTATATCTCCCATGTAATATTTATCTATCTTATCTTTAACAGTATATAGTTTTTCAAATGTTAATATATTTTCAAATGTCTTTTGGCTAACTATAACTTTTCCATTTGGAAGTCTTACTGATATCATACTTACCACAAATGCTGTGATAATATTAGTAAGTATTAAAAGAAGTACTGTGTATGTAACAGATTTTCTTTTTACAGTTTTCTTTTGGCTATCTCTTTTTAAATAGTCATTTTCATTTTTTTCATCCTTCATTGCTATCCACCTCTTAAATTCCTACATTAATAAAATTGCTTAATATATCCAATTCCGTAGTTACTTTAAATAATTATAACACTATTTAAATAAAAACTTAATCTTACTTTTTTATTTATAATTTTATAATTAAAGCAACTCTATTTTCTTTATTATTATATGTATCCATACACCGATTTTATTATCCATTATAAAAAATACTTTACAAAATTCTTCTGCAAAAACAAATAGAGATTGTCTTTTGGACAACCTCTATCTATGTGAAAAATCATTTCTATTTTAATTAAACTTTTAAGAATTTTCTCATTGAAATTATACTTCCTAATGAACCTATAAACATTCCACCAAGAATAAATTCCCATGATAAAGTTTTTAATATATACATATTGCTTACAAAATTAAATCCCATAAGATATTCTTGGAAGCAATTTTGTCCCCATATATATCCAAGATAAACTAATAATAAAGATATAAGTGATCCTAGAATTCCCAAAATCATACCTTCTATTACAAACGGCCATCTTATAAACCAATCAGTAGCTCCAACATATTTCATTATTCCTATTTCTCTTTTTCTAGAAAATACAGTTATTTTTATTGTATTTCCTATTAAGAATACTGAAACAAGTATAAATATAATTGATGCTCCTATACCAGCCATAGTAACTGCATCTGTTATTTTTGTAACCTTATCAATTATTTCTCTAGCATCTTTAATTTTTTCAATTCCCTTTACATCTTTAATTGCTTCAACTACATTATCTATAGCTTTAGGGTCTTTAACTCTAACAATATATGATACTGGTAACGGATTTTTCTTGTCAAATCCTGCTGTAATACTTCCAGTATCGTCACCTAATTGGTCTTTTAAATTTTCTAAAGCCTGCTCTTTACTTTCTAATTTAACATTTAAAACTCCTTCTGTATCTTTAAGAGTTTTTTCAAGTTTAGCTTTTTCTTCGCTAGTTATATCATCTTTCAAGTATATTCTTGCTTCAACTTTAGAACCAACATCATTAACAGCTTTATTTACATTTACCAATGTTAATGCCACTATACCAAGTATAAAGAATGTAGCTGCAACAGTTGCTACTGAGGCAATACTTAAGGTTTTATTTCTTTTTATACTTTTAAATGCATCTTTGAAAAAATATTTAATTGAATCAAATTTCATAACCGTATTTACCCCTTTCTTCGTCTCTTGCTACAGTTCCTTTTTCTATAGCTATAACTCTCTTTTTCATAGAGTCAACAATATCTTTGGCATGCGTAGCCATAACTACAGTTGTTCCAGCCCTATTAATATCACTTATAATATCCATTATTTCTAATGAAGTTTCTGGATCTAAATTACCAGTTGGCTCATCTGCAATTAAAAGGCTTGGACTATTTACAATTGCTCTTGCTATTGATATTCTTTGTTGCTCTCCACCTGATAACTCATTAGGAAATGATTTATATTTCTTAGATAATCCAACCATTGATAATACAACAGGTACTTTCTTATGTATTTCTTTTTCTGTCGCACCTGTAACTCTTAATGCAAATGCTACATTTTCATAAACATTCAATGTAGGTATTAATCTGAAGTCTTGAAATACAACTCCTATTTTTCTTCTATAAAAAGGAACCTCTTTATTTGTTAATTTTGTTAAATCTGTCCCCTCTACAATTACATTTCCTGCTGTTGGATTTACTTCTTTTAACAACATTTTTATAAATGTAGACTTTCCAGCCCCACTTGGACCTACTAAAAACACAAACTCACCTTTATTTATTTCTATATTTAAATTCGATAACGCCAAAACGTTGTTATTATATACCTTCGTAACATTCTTAAATTCTATCATTTTCTTATATTCACACTCCATTCCTTTCCTTTTAAAATAAAACCTAACTTATACTTTTTCATTTCTTAATTATAGCATAATTTTTTGTCTTATTCTTATATAATAATAAAAAAAATCGTTAATTATAGGGTAAATATAAAAAAGTTAATGGATTTTGTACTATAAATACCCATTAACTTTAAAATTTGCTTTACATATTCAGAAGATTTACTAATATTACATCTAATGACAATGAATATATTAATGTAAAAAAACATATACTTCCTATTGCCAATATTATATTAAACTTTTCATAATAAATTCTCCATTGTTTTTCTGAATCTAATGGTCTCATTACTATTGGTTTTGCAAATCCAACAGCTGTAAGAAATAATCCTACACAAGACACTATCATTCCTATCAACATAGAATATCTTAATATTTGGAATGCCCATATATACGAAAAACTTAAAAACTGTACTCCATACCCCCATATAAAATCACTTTTGTATTGATAATTATTTGAAATAGTGTATATAGTGGCAATTATAAAAGCTCCTACTATTACAAGTGCATATATAATTAATGATATTTTAAAGCTTTGAAGTATATCGCCAATTATCATTTTAGTTTTAGATCTTCCACTTATGTATTGATTATTTTCAGATGATTTCATTTCATAATTCATATATCTTCCACTTATTATCTATTTTATAATTAGATAATACTCCTTTCCTAAAAGTTTTTAAATTTACATATTATATTATTTCTTAATTATAAATAAATATGATAAAAGTTCTATATATTTATAACTATTAATAAAAATTTCATATATGAACAAACTATTTTTTAATAATTTTATCATACATTCTTACAAATGTCATTATTTTCTGTAAATTGAAATTAATCAACTTTATTTTTATTCTTATTCCTATTTTTATGTTAAAATATTACTAATATTACGTTTTTAGAAAGGATTGATTATTATTAAACACAATTTTGATTTAATATTAGGAGTACTCTTTGTTATTTACTTTTTAACACTAACTATCTTTCTCGGTAAAATAGCCTTTAGTTCATTCTTTTTAATCACAGGAATATTTCTAATAGTTTTTCATTATTCTAAACCTTACTTTTATAGCATAAATACTATTTCTAGCCTAATTAAATTTGCTAAACCTTTTCTAATAATTTTTCTTATAGTTTTTATTGTTTTAGAAGGATTTATTATTTATTTCTCAACTTTAAAGGATACAACTACTTCAGATTACATTGTAATTTTAGGTGCGGGTCTTAAAAATGATAAGCCATCTTTAACACTTAAAAGACGCCTTGATGCCGTTATCCAATTAACTAAAACTTCTAATGAAAGTTCTAAAATTATCCTTTCTGGTGGACAAGGTCCTGATGAAGGTATTTCAGAAGCTGAAGCTATGAAAATTTATTTACTTAATAATTGTATTTCATCAAATAAAATTATTTTAGAAAATAAATCAACTAACACTTTTGAAAACTTTAAATTTTCTAGAAATATGATACAAAAAGATTCTAATATGAACTTTAGTGATATAAAAATTAAAATAATCACTAGTAACTTTCATGCTTTTAGAAGTAGTATTTTAGCTAACCGTAATGGCTATAATAATGTTACATTTTATAATAGCCCTACCCCATTAATATTAGAACCAAATTTCTTTACTAGGGAATTTTTTGCTACTTTTAAATCAATAATATTTGATAAATAAGAAAACTATACTATAGGGAAACAAACTCGAATTCAAAACTATTTTTTAGATGTAAATATATTTCTTTCAAAAGAAATACTTACTATAAAATGATTCCGAGCTAGTCTCACTCTTAAGGGTATCCAAGTTTTGGAACTAATAATTATGAAGATGAACTTGGAACCCTATATTTCAAGTCATAATATATTTTTGAAATAGTATAGTTTTCTTATATTTACTTTTATATTCTCTCAAATTTTTGTTACATATCTATTATTCACATTATATATATATTATTTTAATCAGTATTTAATATGTAGAATCTATACTATAAATTAAATAAACTATTTCAAATAGTTGTTAACCTATTAATTTGAAACTCCTATACATTTAAAAATTTTGCAAATTATTTTTTCTTAAATTTTTTGATCACTAACAATATAATACTTTAGATCGGAATCTCCGCTCTAATAATTTATGATACTTAAAATAACTTTACTATAATATTTTATCTTTAATTGTTAATGTTTAATTTTTATATAAATTCTCAACTAAAATATAATTAACTTATTTTTTTAATTTCTATTATGAATAAAGTAATCTACATAAATTAATTTTATATATATAGTTGGGAGTGATTTTTTTGAATGGTCAATCATTATTTCTATCTGTAATTGCATTAATTTATGCAATTTATTTTATTATTGTTGGGGTAAATATACTAAAAACTAAAACTTATATTTCTCATATTACTTCTACAGAATTAATTGTATTGTTTTTTATACTTTTAGTAATGCCTTGGAATAAGAATACAATTTTTGTAGGTTTATGTGCCCTTATCTTCTTCTTGTTTTATTTATTTTTTACACGAAAAAAATATACAAAATTATTTATATATAATATTGATACTAATAACCTAAAAAAAATATTTGATAAAACTTTACTAACAAACAACTTAATATCTAATTCTATCTCTTTGTACTCTTATGAAATTAATCCCATTACACATACCTATACTGATATAATAAAAATTAAGAATTGTAAACATCTAAACAATCACAAACAAATTTTAGTAGACTTTGAAAATAATATTTATACTGAAAATTCATTTGAAGACACTTATATAGGTAAAGTAATGATTTTTTTAGGTATACTATTTATTCTTTTAATTGGATTTTTCTTTATAAAAACTATATAGATTTTAATATAATAAAAGACTTTATGATTAGCAGTAACTAACCATAAAGTCTTAACTTTTTACATTAACTTAAATTTACTTTATTTCTAAACCTTTTTTAACAGCTTTAACTATATCTTCTGATGTTAATCCATATGCTTTTAATAAGTCTGCTGGTTTTCCACTTTCTCCGAAAGTATCTTTTACACCAACTCTTAATACTGGAACTGGATAATTTGCTGTTACAGTTTCAGCTACAGCTGATCCTAATCCACCAATTATATTGTGTTCTTCTGCTGTAACTATTAATCCTGTTTTTCTAGCAGCATTTACTATAGCTTCTTCATCTATTGGTTTTATTGTATGTATATTAAGTACAGTAGCTTTTATTCCTTCTTCACTTAATGTATTTGCTGCTTCTAAAGCTGCATCAACCATTATTCCTGTAGCAATTATACAAACATCTTTTCCTTCTCTTAGGTTAACTGCTTTTCCAATTTCAAATTTATAATCTGAATTTGTGTTTATTTCTGGAACACCACTTCTACCAAGTCTCACATAACATGGTCCATTATATTTTATTATAGCTTCTATTGCTGCTTCTGTTTCTATAGCATCACTTGGGCTTATAACTACCATATTAGGAATACTTCTCATAAGTGATATATCTTCTATTGCTTGGTGTGATGCACCATCTTCACCTACTGTTAATCCAGCGTGTGTTGCACATACTTTTACATTTAATTTAGGATAACATATAGAGTTTCTTATTTGTTCAAATCCTCTACCTGCTGCAAACATTGCAAATGTACTTACAAATGGAATTTTTCCACAACTTGCAAGTCCTGCTGCTACAGACATCATATTTCCTTCTGCTATTCCCATATTTAAAAATCTATCTTCACATACTTTTTTAAATTCTGCAGTTTTTGTAGATTTAGATAAATCTGCATCTAAAACTACTATATTTTTATTTTCTTGACCCATTCTTGCAAGTGATTTTCCGTATGCTTCTCTTGTTGCTATTTTTGCCATTATTTTTCCCCTCCTATTTCCTTTAATGCTATTTCGCATTGTTCTTTACTAGGAGCTGATCCATGCCATCCAGCTTGATTCTCCATAAATGACACACCTTTGCCTTTGATAGTTTTACATACTATCATAGTAGGTTTACCTTTAAAATTCTTAGCCTTTTCAACAGCTTCTTTTATAGCTGCTAAATCGTGACCATCTTCTAATGATATAACATTCCATCCAAAAGCAACAAATTTATCTGCTATTGGATTCGGATTCATAACTTTAGATATATCTCCGTCAATTTGTAAGCCATTATAATCAACAAATGCTGTTAAATTATCTAATTTGTAATGAGCAGCACACATTGATGCTTCCCATACTTGACCCTCTTCAAGTTCTCCATCACCTAAAAGTGTATAAACTCTATAGTCTTTATTATCTAATTTTCCTGCTAATGCCATACCTACAGCAGTTGATATTCCTTGGCCTAATGAACCTGTTGACATATCAACACCTGGCACATAATTCATATTTGGATGTCCTTGTAGTATAGAACCTATTTTTCTTAATTTCATAAGTTCTGACTTATCAAAAAAGCCCATTTCAGCTAATGTAGCATACAATACTGGTGCTGCATGACCCTTTGAAAGTACAAATCTATCTCTATCAGGATCATTTGGTTTACTTGGATCAACGTTCATTTCATTGAAATATAACGTAGTTAAAATTTCAACAGATGATAATGATCCACCTGGGTGTCCTGATGCTGATTCTGTTAACATTGTAACAATATCTTTTCTTATTTCTTTAGTTATTTCTTGTAATTGGTCTAGTGTCTTTTCCATATAACCAGTACCTCCTAGATTATCTTCTATAAATATTATAACAATTTTCTATCTTTTAACAATGTATTTTTATCTTAAGTTTTTTACTTATCCATATTAAAACTATAAAAGAACCTGTTAAGGTTCTTTTATTATATGTGTATATTAAACTCTTTATTAAATTAAACTGTCTTTTTATGCTTTAAATCTAAGCTAAGCATCAAAGATGTATTGACCTTTTCCATATCTTCTTTTGTCATATGACCTATCTTTTCTTTTAATCTTCTCTTATCTAAAGTTCTTATTTGTTCTAAAAGAACTACTGAATCTTTATTTAGTCCATACTCTTCTGATGATATTTCCACATGTGTTGGCAACTTAGCCTTATTTATTTGAGACGTTATAGCAGCTACAATAACTGTAGGGCTATATCTATTTCCTATATCATTTTGAATGATTATAACAGGCCTAACGCCTCCTTGTTCTGATCCCACAACTGGACTTAAATCTGCATAAAATATATCTCCTCTTTTCACAACAGTTGTCATTAGGCAATTCACACTCCTAAAGCTTTGATTCATATTTTATGAAATCACAAACATCTTGTTCTAATCCCAATTCGGATATTTCTAAATTTAATTCCGCCATTTCTAAATATCCATTTTTCATATTTTCTATAAATTCTATTGGAAGTTCTTCCTCTATATATAATATTATAGAGTTATCCAAAGTTTCCTTACTTTCACTATAATCTTTAGTCAAAGTATCACTTATATTCATTAACATTGACTTAGAAATATCTGCATGCAACTTCTTTGAATCTGACATGGAACATCACTACCTCCTATATAACTAATAACAACCATTTATGTACCGTTTTAATTATAATTGAATTAATGTCATGATGTCAAAGAAATTATTGGTTTTTTCTACTTTCTACAACAGTTTTTTACTTTATCTGACAATGCATTAGTTACACATAATTTCTAACCTTAATTACTTTTCCACCTTTTGTATAAACCCTCGGAACTCTCTTATTAATTGCACAAATTACTTCATAGTTAATAGTTCCTAGGCTTTCTGCTATATCATCAGCATTAAATTTATTACCTTGGTTGTCTTCACCTAATAGTATAACCTCATTTCCAATTTTTACACCCTCAATATCAGTTATATCTATCATACATTGGTCCATACATATGGTTCCAACTATCGGTGCAAACTTTCCATTAATAATAACTTTTCCTTTTCCAAAAAGTAATCTTGTATATCCATCTGCATATCCTACTGGTAATGTAGCTATAATGCTTTCCCTCTCTGTAGTAAACCGTCTTCCATAACTTATATGCTCTCCTGCCTTTAAAGTCTTTATATGAACTATATTAGACTTAACTGACATAACTGGCCTTAAATTCAATTTACCCTTTAAAACTTCATTTGACGGATAATATCCATATTGGATAATTCCAGGTCTAACATAATCGAAATGAGTCTTAGGCAAATCTATAATTGCAGCACTATTTCCTATATGTCTATTATTTATTTTCACATCATTTTCTATTAACCTTTTATAAAAATCCTCATAACACATCAATTGTTTAAGTGTATATTCTTTACAGCTTTCATCAGCTGAAGAAAAATGTGAAAATAAACCTTCAATTTCTATATTTGGTAGTTGATTTATTTTTGATATTTCATTTAAACTAGTTTCATTTGGTAAGAATCCTATCCTTCCCATGCCTGTATCTATCCCTATATGAATCTTAGCTATTTTATTTTTCTTTCTTGCCATATTGGATAACTCTTTTGCAAACTCATAATTTATAACAGTTTGCTCAATATTATATTTTAAAAGTGTATCTATCAAGTTTGGTGGTGTAAAACCTAATATCATTATAGGTGCATCTATCCCTGATCTCCTCAATTCTACTGCTTCACTAATTACTGCTACTGCTAATCTATCTGCTCCATTTTCTAAAAGCACTGGTGCTACATCTACTGCTCCATGTCCATAAGCATCAGCTTTTACAACTGCAATAATTCCCTTACTTTGTGAAGCTCTTCTTATTTCTTTCATATTGTGAGCTAATTTATCTAAATCTATTTCTGCCCACACTGGTCTTAAATGTCTAAACATTTTTTCCACCTCTCCATAAAATTAACTATTTATAATGTTATATAATACAACTTGATACCCAATATGTAACCATATTTATTTAATTTCAAAATTTTCAATTTTTTCTTTATTTAAAAATTTTTTGTAGTTACATCTAATTCTAATTGTCCCCTTTTCATCTAATATATGATATTGATTTGGTATTCCACTTTCACTATCAATATACATTATTCCTCTGTATATGTTTTTATTATATCCCGGAAGCAATAAATCAATAGCTAAATATTCCTTATTATCTAATTCCTTATTAGATATTACGACTTGACTGCTACTATCTAAAAATTCGCAAAATTTTTCAACCCCTAATTGATTTAATATTTCATCAAAATTCTCTGGCAAATCGTATTTTTTCATATTTGCTTTATCATTGACATGTATACTATCCTTATCATATGTAAATATTCTATTTTCCCCTAGATTTATCTCTTTACCTATATTTTTTAAATACTTTTGTTTTCCTGAATATTTAAGATTTTGTCTTCCATTTAATACTTCTAGTTCTATATCTGTTTCATATCCCTTCATATTTTTCAAACTATCAATAATCTTAGTTTCATTAGCTTTGCTCAAATCTTTATTATTGCTATGCCTCCAAGTTATTAGTACAGTAAAAAAAAATGCAACTATGCAAATAACTATTACTACTGACCTTTTTATTTTATTACTCACAAATTACTCCCCCTAAATTCAATAATACACTACTATATCTATTAAGAATAATTTGCTACTATAACTTTTTTATTAATTTTTTATATTTTTTTCTAAAAACATTTTTATACCATAAGGCAAAAAATCAATTAAATGAGTTGCATTAACACAAAACATATCTTTTGATAAAACATCTCCACAAAATCCATGTATATAAGCTGACATGAATGTAGCTTTTAACGGATCATATCCTTGAGCTATGAATGATGCTATAATTCCAGTTAATGTATCACCCATTCCACCAGATGCCATAGCACTGTTTCCAGTAGTATTTATATATACCGACTTTCCATCTGTAATTATAGTATTATGATCTTTTAATAGGACTATTACATTATTTAACTCTGCAAATTCCCTAGCAACTTTTATTTTATCATTTTTTATTTCTTCTATAGACAATCCAGTTAATCTTGACATTTCTCCCATATGTGGAGTCAGTACAATTTGATTGTTTTTTGATTCTAACAATTCTAAATTTTGTTGTAATACATTTATTCCATCTGCATCAATTACAATTGGACATTCACTTTTTGTTATAATCTCTTTTAATATATTATAAGTCAACTTACTATTTCCCATTCCAGGTCCTATAGCTATAACATTGCTTTTAGTTACGATATTATTAATTTTATCTGTTTCTTCAAAATTTATTGTCATAGCCTCATTTAACTTTATGCTCATGATGCCTTGCAATTCTCTATGTGTACATAATGTAACTAATCCTGCACCACTTCTAACACATGCTTCTGTTACTAAATATGCTGCACCACTATACCCTCTTGATCCTGCTATCACTAGTACTCTACCATAATCACCTTTGTACCCATCTGATTTTCTTTTTTCAAAACATGATAATATAAAATCGTCATTCAACTTATAAGGTTTAACACAAATACTATGTAAATTAGATACTATAGATTTTTTAAAATCTTGAAATCCTCCATTCATTTTATTCCACCTCCAAAATGGCATATGCTATTGCATTATCATTGCTATGAGATATACTTATATGAATTTTGTAATTTCCATCTTTGCCTACAATTTTCTTAGCATTTTCACTCAAAATAACAATAGGTTTTCCTAATTCGTCATTTATTATTGTTAAATCTCTAAAACTAAATCCCCTAAATCCAGTACCTAAAGCTTTCGATATAGCTTCTTTGGCGGCAAACCTTCCTGCTATTTGTTCTATTCTAAGTTTCTTATTCTTGAAAAATTCTAATTCTTCTTCACTAAATGTTTTTTCTAAAAAACTCTTAGTTCTATTTACTGCTTTTTCAATTCTATGTATCTCTACTATATCAACTCCAATACCAGATATCACTTAACCACCTCACTTAACACATAACACACTAAAAATTTCTCTATACTTATTTATGTTATTTCAACTAAGAAATTTCTAAAATCACCCCTTATTATCAATTTTTTACTTTAAACTTTTTATTTATATATTATCATAAAATTTATTATTATAATAGGTTTTACACAAGTCATATTGCAATTTCAGATTATTTTAAATAAATTTTAGTAAAAATATATTCATAATTTTAAAAATTTTTACTTATTAATAAGAGTAAAATTAGAACTACTCTATTTTACTCTTATTATAAAAATTATTATTTTATTAATGAAACATAAAGTCCATATTTTATAATTTATAAGCCATTTTTAAATAACTACACTATAATTGATTATTGAGTATTCTCTAATTTATATCATTAAAATCTGATATATACCCTTCAATGCATTCTTCTATAACATCAACTAAATGTATTGGAGATACTGTATTATTTTTCAAAAACTTAACTAACTCTGTAACTCTTTCCTTTTTAGGACTTATATACTTTATAAAATCCTTACATGTTGAAATAACTTGTCCATTAACAATATCTTTTCTTTCTACTTCTACTCCATATGCCTTTGATTTAACTATCCGTTGATTTAACTCAGATGAATAATCGCTTTCTAATAACTTGTAAATATATTCATAAGTTACATTTTCATTCTCCATCATATTTTTTATACTTTCAACTACAACCACTAGTATAACCCCCTCAAACTAACACATTTTTTATGCCTTGATTCTATCACTTTATAAAAAAAAAATATGTCAGTTAATGTTTAACGAGTTTTTATTTTCTCGCTTCATTTTGACATATTAATATTAGTATTGCTAAATATGATATTTTTGATATAATATTTAATTGATTTAGTCTCTAATTTTTATATTTTTTTGTCGAATTTTTAAGTTTTTTGCTAAAACTTTTTGCTTATATTTCTTAACCTTTTTGTAAAATGCTTAACCACCTTTTTGTAACTTCTTTTTTACAATCCTCATTTTTATATCTTTATAATTTTTTTTAAAGTCATATAGATTTTCATTATTAATCTCATGATTTGAAAATTTTGCCTCATTGTAAATCTCTGTAAACTTATCAATTTTTGTTTCTTCACTAACTTTTATCTCATATATATTTTTAAGTTGAGTTGGTGTCATATAACTTTTAAATATTCCTATTTTCTTTGTATCATTCTCAAATTTCATATAATTGTACAAAATTTCTTCCTTAACATTAAATTTATTTCTAAATATATTTTTTATATACTTTTTGCTTATCTTCTCTTTGCTCATAGTGTTATATAGTTTTTCTGAATACTCTTCATATGTTTTTTTATCATCTTTAACAATAAACTGTTCAACAATTTTTTTAATTGATATATATATACAATATAACAATATTATAGTAATTATTATTTTTATTATAGGTTCTAGTATTTCATAATTTATTGATAAATTATTTGTAGTGCTTTTTCCCTTAGTAGTTGGTAGTTCATTTTTTGATTTTATCACTATGCTGTTATTATTTTTACTTAAAAATTTAAATATACCTTCTAATGGAACCTTCAGCAAACTTATTGATGCTTGAGCAATAATATTCAATAACTTAGAAATTAATTTAATTACTCCTTTTATTATATTTATCATAAAATTATTCATAGTTAGTATTATTGCTAATATAATCATTGATATGTTATAGTATTTTGCTCTCTTATTAAAAATACTATTGTCATATCTCATGGTTTCCCTCAAATTAATAATGAATAAAGCAAAATATACTACATATGCTCTCATATTATAAGATAACACACCATTCCCTGTTAAATATGAAAACATTGTAGTAAGCAATAATGATGCAAACCCTAAAATTCCTAATATATTCTTACATTCTATATAGCATCTATATTCTCCTAACTTATATAAATTAAATAGTATACAAAAATTTGCAAATATTATTGATGGTATAAACATACTTCCATAATCTAAAAAATAAATTAATAAACTTGTGATTATTAAGCCTATGAAAATTACACTTTTATTGTTTGCTTTTTCTAATAAAAATGATATTATTAACATCATTAAAATACAAATTGATATCAAATTATAACTTAAAACCGTTTTAGAAACTACACTTGAAAAACAATTTATTATTGTAAAAAAAATAACTATCAAAGTTGATGAATATAATAATTTTACTTCTTTAAGCCAACTCATATTTTCATCCCCTTAAAAAATATTTTTTCTATTCCCTTTATATTCTTTACATCTCCATTCTTAGATGTATCTACTATTTTTAAATTTATTCCACCCTTACTTTTTTCCTTTAATAATTGTAAACTTTCATCATCTAAATAAGAAGTTATTATTATATAAGTACAACTTCTTTCAAAATTATTAGACCGCATCTTAATATAATCAGTAAAATTATATAACATTCCATAGTGAATTCTTGCACATAATTCTAATATCCTTTTATAGTTATTAGACATTGGCCTAAGTTCTTGTTGAAATTCATTTTTATTAGATATTATTCTTGCATTTGTCCAAAAGCCTGTTGATATTCCCTCACCTATAGACTTTACAGCTAATGATGCAGCTATTTTTATTCCATTTTCAATAGATTCCTCATCTATATTTTGCCAATGATTTTTATTACATTGAATATTGAAAATTATTACTAACTCACTTTCAGCAGTAAAATCATAATCTTTAACCATTAACTTACTCATCTTCAAGCTAGATTTCCAATGTATATCCTTCATTCTATCCTCTACACCATATTCCCTTATTCCTCTAACATATAAATCATCCTTCTGTATCCAACGTCTTACTGTATTATCCCCGCTAAAATTAGTTACATCAAAATTAATATTACTTAATGGAATAATCTTAGGGTATACTAAAAGCTCTATTAATTCCTTAAAGTCCCGTGTTTCTGTATTCATGGCAAAAACATCTGATATTTCAACTGTTAAATCTTTTATTAAATAAGCACCTCTTTTGGCTTTTATTTTATAAGTTCTAACTTTTCTTGAACGTCCACCAACTCTATATTTACTTACATGAGTAACTCTACCTTCATCACATAATTTTACTTCCTCACCTTCGTACTCTATGCCTTGTGTCATATACTCTCTTAAAATTAAAAAAGCTATTGGAAATCTTTTTTTATTTTCTATAATAGTTGATATCTTGCAAGTTTCTCCTTCTAAGATTCTATTATTATCAATTTCTCTACGTATAATTAAATTATTAAAACCTATAGTTCTTGTTATATATGCTACTAATAAAAATAATAAAATTATTAAATAAAATAAAATGTATGTTGAAATCATATATATCAACTCCTAAATTTTTTCTATTGGAGTATCTACTGAACTTAATATCTTATTTATTACTTTTATTTCTCTATTTTTTTCAATATTAACTTCATTTCTAAGTACTATTCTATGCGCTATTATATCTACAGCTAATTCTTTAACATCTTCAGCTATAACATAATCTCTTCCATTGATAGCTGCATAAGCTTGAGATGCTTTCATTAAATTTAATGTTGCTCTAGGACTACATCCTAGTTCAATTTCTTGATGTTTTCTTGTTGCCTCTATTATGTTTAATATATATTCTTTAATTTCATTACTAACATATACATCACTATAATTTTCTTGAACATATTGTATTTCTTCCATGCTTATCACAGATTCTAATTCTTCTAATGGATCTTTCTTATTAAATAAATCCATTATATTTTTTTCCTCACTATAAGTCGGATATCCTAATGATATTTTCATGAAAAATCTATCAAGTTGTGCTTCTGGCAATGGAAATGTTCCAAATTGTTCTACTGGATTTTGTGTTGCTATTACAAAAAATGGTTTTTCCAACTTTACTGTGTTTCCTTCAACTGTAATTTGCCTTTCTTCCATACACTCTAATAATGCTGATTGTGTTCTTGGGGTTGCTCTATTTATTTCATCTGCTAATACAATTTGACTTAAAAGTGGACCTTGTCTAAATTCAAATTCTTCTTTTTTTTGATTATAAAAATATATGCCTGTTAAATCTGATGGTAATAAATCTGGAGTGAATTGTATTCTCTTAAAAGTGCAATCTAATGTTTTAGCTAAGCTTTTTGATAATTTTGTTTTACCAAGTCCTGGAACATCCTCTAAAAGTACATGACCTGATGTTATAAATGCAACTATTATTTTTTCAATCTTATCATCTTTACCAATTATAACTTTTCCAATATTTTGAATCATTTTTTCCTTAAATTCTTTAAATTTTTCTACTTTCATTTCAAATCCCCCCTCTAAATTTAAACCTCTATTATTAACTCAACTTAAACTTTTTGAATGTTTTTAACTTTTAACATTCTTTTTTTAAACTTTTCTTTATATTATACACAAAAAGTTAAAATTAGTAAATATTACAATCATGTCGCATTTACATATTTATTTCATACACTTTTTCGTTTTATTAATTATATTTAAATAAAAAGATTCGTGCATATACACGAACCTTTTTATCCTATTTCTGTATCAGTCTTTTTATAACTCATAAATTGAAATTCATCTGCTATAACTTCAGAGATGTATTTCTTTTGGCCTTCATTATTTTCAAATACTCTCGTTTGTAATCTGCCAGTAACACTTACAACACTACTTTTGTCTAAGTATTCACAAACAATCTCAGCTTTTTTACCCCATAAAATTACCGGAATAAAATCAACTTGTTTTTCTCCTGTTGCAGTTTTATACGGTCTATCTACTGCTAACATTATTCTAGTAAAGACTTTAGTGTTTCCATCTAATGATTTGAGCTCTGGTTTCTTTGTTATTCTTCCTACTAAAACAATTCTATTCATATAAATTACCTCCACTTAATAATCAAGCACTAAATTCACCTTATATTAAATTCTTATATTTTCTAAAATTCTATCCAATAAACTTATTTTTAAACTTATTTTAAAAATAAAAGCTATATTTAACAATACTTTTGAATTTAATTTTAAATTGAATTTACCACTTTATTAAGTGAATCTCATTTTTTATTAATTGTATATATCAGAAAATTCTATTTTTATTTTTTCTACACTGCTATTTTTATTTGTACCAATAAATTTATAATTTATATGTGGATTATCTTTCTTTGATAATCTATTTGGCATACTTATAGTAAATTCACTACCTTCTCCTACTTTGCTTTTAACAGATATTTTTCCTCCGTGTGCATCTACTAAAGACTTAACTAATGATAATCCTATTCCACTACCTTCATGTGGTCTTGTAAATAATGGTGTACTTTGGACAAATCGTTCAAAAATTTTCTCCTGCATATCTTCTGGAATTCCTATACCATTATCTTTAACAGATATATCTATAAAATCACCATTATCATAGATATTTACCCATATAGTGCCATTTTCTTTGGAACATTTAATTGCATTTGACAAAAGGTTAAGCATTATTCTTTCCATGTTTTCCCTGTCAACACCTATAGTTTTTTCCTCTATTTCTGTATCAAATATCAAATTTAAATTTTTACTTTCAATATAATCTACTGTTGAAAGAGTTATATCTTCTATAATTTTTACTATATCATAATTTCCAAAATCCATTTTTAAATATCCAACATCTATTCTGCTTATATCAATTAAATTATTTATAAGTCTTAAAAGTCTATAACAATTTTGTGTCATTACTCCCAAATACCTTTTTGAATCACCTATGCTACATTCTTCTTTTTCTTTAAGTTCCAAAAGTTGAACTACACTAAGTATTATATTTAATGGTGTTTTCAATTCATGTGAAATATTAGCTATAAATTCAGTTTTTAATTTATCATATTTTAATGCTTGCTTTAACTTAAATTTATCTCTCTCTGCATTTTTTCTTTCTGTTATATCACATAAAACAATTATAGATGACAAATGATTTTCAAATAGAAATGGTGATGCTCCAATTTCTATTTCTATTTCTTTTCCATCTTTTCTTGTTAATGTAACCTCTCTAAATTTAACCTCTGATAAACTATTTTCACCGATTCTATTCATTTCATTTATTGTATCTTTATCCTTTATTGAATCATTTATTTTTTTTCCTATTAAAGCATTTATACTTGTTTCCCCTAATATATTTACTAAATTATCATTTGCAAAAGTTATTTTTCCTTTAGTTAATATTCCTACTCCATAAGGAAGAAATTTTATAAGTTTTTTATAGTATTCTTCATTTTTTCTTAATGCTTCTTCCATTTCAACCCTTGTACTTATATCTTTGGCTATAAAAACACTAAATTCTTCATCTGAATCAAAAAATGACATAAAACATATATCAGCATAAATTTCTCTTCCCTTATATGTTTTAAGTTTTACTTGCGAAACAGGCAATGTACTATAATAATGTCCTTCATTTTCTAAAATATCACTATAATAACTTCTCTTTTTAGTTTTAAAATTTAATACCTCATAAAAATCCTTTCCTATAACCTCTCGTGAATTCCCTATTTCTAATAATTGTTCTGCTGATTTGTTTAAAAACACAATCTTTCTATCCTTCTTTATTATTAATATATTGGGTGAGTATATTAGTGTTTTTCTTAATATTTGATTTTTGTCTATAATGTTTTTTTTGTCTTCACTACTATTCTCATATGAATTTTGTTCTATCATTTTTAATCGTAGCAATATACTATCCGTATTATCAAATTTTATTTTATTTAAATAAATATCAACATCATCATTTAATCTTAATCGTTTTATAAAACTTGAATTTTTTTGATTGATGTCTTCATCTAATAAACATTTTTCTATTTTTCTATTCAACTCTTTATCAAATTCACTATAATCATTAAATGTATTTTTTTTAATTAATTCATCATAAAAGTTCTTAAAAGATTTATTGCTATATATTATTTCTGAATTTTTTTTCAAAATAACTATTGAATCGTCCAAATCATCAAAAAAGTTCAAATCTTCTTGATTTAAAATCATATAATCTCCCCCACTTTTTACCTTAAGTATAAAATCCCAAATAGCAATTCCAAATTTTTATTTAATTTATAATTTTGGAATCATCTTTGAGTGGAGAGTCATTATACAAGCTAATAAATTCATTCTGTAAATTGATAAAATATAAAACTTACTTTTCCATCAAATTTTAACTCTCCAACGCTCAATTAACTTAAATTTATAGGTTTCCAAGTTTGAATCAAAAATAATAACTTTATCAAATGACAATAACTATATTTCAATTAATTCTATTATTATGTTTGTACCAATTAACAGTTAGCAATTAACAATGATGTTTAATATTATTCACTTTATTCTTAATCTTCATCAATAGAAATAACTAAAAATTAAATTTTTATATTATGTTTAAATAATTGATTAAAAAACTTACCCTTCACTTCTATCCTTCATTGTCAATTGTTTATCGTTTAATTATTAATTTTTGTACACTTTTTTTTAAACATCTCTTTCTCAATTGAAATAAGAAAAATTTCATTTTTCAACTTGTTTCCCTATATAAAATTCTATATTCCTTTAATATAACCTTTATTTAAAAATAATTTTTAAAATAAAATCCCTTTCAAAATATATTCTACTATATAGAAGTAATTATTTTCAAAATTTTTTATTTTTAATAATAAATATTCTTCAATTTAGACATATTATAAATATACTACTTTGTACGTTATAAAAGTTTAATTCTAACTTTCATATTTTATTCTATAGTTTTATATAAATATATAAAGTGTCAAATTATTATTAATCTATGAGGTACTAATTATGAAAAAAAATAAAAAAATTTTATTTCTTTCTTCTTTTATCATTATACTAATCTTAATTCCGCTATTCATATACTCATATAATATATTGAATAAAGTAAATACTGAAGATTTTACTAATGATACTGATGAACTCGGTATATCAAATTCTAAAATGAATTCAAATGGTGAAAATAATAAACCTTCTAATAATGAAATAACTAATATTGCCTTATTTGGAATAGATAATCGTTCTACTAATGATAAAGGTCGTTCAGACGCCATATTAGTAGTTAGTATTAATACTATTGATAACGAATTAAAACTGATTTCTATAATGAGAGATAGTTATGTAAATATAGATGGCTATGGATATGATAAATTAAATCATGCCTATGCATATGGTGGTCCACTACTAGCAGTAAAAACTATAAATCAAACCTTTGAATTAGATATTAAAGATTATGTCACTGTAAATTTTGAATCAGTTATTGATATAATAGACTACTTTGGTGGAATAACAATTGATATTAATGAAGATGAAATGGAACTAATAAATAAATATCAATACGAAGCTTCAGCTATTACTGGGAAACCTGTTCAAACCTTAAACTCTTTTGGCAAAATAAATCTGACTGGTATGCAGGCCCTTTCTTATAGTAGAATAAGAGATCTTGGAAATGGAGATTTTGAACGTACTAGTCGCCAAAGAAAAGTTTGCGAACTTTTAGCAGAAAAAATAAAAAATATGGAAGTTACTCAAATACCTAGTACAATTTCTAAAATAGCACCAATGTTTTCAACTAGCCTAACAAAAAAAGAAATGATAAATATAGGATACTCGGCTCTTAACACTGTATCAAATTTAGATCAAGAAAGGTTTCCTGTAGATGGTTATTGTGATAGAAAAATTGTGGATGACATATGGTACTTAAGTTTTGATGAAACTGAAACTGCTAATCAAATTCATAAATATATATACGAAGACATTAAACCACTTGAAAAAGACCCCTTATTCTAAAAAAATAAATCTACAACTCTACTTGTAGATTTATTTTTTTATTTATTATTTAGTTTTAACTTTATTTTGACACCTTTTACAAACTTTTATTTTAGTCCCATCCTCAGTTGTTAAATCATATAGTAATTTAATTCTAGTTGCTTTGCATATAGGACAAGTTCCTCTTCCTCTTGTTGGCAATTTCCATAACGCCTTTCCTCTATATTGTTTTCCCATTTCTAAATCCCCCATTTCGTATTTATCTTTGTATAACATACTATTCTCAAATTTATAAATTTATTCATTTTTTTATACTATTTTATAGAGCCTTAACTTTTATCAATTGTATATTTCCTACTATTGCATATTCACCTAATTGTGCAGGTATCATTATACTGTCGCCCATCTTTATTGTTTCCGTACCATTTGAGTATGTTATTATACCTTTCCCTTCAATACATATATAAACTTCAAATCTATCCTCATCGCTTTTGCTCATAAATAACTTTTCAATTTCATACTTTTCTATTATAAAATCATTAATCTCCTTAAACTTATAGATATTATATCCCTTCATTTTATGAAATGAATATTTTTCAGAATTACATTTAATATTTAAATTTACAACATCTAATGCTTTGTCTACATGCAATTTTCTGCCTCTATCATAATCATATATTCTATATGTTAAATTGCTGTTTTGTTGAATTTCTAATAATGTTATTCCCTTTCCTATTGCATGTACTAATCCTGATTTTATATAATATACTTCTCCCTCATGTGGCTCAATATAATTAAGTTTTTTTTCTATTTCATTATTTTTTATAATATTTTGAAATTCATTTTCATTTTCTACATTAATTCCAACAACTATTTTTCCATGATTAATATTTTTTAGTATATACCAACATTCATTTTTTCCATTATCATTTTCATTTTCTTCTGCATATTTTTGATCTGGGTGAACTTGTATAGACAGATCATCTGTAGCTGTAATAAATTTTATTAATATAGGAAATCTATAGCAATTTATTTTTTTTCCAATTAAGGCTTCTTTTTCAATTTCTATTACTTCTTTTAAAGTTTTTCCTTCATAAATACCATTTGTAACTACACTTTTACCATCTTCATGACATGAAATTTCCCATGACTCACCGATTTCACCTTGGGGAACATCTAATTTAAATTCTTCTAATCCTCTACCTCCCCATATTTTTTCTAAATATATAGACTTAAATTTTAATGGATACATCTACGCACCTCCATCTTAAATTTATAAATCAAATTCATAATTTTTTTAAATATCACAATATATCTTATGCTGAATTTGTTAATTAATTACATAAAAAAGAGGAAAGTAAATTTGAATTTACTTTCCTCTTTTTACTATATAGATTTAATTCTATTTATATTTTTTTATGATATATTTATTATTATTCATTTCACTTTCTTCTATTAATATTGCATTAAGTTCTCCACCTAACAAAATTATTATAGATGTAAGATATAGCCATAACATTAACACTATTATTACACCTATTGTTCCATACAATGATGAGTATTTGCTAAAATTACTTACATAAAAAGAAAATGCAAAACTTGAAACCAACCAACCAACTGTTGCAAATATGGCTCCAGGCAATACTTCTCTCCAAGTACTTCTCCTATCAGGTATAAATCTATACATAGCAGCTAAAACAAATATCATTGAAAATAGTGCTACTGGATATCTTAGAAGATGTATATAATCAAACAATATCCATTTTAATCCTAACCACTTTTGAAGTCCATTGCTTATTGCTTCTCCAAAAACTAAAAATGCTAATATAAACATAATAAGTCCTACAAAAGATATCATCATAATTATAGATGCGATAATTAAATTAAAATAATTCCTCTTTTTTCTTTGTTCATATGCTCTATTTAATCCATATGTTATTGCTCTAAATCCTCTAGATGCTGTGTACAACGTAAAAACAAGAGAAACCGATAAAAGTTTACTATTTCTTGTTTGTAGTACATTTCTTACTGTATTTGCTACTAGCATATATACCTCATGAGGCATGACTACTTGAAGTGCCGTTAAAACCTCATTGGCATTTAAAAAACTATGTCCTAGCAAACTAAGTAAAAATATTAAAAATGGAAAAAATGATAATAGTAAATCATATGCTAATTGTGACGCTAAAGCAGATACGTTATGTTGTTTATATCTTGCTATCATTTTTAATATATAATCAGTTATACTCATTTTGCTCTCCCTTTTCGTATTTTTTCATAAGATAAGATAGTAAAATTACCCCCATGTTATATAATATTATTGTAACTTTTCTTTTATTATATTATTTTTTTAGTCATTTGTATTTGAATTTAAAAGTTAACATAATGTTTTATTTATTTTTATACAGGCTTTTAAAATCAAATTTAGAATTGTATTTACCCTAAATTTGTTAATATATATAATTAATATCTAACACTCTCATATGATATTACTAAATTAATTTTTAAGTTGAAGATTTTTTAACTTGTACATTCTAAAAAATAATTCTCTATTTTAATCGTCTTAAAATAAAATTTTTTTAATCACTATATTTAAGTTTTAAATTCAAATTTGTTTACTTATACTTATATAAGTAAAGGAGGTTTTAAAATTGAAACTAGCTTTAGCTCAAACCAATATAATTTGGGAAGATAAAGACTGTAATTTTAATAGTGCTAAACGTTTTATTTCTGATGCCAAATCTTCAAATTGCGATTTGATATTATTCCCCGAAATGTCATTTTCAGGTTTTTCTTTTAATATAGACAAATTAGCTGAAGATGATAACTTCACAATAAAAAAAATGAAAGAATTCTCTAATTTTTTTAATATTTCTATTGGATTTGGATATATAGAAAAATTTAATCTTAATGGTAAAATTTACGGCAAAAACAATTATTGTATTGTTAATAATGATACTATTCTATGTAATTATACTAAAATACATCCTTTTTCTTTTTCAAATGAAAATTTATATTTCATTCCTGGTAAAAAAATAAGTTATTGTTCAATAAATAATATTATCATAAGTCCATTTATTTGTTATGATTTGCGATTTCCCGAATTATTCCAAGCAGCTTCTAATAAAGCTCATCTAATAACAGTTGCTGCTAATTGGCCAATTGAAAGAATTTCTGACTTTAAACTATTGTTGCAAGCTAGAGCAATTGAAAATCAATGCTATATAGCTGGAATTAATAGATTTGGTAATGGAAATAATCTTTCATACAATGGATGTTCTTGCATTTTTACTCCTACTGGTAAACTTTTAGACTGTTTATATGATACTGATGGTTTAGTTTTTGCAGAAATCAATTCTGATTTAGTTACCAGCACTCAAAAAAACTTTCCAATAAAAAATGATAGAAAGCCTACTTTATATACTTCTTTTTACACTGATTAAACTTTATGATACCAGTTTAGCGCTCTAAACTGGTATCATAAATAATATTCTCATTTGTTATATTATATATGTAAAAATATCTCTTCTTCTTTCTAATGGTTCTGGAGTTTCCCCATCTTTATATCCTAGTGCTATTGCATAGTAAGGCTTATACCCTTCTGGTATGTTTAATACTTCAACTTCTTTTCTTTCAAAAAAATGTGACACTAACCCACACCATAATGATCCAATATCTAAACTTTCTGCAGCTAATAACATATTTTCTATAGCTGCACTACAGTCTGTTAATGGTGAATATGCATCTTCTTTTCCTGATACAACAACTACTGTTGGTGCATTAAAAAATAATGGTTTATTTTTCTTTCCTTTATTAGATAACCACTTATCATCACTTTTACTCATTTCTTCATTTGATATTTCACTCATTTTATTTAATACATCTTTATTCTGTATTATCGTAAAATGCCATGGCTGATTATAACATCCAGTTGGTGCATATATAGCACATTCTAATATTTGATTTAATTCATCCTCTTTTAGTTGTTCTTCTTTAAAATTTCTTATACTTCTTCTTCTTTTTATAAGATTTATCATCTCGTTATTCTTCATAAAAACCTCCAATTTATCACTATTATAGTATTTTTGTATATTAATTAAATATACACTAATTTTATCATATACATAATTTCTAATCCATATTTTAAAACTAATTACATTATATTGAACACTATATATCATCTAAAGTAGTATTCTAAACCTTTTGTATAGTTAGAATTGCGAAGCAATTCTGTGAATTATTGATTTATTTCAATAATTTGGTTATTTTTCAAATAAATTGGTTGTTTTGCACCAAAAACGATAATTAATATTTAATATTATACATGTTAATATAATTGTAAGTATATATATTATCTTTATTGATAATTAAATTAATTTAGCCGCCACACTTTTTTTATAGCTATTTATATTTTTTAGTTCTTTTTTATATATATAAATAATATTATATTATTAATTTTGATTATGCTTAAATGAGGACATGCTATAGTAACAACTAAATTTTATCAATTATCATAAAGGTTTTTATTATATTTTAAAATAGATATATTAATTGTAGCTTATTTTAATTTTAAAATATATTTTCCAATTTTATATTTTAACTTATAAATTGAATATAAGGTATATTTCAGGGATTATTTCGGAATATTTTGATATTTTTAATTCATATAATAAATTACTAACATATATACTATTTTACTTATAATAAATAGAATTTATTTTTTACATTTAATTTATTTAGACATTAAAAATGAAAGTTACATTTTAATGTCTTTGTATAATTATATTAGGGGGTATAGTTATGGGCTTTAAAGATAATTTAGAAAAAAAAGCAAAAGAACAATTAGTTTCCGGAGTGTTAGAACTATTAGATAAAAATCCTGAACAAAACATTGAAAAAATCTTCTCATTAATTAGGAAACATATTCGTGATGAATATACTGCTAAGGTTATTGAAGATGTTTATTATCATTATTCTAATTCAAAAGAAATACAAGATTATGTAGTAAACATATTAAAAACAACTAATAAAAATTGTTTGAAAAAGTTCTTTAAAAACATTGTTGCTAATGCACTTTGGTATGGAGTTGAAAAAAGAGCTAAAGTTGGTGAAGAACATAATATGAAAGTTCCTTTTACTATTCTTATAAGCCCTTCTATGAGATGCAACTTAAAATGTACAGGCTGTTATGCTGCAAATTATAGCAAAAAGGATGACATTCCTTTTGAAGAAGTAGAAAGATTAGTTAAAGAAGCTAGAGATATGGGCATTTATTATATGGTAATTTTAGGTGGTGAACCTTTCTTTAATAAATATATGTTAGACATTTATGAAAAATATAACGATGTTTACTTCATGCCATTTACTAATGGTACATTATTTAATGAAGATTTAGCTACTAAACTTCAAGAACTTGGCAATGTTATGCCTATGTTCTCTGTAGAGGGTTTTGCAACTGAAACTGACAGTAGAAGAGGTAAGGGTATCTTTGATCAAGTAATGAAGGGAATGGATTTATTAAGAGAAAAAGGCATTCCATTTGGAACCTCTAGTGCTACTGCTAATAATAATATAGATGTTGTTACATCTGATGAATTTATAGATATGTTATCTTCTAAAGGTGTTAAAATGGCATGGTACTTTATGTTTATGCCTGTAGGTGATAATCCTGTTAATGATATTCAATATATGCTTACACCTGAAGAAAGATTAAAACTTGGCAAACGTACTCGAGAAATTAGAAGTCAAATGAAACTTTTCCCTATAGATTTCTTTAATGATGCACCTTATGTAGGTGGTTGTGTAGCAGGAAAATACTATTGCCATATAAACTCAAAAGAAGACTTAGAACCATGTATTTTCTCTCACTTTGCAACTGAAAATGTAAAAGGAAAACCTTTAGTAGAAGCTTTAAGTTGTGACTATTTCAGGGAATTGAGAAAACGTCACCCTTATAATAAAAATTTATTAATGCCTTGTCCTATGATAGATAATACTACTCAAATTAGAGAAATAGTAAAAGTTACTGGTGCTAAACCTACTCATCCAAGTGCTGAAATAATGATAAGTAGCCCAGAATTCATGGAAAAAATAGATAAACACGCTGCTGAATTTAAACCACTTGCTGATAAAGCTTTTGAAGAAGAGTTTAATGGTACTGGTAATTATGAAATGGCTCGTGGATAATATAATAATAAATATAAAAACTTATTGTGAAAATCACAATAAGTTTTTATATTTATTTTAATATGTTTTTTTCAACTTCCTCAAATCCAATTCTTTCTATCATTTTTCCTATTCTCTCTAATGAATTTGCATTTTCTTTATAATAATTTAATATTTTTTCTATAGTATCTATTACTTCATCTTCCTTAAATAATCTATTTAATGGCTTTCCAAGCATTGCTTTTCTTCCAAATCTCCCACCTAAATAAATAGCTATTCCTTCTTCTATCTTATCTATTGCTTTAAATGGACATACATCTGCACATTTTCCACAATTTACGCATTTATCTTTATCATATATAATTTCTTTACCTTCTTTAATTAATGCTTTTTCCTTACATACTGTAGTACACTTACCACAAGCAACACACTTTTCATGATTAATTTCAGTTTTAACTTGTGGCATAATTCCTATATCATTTAATTGTGCTTTACCACAGTTATTAGGACATCCAACTACACCTATTTTACATTTTGCAGCTAATTCTTTAGCAAAAAACTTATCATGTATTTCTCCACCTAGTTTTTGAGTATCTATAAGTCCATGAACACATACTGTTCCTTTACATGCCATTATAGGTCTAATTTTCTTTCCTGTTCCACCATTAACTAAATTATTTTTCTTTATTTCTTCTTTTACTTTTTCTATATCTTCATATTTAATATATGGAATTTCAGCTGTTAATCTATTTGTTACAGAAACATATCCTTTTCCATAACTCTCAGCTATGTTGGCAATTGATACAAGTTCTTTTGATGTAAAGTTACCTACTCTACTAAGTATTCTTACTGCAAAATATCCTTCTTGTTTTTGGGCTAATATGGCTTGTCCTTTTAATTCCTTCTTTTCTTTATCTGTTATTTTTAGTGACATATTTAACTCCCCTTCCTCACGCTATAGGCTTTTAAACTAAAACCTTACTCTCAACTTGTTATAGGTTTCCAATATGATATTTTGTTCCATACAATGTTTTATTTGTATATCAAATAAAATCAATATAATATTTATTCATGTGATTTCATTTTTGAGAATAATTTTTTCATTTTTAATTATCATAACAGTAATTTTATTTTCAGCTTTGGATTCCTACAAGATTTAAAAATTTTATCTCTTAGTTTTTACCTATAAATTCCTAATTTCATAATAATTATAAATTTTTTGATATGCTTTTCATAGACATTAACTATCTTTTCTTCATTTTTTTTACTTATTTCTCAATGAAATTTCTTAATTATAATCATTATTTTTATTAATGATTTATTTAAGGCTATGATTAAATTTACTAATCCATGAAATTAGATTTTAATCTAAAATTTTTTGATATAAATATATTTCTTTAAAAGTTATTATTTCTAAACTTTAGATATTATGGATAATTGCAACCTTGTAGACATTCATATTCTATTAAAATTTTTAGATTAAAATAATAACTTAAATAATTATACATATTTCTGTTTTTATCAATGTATAAAAATTATACATACTAATTTCAATAACAATTAAAATATTTTTCTTGATAAATATTTTAATTGTGTTATAATTCTTATTAAATAATAATCATTATCGAGAGGTGCTTTTATGGAAATCATGGAAAAAGTTTTAGTGACATTAAAAGAAAATGGAGCTATGAAAGCTGGAGAAATAGCTGAAAAAACAGGTATAGACAAAAAGGAAATTGATAAAGCAATAAAAGCTTTAAAAGCTGATGAGAAAATAGAATCTCCAAAAAGATGTTTTTATGCAGCTAAATAATTTTCATATTTTATTTCATTTATATAATTTAAATTAAAAAAGTACTTTGCTTGTTATGCATAGTACTTTTTTAATTTATTTTATTGTTATAGCTCTTAGTTAAACTCTAACAAATACTTTTCAAAAACGTTTTCATATTCATTGAATATTGCATTTCTTTTGGTAGCTTCTTATCTGCTTTAAATCCAACTTTTCTAAATGCATTTTTAGACCTTTCATTTTCAAAATGTATCTTTGCTATTACTTCATCAAAACGCCAATTAAAAAATGCTTCTTTTAAGCCTTGAAAAATTGCGTTACTTCCCAATCCCATCCCCCATTTTTCTTTATCACCTATAACTATAACCATTTCTACAGTTTTCCCTTTAGGTACAAGCTTTAAATACCCTACTGGTTCGTCCTCTATAGTTATCATATAAAAACTCCCATTTCGGTTAAATAAATGAGTTAATATTGGTATATTAGTTGTATAAATTACCCGTTCTATACTTTTAGTAACATTTTTACTTTCATTTAAGTATTTTGAAACTTCTTCATCATCTAGCCAACTAATAATTTTTAAAGCATCAGATTTAAAAACTTCTTGACGCAGTTCTAAATCATTACAATTCATCAATACAAATCCTCCCAAATCATAGTAAATCGCATACAAAAAATAATTTATGTTTTATCTCTTGCATGTATTGAAAAGACTTGCTATAAACTAAATTTATAGCAAGTCTCCAAATCGTGTAAATTGTAACATGATTATGTATTTTTTCAAAATCATGTTTATATGCTTTAACGAGATTTAATTGACTTTCTCACTACATTGTACTTGTAACCTCAACTTATCTCCTTAATTCAATTAAAAAATATATAAACTTCTATTTTTATATGCTTTTCTCTATAAATTCCTCATGACATTTTTTTAATCTCTCAATTTTTACTTCTTCTCTTGTTTTTCTATCATGTAAAAACTTCATAGTATTTTCAACACTATTTTTTAATAATATAATTTTATTTGAAAATTCCTTGATTTTATTTTCTATTTTTGTATTGTTAGAAATATTATTATAGAATACTTCAAATGAACCATATGAGCAAAATTCTCTAATTTTTTCTATATATGAATCTATATTACTATTTATATCTCTCAGTTCTTTTATAAATTTATTTATCAAATATTGCAATTTATTAAATTTATTTTGTACATCATCTATATTCTCTTGTTCTATTATTATTGAAAATAATCCTATACTTCGTTTTTCTTCATGATCTAAAGTTTCTATATTGTATAAATATTTTTCAACATCATGAATTGTATCTAGAGTTTGCTCACCAACTACTATTGCTTCTTTTACTTCTATAACTTCAGTTAATTTATTATTTATATTCCTATTTAATCTATTTAATTTTTCTTTTATTTCTTCATTTCCCATTAACATTATTTCTTCTTCTTTTTGTTTAAAAAGCACCTTGTAATTTATTTCACAATCACTTAAATTTTCTAACCTTTTCTCCTGAGCTTCGATATCCTTATTTAAACTTTCTATTTCTTGATTTATTTCATCATACTTTATTTTTGCAACTAAATATTCATTTTCCTCTTTTTTTAGCATTTCTTCTTTATAGCCAAGTATACTTGCTACAAAACCACTTAACGATATTCCTTCCAGTCTCTTTATATCAAGATATTCTTTTTCTAAATCTTGCTTTAAAATTTCTAGCATATCTAATTTACATATCAAATCATATTTTAATGTGAATAAATCACTTTCTAATCTTTTCTTTAAAATAATTTTTTCTTTTTCTTCTCTAAGTTTTATATTCAATTCCTCAAACACTCATTTCATCTCCCTTCACATTTAAATATCTAGTTTAAATCTATCACAATTATTATTCACGTTTAATAACATATATATAATTGATAAATTTAGGAGGTTTTTGTCTTGTCTACTTTTAGAATTATTTCATTTGATGGTGGTGGTATACGTGGAGCTCTTTCAGCTAAACTTTTTAAAAGACTTTGTGATAAATATCCTACACTAATTGAAGATACAAATATGTTTGCAGGAACTTCCACTGGTTCATTAATAGCACTGGCTTTAGCTTATGGCCGTGATCCTTCCCAAATTGATTTTTTTTATAACCCTATTAACTCAAAAAAAATTTTTACTCCATCTCACTTAAATCTATTTAGACCTAAATATTCTAACAAAAATCTTAAAAAAAGTCTTTATACAGCTTTTCCTAAAGACTTATTATTATCAGATTTAAAAAAATATGTTCTAGTGCCTGCATTTAAAACAGATGGCCTTCTCAACAATAATTGGCAAATTGTATTTTTTAATAATTTAACCCAAAATCCTACATCAAATTTTAAAGTTATCGATGTGGCACTTTCAAGTTCTGCTGCACCAACATATTTTCCATCACACAATAATTTTATTGATGGTGGTGTAATTTTAAACAGTCCTACAGCAGCTTCTATGTTTTCTGTTATTCATAATCAAAGTAATGCTCATAAAATTTCTGATTTTAGAATTTTATCTATAGGTACTGGAGTATATCCTCAGAAAATTAATGCAAATACTCATAATTTGGGATCCCTTCAATGGATTTTTAGTCCATTTTCTAAAGTTAAAACTCCTCTTATTTCAATACTTCTTGACAATAATCAACCATTAGAAGATTTTTATTGTAAAGAGTTGCTCTCAAAAAATTACTTTAGATTAAATCCAATAATAAAACATGATATTCAATTAGATGACTATACCAAGGTTCCTTTGCTAAAACTTATAGGTGATAGTATAGATTTATCTGATTGTTATTCATTTATTGAAAATTATTTTTTAAAATAGCCTATATAAAGCATATTTAAATATTAAATATGCTTTATATTTTTTAATTTTATCTTTCTCTTATATCTCTCTTAAATATTTCCATAATATAATGGTCATAATATCTTCCATTTCTATATATATCTTCTTTTTCTACTCCTACAATTTTGAAGCCAACTTTTTCATAGCACTTTATTGCTCTCTTATTATACTCAAATACTCCAAGTTTTACTTTATTTAATCCAATTTGATTAAATGCAATATTTAACAATGTTCTTATTATATCTTTTCCATATCCTTTATTCCAGTATTCTTTGTCTCCTATCATTATGCCTAATTTTGCATGTCTTGAGACTAAATCTATATCTGCAAGTCCACAAGATCCTATTAATTTAGAACTTTCTAAATCCTCTATTGCAAAATTTAAACTACCATTAATATTACATTTATTTTTTCTTATAAACTCGTCCTCTTCTATTAAACTTATTGGTAATGGTGTTTTTAAACTTAAATTATTCTTTACTTCAAAATCATTTATAAATTTATGTAGTACTTTTGCATCTTCTATTTCAAATGCTCTTAATTTAACTTTTTCTCCATAATACATATCAATTTCTCCTTTTATTCTAACATTAAATTTCTTATATAATTTTTAACATCTTTATTACTATCATTCATGATTTCTGCTTTAACTTTAGTAGGTTTATCTGAAAAAACATATATTTTATCACTTAATTCTATTGCTTCTTCTAAATCATGTGTTACAAATATTACTGTATTTTTATTTTTAATTCTTAACCTTTTAAAATCATCTATAAGCAGTTTCTTATTTCTAATATCTAATGATTTAAATGGCTCATCCATTATTAATAAATCTCCATTATATAAAAAAGCCCTCAATATACTAATTCTCTGTCTCATTCCACCACTTAATTCTTTTGGATAAAACCCTAAGTATTTCTCCATTCCAATACTCTTTAATCCATCTTCAATATCTTTTTTTAAACTTTCTTTTGTAAACTTCCTTTTTAATACTAAACTTAAATTCTCATATATAGTTAACCACTCTATCAATCTATCTTCTTGAAATATAAACGCTACTTTATTCTTATCATATCCCTGTACTTTCCCATCATAATCACTTATACTTTCGGTAATAATATTTAATAACGTCGTTTTTCCACAACCTGATGGTCCAAGTATGCATGTTACATTATTAGCTTCACATTTCATAGAAACATTTTTTAATACTTCTATATCATTAAACTTCTTACTAATATTGTTTATTAAAATTCCATCCACTCCAACTTCTCCCAAAATTCTTTTAAAATAATAACTTTTAGTTTCTATTTTTTAATTTATATATTAACATCTTTTGAAAATAAAAAATGATTAATTCCAGTATCATAGACAAAACAATAATTATAAATATCCATGCAAATACACCTGCTGTATTTAAATATATTTTTTGTAATTGTATTTCACTACCAATAGAATTATTTGGTGATGCTAGTATTTCTCCACCTATTATAATTTTAAAACATAACCCTAGTGTTGATGAGAATATTTGTTTTATTCCACTAATTGTTTTCGGAATATATATTTTTTTTATAATATCTATAGTTCTTACATTGTATAAATTTAACATATCAATAATCTTTTTATCTACATTTAAAATATTATTTAGAATTCCTTCATATATTATTGGAAATATAGCTAATATAGCCATTAATATTGGTGCCTTATCATTTTTTAACCATATAAGTGCTAATATTACCATTGCCATAGTTGGCATAGTCTTTAGCAATTTTAAAATTGGAATTAAAAAATTATATATAACATTGCTAACTGCTGATAAAATGCCTAGAATTCCTGCTAATGCAACTGCCATTATAAATGCTATTATAGTTCTAGCAAAAGTACTTCCTATAATAAATAAAAATTTTTCACCTAAAACTATACTCTTAATTTCTATAACCGTTTCAATTGGTGATGGAATTATTATACTATTGCCAACAAAATAATATATTAAATACCAAAACATTAGGAGTAAAACTACTCCTAATGTTTTGGTTTTATTATTTTTTAAAGTATATTTCTTCATCTGGTAGTTTTCCACCTATAACTTTTGAATCATATTTCATTAATACATCAAAATATTTTTCATAATCTTCTTTTCCATCTTCAGCACTTACAAATTTAAGGTTAGCACCTTTTATTGCATCTTTTAATATTTCTTTTTCTATAGATATACCAGCTGCTTCAACATATTCACCTAATTTATCAGTATTTTCATTTGCAAATTTTATACTACTTTCATATTCATCTATAAATTTTTCAACAAACTTTTTATTATTTTCAATTAAATCTTTTTTTATTATTAAGCTACTTTGTGGAAATCCATTTTTACTTTTAAATGTGTTTTTCCACTCCTCATTTAAATTCATTATTATATTTGTATCTGTTTTTTTCTTTAACACTTTTGTAAGCATTGGTTCTGGTATTTGTGCTACTTGAGTTTTTCCAGCTAAAAATGTTGGTGCAAGTTCTGTTGCCCCACTTAAATAATTTAATGTTACATCACTGTCTGGATTTATTCCCTTTTCCTTAAGTATTGATTTTAATACTATGTCTGGAGTTAACCCTTTACCAATACTTGTTATTTCCTTACCTTTAACATCTTCTAATGTTTTTATTTCACCTTGTCCAATTAATGAAAATGAACCAAATCCACCTGTAGCTGCTAATTTATATCCTAATCCCTTATTGTAACTTTGTGCTGCTAAATTAGATGGTACTATTGCAATATCCGCTTCTCCACCTAGTACTTTAGATGCAAGTCCATCAGGACCTTTTTCTACACTATACTTTACTTCAACATTTTCATCTAGTACTGGATTTTCCTTTATCATTTTTGATATGGTTATTGCAGGTAGTCCATCTGGAACCACAACTTGAACAACTGATTTTTGAGTTTCATTTGGTTTTTCTTTATTTTGCGAACCCTTATTTTCTGATTGACATCCACCTAATATCATTACCCCTGCTAATAATGCTAATAATACTCTTTTTTTTACCATACTTTCAAATCCTTCTTCCTTTGAATTATGAATATTATTCAACAACTTTTAATAAAACTTTTATAGCATCTTCTATATCTTTTATTTTAACTACCTCATTTAATGTATTTTTATATCTCATTGGTATTGATAATGCCCCTGTTTTTATACCGCATCTTTCTTTATGAATTCTTCCTCCATTAGTTCCTTTTTCATTAAAAATATATTGATTATCTATTTTTAAATCCTTACATGATTCTTCTAACATTTCTTTTACTTCATGATGTACAATTAAATCTCTATCTAAAACATGTATACCTACACCTTTATTTAGTTTTACTTTGCTATCTCCACCTAATGTGTCATTTGCTTCTTCTACATCAATAACAATACAATAACTTGGATCTAATTTATAGGCAGCAGCTCTTGCACCTCTTCCATCTAATTGTTTTTCTGTTGAAAAAACAAATGAGATTTCATGATCTAAGTTTTCTATTTTTTCTTTATCCTTAGTTATTTCTATTAGTGTATTTAATAATATATATGAAGAAATTTTTGAATCCAATGTTGAACCAATAACTTTATCTTCAATTTTAACTACATCTTTTTTTAGTATAGCAACATCTCCCTCTTGTATCTTTTTAAGAGTTTCTTCCTTGCTACTAGAAAATACATCCAAATATATATCTGATATTTTAGGTTCTTTTTTACTTGCACAAACTCTAGCTATAGTTCCATTTGCAAACTCAACTATATTGCCAATCCAATCTTCAAAATTAAATTCACCTATTGTTCCAACCCTTGCATATCCATTATCATCTATGAATGTAACTATTAAACTAACAGAATCCATATGACTTACTAACATTATATCTTTATTATTTTTAGATTTTGTTCCTAATTTAACTATTAAGTTATCCATTTTATCTATTTCATAAGTTAATCCTAATATATCTATTTCATCTATTATCTTATTTCTCATACTTTCTTCATGACTACTTGTTGTAAATGTATTTATCATTTTTTCTAATAACATGTCCATAATTTTCCTCCCTATTTTAAATGTAGTATATTAACTAATCATTTTTATAAATTAATAATTTTACATATAAATTTAATTACATTGTCTTTAAATATGTTTTCAAAAGTTTTAATGTATTTAAATAATCTTCTTGTGATGCTACTGATATAGCTGAATGTATATATCTGCATGGAACTGAAATAGTTGCTATTTTACTTGTTCCTTCATCAACAGTGTGAATTATACCAGCATCATTCCCACCAGCTATGGCTTTTCTCCTTTGATATGGTATATTATTTTTGATAGCTACCTCAATAATGTTTCTTGCCATTTCTTCATTAAATATGCTTGTTCTATCCATAATTGATATAGCTGGTCCCTTACCTATTTCTGTTGCCCTATTTTCTTTGCTTATATTACACATATCAGCACATATTGTTCCTTCTAAAACAATTGCTACATCTGGCTTAACATTAAAAGCTGATACATAAGCGCCTCTTTCTCCAACTTCTTCTTGTACATTAAATACACAATACAAATCACAATTATAATTTTCTTTTAATGCCTGAATTAGAACTAAGCATCCCATTCTATCATCAAAAGCCTTGCCTTTTATAAGCTTGTCTCCAAAACAATCATATTCATTATCAAATACTACAAATTCTCCTAAATCTATCATTTTCATTGCTTCATCTTTGCTTTTAGCTCCAATATCTATACAGCAATTTCCGTAAGTAAATGCTTTTTTTCTTTCATCTTTGCTTTGAAGATGTATTGCTTTTGCACCAATAATTCCTTGTATTTTCTCTTCTCCAATAAACACCAACTTTGAAGGCATTGATAATGGATTTACTCCACCAAGCCCGCTAAACTTTAAAGTTCCATCACTATTATATCCAGTAATTATGAAGCCAACTTCATCCATGTGAGCTGCTATCATAACTTTAGGTCCATTTCCTTTTTTATGGGCTATTATATTTCCCATTTTATCTACTTTTAGTTCATCTACAAAAGAACTTATTTCATCTTTTATTATTTTTCTTACTTCACCTTCATATCCTGAAGGGCCAGATGCAGAAGTTAATTTATCTAACAAATTTCCCTTTTCAAGCTCTTTAGCTAGAAACATAATATCCCCTCCAAATCTTCATATTTTATTTTTCCTATAACTTTAGCTAATAGTCTTCCTACATTTTGAACATCTTTCATATTAACTACTTCTACTGATGTATGCATATATCTTTGAGGAATAGAAAATAGTAATGTTGGAATTCCATCTGCTGCTGTTTGTATATCCCAAGCATCAGTTCCTGTTGCTCCTGGACAAACCTCTACCCCATAAGGAATATTATAATCTTTTGCAACATTTACTACATATTTTCTTAATTTTGGATGTATATTAGGTCCTATGGAAATCATTCCTCCATCACCTAATCCTGTATTAGAATCACTATCGCCTAATATACTATTGTCAAATCCCACATCAATAGCTACCCCTATATCTGGTCTTATTCCAAAACTTGCTGTTTTTGCCCCTCTATGTCCAACTTCTTCTTGTGACGAACAAACAAAGTAAACATCTAAATCATGATTTATATTTTCAAGTTCTTTTGCACAGGTATATAATGATGCAATTGATGCTCTATCATCTAATGCTTTTCCTGAAACATTATCATTTAAAAGTTCTACAAACTTTCTTTTTATAGTAACAAAATCTCCAACATTTATCTTTTTTTCTATATCTTCTTTACTATATCCTGTATCTATTCTTAAATCCTTCATTTCAACAGCTTTACTTTTATCTTCTGCATCCATTAAGTGAGGAGGTTTTACCCCTATAATACCAATAATCTCCTCTTTTCCATGTATTATAACTTCTTGAGATACTAGCACTTTAGGATCTATCCCTCTACCAGTAAACTCTAAAAATCCATTTTCACCAATAGCTGTAACTACCATGAAAATTTCATCTGCATGAGCCATAATCATTATTTTTCCTTTTCCATTGCCTTTTTTCTCTATAATTACATTGTTCAAATTGTCTCTTGTAACACTTCCAAACTTTCCAAAAGATTTATCAATAATATCAAAAAGCCAATGTTCTCTTCCACTTGGTCCATGACTTTCACATAATTCTTTTAGTAAAATTTTTTCCTCCATAATCCCCTCTCCCTTCTTACTATTCTTAATTTTCTAATAAATTAATTTTATCATAATACCATTATTAAATACATATCACTATTTTTTTTATTTTTTACCATTTTTTATTTAAGTTTGTTATTTGTTTAACTTTTATTTTTAATAAATTGTTAATTATATTCTAATGTTTTCATATATTACAACAAATCTCTATATTTTTTTCATTCAATTTTATTCAAATCAAACTTTTATTAAATTTTTATTGTTTATTACCTATTTTCCCTTCATATTAAGAAAATAAATTCACATTTAATCAACATAAACATATATTAGTATTAAAAAACTTAACAACTTTTTAACACTTTTAATATTTTATACGTATTTATATATGATTTTTTATTATTATTTTATAATTTATTATTTTTTTTCAATTGAATATTATATAAATTGAAAAATTTGAATTTTTTGAAATCTTGTATTGTTTTTTGTAATAACAGGTGTATAATATTTACAATAGATCATAGTTTTGAAGTTAATCCTTTAACAGATTTTGTTTAAAATATAATACTTATTAAAATATTAATTAAAACTTAATGTGATTTTTGTTTTGGGAGTTTTTTATATTCCTATATTTTTCTTAAGTTTTCAAAAAAATTTTTTATAAAATATTTTTACTTTGGGATGCATTTATTGAAATATTTTAGCTTTATATTTAAATGTAACTGTATATTTATCATAAAATTTTATACATATAAATTTAAAATGATTAATCGTACATATCTTACATTTATATAAACTTACTAACTTATTTCTTTAAATATATAATTAACTAAAAGTTATAAGTATCAAAATGGGGGGAAATAAAATGTCATCAAAAAGTAATGAAACTAAAAAACTATCTTTAATGGCACTAATTCTTATGATCTTTACATCTGTTTATGGGTTTAACAACATGCCAAGATCATTTTATTTAATGGGGTATGGTTCTATTCCATTCTACATTATTTCAGCAATTATATTCTTTATACCTTTTGCTTTCATGATTGCAGAATATGGGGCTGCATTTAAAAGTGAAAAAGGTGGTATTTTCTCTTGGATGGAAAAATCCGTAGGTATTAGATATGCCTTTATTGCTACATTTATGTGGTATACATCTCAAATTATTTGGATGTTGAATGTATCATCTGGTATTTGGATACCATTTTCAAATGCTATTTATGGAAAAGATAAGACTAATACTTGGTCATTATTTGGATTAGATAGTGTTAAGACTTTAGGAATACTCGCTATTATTTTAATTATTGTTATAACATTTGTGTCAACTAAAGGTCTTGATAAAATTAAGAAAATAACATCTATCGGTGGTACTGCTGTTGCACTACTTAACATATTACTTTTCGTAGGAGCTATACTTGTTTTAATTGGAAATCATGGAGAACTTGCTCAACCAATAGAATCAATGCGTTCATTTATTGATTCACCAAATCCATCATATTTAACTCCAATTTCAATGTTATCATTTCTAGTTTATGCAATATTTGCATATGGTGGTATTGAAGTTGTTGGTGGTCTTGTTGATGAAACTGAAAATCCTGAAAAGAATTTTCCAAAAGGAATTGCTGTTTCTGCAATCATAATTGCTATTGGTTATGCAATTGGATTATTCTGTATAGGTGTGTTCACTAATTGGGATGCTACTCTTTCTGGTGAAACTGTTAATAAGGCAAATGTTTCTTATGTAATTATGAATAACTTAGGCTATCAAATTGGTGCTGCATTTGGTGCAAGTGAAGCTGTAGCCATTCAAATGGGAAACTGGGTTGCTAGATTTGTTGGACTTTCTTTACTTCTTTGCTTAACAGGAGCATTTTTTACAATGAGTTATGCACCATTAAAACAATTAATAGAAGGTTGTCCTGAAGGATTACTTCCTAAAAAAATTTGTGAATTTAAAGACGGAATGCCTATAAACGCAATGATAGTACAGGCTGTTATAGTTATAATAATGATTGCTTGTGTTTCATTTGGCGGAAGTAAAATGAATAAGTTTTTTGATATACTTGTTGCTATGACTAATGTTTCAATGACTATTCCTTATATGTTTCTTTCTGGTGCATTTATAGCATTTAAACGTAAAAAAGAAATTGACAAGCCATTTTCTATATTCAATAAAAATGGTTTAATAGTATTCTTCACTGTAATAGTTACATTTACTGTTGGCTTTGCAAACTTCTTCTCAATAATAGAACCAGCTATTAATGGAGATTGGGTTACAACCATAGCTAGTGTAGCAGGTCCTATAGTCTTTACACTTATTGCACTAATTCTTCATAGCAGATATGAAAGAAATAAAAAATTAGGAAAACTTTAAAATAAGAATGCACTAGATTAAATAAATCTAGTGCATTTATTTTTTGTATATTACTATAAATTAAAGAAATATTCATATTTACTTGATTTTATACCTTTACTTTCTATAAAAATTAGAAAATCAATATTACATAAAACTTTCATTTTTTTTAAAGTATAATTATATTTTTTTTGTAATTTTGTTCTATAATTTAATATTGAAATTATTATCTCTATTTATTTTCAATTTTAAATTATTCGACAATTAGTTGAATTATCTCTTCATCAATAATTTCAACTTTATCTTTTCCTTTCTTAAATACACATGTATTTGTTTCAATTTTTGAATAAAATTTTGACGCATTTTCATCCTATTCCTTCAAATAGCTCATGTTTACGCCCATGTAATTTTTGGTAATTATTTTTAAGAATTATTTTTTAAACTTTTAGAAATACTACTTTTATATTGTATTTTTCTATATATTCATTTAAAAAGTTGCATATTTTTCGTTTTGATTGATTTGTTTTGATTTTATTTATTCTTTTTTTTGAATATTTTAAATTAAATCAATTAGTGCAAGAGAAAAATTTTTCTTGTATTTTTTGTCGAATGGTGTATAATTTATTTTTGTAATAATAAATTAATAAACTGTTAAGGAGGAAACAAAAATGTCATCAAATAACAATGACTCTAAAAAGTTATCACTTATGGCCTTAATCCTTATGATCTTTACATCTGTTTACGGATTTAACAACATGCCAAGATCGTTTTATTTAATGGGTTATGGTGCAATTCCCTTCTACATAATATCAGCAATAATATTCTTTATACCATTTGCATTTATGATTGCAGAATATGGTTCTACTTTTAAAAGTGAAAAAGGTGGAATTTACTCTTGGATGGAAAAATCTGTTGGACCAAGATATGCATTCATTGCTACTTTTATGTGGTACTCAGCTCAAATAATATGGATGGTTAACGTATCATCAAGTATTTGGATTCCAGTATCAAATGCAATTTCTGGATACGATAATACTAGTAACTGGTCATTATTTGGACTAGATACAACTAAAACTTTAGGTATATTAGGTATATTAATAATAATAGCAATAACTTATTTCGGATCTAAAGGATTAGATAAAATAAAGAAAATAACATCTGTTGGTGGTACAGCAGTTGCTTTACTTAATATATTACTTATTGGAGGAGCTATAATTGTATTAATAATGAATAAAGGACAATTAGCTCAACCAATCGAATCTATGGCTTCATTCGTGAAATCTCCAAATCCAGCATATGCATCACCTATAGCAGTGCTTTCATTCTTAGTTTATGCAATATTTGCATTTGGAGGAACAGAAGTTGTTGGTGGTCTTGTTGACCAAACTGAAAATCCTGAAAAGAACTTCCCTAAAGGATTAACTATAGCAGCTATCGTAATTGCTGTTGGATACTCTATTGGAATTTTCTGTATAGGAGTATTCACTAACTGGTCTGCAACTCTATCACCAGACACAGTTAATAAAGCTAACGTTGGTTATGTTGTAATGAACAACTTAGGATTTACTTTAGCATCTGTATTTGGTGCTACAGAAGCAGTAGCTATCCAAGTAGGTAACTGGACTGCTAGATTTGTTGGACTTTCAATGTTACTTGCTTTACTTGGTGCATTCTTCACATTAAGCTATGCTCCTTTAAAACAATTAATAGAAGGTTCTCCAAAAGGATTATTACCTGAAAAACTTTGTAAAATAGAAAATGGAATGCCTAAAACAGCTATGCTAGTACAAGCTGCGATTGTTATAGTAATTATACTTCTAGTATCTTTCGGAGGAAAAGCAGCAAGCAAATTCCTTGATGTACTTATAGCTATGACTAACGTTTCAATGACTATACCTTATATGTTCTTATCTGGTGCATTCATTGCATTTAAGTCAAAACAAAACTTAGATAGACCATTTGAAATGTTTAAAGGTAAAGGATTAATAACAATCTTTACTATAGTTGTTACTGCTACAGTTGGTTTTGCTAACGTATTTTCAATTGTAGAACCTGCTCTTAACGGAGATTGGTTCACAACTATATGGAGTGTAGCTGGACCTATATTCTTTACAATTGTTGCTCTAGTTTTATATTCTAGATATGACAAAAAGAAAAAGGCTGGACAATTATAAAATAAATAAAAAGCATTGACTTATATAAGTCAATGCTTTTACTTTTTATATCCAACTTTATTTTATTATATCTTGGAAATTCCCATTTATAATATTTGTTAAATCTTTTGGTGAAAGTTCTATTTGCATACCTATTTTTCCACCACTTACTACTAGAGTTTCTAGATTTTCTGCTGTACTATGTATAAATGTTTTATACAGTTTTTTCATACCTATTGGAGAACAACCACCTCTTATATAACCTGTATATTTGTTTATATCTTTTACATAAATCATTTCAACCTTTTTTTCTCCAGCAACTTTAGCACTTTTCTTCAAATCCAATTCTTCATTTACTGGAATAACAAAAACATATATTTCTTTAGATTGTCCTTGTAGCACTAACGTCTTAAACACTTCTTCTACATTTTTTCCTATTTTACTGGCTACAGATACACCATCTATTTTTCCATCTTTATTTTCATATGTACTAATATTATATTTTATATTTTCCTTATCTAATATTCTCATTGCATTAGTTTTTGCTTGAGCCATCTTGTTACCTCCTTAATCCTATAAGTAATATTATTTTACCAAATATTTTTTTAAAAAGTAAAATTAAAAGGATTAAACATATTATACGTCTAATCCTTTTAATTTTATAGAGATAGATTAATATCTCATTTTATAATTAATTGTTAAGGAAGCACTTTATTGTAGGGTTTAAAGTCAAATTCTTACCCTATTAAGTAATTAATTTCATCAGAGAATGTTAATTTTTTTGGATTCCAGTCTCTTGTAATATCCTCTAGCTTTCTAACCTTTAATTCTGAATTTCTTATAAACTCGTAAAATTTTTTATCTAACCATGGTGGACTCCACGCCCCAGATCTACAAATATGAATTGCTGATATTTCACTATTTTTAAATTGTTCATACTCTATATCCCATCTATTCATAACATATTCAATATTGTACTTACTATTAAGTTCACTAAAATCATTAGGTCGTTCCATTGTATATGGACTATATATTATAGTTGATTTATTAATTATATTATCTTTAAATAATTTACCTAACCAATTTGCACAATTTAGTTCAAATTCTAAAGACGATAAACCTCCATACCCTAAATCACTGTGGGCATCAAATAAAATTACATTATCACATTTATTGTCCTTTGCAATTTTGTATGAAAACTTATGTGAATCAGATATAAATACCTCAATGTCTTTCTTTAAGTTAAATCGTTCTTTAATAAAATTCCAAAATCTTTTAGTATTTGTATTGATATAAATCTCTTTTTCTAAATTTATACCTCTTATATTTTCTTCTATGTATCTTTTATACCATATATCTACTAAACATCTTTCATTTTCAATATATGAGCCACACCATTCTGGTCTTATTTTAATAAAGTAATCCCAATCTATACTTAACAAGCTTTTTTCCATTTTCTCACCTCACTACTACTTATATTAAGTAGTATTTTTTTAACTTATTAATAAGACTTTTCATATATCATCAAAATAAAATCATAATTTCAGTACTGTAAATATAATCATATTTATTCATATATTTTCCATAAACTATCTTCATTATATGTTATTACACTATTTAGTTCAAAGTTAAATACCTAATGTTACCCTTCAAATTCTACTTATTATCTCTATGTACTAATTTTAAAACTATATTACGCATATTTGCTTAGATTACTTCATACTATAACGTATAATAAAAAAGGGAGATTATTATCTCCCTAAATAAATTTACTTAATTATTCCTTTTTAAATCCTTTTTTAAAATAAATATACCTAATATAAAAGTACAAATTTCTGAAAATGAAACACTAAACCATACTCCATTTATTTTAAATGCAGGTGTAAGTATTATTAATCCTAAAATTACAAATATGATACCTCTACTTAGTGATATAAATATTGCCATCTTAGATTCCTCTATAGATTGTAAGAAATATAAAAATACCATATTTGCACCCATAAGTGCATATCCAAAGAAATATATTCTCATTGCCTTCGCTGTTATATTTATTAATTGTAAATCATCCTTTGTGAAAAGTTTAAGAATTGCTCCTGGAAATAATAGAAAAATCACATATATAAATATACCAAAACTCATTGATAATATTACTGCATACTTTAAACTTTCTAAGATTCTTTTTCTTTTTTTAGCTCCAAAATTAACACTAACAACTGGTTGTATACTTTGACCTATTCCTTCAAACACAGCTATGCCTAAAAATGCAATATTAGCAATTATGCCATACGCAGCTACATATAATTCTCCACCCAGCTTCATAAAAATATTATTTAATATGAATATGATAATTCCTCCGCATATTTCAAGTATAAAACTTCCAAATCCATTTTTCACTATTCGTTTTATAATTTTACTTTCCATAGCTACTTTTGAAAATTTAAGAGTTCCTCTTTGTCTTAAAAAATGCGTAGAAAGAATTAATAAATTTATTATTGGAGATATAGCTGTAGCTAATGCAGCCCCAGCTATACCTAAATCAAAAATAAATATAAATACATAGTCAAGAATTACATTTGCTAAATTTGATACTATTGATGCAATCATAACAAGTCTAGGATTTTTATCATTTCTAATGAACGCGCTTAATACTCCCACTAATAAAAAAGCCCATGATACTGCACTAATTATCCCTATATATATTGAAACTAAAGGTTTAATTTCTTCGGTAGCACCTAAAAGTGAAGCAATATTTTTAGGAAATATAACCCCTATAATCGTTAATATAATTCCAACAATTATTGCCATAATTACTGCTATTGAAAAAACTTTATTTTTTTCTTTTTCATCACCTTTTCCTATAGCTATTGAAACTAACGTTCCTCCCCCTATTCCTATAGTACAATGTAATGCCGTAAATACACTATATATTGGTATTGATATGTTTAGTGCTGCAAGTGCTGTACTTCCTACTCCATATCCAACAAATGCAGTGTCCACAAATACATAAGCTGAAACTGCTAACATAGACAACACCGACGGAATTAAATAGTGTAATAGGATTTTTTTTATATCCCCTTCTAATAAATCTAATTTTCTCATCTCTTTCCCTCTTTTTCTACTATATTTGTATATTAAACTTAGTTGATAATATTAAAACTTTTCCATCTTAACATTCAACTGCTTCATCAATTGAAAATAGATATAAATATTTAGCTGTTACTTTTTTCCCTGTTCCTCTTTCTATAGCATCTTTATAATACTCTAATTGAATATTGTATTTCTCTATAATTTGATTCTTAGTTTCCTCTGTAACATAATCAGTTTTATAATCAAACAGTATTATATTCCCATCTTCTTCAAAATATCCATCTATTATTCCTTGAACTTTTAGATAATCATTGTTGTAATTATCACTTTCTATTCCTTCAAGTTCTTTATAAGCCTCTTTTACACTTACTTCAATACTAAATGGAACTTCTCTTAATAATTCACTTCTACTATCTGCTTCTATAACTCTTTTACCTAATTTAGATTTTAAAAATGCTTCTATTTTATTAATTCTTATAGATTTAGCTTGCTCAGTTGTAAGTAATTCTTTTAAAACCATAAATTCTATTTGCTCTTCAATTTCATGCTTGCTTATCTTGTTAAAGTCTAATCTTTGCATAACCGCATGCATTGCAGTTCCTTTTTCAGCTGGAGTTAGTTCCTTTTTTTCTTCTAAAAATCTTGGTCTATTAACTATTGGTTTTATATATTCAGAAGTAAGCTTTTTATTTTCTACAAATTCTTCCTCTAACTCTAAATTATTTAACCTTTTTATCTCCGAAACAGTAATATTAGTTTTTATATTTGTTGCTAATTGGTACTTATATTTAAAATCTAATCTATTAATTATTTCACTTGCTAATTCATCATTACATTCTTTTGAATTTAATTTATTTAACTTTTCTTTTATATCAAGCTCATCTAAAATTTTATCTTCTTTATATAAATCATCTTGTTTAGCAAATCTTACATTCCAAAGTACATCATTATTCAGTATAACAGTACCTGTTACCCTATCTAAATCTTCTGTCAAAAACTTTCCATCTGGATGTTTTATTATAGTTGGCATAATCCAATCTAAATAAGTATTATTTTTTAATAAGTAACCTTCAAGAATTTTTTCTTTTCCATTTTTAGCGGCATTATTCCACTTTTCTAAAGACTTTTCTATAGACTTTACTTCGCCTGTAATAATTAATTTTTCTTTTGCTCTAGTAAAAGCAACATATAATACTCTCATTTCTTCTGATAAATTTTCTTTTTCTATTTTACTTTTTAAAATCTCTCTTATCAGTGGAGAATGTGATACTCTTTTCTCTATATCTACAATTTGTGGACCAAATCCTAATTCTTGATGAACTAATATTTTATTTCTAATATCCATTGTATTTGGTTTTTTTCCGGCTCCACTTAAAAATACAACCGGAAATTCTAAACCTTTACTTTTATGAATACTCATTATTCTAACTACATCTTCATTCTCGCCAATAATCTTAGCAGAACCTAAATCACCACTACTAGTTCTTAATTTATTTATAAAGTTTATAAAATTAAATAATCCTTTATAACTTGTGCTTTCATATTGTTTGGCCCTTTGAAATAACATCTTTAAATTTGCTTGTCTTTTTATGCCTGCAGGCATAGCTCCTACATATCCATAATATCCTGTTTCCATATATAAACTCCATACAAGTTCATATATTGGCATTATCAACGATTTATCTCTCCATACTTTTAATCTACTTAAGAAATTTTTAACTTTATTTTTTAATTCATCATTTTCTCCTAATTCAATATACTGTTTTAATGCTTCAAATATAGATGTCTCTGGGCTGTTTAATCTAATATCTACAACTTCTTCTGATTTAAAGCCAACTATTGGTGATCTAAGTACAGAAAGTAATGGTATATCTTGTATTGGATTATCAATTATCTCTAAAAGACTTAACATAATTTTTATTTCTAAACTATTAAAATAACTATCATTTGCGTCACTATAAACAGGAACCCCCAAATTTTTAAGTTCTTCTGCAAATACTGGAGCCCATTTTTTTGTAGAACGTAATAATACAACAATATCTTTGTATTTAACATTTCTATAATCTTTTAAATCATTATCAAATACTTTAAATTGATTTTTTTCATCAATTAAATCTAGTATTCTTTTTCCAACTACTTTAGCCTCTAATTCTATGCTACTTAAAGGTTCTTCATCATCACCGTCTTCTACTTGTTCTAAAAGTTCATCTTTATTGATTAATATAACTTCTGTTGGCCCTCCACAAGTACCACTTTCTATTTCCTTGTAATCAGCACCTAAATTTAATTCTTCTTCTTCATTGTAATCAAGTTCACCTAATTCTTTACTCATTATATTTCTAAAAACATAATTTACAGAATCTATTATTACTTTTCTACTTCTGAAATTTTTATATAATTTTATTAATCTAGTTTCTTTTCCTTCTTCTAAACTATAGGTTTCTTTCTTATTTAAAAATAATTCTGGTTTAGCCATTCTAAATCTATATATACTTTGTTTTACATCTCCAACCATAAATATATTATTAATTCCAATATGTTTTTTTGAAATCATATTTAATATATATTCTTGAATATAGTTTGAATCTTGATACTCATCTATAAGTATCTCATCATAACCTTCCCTTAAAACTTCTGCAACTTTAGATGGTACTATCTTCCCATCTACTTCTTCAGTCAATATTTTAAGTGCAAAATGCTCAAAATCATTGAAATCAATTATAGCTTTTTCTTTTTTCTTTTCACTATATCTATCTCTTAACTTTATAACTAACTCACAAAGCTTTTTAATTAGTGGATAAATATATTCCAAATCATCATAATTAGAATTTGAATAAATTTTTTCTATATTTTCTTTTATTTCATTCATTAAAGCTTTATAGTTATCTCTATTCTTTTTAACATATTTCTGTAATTCTACATCTGGACATTTGCTTATTGTTGGCATCTTTTTAAATTCTAGTTGCAAAAATAAATCTCTAATTTTATCTAAATCATTACTATTATCTTTTATATTTTGTGAAAAGAAAAAATCACAATCTATTACTGATTGATATTTTAATAAGCTTTCTGTTCTATCCACTATTTCTTTTGCATCATTTATATTATTAAAAGCTTCACTTATTTTTGTTTTAATATCAATTTTTAACATTTCTATTATTGATTCGCTATTTAAATAGTCACTTTTTTCTATATTTAAAAGTTCACTTTTTTCATTAAGCCATTTTTCTGGATATGGATTACTCATTGAAAAATTATATAAATCTAAAACCATTTCAAACAAACTTAAGTCATTCTTATTATTACAATAACTTTCAACTAATTTTAGAAAGTATTCATCCTTTTCTTCATACATTTCCTCAAAAACTTCATCTAGAGATTCTTGCTTTAAAATTAAGGTTTCTGTTTCATCTGCAATTCTAAAATTAGGATCTAAATCTATCATATGAAAATTTCTTTTTATAACATCTAGACAAAAAGAGTGTATTGTTGTAATACTAGCTTTATTTAATAATGTTAATTGTCTTTGTAAATATATTGAAGTTGGATTTTTACTAATTTCATTTGATATTGCTTTTCCTATTCTTTCTCTCATTTCTGAGGCCGCTGCATTAGTAAATGTAACTACTAGCAACCTATCTATATCTATAGGCCTATCTTTATCTGTTATCATTTTTATAATTCTTTCTACTAATACAGCTGTTTTACCTGAACCTGCAGCTGCTGCAACTAATAAATTAGCATCTCTTGTATATATAGCTGCTTCTTGTTCCTTAGTAAATTTCATACTTGCCACTTTCTAATCCTCCTCCAAAATTTTAAGTATTTCTTTATCATCTTTTCCACCAATTACTCTGTACTTGTTTTCTTCAAATTCTAAGCTAAATTGACATATTGAAGATAACTTACAATACTCACATGGAATTTCACTATCTGTCTTACATGGTGAAATTTCTATATTTCCACTTAACATTTTCTCAAAATTTTTGCTTATTTCATTTTTAACATGTTTCCTTAGTGTATTAAATCCCTCACTTGATATAACACTTGATGTAGATGAAATTTCACCATCTTTTTTTATGGATGCAGGTATTATAAGTGATTTTCCAGTTTCATCTAATGTCTTATCCATATCTTTTAATATTTCTACATCTTTAAGTAATAACCCATTCATCTTTAACTCTTTTAATATCTGTTCTCTTATTTTTTCTTCACTTTCATTTTCATCTATTTTTATTATAGGGTCATCTAACTTAAAATATAGTACACCAGCTGCTTTAGCATGTTCATTTCTAGCCTCTTGATTATTTAATATTGCATCTAAATACGTTAATAGTTGTACTTGTAAACCATAATACACATCACTTAATTTAAAGCTTTTAATACCTGACTTATAATCAATTATTCTATAATAAGCTTGATTACCCTCAACTAATTTATCAATTCTATCAATTCTACCTATGAGCTTTATAATTCTTCCATCTGAAATTTCTATTTCTATTGGCGGATAGTCACTATCGTTTAATCCAAAAGATATTTCATATCCAGACGGTTCAAAACATCCTAAAGTAATCTGCTTAGCTATTACAGATACAACTCTAATTAAAACTCTTTTTAATCTTTCACTTATATATCTATATCTGTATGAACTATTTAATATGAAGTTTTTATCCTCACTCATAATTACATTTACTATATTTTCAACCCTATTTTTACACTCATCATAGTTTAAATCACTCCATTTTATGCCTTCTTTTTCTATTTGTTTGGAAAATTTATCTAAAACACTATGCATAAAACTACCTAAATCTGGAGCAGTAAAACTATATAATTTTCTTTCTTTAGCCTTCAATCCGTATTGTACAAAATAACCAAATGGACAACGCACATAATTTTCTATTTTTGATACACTAAAATAGTTTCCATCACCATATAGTTTTTCAGCCTTTTCCTTACTAATAGAACTTGCAATATTTTTATATGAAAATCCCTCAAATATTCCATCTATAATCAATTGATATTCTAAGTCATCTTTAAAATATCTATATACTTCTTTCCATTCCTCTGAAATTTTTTCACTATCTAAGTATTTTCTTATTTCTATAATCATGTCATTAAATGCTGGAACTTTAGCTACTATATCATCAATATCTTTTTCCTTTAAACTCTCAACGATTTCACTTTTTTCATTTATATTAAATAAACTTTTTATCCTTGAAATTATCATTGATGGCCTCATTGATTTACCTTCAAAATCTGCAATAGGATATGAAATATACAGAGTTTCACTTGGAAGTGTTAATGCTGCATAAATTAAAAATTGTTCCTCAAACATTAATGCTTTTGTATCTTTAGATAAAACTATTCCATTATCTTTTAATATAGTTTTATCTAAATCACTAAATACTCCTTCTTCTATAGTAGCCATTGGGAATACACCATCATTAACACCAATTACATATACAGCTCTTAATTCCTCTGTTCTTATTCTTTCAATACTTCCAATTGTTACACTATCTAATGTAGGAGGTATTAATCCAATCTCATGAGTAGAAATTGCCATATTAAATATCTCAACAAAATCATCCAATGATAATAATTCCTCACCTAAAATTTCAACTAGTTCATCTAATAATCCTAGTATTAAATTCCAAATTGAACTATATTCACTGGCTGCATTTAAATTGTTCTCTTCTTCCAATTTCTTAATTTCATATTCTATTGTTTGTTTTAAATTAATTTCCTCTAAGTATTCAAATATAAACTTACAAATATCATCTATTTTATTTTTAGATTTTATTTTACTTTTCAAGTTTAATATTGGAAGTAAAAAGTTATGCTTACATTCTCTTAATCTTTCATCACTCCAACACTCATCATCTAAGTATTTTTTCTTTCCTTTTATACCATATTGTAAAACATAGTTTTCTAATAAATCTATCTCTTCTTTATCTATTCCTAAAAGCCCACTTTTTAAATATCTAAAAACAGTTTCATATGAAAAATTATTACTTAAAATTTCTAGCACTGACTTTATTAAAATTACTATAGGATTTGTATTTATATCTTTTTTCTCATCTAAAAAATATGGGATATTGTATTCTGAGAATACTACTTTTATTATGTCTTCATAAGATTCCAAGTTTCTTGCTATAACAGCTACCTCTTTAAATCTATAATCTTTTTCCCTACATAATTTTAATATTTCTTTTGCTATATATTTAATTTCTGAATAAGTGTTCATTGCTTTAAATACTTTTATATTATTTACTTCATTATCATATTTTTTAGCTAAAACATTAAAATAATTTTTCTCTAAATACCCAAGTTCATCATTGTTTTTGAATCTATAATTGTTACTATTTTTATCATTACCTTTTAGTATTACTGGTTTATCATATCCTATATTATTTTCAGCTATTATTTTTAACAGTTGATTTTCTGTATAGAATACTGGATAAAAAGCATCACTTTCAGCTAAATCATTACTTTCTGAAATCACACTATTCTTCCCACCATAAGGTAATGTTACATTTACTCTAGGACATTTTTTTAATAATTCCTCTATTATTCCATATTGTTGAGGCGTAAAACCATAGAATTCATCTATCCAAATTTCTGCATTTTCTAAAAAGCTACTTTCCTTTATCTTAGATTTTAAATAACTTAAATCATCTACTGGATCAAAGTATCCTTTTTCTAAATAGGAATTATACCTTCCATATATACGTGCAGTATCTGAAATCTTATCACACAGTAATGGGTTTTCACTTAAACTATCTTTTAAAAGTGAAATCTCATCTGGTGCAATATTATAATTTTTAAATTCATCTATCATAGACACAACTGTATCTACAAATCCATTTTTTCTAGCTGACAAAGAAAATACTTTCAAATTTTCTCTCTCTTCATTTAAAATTTTATTTATTATAATTGCTTTTCCTGTAGGTGTTAAATTATTATGTGTAACACCACCCACTTCATTAAATATTGTATATGCAAGTCTCTTAAAAGAAAGTGCAAATACATTATTTATTCCTGTACAACCAATATTCTCTATAAGCATTTTTTCAGCTCTAAAAGAGAACTGTTCTGGAATTAAAAGTATTAACTTTGATTTACTATTTTCTCTATTTCTTTTCTTTATTTCATCTATACAAGTATAACTTTTACCACTACCAGCTCTTCCTAATATCAATCTTAGTGTCATACTATACTTGTTACAATAATATGTATTATTGTAACAACAACACCACCTTTCCTTTAAACTTCAACTCATACAATTATAAAATTGTAATATTTATATTTTAATATATAAATAAACTAAAGCTATTATTGTTTCTATCTAATTATATCTTTAAATTCTATAGAAACAACAGTACTAATTCGCTGTAAATCCTTGTCTTATTCGACATTAGTTTAATTTACTTACCTTATCTATTTTTAATGAAATACTATGTTTTTAAAAAATATAATATTTTTTTTATAAAATTTGACATAAAAGAAGGATTTTTAATTATATTTATAGAATAGTATATTTATTAAGTATAGTTTAAAAATAATAAATTTTCTATAAATTTATTATTTTATACTTATGTCAAAATATATTTATATATTTTGATTTTACTTAATGCACCTAACATAACAATTAATACTCTAATCTATTGTTTTGAAGATGCTTAGTAAAAATTTGGAGGTATGTGTTATGAACAAAATTGTTAACATTGAGGAAGCAATTTCTCATATTAAAGACGGCATGACTGTAATGATTGGTGGCTTCTTAGCTGCTGGTACACCTGAAAAATTAGTTGATGCTCTAGTTGAAAAAGGGGTAAAAGATTTAACTATCATCGCTAATGATACTGGATATCCTGATAAAGGAATTGGTAAATTAGTTGTTAATAAGCAAGTAAAGAAAGTTATTGCTTCTCATATCGGAACTAATCCTGAAACTGGAAGACTAATGAACACAAAGGAAATGGAAGTAGAACTTAATCCTCAAGGTACATTAGCTGAAAGAATTAGATGTGGTGGTGCTGGTCTTGGTGGTTTCTTGACTGAGACTGGTCTTGGAACTATAATTGAAGACGGTAAACAAAAGCTTACTGTTAACGGAAAAGAATATTTACTTGAGCTTCCTTTAAAAGCAGACATCGCTTTATTATTCGGTTCTAAAGTAGATGAAAAAGGTAATATTTATTACCATGAAGCTACTAGGAACTTTAATCCTTTAATAGCAACAGCTGCTGATACTGTAATCGTAGAGGCAGAAACTCTTGTTAAAGCAGGAGAATTAGACCCTAACATAGTTGTTACACCTGGTCTTTTTGTTGACTACATCGTAAAGGGGGATAAATAATCATGGATAAGAGTATGATGAGAGAAATTATAGCAAAAAGAGTTGCTAAAGAACTTAAAGATGGAGACGTAGTAAATCTTGGAATAGGACTTCCAACTCTTGTTGCAAATTATATACCTGAAGGAGTTGACATAACTCTACAATCTGAAAATGGATTCGTAGGAATAGGTTCTTCTCCTGAAGAAGGCAAAGAAGATAAGGACTTAATAAATGCAGGCGGACAATTTGTTACTGTAGTTCCTGGTGCTGCATTCTTTGATAGTTCAATGTCTTTCTCTATAATAAGAGGTGGACATGTTGATGCAACTATCCTTGGAGCACTAGAAGTAGACCAAGAAGGAAATCTTGCTAACTGGATGATTCCTGGCAAAATGGTTCCTGGTATGGGTGGAGCTATGGATTTAGTTGTTGGTGCAAAAAAAGTTATCGTATCAATGGAACATACTGCTAAAGGAAGACCAAAAATATTAAAAAAATGTACTTTACCTTTAACTGCAGCTCATCAAGTAAATTTAATAATAACTGAAATGGCAGTTATGGAAGTTACTAAAGATGGTCTTGTTTTAAGAGAACTTGGACCTGAAGCTACTATTGAGGATGTTAAAAATGCTACATTAGCAGATTTAATCATTCCTGATGATGTTAAGAAAATGGACATCTAAAGTTTAAATGTGTTCTACTTTAAACTCAAGAAATCTTGGTGTTTTTAATGTAGCTGAAATTATTGTAAGCAGTTTACTAAATAAACTTTTAGAGGATTATAAAGATATATGTAAATGTGAAAAATGTATAAATGATATGCTGGCATTGTCACTCAATAATGTTAAACCCCATTATGTGACTTCCGATTCAGGGGCTGTATATGCAAAAGTTGCATTTCAAGTAAACCCACAAGAACTTGCTACTCTTACATGTACTGTAATGCAAGCTATAGAAAAAGTTTCTTCTAATCCTCATCATTAAATTTTTATATTTCATGTGTTAGTATAAAAAAGGACTGATAACTCAGTCCTTTTTATTGTCATTATGACATCCTATGCAAAAATTCTATATATAGTTGCTGTTAAAAAACATACTATTATAGCAACTATGGTAGGCATAATAAATGAAAACCATGCCCATTTCCTGCTTCCTGTTTCTTTTTTTATAGTTAATATAGTTGTTGCACACGGAAAGTGTAATAATGAAAATAACATGGTATTTAAAAGTGTTAAATAAGTCCATCCATTATTAACCAGAACATTTTTCAACATATCTAAACTTGTAAAATCTGTCATAACCCCATTAGATAAATATCCCATTATTAATATTGGTAGTACTATTTCATTGGCAGGAAGTCCTAATATAAATGCCATTAATATATATCCATCTAACCCAATCGCTTTTGCAAATGGATCTAAAAAACTGGCTATATGCGCAACTAAGCTCATATCACCTATCATAACATTACTTAGCACATATATTATTATGCCAGCTGGTGCAGCTACTTTTATAGCCCTAACTAAAACAAATATAGTTCTATCTATAATTGAAGTATATATAACTCTTCCTATTTGTGGTTTTCTATAAGGTGGTAGTTCTAATGTGAATGATGATGGCATTCCTTTTAATATCGTTTTTGATAATATATATGAAACTACTAATGTTATAACTATTCCTAAAACTACTAATAGCATTACCATAAGTGCTGCTAACATAGAATCAGCTGTACTAGATGCAAAAGTTCCACCTACAAATATCATAGATAATGCTATAAGTGTTGGAAATCTTCCATTACAGGGTACAAAACAATTTGTCAAAATAGCAACAAGCCGTTCTCTTGGCGAATCTATTATTCTAGCAGCTATAACACCTGCTGCATTACAACCAAATCCCATACACATTGTTAATACTTGTTTTCCATGACAATGTGCTTTTTTAAAAGCTTTATCAAGATTAAAACAAATCCTTGGTAAATACCCACTATCTTCAAGCAAAGTGAATATTGGAAAAAATATTGCCATTGGTGGTAACATTACCGAAATTACCCATGCAACTGTTTTGTATAATCCTAACACTAATATATTTTTAAGCCATAAAGGTGAACCTATATAATTAAATAGTTGTAATAATTTTACCTCTAAAGAGTCAAACATAGACGCAAGTAATGCTGATGGATAATTTGCTCCTTGAATAGTTAACCATAAAATTATAGTTAAAAATATTAACATAACTGGTATTCCTGTTTTTTTTGATGTTAATATATTATCTATTTTTTGTTGCTCCAATATTTTATTTCCACTTTTTTCAACTACTTTATTAGAAATTTCAAAGCATTCATTGTATATCTTTTTTGCTATATCATCTCTTATTTTTGAGTTTGATTTTATAAAACATTCAACTTCATTACTTAAGTCTTTATCCTCTATATAAAAACTTTCATCTACATACTTTCTTATTGAATTTATTATTGTCTTATCACCATCTAACAATCTTAATGCTATCCATCTATAATTTAATTCATTATACTTTTTAGATAAAATTAATTCTAATCTTTCTACTTCTTTTTCTATAAAATCATCATATTGAATTTTAAAATTATTATTGTTTTCCTTTTTACTATATTCATAAATTGCTTCTTTTAATTCATTGATACCTTTTCCATTTCTTGCTGAAGTAGATACTACTGGTACCTTCAAAATTTCTGATAACTTCTCTATATTAACAGTTATATTTTTCTTTTTAGCCTCATCCATTAAATTTACACATACCAAAACATTAGAAGTTATCTCCATTATTTGCAACAATAAATTTAAATTTCTTTCTAAACATGTTGCATCTAAAACTACTACTACTAAATCTGCTTCTCCAAAACATATATAATCTCTTGCCACTTCTTCTTCTGCTGATGTAGCAAGTAATGAATATGTTCCTGGCAAATCTACTAATATAAATTCATCTTTCTTATAGTTAAAATTTCCTTGAAAATTTACTACTGTCTTTCCTGGCCAATTTCCTGTATGCTGATGCAATCCGGTAAGACTATTGAATACTGTACTTTTCCCAGTATTAGGATTTCCTGCTAATGCAATCACAAATTGATTTTCTTTTGTTTTTTCTACTATTTTAATATCTTGTAAGCTTTCCTTTTTAGTTGAACTAAATGTTAACCCCATTTCACACCTCTATAATCATTGCTTCTTATATACTATTATTTTTTCACTTTCTTCTTTTCTAAGCGCTATACAAGTATCTCTAATAAAATATGCTCTTGGCTCACCAAGTGGAGAATCTCTTAACACAAATATAGTTGTATCTGGAACAAATCCTAAATCTAGAAGCCTTTGTTTATTAAGTCCAGTAGATAATATTTCTTTTATAATTACTTCATCACCAATATCTGTATCACTTAATTTTATTATTTTTTCCTCCATTTTTTTCTCCTTTTTTTAGTATTTCTCTAATATATATTATGTTTTTTTCTTTTATAAGTGATTATTTTACATAATTGTATTTTTTTATTTTTATTAACCAAAATTTATGCAACATATAAAATTTTATAATTGCCATACTATTTGTGTAAGGATTTTGATAACAAATTTATTATCAAAATTATTAAATTAATTTAGCGCTAAATTATTAAATTAAATATCTGTGATAAAAAAATATTTATATTATTAAGGAGGATTTTAAAATGTCAGCAAATAAAAGTATAGGATGTACTGTAAATCAATGTAAACATCACGATGGAAGTGAAAACTATTGTACATTAACACAAATAAATGTTAGTACTCATGAGTCTAATCCTACACAAATAGAATGTACAGATTGTGCTAGTTTTGAAAAAAAATCTTGTTGTTGTTCACACTAATAATATTTAAAATACTAAATAGTATTTTAATTTATAATTAGTGTAAATATCATGGTAAAAATTTAATTGTTCATTAAAAATATCAAGCCTAATTTTAAATTAGGCTTGATATTTTACATTGTAACTTCTTTGTAAAAAAAGATTACCTTTTTTATTTTATAATTTAAAGTGTAGATTTATCATATATTTTATATATATATACTTTATATTATTTTATATAAGATTCCAAAGTTTATATTCAAAATTATTAAATTTAAACCTTGGATACTACAAGCGAGACTAGCTCAAAAGCATATTAAAATTAACAACTTTTTTTAACAAGTATATTTATATCTAAAAATAATTTTAAACTTGAGCTTATTTCCATATACATATTTGATTTAATTTATATAAAATATTTTCATCTTACTAATTAAATCTATAATCTAATTTACATAAGGAGATTTCTAAATGACAAAATCATCACGTAATAGAAAATTAATTTACAAAAAACAAATTCATTCTATAATTTTATTAAGTGTTTTACTAATAATTTCTGTATTTTTTTCTTTTTTCACATCAAATAAAATTAAGAATTATACAACAAAAGTGGACTTGCTTAATAAAGATGTAAATGTCCTAAATGACGATATTTCTAAATTAAAAGAAGAAAACTCAAAGCTTAATGAAAACAAAAAAACTATCGATGAAAAATTAAAAACTTTTCTATCTAATTAATTTATTTAGGGGGACATTTTACAATGAATTCTAAAAGAAATTCTTTTATAATAAAATCTTTACTCGGACTTATTTTAGTTGTTTTTTTTATAAATATATATTTTACATCTCAACTATTTTTTAATAAATCTAAATATAAAACTTTAGAAAGCAATATAGAAAGCATTCAAACCGAAAAGACTAAATTGTTATCTGAAAATGAAAAGCTAAAAAATGAGATATCCCAAAATGAAGCTAAAATAAATGAAGTAATTAAAACTTCAAAAAGAGCATATTTAACTTTTGATGACGGTCCATCTAATCATACATTAAAAATCTTAGATATACTTGATAAATATAATATAAAAGCTACTTTCTTTGTTAATAAAAAAGACAATATGGATAATATATATAAAGAAATTAGTGATCGTGGACATGTTATAGCTAATCATACAGCTACTCATAATTATAAAAAAATATACAAAAATCAAGATAACTTTATTGCGGATGTAAAAGCATTAGATGACTTTATTGAAAATATAACAGGAAAAAAACCTTCTAAAATTCTTAGATTTCCTGGTGGTTCTAACAATTTAGTAAATAAATCTTATAATAACAATGCTAACTTTATGCCTGATCTAGCTCAGAAAATGACTGATCTTGGATATACCTTCTTTGATTGGAACATTGATTCAACTGATGCTGCTGCTTTTAGACAAAAAAAGGATATCATCGTTAAAAGTATTTTAAATAATACTCCTTCAGTAAATACAGCCAATATATTAATGCATGATTTAGATCCAAAAGATACTACTGTAAATGCGTTGCCAGAAATAATTGAAGGTTTAAAATCACAAGGTTTTATATTTGATAGTTTATCTCATGATTCAGTTAAAATTCAATTTACTAAAGTTAATTAAAATAAAAAAGATTGTGTTTCAATATAAGTTTAGTTACTTTGAAACACAATCTTTTTCTATTCTTCTTCTTTTTTCTTTTTAAAGAAGTCATCTACTCTTTTATTATTAACGTCCACTATTTTCTTAACTATATAATCATATCCATTTTCTGAATGTGGTATCATACAATTACTACAATCTTTTATTCCACTTATATTTTTGTTATTTCCCCCACAATCTTCTAAAAAGTATAATGGACAATAACAAAATAAGCAATTAAAATTACTATCATCCTTTACTTTATGACATGGAAAATACTCACAATCTTTATGCTGAAAAAATTTATAATTTGTAGTCATTTTTTATTCTCCCCCTATAAACAATAATTAAATCTTACTTTTTTATTGTAACACTGACAAGAGAAATAATCTAATATAATTATGTTATTAAATTGCCGCCTTCAAAAAGCCATTTCCTTGAACATCTAATGCCTCTGAAACTGATATTAATGATTTTTCATCAATTTCCTTTATAAGTTTTTGAACTTTATTTAATTCATTTTCTGTTACCACACAATAGATAACCTTTCTTTTTATACCAGTATATGCACCTTCTCCATAAAGAAAAGTTGTTCCTCTTCCTATTTTATCCATTATCTGTTTTGATACTAACTCTTCCTTTTCAGTAACAATCATTAGTATTTTCTTATTGTTGAACATATTAATTACTTTATCAATAACTATAGATTTAATATACATTAATGCCATTGTGTATAGTGTTACTTCTAAACTTGTTACAACAATACCTAAAACAACAATTACTCCATTTAATGCAAAATATAAAGTAGACATTTTTGCTCCATTTTTTCTCCTAATTATTATAGCTATAATATCCGTTCCGCCTTGTGATGCACCCTGCCTAAAGATTATCCCCATTCCTATTCCACTAATCACAGCTCCGAATAATGTTGCAATAACTATATCTTCTACTATTAAACCATTAACTAAATTTTTAGTTGCTATCAATGCACCTGACATTGAAATCATTCCCATAAAACTTAAAAATATAAATTCTTTGTCTTTCAAAAATTTATACCCTATTATAAACAGAGGTAAATTTATTATGAAGACCCAATATCCTGAAGATACATCTGTTATATACTGAAGTATTAGTGATATGCCTGCAATCCCTCCACTTAAAAGCTTATTTGGTGAAATAAATACATTTATTGCTATAGCATAAATTATACTACCAATTATAATTTTTACTATTTTTAATAGCAATTCTTTCTTTGATGTTTTCATCTTTTGATTCCTCCCTTTTATTTATAAAAATATACTTTTAAGTAAAAATTTTACATTATAGTGTATATTTATTTTCCTTTTTATGTTATTATAAAAGTAATTTAATATGTAAATTAAATTTGCATTATGCTTTAGTTTTATTTAAGATTTAATTCACTGCAATTATTTAATAAACTTCTTCGTTTATTAAATTTAATGTTGATATTTTATAATAAACTCCAATGTTTATCATATTAAATCTCAAATATATTCGGGAGCTAAAGCATAATGCTTGATATATTTTATATTACACCTAAAGTCTGAACTAAATTCGAGGACTTTTTAATTTTTAAATAATATAAGCAAATTATTATTTTGGGTTAATATTTCAAGAACATTCATATTTATACCTTTAAGTGTAATCATAAATCTTTATATAAATACTATGCTTCAGCCGTGAGTTAAAATTAAGGACTTTTTTAATATAAGCAAACTATTATTATTCTTTTAAGGTTAACTCTAATTTTTTATACACGGGAATACTTAGGCTGAAGCATAATAACTAGCTAGCACTTTTCGATATGGACTCATCATAAGGAAGATATAATTTATATGATTTCAAAATAAAAAGCCTCCGCATCTGCGAAGGCTTTTTTATATTAAATGTATATAATATTCCACTCTAAAAATATATGAACTTCAAATTCATATGTCTTCTCAATGGTATACACTTCCCTCCGAAGCTCCATGCTATTTTAGGCAGGTCTCCTGACTCACGCGTCATCCTAAGCCATCCTTCCCAGAAATCAATCCAGTGGATATTACGGCTTCGTCTTCGTATACAGTAGCGGGGGCTGTAGTGGATTTTAACCACTTTCCCTATTAAACCTTAAAAATAAGGTACCTAAAACCAATTATTAAATTTTCTCGACAAACATATTGTATCAGTATTCTAAATATATTTCAACTTATTTTAACAAATAATTTTTATTTTTTAAATCTTCTACTATATTTTATAATATTTCTTTAAATATAAGTTTAACTAACCTGTTATATTTTTATGGCAAATTTATTGTAATGTATATATATTTTTTAAAATATATGTATGTATTTTCAACAAGGAGGCATAAATATGAACTTCATAAAAAACTTAAACTATGAAAAACTATGTAAAATTGATATTGCATTGAAAAAAATCTTAAATGTAGTATTTTTAATTTTTATTATAGTAACAGTAATTAATTTTCTTAGAATTTTATTTTTTAACTTTAATTAATGTAAAAAGGGATAATAAAAATATACTTATTACCCCTTTTATATAAAAAAACTTAATCTAATTTAAATCCATATTTTACAGGATCACTTTCATCTATAACAAAATGATTAAATCCTGTTACATATGCACTTGCTGTTATTTCTGGAATTACAGCATCTATATCTCCAACTTTAGTTGTTCCTAAAACTTTTCCTCTAAACATTGTTCCTAGTATACTTTCATAAACAAACTCTTCATTTTCTTTTAATAATCCTTTAGCATAAAGTGTAGCCATTTTTGCACTTGTTCCCGTTCCACATGGTGATCTATCTATTTGTCCTGCTCCAAATACTACTACATTTTGTAATGTCGCTTTTGGATTTTTAGCAGGTCCATAAATTTCTACTAAATCTGCTGTTTTTATATGTTCTAATGTTGGATGTTTTATTTCTATAGTACTGTTTACTATATCTCTTATTTGCAATCCTATTTCAGTAATTTTATTAGAATTTTTAGCGTCAATCTCTATTCCTAAATCAGCAGCCTTAACTAAAATAAAAAAGCTTCCACCAAAAGCTATATCTACTGTAACTTCACCAATTTGTGGTAGATTTATTTTTACATCTTGTTTATACAAAAATGCTGGTACATTTTCTATAGATGTTTCAACAGCTTTTCCATCTTCAACTTTAACTTTTGCTTTTATAAGTCCAGCTGGTGCTTCTAATACAATATTTGTATATGGCTCTGTAACTTCAACCATTCCTGTTTCTACTGCAACAGTTGCTGCTCCAATAGATCCATGTCCACACATATTTAGGTATCCACCACCATCCATGAAAATTATTCCTAAATCAGCATCACTTCTAGTTGGTTGTGTAATTATTGAACCAAACATATCTTTATGTCCTCTTGGTTCAAGCATAATTGCCGTTCTTAGGTTATCCATATGTTCCTCTAAATATGTCTTTTTCTCTGGCATAGTTTTTCCTGGAATTCTTGGCACTCCCCCTACAACTATACGTGTTGGTTCTCCCATTGTATGTGAATCTATGGCTTGAATAGATCTTGCTATTTTCATTTTTTTATTCCCCCATCTTTCTCATTTTTAACTTTAAAAATGCTAATGCCTTTTTTGCATCCAAAGTTGTTATATTGTTTTCTCCTACAATCTCTGTCTCAATTCCCTCTTTAGATTTATTAAAATCAACTATTGTATCCATATATCTATTGGTAACTACAAATTGTCCTTGAGTTCCTACAAAACTCATGCCTACAACTGGAATATTTCGTTTTCCTATTTCTTCAATGGTATTAGAAAAATCAACATGACTATTTCCCCATCCATCTACTGAAATTATCACTCCATCAGCTCTCATAGCTTCAGCCAATGTAGCCACTCTTTTTCCTACAAACATTTTTTCATTATTACTTTGAGGTGTACCCACTATAACTATTCCCATTAAATCAGTATCTAAATCCTTATCAACTAAATCAACAAGTGGATCTCTAAAATGATGTAATGTTGTTTCTTTGGTTGATGGTCCTACACCCATTTTTAATCCCTCCACACCTTATTAAAAAGATTCCGAAAATTTTAATGCATAGCTCTTAACGCACCATCCCTGTATTCATTAGGTGTCAATATAACTGGTACATTTCCCATATCAATTATTGAATGAGTTCCCATAGCTCCACCTGGTTCACTCGCTAATAATCCTGTGTCATACATTGCACCTTGTCCTGCAACTTGCTTTACAATTAAAACTTTCTTCTGATTCTTTCTTACCTTGTCATAATACTCATGTCTTTCATTACAGTTATTTCCATTAAGCTTTTTAAGCACTTCTCTTATTTCTTGAACTATTAAGTCACAACTTTTATGAATTTCTGTTATTGCTTCCCTCTTTACTCCCATACCTGTATTTAAAACTAAATTAAATTGTAATATAATATCATCCTTTGAAGGTGTTCCTGCTCTATCAAAAATTACTTGTTCCTTTAATATTCCCTCTGAACTTCCAAACTCTGCAATCTGTACATCATTTTCATCTTTACCATTAATCATAACTGTAACTCCAGTTAATACATGAGTTATCCCCTCTCCTATTTCACCTAAAACTTTAGTTGCTATAGGCTCAAAGTCTAGTATGGAATTAACAAAAATATTTCTTTCATTTGGATTTATAATATTAACTTCTAAACACTTTATAAAATCTTTGTTATATTTATTTAAAGCTATATTATTTTTAATATATAAAGTTCTACCATCAATTCTAGTATCATCAGAAAACTTTATACTTTCAATATGAAAAGTTTTAATAACTAATTTTCTTAATTCTATAACTTCGTCCATACTATACTCCTTTAAAAACAATTTAATTTTTTACTATAGGGTTCCAAATTTAAAGTAATGTCTTTCTCAAATGATACTACTAATCTTACAATTTATTTCTATATTTATATTTGGAATCAGTTTACAATTGACAGTTATGGTTAATATTACTCATTTCACTCCTAATATTTAAAATAGAAACACCTAAAAACTACGTTTTTATATTGTTTTCCACTAATTTGCTCTGCAAATTATTATAAAATTTCATTTTAAAAAACTGATTTTAAAAAACTGAAACGTCAGTTTTATCCTTCATTGTTAATTGTTAATTTTTTATAGCACTTTCTCAACTGAAACATGAATAACTTAAAGTTTCAACTTGTATTCCTATATGTAGTTACTATTTTTATTTTGTTAAATTTTATACAATCCTAATTAAAAGTATAATCTACACTAAAATATATAAATTAACATATTTAGTAATAGATTATACTTAAAACTCAAACTATACTTTTGCTATATATTCATATGGTAAAGATATAACCTTTCCAGGACTATCTATCTCTACTAATTTAGTTAATGTATCTTTTAAAATACCTAATTGCATTTCTTTGTTGTGTGGTTGACCTGCATTTGCTCCCATTGGTACAAGTGGTGCTACCGCTCTTGGTGTACCTGTTTGTTTTACAACTGGTGGTAATGCAGCTATACATATCGTAGGAATCCCTGATTCCTCTATCGCTCTTTGTACTAATACAGCAGAACGATGACAAGTTCCTCATCCAGCAGTTAATACTACAGCATCTACCCCTTCATCTTTTAAGATTTTAGCTATAGCTGGACCTGTTTCATGCTTAAATTTTTCTTGGTTTCCGCCACCGCCCATAAATCCTATGTGAGTTGGTGCTATCTCTTTTATAAATCCTTCTTTTTGTAATTCCCTTAATCTATCTATTGGAAACATACAGTTTATATCTTTATTTACATCAGCATTATCATATCCACCATGTGATACCATTAAATCTTCTGTTTTTACATCTCCTGGTATAGTTCTAAAAGTGAAATCTCCTGCTAAATTAAATCTTTTATCACTTTTTAAATGTACTCCTGCAGCTGTTGCAAAAGCAATTTTCATATCTTTTAATTCTTTAGTTACCGGCGCCCACACTGGTGGTGGTGTTATAGGTACAAATATTTCTGACTGTAAATTTTTAACTACAGTTTTATCCATTATTTTGTCCTTCCTTTCTATTCTTTCTATCTATATTGCTTACATACTTTTCATTAGGCTCCTCTTTTAATACTTCTAAGAAACTCATATTAAAGCCTACTTCTTGTCCTAATTGTAGAGGATAGTCTGTTATAAGCATTCTCATAGGTACCTTCATATATCCAAGTCTACCTTTCAAATCTATAGCTACTGCTCCATCTTGTATCTCAACTATTATTCCTTGCATTTCTATAATCTTATCGCCATATTTCATATCTATATCCTCTTTTCACAAATAGATTTAAATATTATTTTGTAGAATATTTTTCTAATCTTTTTTGACTCATTGGTATTGAAGTCTCATTTAAAGCTCTATCTATTTTTATATCACAGCTTTTTTCTATTTCTTCTAAATTATTTGCTTTAACATTTGGATTCCATTTTCTTTCTGCTTTTTTAACTTCTTCTCCATGCATTGCTGATTTAAGCATTCCTAAAGCTCTTAATGCATCTTCTTTACATAAAGTATTACATCCTAAAACTTCATTTTCAATTCCAGCTTCTGATTTGTTGTTATCAACCATGTATTTCATGTATTTATTTCCAACAACTAGAGCTCCTTGAACTGCACAGAATGACATACCAACGCATGGAACATCTCTCATACCAATTTGTTCAATATGTGATGCAAAATCTATGTGGTTATTACCAAAACCTTCTGTTGTAACTACTGCACCATCTACATCCATAAATTCAACGATCATTCCAAGTCTTTCAGAAACATAGAATTTTTCAGCATTTATTTGTGGTGACCCAACAAAAATAACTCCTGCTAAATCTATATTTTCATCATTCATAGCTTCTGTTACAAGTGGTTCTCTCCAGTAGTGTCTTGAACACTCTTTAGATGCAGGTCCTATACAAGTTAATGCGTGAATACCACCATCTAAAACTTCAAGTGGAGATAACATAACTGGAACGTTTCCAAGGTCAACATTTGGTTTTCCCCCTAAAACACCTACTGGTTCTTGTGGTAATATTAAGTTATCATGCATTGCACCTTGTCCCATTATTTCTTTAACAATAACAACTTTTTTCTTACCTGGTCTTCTATATTCAACTAACTCTTCTGTATCTACAACTAAGATTTCGTCTGCAACTTTTAGTGCATTTCTTATTTCTTGTGTTATAAAATCAGTTGCTCTATGTGCAGCTAATGGACCTGGTCTTTCCATGTTCATTCCTCTAGCTATAACAACTTCTGATTTTATAAATATATCTCCTTTGTCTGGAGCACCTGGTCTGTTCCAAAGAATATTTTCATCTAAGATTCCCTCTGAAGAACCAAATTCACCAATTTGAACTCCATCAACATCTGTTCCTGTAACCATAACTATTACTCCATCTAAAGTTCTAGTTACTCCATTACCTACCTTAGCTTCTCCTTCTTTAGTTGCTATTGGTTGAACGTCCATAATTGTTTCTGAATATGTATGATACTTATCTGGTGTTATTATTTCAATTTTTATTGATTTAACTAAATCGCTTTCATTTACTGCATCATCACATATATTTTCTCTTATATATAATGTTGTTCCATCTATTTTAGTTTCTTTTCCAAATTCAACTTTCTCTATTTTAAAATGTTTCTTAGTTAAGCTTCTTACAGCTCTAGGCTCTAATACAGCTTTCTTTTCTTCTTTATTTTCAACTTTTAAATCATTAATTTTTTCTTCTTTTATTACTTCTTTTGCTACTGAATTTGATACTGTTCCAGCCATTAGAGGAACTTCTATATCAATACCTTTTCCTTCAGCAATTTTTATTTTTAATACTCCATTGCTTACAGAAGAAACTATTGTTTGTTCTGCAGAACATTCTTCTTCATAACCTTCAACTATATTTTTACATACTGTACTTAATGCTGGAGTATCTACTTTTAAAACTTTTCCTATAGCTTCTTTCACTGTTAATACACTATCATCTAATTTTATAAGTAATGAATCTTCTAATTGTCCAAAGTACATAGGGTTTTCTAAATCACTTAATTTTATAGTGTCTCCAGCTTTTTTATTTAATTTTAAAACAGCCTTAGCATTTTCATCTATTGAAACTTCTTTTTCTTCTACTGATCCTTCAATTTTTTTAGCACCTTCTACTAAATCAGGTGTTATTGGAGTTAATGAATCTATAGTTTTTAAAAGTTTTGCACCTATAACTTCTCCAACTTTTAAATTATTGCTTGGAATATTTAACAATCCTGAATCAACCATATCTGGGAATATATCTGGATCTTCCAGGTTATCTGCTGAAATTATAGTTCCAGCTTCTGTTCTACAACATACAACAGCCGCTTCATTTTTTAAAGCTTCTGCATGTTCTTTGCTCATTGACATAATTCTTCCTCCTACTATATACATGTTATCTAAATCTATAGGGTTACAAGTTGAAATTTAAAATAATAAATTTATCAATTGATACTACTAATCTTACAGCTTATTTTATTATCATGTTTGGAATCAATTAACAATGATGAATTAATAATGATGATGAATATCACCGTGGATTGAAATCCCCGCTACAATGTTTTATTTGTACTCCAAATAAAATTAATATAATATTTATCCATAAAAAGTTTATTTTGGAGAATAAATTCCCCATTATAATATTCTTACTAACCATAGTTTTCATGGTTAATTGTTAATTTTGGTACTATATTTAAAATTTCTCTTTCTCAACTGAAATAAGAGTAATTTAATTTTTAAACTTGAACCCATATCTTTATAAAGCTTTATTTAGCACATTATTTTTTTTATTCTATCTCTAACCTTCTTGTTAATTCATGATTAACAGTTCTAAATACATGATCTGTATGATGATAAACTGGTAACCCTAATTTTGGTGCAGAATTCATAACAGTATTAGAACAATCACTACAATTTGATATTATTATTCTTTCTGCTCCATCCTTTTTAAATTGCATTACTACGGCTGCTTGTCCTGGACAATCTCCAGGAGTTTTGCATTTATTAGCACCTTTTATTTTAACTATGTTCTTACAATCCATTACAGAAACTACATTTGAATGCATTTTTGAAGCAATATCTCTAAGTCTATCTTCATTTGCACCACATGCACAAACTAAAAGACCTACATTTCCCTTAAACTCTGGGAACTCTATTGTTGCTATTGCTCCTCCAGAAATCTTTGTTACTATAGCTTCTTCAAGTTTTGCTGATTTTCCAGTGTAAGGTCCACCAATAACTAATTCGCCATATTCTCCATCAATTCCACCACATTCATTTACAAGTTCTTCAATCTTTGTTCCAATAGGAACATTGAAAAATATTCTACTTTCTGTATCTTTTAATTTTCCTGCTATAGTTATATCTTTATCTATAACTGGTTTTCTATCTTCAACTGCTCTTTTTATATTTGCAAGTGTTTCTGTATTTAAAACTACAGCACCTGCTTCTAATGGAAGCTGTGTTGGCTCTAACCATACACCTAATACTGAATGTATTAATGCTCTTTCCTCTCCCATTGGATATATATCTTTAAGCTCTTTTATTTCTATATTTTCTTCATTTACTAATGCTTTTTTTATTGATTCTATTGCATCTTTATTTTTAGATTTTATTCCTATATATGCCTTTGGTGCTTTAGTTGCTTCCATTGCATATTTTATTCCTTTTATTACTTCTTGAGGATTTTCCTCTAAAAGTTTTATATTGTGTTTTAAAAGCGGTTCACATTCTGCACAATTTGCTATTATACAACCCTCTGAAATTTCTGCATTTAACTTAACATGAGTTGGAAATCCAGCTCCACCAGCTCCAACAATTCCAGCTTCAAACACATATTCTTTGATGCTATTACATTCTTTTATCTTTACATAATCAGTGCTTTGATTTTCACCCTTTAAGATTACTATTTCATTCTCATTTATCTCTTTTATTTCTCCATTAATGCTTGTATGTATCTTAGCACCTAGACCCTTATTAGGAGCTGCAATACATTCTCCTCTTTTAACTAACTGTCCTAATTTAACAATAGGTTCACAATTAGCTCCTATGTGCATTTTTAAAGGAAATTTAACCATAGTAGTCATTTTTTCTCCCCCTTGAGTATTGATATAACAACTCATAAATTTATATATTATTAACATTAAAGTTTTAATAACTTTCTATAAATAATATATAAGCAACTACTGTGCCAACCTTGTTAAATTTTATTGAAACGTTTACTTTGATGCAACAAAATTAACACTTTTGTAAATTTTAAAACTTCTATTTATTCAAATACATATTTAAATAAATGTCAAAATTTAGTCACTTTTTCTTCTTCTCATGTATATACTTTCTATTTTTCAATTGATATACTGTCATTTTATGTATATGTTATTTTTTTGACATATCTGTTATTTTTTTGACACTTTTATCATTAAGCTCCATTCTATTAAATTTACAAATAAAAAATATCCTGTAAACTATAGTAAAACATTCTTGAGTACATTCTACTATTAAGGTATACGAGTTTTTTATCAACAACTTGCACACCCCAAAACAGGATATTTTTATTTATAAATCATATTGGCTTAACTTATAATATAATGTGCTTCTTTTTATTCTTAAAATTTCAGCAGCTTTTGCTTTATTTCCATTAGTACTTTCCATGACATCTCTAATAAGTTCCATTTCTAAAGCCTTAACTCTTTCATCCAAGTTATAATAATCTATAACTGTATCTTCTTTAGATCTACCATAAAAATATTCTAATATATATTCTGGTATACTATTTACTGTTACCCTTTTATTATTTGATAACACTACCATTCTTTGAACAACATTTTTTAATTCTCTTATATTACCTTCCCATTTATAATTACACAATATATTATATATCTCTTCATCTATTGAACTTATTTCTATATTTTCTTTTTTCGAACTTTGATTTATAAAAATATCTATAAATTCTTTAATATCATCTTTCCTTTCTCTTAGTGAAGGTAATTCAATTTGAACAATTGCTAATCTATAAAACAAATCACTTCTAAATTCATTATTTTTTATTGCTTTTTTTAAATCTTTATTAGTTGCCGCTATAATTCTTGTATTGGTATGAATAATTTTTTCACTTCCCAATCTATGAATAACACCGTCTTGTAGCACTCTTAATAACTTACTTTGCATCCCTATAGGCATTTCTCCTATCTCATCTAAAAATAATGTACCATTATTTGCAAATTCAAACATACCCATTTTTCCTTTTTTCACAGCACCCGTGAATGCACCTTCTACATACCCAAACAATTCACTTTCTAATAAATTTTCTGGAATAGCACTACAATTTACAGCAACAAATTGCCCGCTCCTTCCACTAGCCTCATGTATGGATTTTGCAAAAACTTCTTTGCCTGTCCCACTTTCACCAGTTATTAAAACCGATGCTGTACTTGGTGCAACTTTTTGCGCTAATAATATAGAATCCATTATTTTTTTGCTTTTCCCAACTATATATGAAAAAGTATAATTATTAGAAAACTCCTTACTATAAGCCTTACTTAATGCCTCAACTTTTGCATTTGCATTTTCTAATTTTTCAGACAATGAAACCACTTCGGTAACATCTCTATCTGTTGACACTACAGCAATCATTTCATTTTGATTATTAAATATAGGTACAACACTTAAAATTACTGACTTCCCCCTCATAGGCTGGTGTTCAATATTTTCAATAGCTTTACCTTCTTTTAAAACTTTAGGTATAATTGGGTTGTTAAAATGCTTTCTAACACTTTCCCCAACTATATCTTCCGCCTTTAAACCATATAACTTCTCTGCACTTTTATTCCAATACATAACCTTACCCTTTGTGTCACATATACAAATGGCTTCATGAATATTGCTTAAAATATTATTCTGCAAAGTAAACATTTCATCTATTTTTAAATAAAAACTATCTCTTAAATTATTGCTTGTTAATACACCAATTACCTTATTATCTTCTACAACTGGTACACGTCCTATTTCTTTTTCAAGCATCATATCCCGAATATCTCTTGCATAATCATTAGGACTTACTGTTATTACATCTTTAGTGCAATAATTTATAATCTTTTCATTGAATATAGACTTATCTCCTTTTTTTGCAAAAATTCTTTCTACCTCTGCTAAATCATTACGTGTAAAAATTCCTTCTAATTTATTAACTTCATTTATAACTATTGTTTCATCCAAATTGTTTTTCACCATTAAATTACAAACGTACTTAACATTATCATGAGTAAAAACCTTTACAACATTTTTACTCATAATATCTTTAGCTTTATATAACAACTCTTCTAAATTCATATTTCCACCTTTTATCCATAAAAATATTTATAATTCTCTCCTAAATTATACCTAACACCAGTTATATATTCAATTATCCATAACTTTTATTAATTTCCTCTTAATTTGAATATCTTAACTGTCTTTATTGAATTATGTTCCAATTTTATTAAGGTAATATTTATTAAATTTTGTTATAATAAATTAAATAGTCTAATTTTTCTAATTCAAATTATATTTATTTATATATATTAGTAAATTTGACCATAATAAAAACACTTGTATTAATCTTATAATAGCTAATATAAATTTGTTAAATAATATAAAATATTAATTTATATAATATTTTAATAGAAATTAGAGGTGTATATAATGAAATTTATTAAAAAATCTATAATTATTCTTTCTACTTTTTTAATAACACTTTCACTTACTGCTTGTGGAGAAAAAGTGGATACAGAAGCATTACAAAACTATTCTAATGACATAGCTAGTAAGGTTATAACTGCTATGGATAAAAAAGATTATAACAAAATAGAATCCTACTTTAGCGATGAAATGAAAAAGACCTTTTCTAAGGAAACTTTTGATGAGCAAGCAACTTTAATTTCCAATACTCTTGGTGCTTACAAATCTCATGAATTCTTTAAAGGTGAAACTAAAGATGGATATGTTCGTGCATTATATAAAGCAAATTTTGCAAAAGAAAATAATGTTCTTATATCAGTAGTTTATAAAGAAAATGATGAAAATCATAAAGTAGAAGGCATTTTATATCAATCTAAAGGACTTCAAAAAGCAGCAAAAGAATTAAAAAAAGAAAATAAAAAATAAGAGTTTTTACTTAATATATCGTAAAATTAAAGTCCAGTAACATGTGTCACTGGACTTTAATTTACACTTTTTATTTACACTTTTTATTTACACTTTTTATTTATACCTTCATATAAATACTCTAGATACGAAACATCTTCACCCTCATTTTTTAACATGTCGATTCTTTTTCTAGCACCGTCTAAAGTTTCTCTTGCTTCATCATAATCTCTTGCTTTAATACAATTACTAGTATATTCTAAAAGATAATCTACTTTTAGCACTATTTTAGCCATATCTTCTCTATTCTCATTAACAAGTTTCAATACTAAATCATATACTTTGGGTGACAGATTATTCCTAACTGATTTTAAAAAATCATTATTTATACTATTCTTCTTAGCCATTTTTTCACGTCCTTATAAACTGTACTCATTTTTTTATTTTAAACATTACACTTTGAATTATACATTATATTATTAAATTACATAACCATATTTATTATCTACATAATCTAATAAATCCCCAAAAATTATCCACAGTATTTATATAAAAGTTATATTTATCATAAATACTGTGGATAATTTTTCTGAAAATGTGCACAAATTTATAAATTTAAAAAATTCTAATTATATTTTGAAATCTCATGCTGCATAAATCAATTCTAACTTCTTACTTTTATTACTGTTACATTTTCTTTCACAATTAAAGTTTATAGTCTTATCTTACTAAATTCAGTGTATTGGACATGATGCTAAAATGCCCAATAAAGTTAGAATATCTAAAAGTTGGTTTAAGAAAATAGTTTTTTAACAGTTATATACGCCTATATATTTCCCTAATATTTACAAATTATCTTTTTAAAAAATAAATATAATTTTATTTTTCTAAATACCATTGACTTATATATATAATACGACTATACTTACAACATAGCTTAAGGAAATCCCTTAAGAATTTAATATCGCGGGGTGGAGCAGTTGGTAGCTCGTCGGGCTCATAACCCGAAGGTCGTAGGTTCAAGTCCTGCTCCCGCAACCAAAAAAAGATTCTATAATTTATATAGAATCTTTTTTCATGCTTAAAAACACTAATTATTCATTTCAACAAACAAATTTATTTTTTCTTAACTAAAACTATTGTCATTTCTTCTTTTTTAATATACTTAGATAACCTAATTAAATACATTCCATTAATTTGTAAAGGTTGAAATTTGGTTTCAAATAATAATTAAAAAAATATAGCAATTCTCTATAACTAGAAATTTGCTATATTTTATTTATATAATTATTTTAATTATTGGATTTATTTTTTGATTTTCTTTTATGTGACCAATTGTTTCTTCCAATTCGTCCATTTTTGTTACTCTTGTTATTTTTACTATTATTATTGTGACTTCTTTCTGATTTATTTCTTTCTACTTTTGGAATTTCTCTAACTTCTTTAGGTAATTCCTCTGTGTATTTATGCGACTCTATAACTGGTATTGATTGTTTTATAACCTTCTCAATATCTCTAAGGTACTTTCTTTCTTCAGAATCACAAAATGAAAATGCAGCACCATTATGTCCAGCTCTTCCAGTACGTCCAATTCTATGAACATAAGTTTCTGGCACTTCTGGTAAGTCATAATTTATTACATATGATAAATCTTCAACATCAATTCCTCTAGCAGCTATATCCGTTGCAACTAACACTCTTATACTTCCATCTTTAAAACTATTTAATGCAATTTGTCTAGCATTTTGAGACTTATTACCATGTATAGCTAATGCTTCAATACCAGCCTTTGCAAGTTGTTTTGTTATATTATTAGCTCCATATTTTGTTCTTGAAAATACCAAAAGTGATTTTATTGACTCATCCTTAAGTATATCAATTAATAAATTTTTCTTATCTTTTTTTGCTACAAAATATACACCTTGTGAAATAGTATCTACTGTAGATGAAACTGGAGCAACTTCAACTTTAACTGGATCCTTTAAAATAGACTCTACTAAATTTCTTATTTCCTTTGGCATAGTTGCTGAAAATAACATGTTTTGTCTTTTATTTGGCATCTTAGTTATTATTCTTTTTACATCATGTATCATTCCCATATCAAGCATACGATCAGCTTCATCAAGAACAAAGTGTTTTACGTTATCCAACTTAATAAATTTTTGATTAATTAAATCTATAAGTCTTCCTGGTGTTGCAATTAATATATCAACACCTTCTTTTAATACTTTTACTTGTGGATTCTGAGATACCCCCCCAAAAATCACTGCACTCTTCACATTCGTGTATTTACTATACATCTCAAAACTTTCTCCAATTTGTATAGCTAATTCTCTAGTAGGTGCTAATATTAATGCCTTTATACTCTTCTTATTTGTATCTTTTTCTTGTGTTTCATTAATTATGTTCTGTAACACAGGAATTGCAAATGCTGCCGTCTTACCTGTTCCTGTTTGTGCACAACCTAATAAATCTAATCCTTTTAAACCTATTGGAATAGACTTTTCTTGTATCAATGTAGGTTCCTTATAACCTGCATCTTCCAATGCCCTTTTTATTGGTTCTATTATATTTAAATTTTCAAATAACATTTTTCTCCTTCGTAAGTAACTCATTTTAATATTTTGCTCTCTAATACGCAATTTGTTTATTCTTATCTTTTTTAATACGCTCATATCATAAAATATAATTATACCACACCAAAGCATACATTTAAAAATAACTTTACTTTCACTCAAATCCCCTTATAAAGGTGACAGTCATATTTATTCTATACTTTTTCAATTTTATTTTATGACTGTCAATTGTTTTGTCACTACTTATTGATGACCGTCACTTTTATTGATAGTTTTAATTAATTATTTTAGATATAATCATGGTTTTTAGACTAATTTTATACATAATATTGAGTTTTTTAATTGCTTGTCCACTTCCCATATAAAAATTTATATCATAGTGATTTTATCAAAAATTTTTTGTTATTTGTTTTCACTATAAAATTTTTCAATTATGTTTTTGTATTTATCTTCATGTAGTACTAAGTGAATGCCTTCGTTGCTTAGGGCATTTACTTCTTCTATGGACATGTCTTCTAATATGTGTCCAATTTCATATGTTGTTTTTTCTGTGTATATTCCTGTTAGTAGTATGAATAGTGCTTTTGGTGTTTTTACTCCATGATCTGCTTTGGTTAGGAATGAACTTCTTGTTATTCCTGTTTCTTTTTCTACGAAGTCTATTATTTGCTCTACATCAAAGTTTCTTTTTAGTATTTTTCTTGTTATTCCAAATTTCTTATCGTTTATTTTTATTTCTATTTTTCTGTTGTTGATTGTTAGTGTGGTTGATAGGTCGAGTTCTTTAAAGTGTGATACTTTTTGTATTAATGTGTGTTTGAATAGTTTTACATATGATTCCACTGCATATCTTGAGTTTATTGATAATATGCTTAGTATGAAGTCTGTGTCTAATATTCCAAATTCATCTTCATTTCCGAGGTAACAACGCATGCTTGAAAATCTGTATGTTTCAGGCATTTCACTATAGCCAAATATATCTTTTGGGTTAGCATGTATGTATAGTGATGCTTTTAGTAAGTATTCATCAGTGTTTATTAGTTCACTAAAAAATCTTTCTTTTAGTAGTGATCCGTTTGTGTCATATTTAGGGTTATAGTATTTTACATACCTAAGTCCTATACTTTTCATTATTGTACTAATTTCTTCGCCATTTGAGTCTATTATGAAGTGTGCATGGGTGTCCATTAAACAATATGCATAGATTTTAAATTGATATTTTATTTGACTTTCTCTTATTTTTTCCATCATCATTTCTTTATCTAATTCTGATGGAAATAATGGTTTTGATTTTGATTCATGGATTACTATGTGATATATTCCATTTAAATCTGTTACTCTTGCTTGACGTGACAAAACAATCGCTCCTTTTTTATATTTATACTTATTTATAAATATTGACAAAAGAGTTTTATTTAAACAGAAAACTTATCATATATAGAAAAAAGCTATTAACAAAACTTGTTAATAGCTTTGGTGACTCATAGGGGAATCGAACCCCTGTTACCACCGTGAGAGGGTGGTGTCTTAACCGCTTGACCAATGAGCCCTAAGAACATTTATAATTATACTCCTTAACTATTTTTATTTCAATATATTACATTTAATTCTTTTATTGGTTTTTCTAAATGTTCAGTTAATTTCTATTTGAATTTCCTATACATATTCCTATGACTTTTTATTTAAATCAGATAATTAAAATAAAAAGTCAAAATCCACTATAATAGATTTTGACTTTTTATATTATATTTACTTACAGCAAAATGTTGAACATTCAGTTTCGTTGCAATTACAAGCTGATTGGCCTTGTATGTCTATACTTTCAGCACCACATCTACAATTTGCATTGTGAACACAATTAGTTGCTTTACATGCTACATCAACATTTGGATTAGGCTCTGTTGTACAATTAGTAAATGAATCATTTTTTTCTACAAAACTATGACAACATGTAGAACTTGACTCAATAGCCTCTTTTCCAGCTACCTTTATATTACTTATACAACAATAATTTTGATTATTATTTGCACAATTTTCTGCTGAACAACCTAATTTTGGCATTTAATCTTACCTCCTCATAATAAATTCATATTTATTATGAGTTAATATCTATTTTTTATACTTGTTATTTATTATCTTTTTATAAGAGGAAATGATATGACATCTTTTATTGAGTAAGCATTTGTTAAAAACATAATCATTCTATCAATGCCTATTCCAAGTCCCCCTGCTGGTGGCATTCCTGTATCTATTGCTACTGCAAACTCTTCGTCCATTGGACTTGCTGTTTCAAGTCCTGCTCTTAATTTAGCCGCTTGTTCACTCAAAAGAACTCTTTGTCTTAAAGGCTCATTCAATTCGGAATAAGCATTTCCAAGTTCTACCCCATAAGCATAAGGTTCAAATCTTTCAATTAATTCACCATTTTTTCTATGAACTTTACAAAGCGGAGAAGACTCTATAGGAAAATCAATTACAAATGTAGGATTCATCAATTTCTTTTCACAATAAGTCTCAAAAAGCTTTAATATTAATTCTCCTTTAGTACAATCCTCTAAATTAAATTCATCATCACATTCAATATTTAATTCTTTTACTTTTATTTGTTCTAATATCTCTTCCTTTTTTATAAATTCTACATCTATTCCTGTTTCTACTTTAACCAAATCACACATTCTTTCTCTTTTCCATGGTGCTTTAAAGTCTATTTCTATGCCATCATACACAATTTTTGTTGAACCATTTATTTTTGTAAAAACATACTCATAAAGCTCCTCCATAAGTTTCATCATATCATTATAGTCTGCATATGCCATATAGCATTCAAATAAAGTAAATTCAGGATAATGCGTTCTATCTATACCTTCATTTCTAAATGACCTACCTATAGTATACACTCTTTCTATACCACCTACCATAAGTCTTTTTAAATATAATTCAGGTGAAACATTCATAAACACTTCACAATCCAATGCATTTACAAATGTTTTAAACGGTTTTGCTTCTCCACCACCATACTTAGTATCGAGTATAGGTATTTCAGCTTCTATAAAATCTCTATTATTCATAAACTCTCTTATTGTAGCCATTGCTTTTGCTCTATTTATAAATCTTTCTTTAACTTCTGGATTCATTATCATATCTAATGAACGATGTCTTTGCCTTAGCTCTGCATCTTTTATTCCATGATGTTTTTCAGGTAATGTTCTTATAGATTTTGATAAAATATTTAATTCACCACACCTTATAGTTATTTCTTCAGTTTTTGTTTTAAAAGCTGAACCATCTATACCAACAATATCTCCTACATCAATTAATTTTAATAAATCATATTGTTCTTTTCCTACAACTTTTTTGCTTATAAATACCTGTATATTTCCATATTGATCACATAAATCTAAAAATGTTGCATTTCCCATTCTTCTTATAAGCATGACTCTTCCAGCTAAAGTAAAAAGTTCATCTTCTTTGATATTACTGAAGTTATCTATTATATATTTTGTGTGAGTTGTAGCCTTAAAACTATATGGATATGGATTCACACCCAACTCTTCTAATTTTTCTAGCTTTTTAATCCTCTCCACTACATATTCATTAGCATCAGCCATTATTTCTTTTAAATTTTCCATCTCTATATATTTTTCAAACATAATTTAATACCACCTTTTCATTTTAATTTTTAAATATGCCTTTTAACGCAATAAAAAAAACCTTCACCTCCAAGATATTTAATCTTGAGGACGAAAGCTACATTTCGTGGTACCACCCCAGTTTATCCCTCATGTCACCATGGGGACCTCTTCAAGTACGACATTTAATAATGTTTATACTCTATACCTATATCGGGATATCCCGTCACAGTCTCCCCTATATACTAAACATAAGATCGGTGTGAAGCTCAGAGGCTTTTTTCACTAAACAACTTAATACTCCCTCTCACCTTACGGAGTTCTCTTTAAAAAAGCTTATTCAGCTACTCTTCTCATCATCGCTAAATCATTTATTTTAAAATATTCTAAATCTTTTTTCTTTTGATGTCAACCCTTCATTTTCATCCTTTTTCACTCCATCTTATTGTTATTTTTTTAACAATAAGCCCCAGCCCTTGATTTTACTAAGTTTAACTTGTTTTCACCCTAATATTTCACTATGAAATTACTCATTTTTTTTGATAAAGCTACAATTTTATCATTATTTTGTATCTTTTTTTTGCCTTACTGCTTCTTTTTCTTAATCAAGAAATATATTCTTAAATAAAAAAAACTCCCATAATCATGGGAGCAAAATAACTTTAAGTTCTAAATATTACATTTTCTTTATTAAACATATGTCTTGTTACAAATATAGATATTGCTATATATACAATAGACCATCCAAATACAATCATTATATGTTGAATGTTTATAACACCTAATGTTACCTCTTTTAATATAGCCATAACATTTGCTATTGGTATATGAAAATAAATCATATCTATATTTTTAATATCTACCATATACATTAAAAACGTTGGTATAATAGCTAAAATTGTTAGTGGAGTAGTATATGTTTGTGCTTCTTTAAATGACCTAGCATATATACTTATAGCTAACTGAAGCGCTCCAAAAATCATAGATGTTAATACTGTAAATATAAATATTATAATTATACTTTTTGCAGATAACATCATCCCAACGGCACCAGCTCCATCTCCACCACCAAACATCTCTGGATTTATTTTAATAGATATTACAAGTCCTATTATTGCAGCCGCAGCTGTTAATATGCCCATTATAGTTACCGCAAATAATTTTCCATAAAGAATAGACATTCTACCAACTTTCGTAGTTAATAAAGGTTCTAGTGTTCCTCTCTCCTTCTCTCCAGCTCCTAAATCTATAGCCGCTGGCATAGGTCCTGTTACACAATATAGTACTATAAAAAGTGGTATAATCATGGACATAATCATCATTCCTACGCCTTTTTCATCTTCTACAATACTATTTTCTTTAACACTTATAGGTGTTAATATACTCAAGTCAATGCCTTTAGCATTTAAATTTTTTGCAACTATCTCTTTTGAAAACTCCATTATATATTGATTAACTTTTGAATATGCCATATTAGATGTTTGACTTGAGTTATCATACATAACTTCTATATCCACACCTTTATTATCTTTTACACTTTCCTCAAATTTATCTGGAATATTTATATATACTAAATATTCTCCCTCCTTAACTTTTTCCTCCGCTTTTTCCTTTTCCATTATTGATATATTTAAATCATCCTTTGTGTTTAAAAACTCTATTATGGAACTATTGGATTTATCATTTACAGCTATCTTATATTCTTCTTTTTTAACAATATTTTGAATTGCGCTATTCATAAAATAAAACATTAACGGAAATATTATTAAGGGTACTAAAAGACTTGTCATCATTGTTTTCTTATCTCTAAATAAATCTGACAATTCTTTTTTTAAAATTAATCCTATTTCTTTAAAGTTCAAGTACATCACCCCCTATTAATTCAACAAAAACATCTTCTAAGTTATCATCATTATATTTTTCTTTCAATTTTTCAATTGTGCTATTTTCAACAACTTCACCTTTATTTATTATAATTATCCTATCGCATATTTTCTCTACCTCACTCATGCTGTGACTTGAAAATATTATAGCTTTTTTCTCTCTTTTGCACTTTAATATAAAGTTTTGAATTATTCTTGATGATGTAACATCTAATCCTATTGTTGGTTCATCAAATAACATAACAGAAGGATTATGCACAATTGACCTTGCAATTGCAACTTTTTGCTTCATTCCACGTGAAAACTTTCCGACTTTCCTATCTATATATTCTTCCATATCTAAAAGTTTTGACAAATCATTGATGTTCTTATCTGCTTCTTCTTTACTAAGTCCATTTAACATAGCAAAGTACCTTATGTTTTCTCTTGCAGTTAGTCTATCATAAAGACCAACTTCTCCACCAAATAATATTCCAATTTCATCTCTCACATTAGCGCTTTCCTTTAAAATATCATAACCATTTACACTACATGTTCCTTCTGTTGGTTTTAGCATAGTAGCAATCATTCTTAAAGTTGTAGTTTTACCTGCTCCATTTTCCCCTAAAAGTCCAACAATTTCTCCTTCATTTACCTCAAAATTTATATTTTTTACTGCTTCTACTTTTCCAAAAGTCTTAGTCAAATTCTTAACTTTTATCATATAATCCCCTCCTTTTTGAATAAATTTCCATCAATAATTTAATTCTATCTTTCATTTTAACAAAGAGTCAATATGATAATTCAATTCTTAATACTTTCTTTATAAAAAAAACAAAAGCTAGTAAATAAAATTTTATCTACTAACTTTCATATTTCGTATAAAGCTTAAAAGAAGTTTTTTCGTTGTCTTGTAGCTTGCAAAAAGCAAACTGCTGTCACTAAAACTACTGCTACGTTGTTTTTCCTTGCAGCTTGAGTTATAACTAAAAAACTTACTAAAGCTAATATATAATAAACAATTCTAAAAAATTTTTTCGTACTTTTATTAATATTGTTATTTACAGTTTTATTTATATTTCTACTTCTGTTTCTATCTCTATTCATATTTAATTAACTCTTTTTACCCCTCTGTTTTAAATTCTAAATAATTAAGTTATAACCATGTACTTATACCCAATTAAAACCATAACTGCACTAAGTATTCCTATAATCATACCAACAAAAACATCTGTAGGATAATGAACATACAAATAAACTCTTGAAAAACCAATTAATACAGCCAAAACTATAGGTATAATCTTAAAATGTGGCATCATTACAAATAATATAGTTGCTACTGCAAAAGATGATGATGTGTGTCCTGATGGAAAAGAATAAGATTTTGGTATTGATATTAAAGGTTTCTCTATAGGATACCTTATTATAGGTCTTACTCTCTCTACTATATTTTTTATTACACCTTCCGTAAAAAATGTACTTACAGCCAATGCAATCAAGCATAATACTCCTAATTTTCTGTCTTTAGATTTTAAAAGCATTAATCCCGAAATAAGAACCCATATAAAACCACCATCACCCAAATGAGTTATCATTGGCATAGTATAATTAAATATAGGATTACTTAGTTTTTTATGAACAAAATCTATTATTGCTTTATCAATAGAATGTATAGTATCAATCATTTTTTTCTCCTATGTTTGTACATTTTTTCAAAATTAAAATCCTCTTTTGTTTGTTTATTATATCAAAAGAATTTTTACTTTTCTAGAAATTTTATTTAAATATCTTTATTGTTTTTATTTTTCTTATATAGTTTTCCCCATCCGTTGTATAAGTTATACTCATAGGACTTATTGTAACACCATTAGCTTTTATATACTTTAAGTCTCCTTCCTTTTTGTCACATATCCTAGATATATAAAAACCTACTGTATCATGTATTATATAATACTCATTTTCATATTTTCCTAAATAAATCATTACATGTCCATTCATGTATAATATAGATGACGGTAAAGCACTATCAAGTATTTTTTTCTTATCTTCAAATTCTCTATTTTCTAAACTCAAAGCTTCACCAAAACTTCTATTCTCTTGTTCTCCAGTATTTCTCGGTATATATACTCCCATAGTTTTTAGTACATCTAAAACAAAACTAGAACAATCTCTAGCAAAGAATTCTCCACCCCATCCATATCTCTCACCTAAACATTTAAATGCTTGTTTTATAATATTTTTTGAATTATATGGTAAGAATCCAACACTTACATCTTCACTTCTTGGAATAACAATTTCCTTAAACTCTAAACTTTGATCTAGTTCTGATTTAATTGGAAATAAAGCTACATATCCAGTGGTAGTATCCATGTCATAAATAGTTTCTTTATTCCTTAAAAGTTTCATCTTTACTCCCATATCAATGGATATTAGTGATACTCTCTTTTCCAAAGGATTATATCCTGTTGTAATTCTTTTACCTGTAACTATTATAAAATCTTTTGAATTACAATAATCTTCAATTTCATCTTTTTTTCCTAATGCAACATATTCTTTTTTTACCCATCCCATGCAATTATATGTCTCTATAAATATCCATTTTTCATCTAAACTTTCATGTAAAACAGTACATGGTTCACAAACATTTATAGCTGATTCCATAAATCTATCTAAAGAGTAGTCATCACAATTTTTAAATATCCTATCTTCTGTAGGATATGATTTTATAATTGTTCTTCTTATGCACATACCATATTGAATTATATTTTTTACATTACTTAAATTTAAATCTCCTTCTAAGTTTTCAAAATAATCTTCTTCTATTTGCCGTCCATTTACATATCTTTTTTCTTCATGTTTCTTGCTTATTGATTTTATTATTTTATCAACATAATATTTATCGTAATTTTTTGTGTTAAAAATATCTCTTATATATCCATATTCAATATTTTTCTTATTAAATTCTAAAATTTCATTCAAACTTGCAATTTCATTTAGATTTAAATTTAAATTCTCTATCCAAAAATTTGAATTTAACATTTCCTCCCTTATCTTAGGAAAAGTATTGTTAAAATAACCTGCCATCCGAACTCCCCCTTATACATCCTATTTTATTATTTTATTTATGTATATATTTTCTCTCTATATACTATATGTTGCAAACTTTTTTTAATATCAATTATAATAATTTTCCTTTGCGTTTTTATCATTTACGTTATATAATGTATTTGTAAATTATGAATTTACAAATTTCTAACATATTTTTAATTAATATTGACATACAATTTGTTAATGTTATAATAATTTAAAAACGTTGATGAGGACAGTAAACTTTATGTACATTTTCAGAGAGAGAATACATTAGCTGTAAGTATTCTTAAATGGAGTTTAGTTGAAAACCACCTCTGAGTGACTCTAATAAAGTCCGGTTAACGCCGTTAAATGTTATTTGAAAGTGGCCTATTCTTAGGCAATTTGGGTGGAACCACGGGTGTAATTCTCGTCCCTTTTTTATATGATTATATAAAAAAGAGACGAGTTTTTTTATATATTTTTATATTTACATATTGATAAATAAATTAATGCTTAAGCATATTTCATTATAATATATCAAAAAGTGAAAGGAGTTTTTTATATGATAAAAGTTACTTTAAAAGATGGATCAATAAAAGAATTTGAAAATCCAATATCAGTTCTAGATGTTGCAAAAAGCATTTCAGAAGGTTTAGCTAGAGTTTCATTGGCTGGAGTAGTTAATGACACCGTTGTAGACTTACGTTATATTATTGACAAAGATTGCACTTTAAGTATTGCAACTTTCGATACTCAAGAAGGAAAGGATGCCTTTAGACATACAACATCTCATATACTTGCACAAGCAGTAAAAAGATTATTTCCTGAAGCTAAACTTGCTATAGGGCCTTCAATAGAAAGTGGCTACTACTATGATTTTGATGTAGAAAGACCATTTACTTTTGAAGATTTAGAAAAAATTGAAGCTGAGATGAAAAAAATAGTTAAAGAGGACTTAAAAATAGAAAGATTTGAACTTCCAAGAGCTGAAGCCTTAAAATTAATGGAAGAACAAGGTGAACCTTATAAAGTTGAGTTAATTAACGACTTACCAGAAGATGAAATCATTTCTTTCTACAAGCAAGGAGACTTTGTGGATTTATGCGCTGGTCCTCACCTTATGTCAACAAAACCAATTAAAGCATTCAAATTAACAAAAATAGCTGGTGCTTATTGGAGAGGTAATGAAAAGAACAAGATGCTTTCTCGTATTTACGGATCATCTTTCACTAAAAAAGCTGACTTAGATGCTTACTTAGAAGCTCTTGAAGAAGCTAAAAAGAGAGATCACAACAAATTAGGTAGAGAATTAGAGTTATTCACAACTGCTGAACCTGTTGGTCAAGGATTACCTATATTATTACCAAAAGGTGCTAGAATTGTTCAAACTCTTCAAAGATTTGTTGAGGACGAAGAAGAAAGAAGAGGTTACTTATTAACTAAAACACCTCTTATGGCAAAGAGTGATTTATATAAAATCTCTGGACACTGGGATCACTATAAAGATGGAATGTTTGTTCTTGGTGATGAAGAACATGATGAAGAAGTTTTTGCATTACGTCCAATGACTTGTCCATTCCAATTCATGGCTTACAAAGCTAAGAAAAGAAGCTATAGAGATTTACCATTAAGATATGGCGAAACTTCAACATTATTCAGAAATGAATCTTCTGGTGAAATGCATGGTCTTATCCGTGTAAGACAATTCACTATTTCTGAGGGTCACTTAATCGTTAGACCTGACCAATTAGAAGAAGAATTTAAAGGTGTTGTTGATTTAATAAACTTTATGATGGATACATTAGGTATTAGAGAAGATATAAGCTATAGATTCTCTAAATGGGATCCAAACAATAAAGCTAAATATATAGATAAACCTAAAGAGTGGGAAGAAACTCAAGATAAAATGAGAGAAATTCTTAATCACCTTGGAATAGATTATACTGAAGCTGAAGGCGAAGCAGCATTCTATGGTCCAAAATTAGACTTACAGTTTAAGAACGTTCATGGAAAAGAAGATACTATAATCACAGTTCAAATCGACTTCTCTCTAGCTGAAAGATTTGGAATGACTTATATAGATAAAGATGGAAAAGAAAAATATCCATATGTAATCCATAGAACATCACTTGGTTGCTATGAGAGAACTTTAGCTATGCTTATAGAAAAATATGCTGGAGCATTCCCAACTTGGCTTGCACCAGTTCAAGCTAAAATTCTTCCAATCTCTGAAAAATATCACGATTATGCAGAAGAAGTTTCTAAAGCTCTTCAAAATAGAGGTATAAAAGTAGAAACTGACTATAGAGCTGAAAAAATAGGATACAAAATAAGAGAAGCTCGTAATGAAAGAGCTCCTTACATCCTAGTAGTTGGAGAAAAAGAAGCTGAAAACAGAGAAGTTGCTGTAAGAAGCAGAAAAAATGGAGATGAAGGTGCTGTAGCTCTAGATTCATTCATTGAAAGAATAGTAAAAGAAATAGAGACTAAAGAAAAATAGTTTTATACAAAAAAATTAACTACTATATACATAGTAGTTAATTTTTTTATATTTTAAATTTAGAAATATTTTCTTTTAAATTATTTGCACTTTGTTTAACATTTTGTGTTTCATCTTTTACTTGATTTGCTCTATCCTTTATTTGTGAAACTTTATCAGCAATGCTACTTGCCCCTATAGCACCTTCATTATTAGCTTTAGATATTTCATTAATTGATTCAGATACTGTTTTCATTGATACTGATAATTCTCTAGATATACTATTTAAATCTTCCACAAAGTTATGTATATAACTTGCATCACTATCATAAGTTTCTCCTACTGTTATTGTTTCTTTATAACTATCTACAACTTTTGTTTCAATGTATTCTAATGTTTGTGTTGATGTATCCTTTAGATTATTTACTGCTTCAAATATAACTAATATTGTATGCTGAATTTCATCTACAGTTTCTTTTGATTGCTCTGCTAATTTTCTTATTTCTTCTGCAACTACTGAAAATCCTTTACCCTCTTCACCAGCTCTTGCTGCTTCAATTGATGCATTTAATGCTAAAAGATTAGTTTGTGCTGAAATTTTTGAAATTGCATCAGCTAACGTTTTAATTTTTTCTACTTCTTTTATCTTTTCTAATGCTATATCCATTTGATTTTTGATTTTAATTCTAGTTTCATTTGCATCATTTTGTAAACTTATAGATGTTTCCTTTAATGAAATTGCTTTTTTACTTATTTCATTAGCTGAAACCACACCCTCTTGTGATTTATTTGATACATCTTGAACTTTAACTTCAATTTCTTCTGAAACACTGCTTATCTGTTCTGTAGATACTGCAGTTTCCTCCATTCCAGCAGACAATTCTTCAATAATTGAATATATCTCTTTAATTTCAGAATTTAGAAAAGACATATCTTCATTAACACTATTTACACTTTTCTGAACACTTTCAGATTCCAAAATAACTCCATTTATAAATTCTCTAACCTGAACTGACATCTCATTTAACGTTTTAGCTAATAATCCAATTTCATCTCTAGAGTTAACTTTAACTTCCTGCATTATAATTTGTCCATTTTCATCTTTCTTAAATGCATTTACAAGTTTTACTATTGGATTTGATATTTTATCACTTAAAACTAATGAAATTACACTAACTACACTTAATGCCACAATCATAAATATTACTGTAGCTGTAATGTTTCTTTTTAAGTTGTTATCTAACTCAGCCTTTTTAGTTATAACTTGTTCATCTATATTGTCCACATAATTTCCAGTACTTACAACCCAGTTCCATGGTTCAAATAGTTTTGAATATGCTCTTTTGGGACTCAATTTATTACTTTCTACGTCTTGTGGTTTAGCCCACATAAAATCTGTAAATCCTGAATCCGTATTATTTTTAGCCGCTTGTATAAGTTCTTTTATAATTTCTACACCATTAGGATCTTTTTCATTTATTCTATTCTTACCTTCATCTTTTGCTATCATTGGATGAGCTACAAGTATTCCATCAGTAGTGTCTATCCAAAAATACCCATCAACATCATATCTTAAAGATTTAACCATATTCTTAGCTTCTTCTTTAGCTTGATTTTCATTTAGTTTTCCAGCTTTATAAAAATCATAATATGTATTTAAAACCGTTATAGATGTTTCTACCTCATTTTTTATCATTTCATCATATTGATCAAATAAAACTTTTTCAAAATTTGATATCTCATTTTTATTCAGTCTAACAAGATTTTTAATATTATAACTTCCTGTAAGCATAATTAGCACTAAAGATGTTATTAGAAATGTAAATAAAATCTTGTGCCTTAGTTTTTTCATAGCACTCCTCCTATATATTTTTTTAACTCTATGGAATAAGTGTAAAATATATACATATATAAAGCAACAATTCTTATACTACATTTTATGTGAAATATATTAATTTATTAACAAATTATACTTTTTTAAAATATTATTAAATATGAATCAAAATAATTACAAATACTACGTAAACACATTCTTTGAATGAGTTATGTAATACTTCAAATATTATACTGAATTTTAATTATATTGTACAAAATTAAAAATAATGTTACAATTACACTTATAGATATACATTTTTATTATCTAAAAGTTTTTACTCAAGGAGGCACTTATGAATAATATTGTAATAGAAAACATAAAAAAATATTTAGAAGAAAACAAAGCTAACATCGTAGCAGATATAAAAGATTTAGTTAAGGTACCTAGCGTTTCAGAAGATTTACCTAAAGTAAAAGAATGTTTAAGATTATTAATTTCTAAAGCTGAAAAAATGGGTTTTAATGCTCATTCTGTATTAGATGATTCAATTGGAATAATTGAAATGGGCGAAGGAACTGAAACAATTGGAGTTTTAACTCACATTGATGTAGTTCCTGTAGATGATCCTGAAAAATGGAACACCGAACCATTTGATGTAGTTGAAAAAGATGGCGTTTTATTTGGACGTGGAGTTTTAGATGATAAGGGTTGTATAGTTTCTTCTCTTTATGCAATGCAAGCATTAAAAGAACTTAACTTACCTATAAATAAAAAAATTCAACTTATTGTTGGTACTCAAGAAGAAGTTGAATGGACTGATATGAATCAATATATAAAAGAATTTAAACTTCCTGACTATGGATTTACTCCAGATGGACAGTTTCCTATATGCAATAAAGAAAAAGGTTATGCTGATATAGCATTTAAATTTACATCTTCTAATAATCAAGATGGTGAATTTGAAGTAATTAATTTTTCAAGCGGTAATGCAACAAACTCTGTACCAGCTGTAGCAGTTGCTAAGTTAAAAGGAGATGTTGAAAAACTTCAAACTATTCTAGATGCATATTTAAAAGAAAATACTGATTCTAAAATCACAATAAATAAAAATGAAGACATACTAATAGTTACAGCTGAAGGTGTTTCTGGACACTCTGCATTCCCTCACCTTAGTGTAAACCCAATTGTTATGCTTGGTAAATTCTTAAACACATTAACATTTAAAGGAAATGCTAAAAGCAACGCAATTAAATTTGTAGCAGAAAATTGTTATGACTACTTCGGAAAAGGCTTAGGTGTGTATAGTGAAAGTGAATATTTCGAAGGTGAATACATGCACAGAAACGTAATTTCACCTACAGTAGTTAAAGATGACGCTTCTGATTGTACAGTTATATTAAATATGAGACCTGTATATGGTACAACTCTTGAAGGCTTAGAAGAAACTTTTGCAAAAGTTTCAGCTGAAAGTAAATCTAAATATGAGATATTAGATTTCTTAGCTCCTATATTTGTTAGTAAGGAAAAGCCTTTCCTTCAAATAATGGCAGATACTTATGATGAATTAAGTGATGGATTAAAAAATGATTTCACTTTAGGACATGGAACTTCATATGCAAAAGCAATGCCTAACACAGTTGCATGGGGTCCAGTTTTCTATGATGAAGATGAGTGTTGTCACGTAGCAAATGAATATATATCATTAGAAAAATTATTAAGAGCTACTCATATCTATTCTGTAGCACTAGCTAGAATGGTAGAATCTAAAGATTCTTTAATATAATTTTTTAGAGATTAATATTTTTTAATATTAATCTCTTTTTTTATTTAAAAATTTTTCTATTATATGTATATAAAAAAACTCTTTTGGTTATACTTCTTAATGTATTCTAATCACCCAAACCCTTAATTTTTTTATTCCCCTCAGAATAAGAATAAAAATCCGTAGAAATATTAATATATTTCTACGGATTTTCTAATATATAAATTATTTACAAATCATTATATCTAAAATTACATTATCGCAATTTGTCATACCATTATTAGCTATAGTTGCTAAGTTTCTTATTGAATCATCAGCTTCTTTGCTAACTATTCCATCTTTATCTGAAATTTCTATTCCATGAGCTGCTAATATTGCTGATTTTACTGAAGAACTAACAGCTGTTGATAATTTTAATGCACAACCTGGTTTTGCACCATCACAAATCATACCAGATACATCACCTATCATATTCTTAATTGTATAACATACATTTTCTAATTTTCCGCCCATCATGTATGTCATTGCTGAACTTGCTCCTATTGATGCTGCAACACCACATCCACAAAGTGCTGATAATCTTCCTAAAAAGCTCTTTATATAGTAAGTTGTTAAGTGACTTATTGCAAGTGCTCTTGCTAAAGTTTCATCACTACACTCTAATTTTTTACTAACAGCAACTACTGGTAATATTGCTGTTAATCCTTGGTTTCCACTTCCAGCACTACTCATAACTGGTAATGGACATCCAGACATTCTAGCATCTGATCCTGCAGCTGTAAATGCCATAGTAAATGACATTATATCATCACTTAATATACCTTTATCTATTTGCTCCATAAGAGTTTTTCCTATTTTTAGTCCATACTCTTTTTTTAATCCTTCTTCAGCAACTTTGCTATTCATTTCAGCTCCATCTAATAAGAATTTTATATCTTCAAATGGAACAGTTGTTGCATATTCATATATTTTTGCTACTGAAAGTTCTAATTTTTTCTTATTATTTTTAGAATCTTCAGTTGGAGCATCTAGTGTATCTTCATTAGCATATATAATTTCACCATTAACTTCTACTAATGTTATATTTGTGTGTTTGTATTTTATAACAACTCTAGCTTTTTCATCTCCGCTTATACAAATTGCTTCTATGTACAGCTTTTCTGTTCTATCAGCTTTTTGAACTGAAACTTTTTTGTCAGCAACCATTTTTTTAGCTTTTGCTACGTCCTCTTGATTGCAATCTCTTAAAACTTCTAATTTTAAGTCGGCATTTCCTGCAACTGCACCTAATGCTGCTGCTATATCTATTCCGTTTGCACCAGTTCCAGGAATTCCTACTGACATAGCATTTTTAATAATATTTGTACTTAAAAATAACTCTATCTTTTCAACTCCATTTTTTAAGTAACTCGCGCCCTTAGCAGTAGCCATTGCTATTGCTATGGGCTCAGTACAGCCTAGTGCTGGTACAACTTCTACTTTTAATAATTCTGTAATTTCATTATAATTCATTGTAAATTCCCCCTACATTTTGTAGATTTTTTTGTTTATAAATTTATATTAAATTTCAAAACATTCATAATTTGTACTAATTTATATTATGTAAACAACTTTTATTTTTAACATCGTTTACACAAATAATTAAAGCAAAAAAAATATATAAATACAAGTAATTTTCTTTTTTAAATTAGAACTTCTAAAGAGTTTTAGCGAAGATTATCGAAGTTTTTCTCAAAATTCCTTTCTTTTATGCATTTTTTAAATTATATTATATTTTTATTGTCTTTTTTTCGCAATTTTCAATATTTTTGTTCTTTTTACTATTTGTTAACAGTTTAATCCTTGTTTTTCCAATATAATCTAATTATAAATACATTTTATTTAAGGGGGCAGCCTATGGAATTTTTTATTATATTTTTATGTAGTCTTTTAAATATGATTTTTGGAACAGCTTTAAATTTAGTTAATAAATGGTTTTTACTAAATACATCTTTTTTATCTAATATTATATCTTTAATACTTATGATTGTAATGCTTATATCTTTTAAGAATTTAAAATGTAAAAATGAAAATTTCAAAAAATCTTTTGATTTACTATTTCTAGTTATATTAATAGGTATTTTAAATTTATTTTTCCCAACTTCTCATGGTAATATGCAAACTATGACTCCTTTTAAATTTTTTTCTTTAATTCTTTCACTTATTACATTACTTGCTGATATATATTTTTTTATAAATACTTCTCTTGGTATAAGTGATTTATGTATAAAAAATCTTTTATATTCATTAAAATCAACTGCTGAAAAACAAGCAGAAATTTATAAAAAAACATTAGTTACCTTTGTATTTTTTTTACTAATATCTCCAGTTATATCTCTTGTATCAACATTATTGCTTTCAATTTTAACAATTCTTTTTGCTACTTTTGTTTTATACATTCAGATAAATTTTTTAATTTTACTATGGAATAGTCATAAATTGCTTGATAATAATTAAATTTTGATATTGAAATACAATTAACATATAGTATTTCAATATCAAAATTTAAATAACATCTTTGTTGAATGATACTCTTAGGGTTAAAGTTTATTGCTATTTTTATATTGGGAACCAAGTAAGAAGTAAGAGTGAAAAGTGATGGTAGCTATTACTTACTTTGTTCCTAATATGTAAAAATAGAAGAATATAAAAACTAGTTTTTATATTCTTCGTTTATCACTAATTATTTTATTTGGCTTTATATCATGATTTTCTATTGGAACTTCATCTACTATCTGAAAATCATAGCATAATGCAATTTTAAATATATCTTTTTCTAAGTTACCTAAGAATTTATCATAAAACCCACCGCCATATCCTATTCTTCCATAATTTACATCGAAAACTGCACCAGGCATTATAACTAAATCTATATTACATGTAGATATTTCCTCTAAATCATCATCACATTCTAAGATTCCTTTATATCCCTCTTTTAAATCTTCAAATGATGTTATTCTTAAAGCTTTCATACCATCTTTTTTGTTTATAACCTTAGGTATACACACTACCTTATCATTTTCAAAACAATACCTTATAATTCTATGTGTATCTACTTCACTTTTGTAACTTACAAATAAAAATACAACCTTTGCATCAATAAATGATTTTTCTTTTATTAGTTTTGAAAATATAATATCATCCATTATTTCTTTTTCGTCACTTTTTAAATCATCTCTTAATACTAAAATCTTCTTTCTTAATTCCTTTTTTTCCACTATATCTCCCCCCATATTCATAAAATAATCCCCAATATTATTATACCATACACTATATATGAACTTTTTAAACTCAAACAACCTCCTTATAAAATAATAGTTTTGAATTTAAATATATCATATTTTCACAATACTCTTTAACAAACCTAAGTTATTAATTTTGTGTTAGTTGTAATACTCTACTCTTTTTGAAGCACTACATACAAAAAGCTATGATTATAAAGTTAAAATCATAGCTTTTTATGTCTTTATTTATATTTTATTTTTCGTATGTTATTGCTTTTTGACCTGTACTTTTCCATATATTTTTGAATACTTCTTTTTTAACCTTTTGATTAGGCTTGTCTTTTAAAGGATCGTTATAATAAATATACTCAGAATCATATCCTGTTAAAAGTACTGCATGTTGATTAAAATATGCCTTAATTATTTTGTCACCACTTTTCCAAGTCTTATTAACTTCTGGAGTAGTAAATTCACTAGTAACCCAAGCTAATACTGGCTTCTTTTCATTTAATGCCTTTTCTATATACGAGTAATCTAAATTTGTTAAATTAACACCTTTAACATATTTATTTACTAATTCTAAAAGTGGTTTAGGATTTATAGAATATCCTGCTGTAATACCTGTTATATCTCCTACAAATCCAACATCTGGGTCTCCCCATGTAGCTATAGTTCCATTACCATTATACTTTATTTCCGTAGTATCTTTTTTTACTTGTCTTGCTAATGCAACTTTATCTATGTTTATTCCTGCATGACTTAACATCATAGCTAGTGAAGTTACTTCACATCCATTCTTAAGCTCTGGCATCTGTTTAACTAATTTTACATCTATTAATACTTCTTTATCTTTTTCACTATCCTCTTTCTTCTTTTTTGCTTTCTCTTCTTCCTTTTGTTTTTCTAAAAGTTCTTCTTTTTCTTTTTCCTTTTCTGCTTCTTGTTTTTTAGCTAAATCTTCTACCTTCTTTTTTGCTTCTTGTTCTTTAGCTATTTTTTCTTCTTCTTTCTTTTTTGCTGCTTCTTCTTTAGCTCTTTCTTTTTCTAACTGTTCTTTTTCAACTTCTGTTAAATAATTTTCTCCAAGTCCAGACTGAATTTTTAAATTTTTTATATGTTGTTCATAAGCACTAGCTTTTGTCGTACTATTTATATAACTATAACAACCAATAAATAAAAGTATCATAGCTAAAGCACAAGTTATTATAGGTAGTCCGCTTTTTCTCTTTTTTTTTCTCAAGTTATTCTCTCCAATCTATAACGCTCATATTTATTTAGCTATATCTTTTTAGAATATATATTACTTCCTAATATAATTTACGAAACATAATCAATTAAGTTAATATAAACTTAATATATTTATAAATAATATTTAAATATTTAAGTTTATAACCATACTAATTATCTATTAATAAACATTCTATCATTTATTAGTTATATATTCTATTTTAATAATTTAAATTTATTTAAAACAAAAAGTGTTGGTATAAAAACCAACACTTTTTGCTTCAATTTAATGAACTTTTGTTATACTGCGTTTTAAAAAAATATTATATTGTAAGGAACCAAGTTATAACTTGGATTTTAATGTTTTCAACAGTTGAAAACATATATATATTATGAAAGGATTTGGATGTTAAATTTGTCATTTATTTTAAAGCAAACAAACTGCACATTAAGCAATTAGTTTACTGCTTTAACAAAGTTATAATTTTATAAATTTAATTACTTTTCATACTTTGAAAAGTATAAAACATTTAATAAAATTTTAAATACATTCTCTAAACTATTTTTAAAATTTCCACACTAGGTGAAACTTTACAAACTTTATTTATTATTTCTAATTTAGCATCATCAAAATCTTTAAATTTCTTTAATGCACCATTTTCATCATTATAAACTTTCCAATAACCACATATTAAACATTCTATATTCGGATATTCTATAAACATCTTTACATCTTCTAAAGGAAATCCTAAGAATAATCCAAGTTCATGTGGACAAATATTGTTTTGATATCTTTCTTTTAATAATTTTAACTTTTTATCAATACTCATATTGGATGCATATCCAAATTTACTTAAATAACATTCTGTAACTTCATTTTCTAAGCTACTTTTTAATATATCTTCTTTGTAAAATAATACAATAATCGCTCTATCTGTTTCCTTCAGTTCAAAAGCCTTTACTTTTAACCTATTTAATACTTCTATTTTATACTTTTTCCAGTTTTCAAGCATATTTCTATCTTTATTACAAAGAGTTACAGTGGTGGCAGCCTTAAGCCCTTTTATTGTAGGCGCTATATTAAACGCTATTACATTAACTAAGTAATCTAAATCATTAAAATACCTTATCTTCTCTCTAAATGCTTTAACTGCCAACTTCACTGTTATGCTCCTCTCTTATCTTTAAATTTTTGCTAATTCTTTTCCTAAAGTAATACACTCTTCTTCGCCATCTTTATCTGGCTCATTATTTATTGTAAGTCCATTTTCTATAACATCAGCACCATAAGACTCCATTCTATCTACCCAATCTCTCATCCATTGTCCATCTCCCCATCCATATGAACCAAAAAGTGCTACTTTTTTGCCATTAACTTTTTGTGCTATTGATTCTACAAATGGTTCCATTTCTGATTCTTCTAGAACCTCATTTCCCATTGATGGACAACCTAATGCAATAACTTCAAATTTATCAATTTCATTAGCATTTACATTGCTAACACTTTCAACTATCGGATTAGCTCCACCACTTGATATTCCTTGCCCTATAAAATTAGCCATTTTTTCTGTATTTCCTGTGCCACTCCAATAAACCACTAGTATATTTTTCATTTTCCCCATCCTCTTTCTAATTGATATTGATTATCACTTTCATCTTTAATACTAGTATATTATCTGTTTTTAATATTGTCAATAGTTTTTTTGAAAATCATTCTCATTTATTTTCTTTATTTATGTACTATCATATTTCCCTTATTAAATTCATATATTTTATTGATATTCAAATGTATTATTTTAATTTTTAATCTTTAATACATTTCATGTTTAGGTTATTACAATTTAATAAAACCTATTCATATTATGAAAGGAGTTTTTCCATGAGATATAATTTTAAAAATATTTTTATGTCTCTAGTATATAAAAATACTAATGAACAATTATTTAATTCATTAAAGGAATATAATGATAAACTTTCAGCAATAAAAGAAGATTTATCAGCAAATCTTAACCGACTAAAATGTCTATGTTTAAATGCTAAAAATTTATCTGCTCTTTTAGAGCATAATGCTTCTAAATTAAATATAAATGATTTAATAGATCCATACATCTTAGATGACATACATTTAATAAATATAAATTATCCAAGTGACGACAAAATAATTGAACAATTATTTATAAGTAATACACTAGTTCAGTCAATAGAAAAAAACTGCATAATGTTTAATAAGTATGTTAATATAATTCAAGATATTAAGCTATTTTTATGTGATTCAAATATAAATAGTGCTGATGTATCCAATCCTTATTTTAAATTTTTTAAAGATAACAAAGGATTTCCTATTGTGTTTTTATGTGATATAAACACTGACTTAATATATACAAATGATTTTTCTTTTAATATTTATGGGCTATTTGGAAACTATACTTCTTTAAACCATTTAAATGATTATATTGAACTTATTTTAGAATATAATCACAATGTTCCTAATTGCTTAGCATTAAAAAAATTTTTATTCTGCAATAATTCTAATTATGGTGATTTATGTATTAAGTTTTTATCTGAAATTTTAATTCCTGAATTAAACAATTTAATACATGAATTAAAAATTGAAAATAAATCTAAAATAAATAAATTAATTACTGTATATACTAATAGTTGTATTGACGATGATTTTAATTCATCCAAGGATTTTTATAAAAGAAATGGATTTACATTTGATAATAATAATTTTTATTTAAAGTTTTCTTAGTAATTGAATACTTAAATTTATTATTACAAGTTAAATCGTAATTATAGGAGGAAATATATTATTATGGATTTTATTTCTTGCAATGCTACTGAAAATTACATGTTAGACTTACACTTATCTGAGCTTAAAAATAATTTGAATAATTTATTGAAAAACTTAAATAACAATAATTTTAATTTTCTATTTAATAGTAAAGATAATATTACATCTACATTAAAAGAAGTTATTAACACACTCTCTATAAAAAATGATTGTGTTAATAATGATGATATAAAGAAGTTAGAATTTCAAAGTAAATCTCTTAATATAATTACTCCTGTATATTACAAGACTTCGATTAACTCAAACTTTACTTATATTGATGTTTGTATTAATACTTTATTGAGACTTAAAAATAATTATAATACTCCCTCTTCATACTATTCAATTTATTTAAATGAACTTTATATCTATCTAAGCTTTTTGAAAAATTATACTTCTTGGCTTAGATCAGATTTGTTAGTTTTATAAAATTAAAGCTACTAACAAAATTTGTTAGTAGCTTTAATTTACTATATCTTATTTCATATTCTTTTTTATATTTCTTTTTATATTTTTCATCATTACAGACATGTCTTTTCCCATTTCAGCTGCAAATTTTTTCATTTCTCTTTTTGCTTTAGTTGTTATTTTTTTTGTACTACTATTTCTTTTCATAGTTATCTCCTCCTCTGTAAATATGATGTATTTAAATTTCTTAATACAAATAGTATGTACACTTTTTCAAATAGAAAACTAGTAATGTTTTGGCAATTTTCTTATTACTTCATAACTGTATTGTTAAATTATGTAACTTTTGTCAACATTTAAACATATTATATTATTGTATAAATATTATAGAGGTGTATTATGTATATTCGCTATCCTTATGAAAATAATTTTATAGATATTGATTCTGTCATGAAATTCACTGATTCTGAAGATACATTTTCTTATGATACTAAATCAATAGATGATTTATTTGAACCTTTAAAAGTAACTGCTGATGCAACGGCAATGCAACCACCTAATTCAGCACCACCAAGTTTTGTACCTAACCCCAAAAGTTCAAAATCTGCTCCAGGTGCTAACGTAAAATCTGTTTCACCTAATTCAATAAGACCATGTACTTTCCAAAATATATATTTATGGCTTACTAATGGTAATCAGTTTTGGGCTTGGCTTACAGGTGTAGATAATAGAACTGCATATGGATTTAAGTGGGTAGGTAATAGATGGGTTTATTTCGGTGTTGATTTAAATAAAATTGATGAATTTGAATGTTTTGGCTATGGACCAAATAACTCTAATTGGTGGTATCAAAAAAATCCTCGTCCTAGAGATTTTGAAAAATTTGAGTTTAAACATATAAATTCATCATATAAATCAGACGATTCAAATTATGATGATACTAAAAAAAATAATAATGTAATGTTTGTTCCTTTAGATGAAACTAAATCTAATACTGACACTTTAAAAAATAATGAAAAACCAACAACTAATGCACCACAGGCAACACCTGAAAAACCTAATTCTGATGTTTTAGTAAAACCTGAAATTTTATGTAAATGCACTCATCAACATCTATATTTATGGTTAGCTAATGGCGCTGAATTTTGGTCTTGGTTAACTAAAGTTAATAATGACCATGTTTGCGGTTATAGATGGAAAAATGATACTTGGGTATATTTTTCTATTTCAATTTATAAAATATCTTGCTTCAAGTCATTTACTAGAGCTAATATTCCTAATATGAAATTTTCAATTTCATCTTTAAACCCTTATGGAAGATATATTAAAGATGAAATTATAAATCCTAAAGATTTTACAATAATATATCCTTATTTTAGAAGCTTATTAAACAAAGAAATTGAAGTTACAGATAATCAACTAATTGTTGATAAATATTTAGAATTAATTAGAAAACAGTTATTTTCTATACGACCTGAGGAATATGTTACAGTTTACGGCTCATACACCTTATCTTTGCAAACTGAAAATATAGCTAGTTTTATATTTTATCTATATTCATATGGTGTAAATACTAGTGAATCCATTTCATATGAATCTTTAAATATAAATTATATGACTGGAGAAATTTATGAACTAAAAGATTTATTTAATCCAAAATATAATTATCTTCCTAGATTAAACGAATTAGCACTAGATTATCTAAAAAAACAAGATTCATCTGCTGTTGCTAATTTTAAAGGATTTAATAATAATCAAAAGTTTTTCCTAACAGATGATGGTCTTGTAATATATCTAAATGCGTCTGACTACGATCCAAGTTCATTAGAAATTTTACCTATAATAATTCCTTATAAAGACTTAGAAGGAATGCTTTATCCTGGAAGTCCTATAAATCAAGTAACGTCTAAAAATAATACTAAAACTAATCCTGATAAGCCAATAGTAGAAGATAATAAACTTCAATTCACAAATACTGATATGTTTTTTTAATATAAAAAATAAGAGGAATTAAAAATTCCTCTTATTTTTTATATTTACAATATTATTAAAAATTCTCTACTTTTGAAACAATATTTTCAATTTCTTCTTCTACTTTTTCTGAATAAAGATTAACTTTTTCCTTTGAAAGTTTTGCTATATCCATACTCATAGGCATTTCACCTAATAGTGTTGTATCCATTCTTTTTATGTATTCATCAAAATCTTCATTTTCAAAAATTCTAATTTTAGTTTTACAATCTGGACATATTAAATAACTCATATTTTGAATAACACCAATAACATTCATGTTCATTTTTCTTACCATGTTTATTGATTTAGCAACTATCATTGACACCATATCTTGAGGTGTTGTAACTATAACAACTCCACTTATAGGAATAGATTGCATAACAGTTAATGGAACATCACCTGTTCCTGGTGGCATATCTATAATTAAATAATCTAATTCTCCCCATAAAACATCTGTCCAAAACTGTTTAACTGTTGCAGATATTGCAGGTCCTCTTAATATTACTGGAGCCTCTTCATCTTTAACTAAAAAGTTTATTGACATAACTGAAATATCTTCTTCAGACTTTATAGGTATGATTCCTTCTTCAGTTCCAAAAACTTCATTTTCTTTTATATTTAACAATCTAGGAATACTCGGACCTGTTATATCAGCATCTAAAATTCCAACTTTATAACCTTTTTTATTTAGTCTCTTAGCTATCATAGTTGACATAGTAGATTTTCCTACTCCACCTTTTCCACTCATGACAGCTATAACATTTTTTATTTTGTTATTTGGATTATTTTGTATTGAACAACTTGATTCACTACTATTACACTTTCCTTTACTTGGACATGTGCTACAATTTGAACCCATAATAAATCCCTCCCATATAAACATTTTTAATTTGTATAAAGTTTATTTTAACAATAAACTTTATTTTTTAACGCAGCTTTTAAACTATTCATTGCTAAAACATTAATCAGATTATGAAATTAAAATCTAAACAACTTTAAGTTTAATTTTCTTCTATATTCTATATAATATATCAGTTTTTCTTACCTTTCAAATTTGCAAATGCTATAAACTATTAAATTTTAAGTGATATTGGCAGATTTTATTATATTTTATTGAAATTTTAGAAAAGTTCTATTTTTTATCATATAATTGAAAAACTAAACTTCAATGCTATATAATATGTTATTAATTCAAATTTATAGTCAATACTAATGATAAAGACATTATTTAGGAGGTACTTATGTTTAAAATTACTTTTAAAGTTCCATTATGTAAAACAGATGAAATAACAGAAAAACTCTATTTAATAGACATATACAACATATATTATGAAAGCCCTGTAACAATAACTACTACCGATTATGGTTATGGTTATTATGAAAATGAGGATGAAATAGTTGATTTTAATATTGTAATTGAAAGTGATGACATAAATTTTGTTAATTCACAAAAAGACTTAATATCAAAAACATTATGCATCAAAGATTTAAATGTTGAAGAAATTAAAAACATTGAACTTAATGAAACTATGGAACCTATCGATTTAAATAATGGTTGGGTTATATGTTCACCTGAATATGATGCTAATAATAAAAAAACTATTAAATTCATACCTCAAGGGGCATTTGGTACTGGTCTTCATGAAACTACTCAAGATTGTTTAAGATACATACTTGAAAAAGATTTTAAAAATAAAACTGTACTTGATATAGGCACGGGGTCTGGAATATTATCTATTGCTGCTGCTATAAAAAATGCTACTTCAGTAGCTAGTTTGGATATTCGTGATGTAAATGAGGAAATTAATCTTAATGCATCATTAAATGATATTGATACCATTGATATCTATGTTGGCAATGCATTAGAAGATGATTTAGGAATAAATACGCAATTTGATTTTGTCTTTATCAATATTGGTGGTGAAGAAACTCAAATGTTCATGGAATTTATAAATAGTCACATTAAATCCAATGGTACACTTTTAGTATCTGGACTTGTTGAATGGACTTTTGACCTTGTTATAGATAAAATTAAAGAATATGGGTTTGAGCTAACATCTAAATCTCAAACTAATGAATGGTGTACAGCATTACTTAGAAAAATTTAATACTTTCTTATTAAAATTATAGTAAATCTTTGATATAATTATAAGACAAAGCAATATTGAAATTGATTCTTAATATTGCTTTTTTTATATAAAAAAATAAATTGAAAAGGTGTAATCATAATGAAAAATAAAAAGTTTTATATTATATTAGTTGTTTTAGCACTAATTCTATTTTCAACTATAGCATTTAAATCTAAATTGTTTAACAATCCAACATCAACTAAAGTCGATGTATCTTCAACAGTGGAAAATAAAAATGATACAAAAAATGATAATAAAGAAGAAGCTCCTCAAGTTAGTAGTATCTATTCTAAAATCAATATAGATGAAAAATATAAGGGTCATGAACTAAAAGATAATTCTATTGGTGTTCCTGTTGTATATTATCATTCAATTCAACTTAGTGGAACAAATGAGCTTATGTTAAATCCAGATACATTTAGAAGTCATCTAAAATGGCTTAAAGATAATAATTATGTATCATTAACTATGGATGAATTATATAATCATCTAAAATTTAATAAACCAGTTCCTAAAAATTCTATAGTATTAACTTTTGATGATGGTTATATAGATAATTTTAACAATGCACTTCCAATACTAAAGGAATATGGTTATGATGGAACTGTATTTATGATTTCTGATTATTTAGGAAATGAAAATTTCTTAACTAACGATCTATTAACTCAATGCGATGAAGGTAATTTATTTGTTGAAAGTCATAGTTCAACTCATCCTGAACTGGCAACACTTACAAATCAGCAACAAGAAAATGAACTTAAAAGTTCAAAGTCTAATTTAGAAGCCATAGTTAAAAGACCCGTAGAATACATAGCATACCCTTATGGTTCTTATAACACAGAAACTAAATTGCTTTCTGAAAAAGCTGGATATAAACTTGGTTTATCTACTGATAGTGGATTTGCTACTGGCAAGTCGCCACTTTATGCTGTACCAAGAGTATACATGAGTGATTTTTATAGTTTAGATGAATTCATAAATAGAGTTACAAATCCTAATTATGAATAAAAAAATAAATAGCTCAAAATACGCTTAAAAGTATTTTGAGCTATTTATTTTTTTACTGTATATTTATAATTTAAAATTTTCAAGTTATAATTTTTCTACTTTTTTATCACTCCATCTCTTCCTAGGTTTATTTTTTAAATCTTTATGTTCTCTTTTTATATTTTTTCTTATAATTAAAATCAGTCCCAAATCAATAAAACTGTAGATAGTTGCTTTTTTACACTCATTTTTATAAAATTCAACCTCCTGATATATCCAATCATTTTCTTCATCTTTTTCTTCATCAGATATACTTTGGCTTAAATTTATTGCTTCTTTCATAGCCTTTAAATCATCAACATTATCAGATGCCTTATACATTACCATTGAGCAAAATAATCCAGCCACAATAAATACTGCATACAATACATTTTTAAATCCATTTTCGCTTAAGTTATAATGTATAAAAAAGTCCTTAATGAATATTCTTGCTAAATATATAGCTAAAAATATAGAATATATTATCATAAACATCTCCATTACCTTCCCCCTTTTACCCATTATATCCAATAAATCTCATTTTTAAAATGCCATGATATTTAAAAAAATTATTTTTCCATTTCTTTTATAACCTTTTTCATTTTTTCATTTAATATGTAAATTCTAGCATTAGATTTTAGCTTTGATATAAACAATTCTTCGTCTATAGGCTTATTTATTATATCATCAGCACCACTATTTAATATGCTTGATAATGTTTTAGAATTATTTAAAGATGTGACTGCAATTATTATAGAATTTCTATTGCTTTTTCTTATTTCTTCTATTAAGTCTTTTCCAAATTCATTTTGAAGAACTATATCTACTAAATACATATCATATCTTTTTTTACTATTAAAAAGTTCATTACCTGAATTATAAAAATCCACATTATTTATATTATATTTTCCAAATAAACCTTTTTGAACTTCTTTTTCAAGCTGACTATCATCAACAACTGCTATTTGTATATGTCTAAGATTCAATAAATTTTCATCTTCTTTAAGTGCTATAGATATGTTTTTCATTATATCTTTCTCTAAATTTTCTTTTAAAATATAATCAGTTACACCTAAATCAAATAATTCTTTCTTTTTGTCATCTATATTATTCCCACTAACTACAAATATAGGTATTTCACTTTTATTACTTACATTTATTTTTTTTAAAAACTCTTCAATAGTTCCAACCTTACCTACTAAAGCACTTATAACTAAATCTATATCTTCATTTTCTAAAATTTCATATGCATCTTCAAAACTATCTGTACATATATATGAAAATCCTTTTTCCACTAACATTTGTTTTACTATTTTACAAAAAAAATCACTTTGTTCTATATGCAAAATCTTAAACATCTATACACGCTCCCTAGTTTTTTATTTGTATTATCGTATTATTCAGAAATTTTTAAATGATTTTCAGTTATTTTGATGTTACTAAATGTAAAAAATATTTTTATATAAAAAAACTATCATAAAATAGAATTCATTTTCTACTTTATGATAGTAAAATTTTAATCCTTAAAAACATAATCAATATCTGAAACTATTTTTCCATCTATATATCCATTATGCTTCATTGTATTTAGTATTTCCATAGCCTCACCATGACTTAATGCTTTTCTATATGGCCTATCTTCTGTTATAGCCTGATATATATCAAGACATGCCATAAGTCTAGAGTTAAAGTCTAATTCCTCTGCATATAATCCAAGAGGATATCCTTTTCCATTAAGTTTCTCATGATGATTAGATGCCCATTCAGTAATTTTTTCAAATCCACTAATACTTTCTAATGTTGTTCTTGTATAATATGGATGTTTCTTTATAATTTCAAACTCTTCTTTTGTAAGCTTCTTAGGACTATCTAATATTTCATTAGGAACTGCCAACTTACCTATATCATGTAAATCTGCTGCAATTATTAATTTCATCTTTTCATCATCAGTTATTTTATAAAACTCACACATTATTTCAACTTTTTTTGATAATCCTGTTGAATGTCTCTGTGTATATTCAGATTTACTATCTATTATCTTTGATAATACACTTGTTATTTCATGTATTTTCTCAAATGATATATCAAAGCTATATTTAGGCATATCCCTTTTTAATATCTCACCTATATCGTTACTAGCAATCTCACTCCAAAATTCATCACAATTAGAAACATTTTTAAATGCCATAACTATTTTAGATGAAAAAGCTATTCCATCATTTTCATCTACAAATTTGTAGATTTTATTTCTATCACATTGTATCAAGTTACAATTCATCTCAACAACATTTGCAAATTGTATTATTTGTGACATTATAGGAATCTCATCCTTCTTCAATTTAAAAAAACCTGTACCATCATACTTCTCATGATGATACTTTATTACATTTTTTACATCTGTTAAAAATGGGTAATTTGCAATATTCTCTTCTCCAATTGAACAATGAACTCTAGATTTTTCTAAGTTAGTTAATGATACTTCTCCATTTACTCTTAATTTTTCATATAAGCTTTTTTCTCCTACACCATTATCATGTAAAATAGCAAGAGCAACAATATCATGAAGTTCTTCTAAGCTCATTCCTAATTCTTGTCCAATCTTTAATGAAATATATGCTATTCTTCTACCATGATTTGATGGTGCCCCTAAAACGTCCATTTCCATAAAATCTAATGCAAACGATACTGATGTTAAAAATTCATTTAAGTTAAATATCATATTTTTCTCCATCCCACAACTAAAATATTTATATATCTAATACTTTTACACATTACAGTTATAAATGAATATCTTTGTGAATAATGCTCATTTATAGTTAAATTTTACTTTATTATCATTTCTATTTCAAGTTTTAATAATTATCAGTTAATAAATTATTCTTATGATTACCATGAAAACCATAAAAAATATATCAGTTAAAGTAATTCAATTTTTACTGGTCCACCTATAATATCACGTCTAACGCATAGAACTCCATTTTCTAAAGAAGTTGTTTGCCATTTTATTAATTTTAACTCTCCTTTTTCTAATTCTATGCATGTTATTGAATATGGATATACACAGCAACCATCATTAAAATATTTTAAATTTTTTTCAACACTTAATATGGATCTATGTGTATGACCTGCTATCATTGGTTGATTGTTTTCCTTTACCCATTTTTCTAATTTCTTATCTACTTTAGTTCGCTTAGAGTGTTTTTTTGCTGGACTTGTTGGATTTCTAAATCCAAATACTTGTTCCATAGTAGACCATATATATCTTACTAAAAAGCATGCTACTTTTCCTAATTGATAATTTATAAAATCTACTTGGTGTCCATGTATAATAAAAAGTTTAGTACAATTAGGCTTATAAACTAATTTTAATCCTTCATACATAGTTAATTCATGAAATAAATCATATAAATCTTTTCTTGAATTATCAAATTTATATTTTTCTATTTCTCGCCTAAATTTTCTACTATGTTTTATTTCATCATGATTGCCAACTATCATATAAAATCTGTCTTTTTTTTTGAACTTAAGCAAAATATTGAAAACTTCTGGATATATATCATATATAGTACCTATCTTTGATACTTTCCAAAGTTCATCTCCATCACCAATTTCTATTTGTGTAAAATCTCTTTTATAGTAATACTTTAATGCAGCTGTATAAATATTTAAATTAGGTAATAAATCATCTTTCCAAGTTCCATCACCTCTATGACAATCACTTATAAATACAAATTTAGATTTATCATCAATATAAAGTTCTGGAACATTATTAAATATTTTATTTAATATACTTACAGTCATATACTTACTCCTAAAATTTCTAACCTATATTTATTATATAAATCTACATTAAAATTGTTATTACCTATATATTTTTTTCTATTTGACAAAACCTTTGATAAATAACTATATTTCTAAAATTATTTAAACATGAAATGCTACAAATATTATTCTAAACTAGTCTATATCTTGAATATAGCGAAGTTATTAAATTTATTTATTTATTTTATGAACTTGTAAATTTATAAAAAAATTAATTAAATGTGAACATACTAAGTAACCTACTGTTTTTCCATAAAATTTATAATATAATAATATGAAATCAAATACATTTTTATCCTATTCCAAATCCACATTTTTCATATTTTTTTACAATTATTACATTGTAGAAAAACACTATTCGTAGAATTAATTTTATTTATTAAAATAATTCATTGTTACGTATTAAATTTCTAATAATTACAATACTAATTGTATACATACCAATAAAAATTAAGGGGATGAATGAATGAAAAAAAATAATGCAAAAGATTTTATAGTTATTGGTTTTGCACTTTTTGCAATGTTTTTCGGTGCTGGCAACTTAATTTTTCCTCCCTACATGGGAAACTTGGTCGGTGATAAAACACCCATAGCTATACTCGGTTTTTTAATCACTGGTGTAGGTTTACCACTTACAGGAATAATTGCTTGCGCTAAAATCAATGGCAGCTTTTCAGATATTTCTAAAAGAGTTGGAAAAGTATTTTCTGTATTTGCTACAACTATACTAGTTTTAGCAATTGGCCCTATGCTTGCCATTCCTAGAACTGCTGCTACAACTTATGAATTAGCCGTACACCCTATTTTTCCAAGTGTCGGTCCATCATTATCTGTAGCAATATATTTCCTTATATGTTTGATTTTTGTTTTGAGACCTTCATCTATTATTGATAATATAGGAAAAATTTTAACTCCTATTTTGTTTTTAACTCTTGGAACTATAATAATTAAAGGAATTATATCTCCAATTGGACCTGTAGTAAATACAGGATTTAAAGGTGTATTTCCAAGTGCACTTCTAGAAGGTTATCAAACAATGGATGTTATGGCATCCGTTATATTTTCTTCAATAGTTCTTTCATCTATAAAGGATAAGGGCTATACATCAAGAAAAGACATAATATCTCTAACAATTAAATCAGGACTTGTTTCTGTAGTAGGTTTAGCCTTCGTTTATGGTGGGCTTATGATTCTTGGAAGTCAAACTTCTACAGTAATTTCTAGTGATATAGGCAGATCTGCTTTAGTTGTTGAAATAGTAAAAAGTATTTTTGGTAACATAGGAACTGTCATTCTTGGAATCTCAGTAGGTCTTGCTTGTTTAACAACTGCTATAGGACTTATATCAACAGGTGCTTCTTATTTTAATAAACTATCTCGTGGAAAAGTATCATATGGTACCTTTGCAATTATCATAAGTGTAGTAAGTGCATTACTTGCAACTGGTGGTGTTGATGATTTAGTTAAACTTGCTGTACCAATCTTAAATGTTTTATATCCTATTGTAATAGTATTAATAATAATTACACTATTAGGTAATTTAGTAAAAAATAATACTGTTGTAAGACTTACTGTATATACTACATTCTTTGTTAGCTTCTTTACTACTGTTGACACTCAAACTAACGGAAACATAACAGCTGTAAATAAGATTTTATCATTTATACCACTAAATGATGCTGGCTTCGCATGGATTTTACCATCCATTATAGCCTTTGTACTTGGTATGATTTTCTTTGAAAGAAAGCCATCTAAACAATGATTTGTGTAATTTAAATTGTTGACAAATTGTTTATAAATTTTACAATTATTTTGTTTAATTTTTCTTAATTTTATGATATATTTAAATTAACTCACACATCTCATTAAAAATTATACTTTTTCCTTAAAATTCCCGAAAATGTGACAAAGATAATTGTCACATTTTTACTATTTAAATATATAATAAAAGCACATGAAATTTATCATGTGCTTTTAAACTACAACTCTTTTTCAAATTCTATTTCATGTAATATAGGAATATCATAATATCCTACAAGTGATATATTAGGCTTTATTTTTCTAGCATCATTCACAGCATTTATATATATTTGTTTCATATTAAATCCTCTTCTTTGATAAAATTTTAAAGCTCTTATATTGTCATTAGTTGTTATAAGCCATATTCTCTGTAGCTTTTTATCAACAGCCATATCATAAACTTTATCTATCAAATTACTACCAATTCCATTGTTCTCATTTATACTATCAAGTGAAACAATTTCACACTCATTATTTTCTATACAATATGTTATAAGTCCTACTATTTCATTATTTTCTATGGCTACATAACCTGAAAGCTTACTCATGTTATGAACTTTTCCTTTTACTACAATTATATCTGATTCCCAACTTTTTATTATGAATTTCATTATTGCATTTCTTGAAAATTCATCTATACTAACTATCTTCACTATTATTCCTCCATAAGTTATAACAATATTTCTAATACAATTATTAATATTGTTATTATAATAATTACTAAACTGCCTATAGCTCCAAACTTTTGACGTTTTATTGCAAAATCACTGATTTCTGCATTTCTATCTTTTAATGTTTCTCTCAAGCTTTGCCTTAATGTTTCTTCTGGATTTTTAATAGCATATATACAATATGCTATTAGTGGTATCATAATTATAATTATGATAATTAACTCCATAATCATATATTCATCTCCTCCTACACTATACTTATAAAAAACCTCTAATTCTTTATGTTATATTTATTTTCATTTATAACCAATATTCAATTTATTCATAAGATTATATAACAATTTACTAAACATAAAATTATTATATGCTAGCACTCCTTGAAAATCCCAAAATATAATTTTGCCTATAATAACACCTTTCTAATATATTTATATTAATCTTACATAAATTAATATTTTCTATCTTTACACATGTACCTCCTTTATTTCTTGTAAAAATATGTTTTAATTGAATTAGGTATTATAGTTATTATTCCTATAAAAAATAAGCAGATATTACAAAAGTAAATTTGTAACATCTGCTTATTTTCTATTTTTGAATATGTAAAAGTATTTCTTGTATCTCAGGGTATTTGAATAATAATTTTTCATCTAACATTTTATTAAATTCATCAATTGAAACCCATTTAACTTCTGAAACTTCATTTTCCTGAAGATTTAATTCATTTATTTGAGCATCCTTTTTTATTAAGTAAATATCCCAAATTAAATCTGTTCTAAAAATTCTTCTTACAAAATTTAAATCTTCTTTTGAAATGTTTAAACCTATCTCTTCTTTAACTTCACGTATACATCCCTCAATTGTATTTTCCCCAGATATCATTCTTCCTGTTGTTAATCCCCACACACCAGGTAAAATTTCGCATTTTTCTGAACGTTTTTGAATTAATATATTTCCATTAGAATTAACAATCCATGCTTCCATTGCTAAATGATACTCACCTTGTTCTAATTTATCTCCTTTTTTTCTTATCTTATTAGTTTTATTACCATTTAAATCATATATATCCCAATATTCCATTTTATTATTACACCTCAATTACACATTTTTTATACTTCTAATAATTTATTCTATAAAAAAGATATTCTAAAATAATAATCAATTTTAAAATATCCTTCTATAGGGTTCCAAGCTAAAATTTTAAATACTAGCTTTCTCAAATGATACTACTAATCTTACAGTTTATTCTGATAGCATGATTGAAACCAATTAAGAACTAAGAGTAAAAAGTGAATAGTTATGGTTAATATTACTCATTTCATTCCTAATATTTGAAATGGAAATATATAAAAACTACGCTTTTATATTTTTTAAATTGGAAATCCAATTTTTACATTCACTTTCAACTTTCAATTTTCCATTTTCAATTTTAAAAATATAGATTAAAACTTCGAGTTAAATTTCTCAACAAATTATAGAACATTGATATCAATTTCAACTTTTCATTATCATCTTCTCTTCTAATTCTATAATTTCAAGACTTCTCAGTTCTTTATCTACACTATTTTACATTATAGTAAGAAATGTTAGTTCTAATATTTCTTTTTTACTTAAAGCTTCTTTATTTTCTATATTTATCTTAATTTTATCATATATATCATCACCATTATACTTTTTGATATACACTGTTTTTGCATCTTAGTGTATAATATTGTATAAATAGTATTTATATGGAGGAATTAAAATGATATTAATAAAAAGTAAGAAAAAGTGGATTATTTCTATTGCTATAATCATTTTATCAATTTGTGTTATCTACAAATTACATAGCTTCAAAACATCATTTGATGATATAATTTCAAATTTTTTTGATGACAATATAACATTTACTTCTATTTCAATAGGCTCTATTCATGATTTACATAATTTTAAATATTCTATTGACGATGAAAATAAAATTAATGACTTTATTAAATATATGAATAATCTTGAACTACATAAAAACAGTGAATCTTCTACTCATTCAAATAATCTGCCATTTGATTCTATTCTACTAATGAATGATGCAAATTCTGATTCAGTTTTTATAGACTTTTCTGATTCTACTCATATTCTAATTAATACGGAACATCGTGATCCACCTCATCAACGTGTCAATTCATGTACTTATGAAGTTGTTAATGGATCTATCGATTATGAGTACATCAATTCTTTATTTAATTAGACTTCTTATTATTCTAATTGGAGGTGTTTTTAATTTTTAAAAATTTATTTAATAAGAAAAATGAAAAATGGCTTGTTTTTATTATTATAATACCATTAATGTTATTTTCAATATATCATTTATCCACCTATAAAAAATCATTTGAGGATATAGTTTCTAAAGCTTTTGGTGATAATAAAAGCATTGAATATATTTCTATATATTCAATGCATAATTGTGATTATTCTAGAAATCTTATTGAAGATGATATTAAGCTTGATAAGTTTATTAAATACATGAATAGCTTAAAATTAGTTGAAAGTAAAACTTCTTATTCATATGCAGATGATAATCCTTTTGATTCTATATTTCTTGAAAACTTTACCTATGCTAATTCTATAGTTATAAATTTTTTTGATAATACACATATTTTAATTACAACAGAACATCATGATCCACCTCATCAACGTGTCAATTCATGTACTTATGAAGTTGTTAATGGTTCAATAGACTATGACTATATAAATTCTTTATTTAACAAATAATACCACTAAAAAAAGGATGCCTAATAGCATCCATTTTGCTTTTCATTATCAATCCATTCTCTTTTTAAAATTGAATATACTGATAGACTGCAAACTCTATTATTTCTAATTTGAACTTCTCTTAAAGTTCCTTCATATGTCATTCCACACTTTTGCATTACCCTTCCAGATGCTACATTATCAACATCATGTTTAGCACAAATTCTATTTAACTTAACCTCTTCAAATAAATATTTTATTACTGCTTTAAAAGCTTCCGTTGTAATGCCTTTATTCCAATATTTACTTGAAATACAATAGCCAATTTCACACGCTTCATTTTTCTCCTCTAATTTTACAATAGATATATTTCCAATAGCCTCATTAATATCCTTTAACACTATAACCCAATTATAAGTGTCTTCATCATACTGTGATATCCATAAATTAATAATTTCTTCCGCATCTTTAACAGACTCATGTATTTTCCATGATAAATATTTATTTACCTTTGTATCACTTCCCCAATTTTTAAAAACATCATTTGCATCTGATATCTTAAACTTTCTTAATATCAATCTCTTTGTCTCTATTAAACTTGTACCTTTATGATTCATAAACTATTCCCCCACATCCATCATCACTATACCATTTGCTTTGCAAATTATACATTTCTCTGTATTTCCCTTTAACATTAACTAATTCTTCATGTGTTCCTATTTGTACTATTTCTCCCTTGTTCAGTACAACTATTCTATCTGCTAGTTTAGTAGACCCTAATCTATGAGTAACAATTATAGATGTTTTTTCGTTTGATAATTGTTGAAATTTTTTATAAATCTTTGTTTCTTCTATAGGATCAATAGATGCTGTTGGTTCATCCAAAATAATCATATTACTTTTCTTATAAAATCCACGCGCAATAGCAATTCTTTGCCATTGTCCTCCTGATAAATCTATTCCATCAAATTCACGACATAAAAAAGTATCATATCCATTTAATAATTTACTATTATCTATATTAAAATCAGCTCTTGTAATTGCTTCTTGTAACAATTCATTATTTATGCAATGCAAGTTTTCACTTATGCATATATTGTTCCGTAACGTCATTTTATATCTTTTAAAATTCTGAAATATTCCAGATATATTTTTATATAAAGATTTATTACTTATACTTTTAGTATCTATGCCATTAACTAAAACCTCTCCTCTAATTGGCTTGTACATCCCTATAATCAGTTTAACTAAAGTGCTTTTACCTGAACCATTTTCTCCAACTATTGCAATAGTTTCATTTTTATTGATTTTTAAATTTATATTTTTTAGAGATAAATTTTTACAACAAGGGTATATAAAATCTACATTTTTTATCTCAATACCTGGTGATTCATTTATCTCAATATTTTCTCCACTTATTTCATCCAAATCTAAAAAGAAAATAAAATTTTTTACAGTTCCCAATCTTTTATTTATTCTTCCTATGTGCCTACACACTATTTCTTCCATCAATTTAAACATTGTTCCTATAGATGTAAATACGGCACCAAAAGCCCCTACTGATATAGATTCATCTAAAAGTGCTTTAATTAATAAAATTAAAACAGCAACATATCCTAGTAAAGTTAAACTTTTCATAAATATTTCAATTAGTCCAGTTTTCTTTTCAACTCTTAATATTTCATTATTCATAATTAATAAACTGCTTTTATAAATTTTCTTGAAATATTGAAATGCCCCTAATAATCGTGTCTCCTTATAAAATTCTTTATCTATAATACATCTTTCATAATATTCATATTCCCTTCTAACTGGCGCAATTTTTTCTTCTAAATGTCCAAATAGCTTCACCTTAACTATTTGCCCTAATGTTATTGGTGCAAATATTAATATTATAGCTATTGATAATATTGGCTTTAACTTATATAAATATATACCCATAAATAAGAAATATGGCAGATAAAAAGTTGCTATTGATATTATTCTTATGTTAATAAATATGCTATTTTCAAGTCCTTGTTGAGCCTTGTTTATATCATCTAAAATATTAGTATTCTCAAAATCAATTGCATTCAATTTACTACTTTTCTCATTTAAAATTTTTCCCAATATGCCAATAGCTTTATTGGTTACAAGCTTACTAGACATAAAGTTTGCTAGACCATTCATAATTTGATTAAATAATATGGCTATGCATAACAAAGTTAAGCTTAATAATACCATCTTTATATTGCTCTCTTCTTTTATCATCAATGTAGTATAGTCAAAAAATTTTTGAATAGCCAAAGTATTAATTCCTAATGATATTCCATGTAAGATATTTAGCAATATCATTAAAATTATAAGTTTAGGACATGCTTTAAAAAACATTGGTACTATTATCTTAACTATCTTTACAAAAGATGTATTTTTTGAATTGATTTTCATTATTTATACCAACTCCTTTGACTTTCATACATTTTTGCATAAACTCCATCATTTGCTATTAAGTTTTTATAAGACCCACTTTCTACTATCTTTCCATCTTCCATAACAAAAATTTTATCAGCCAGTTTAGTTGATCCTAACCTATGACTTATAAAAATGGTTGTACTATTTTTGCTTATTTTATGAAATTTTTCATAAATATTACTTTCACTTATTGGATCTAATGCAGCTGTAGGCTCGTCTAGAATTCTTAAAGATGCACAATTAATTATTGATCTCGCCATTGCTATTCTTTGCCATTGTCCACCTGATAAATCTACTCCATCAATTTTAATTTTACCTAAATTTGAATCTAATCCATTATTTAGATTTTCTATACTTTCATTTAAATCCATGTTATTTATTGCTATATAAAGTTTTTCTAAACTTATATCATTACTTACATCTCCCAATAAGATATTATCTTTAACTGATATATAATATCTTGCAAAATCTTGATATACCACAGAAAACATGGATTTTAATTCTTCCTGGTTATAAATCTTTATTGATTGATCATTAATTAAAATCTCACCTTCAAACTCCTCATATAAACCTGTTATAAGTTTTGTTATAGTTGTCTTTCCAGCTCCATTACTTCCAACAAACGCATAATTTTTACCACCTTCTATAACAAAAGATAAATCTTTTAAAATATAATTCTTAGTACCTGGATACTTAAAAAAAACATTTTTAAACTCTAATTTTTTCAGATTTACTCTTTCTTTGCTCGGTATTGATAGGTATTCTGGGTTTTCATCTAAAAACATGAACTCACTTAAATCTGCTAAAAATTCTTTATTTTGGGCTAAATTATCACCATATTGTGGAAGTGTCCATGCCATATAATTAATTAAACTAAAAATACTATTGACTATAGAAATAAAAAATCCAATTGTAATCTTGCCTTCAACAACTGGAAATATTAATATAAAAACTATTACTATAGAAAGTATCGATATAATAGCCCCACCTAGTTTCATATTTATAAACCATTTTACACTTACTTTTAATTCTGACTTTCTAGAAATCTCAAATTGCTCAAACCAATCTTTATTTATATCCTTAGAGTACTGAAATAATTCTCTTTCCTCTACGAATTCTCTATTATTTAAAACTTCCAGTAAGTATTTTGCTCTTCTTTTATTTCCTTCTACTTTTCTATTAGTTTCATAAATTTCACTTCCACTTTTTAACGATAACTTAAATAATGGAATAGAAATTAAAACTATTAATACAGCTGACCACCAAACCTTGGAAAATAGAATAATTAATATTCCCATTACTTCTATTATCAATTGAACCATATCCAAAATTAAAATATATGCATCACTACATTGGACTTCTGGCTCTTTCATAACTTTTGAAATTAAATTCGAACTATTTTCATTTTCTATATACTTGTATTTTAAAGATGCTACCTTCTCAATTAAATCAACCCTAAATGTTCTCCTAAGTTTATTGCTCATACATATTTCCAAATATTCTGATATATTTTTTGAAAACCATATATATGATAATAAAACTATCATAAATATTATTGGTTTAATAATATCATCAAATTGCTTTTTATGATTAAATATTTGAATAGCAATATCTAAAAATTTAGCCGTTACTAGAACTTGTAAAATTGGAATTATTCCATCTAAAATATATTTTATGCCTACTAAGATTGATTCTCTTGATGAATATATTAGTGGAATTCTTATTATATCTAAAATATTATATTTTTTCTTCTCAAGTTTCATTAAAACCACCCACTATAAACCATAATACTTCTATTATTTATTAAATCATTTCATAAATATAGATATCATTTTAGAAGTGTATCTTTAGCCAATTTTATATGCTCAATTATATGTCCTAGATTTCCTTCACCAGCATATTTATTGACATCAAAAAAATTTTCATCTAAATTACTCCAAAATAACTCATTTTCGTAATCATAAACTTCTATATCATTATTTAACTTTCCAACATAAACTTCTACATAGCAATCATAAGTATAGTAAGTAAAATCCATAAAGTGAGTTAATATAATGTCACTATTTGAAATTCCTGTTTCTTCTCTCAATTCCCTATAAGCTGCATCTACACCCTTTTCATTAAGTTCAATTTTTCCACCAACAAAATTAATTAACCCTTTGTATGGATTCTTTCTTCTTTTACACATTAAAATTTTTTCACAATTTTTATCGTATACTGCTATAACATTACAACCTTTCATAAATTCACCACCTTAGATTTATAAATTCTTCATTTTCATTACTTTTCCTCTTACATTTTTTCTAAAATTTTAACTAAAAAACACATTAAACTCTTTAAAATTTAATGTGTTTTTAAAATTCCAATTATAAATTTGATTTTATTTTACAATTATTTTTTATTGCTAATTCATTTAAATAAATTATCATTTCCTCATCTATACAACTATTAGCAAATTCTTTAACTTGCACTATTTTTTTATCATCTAATTTCAATTTTACAAAAATTTTATTTAGACTTTTATTTTTATGACTTGTAAACAAATAATATTTGTCACAAATCTATTTAAAACTTTGTCATATATATTCATAAAGTTATACACATTTACTTTTTTTAAATTTTAATTATACTTTATATTACTGTATTCCTAAGCTGAAAATTAAATATATGTACAACTTTATAAACACTGAAAGCACAAAATCTCATTGAATATGCTTTATATTTCAATGAGTCTTAACATTAATTATATAACTTTTTTAAATTGTTTTTCATCTATACATATGAATTCGGGCTTTCTATCTCTGAATATACATACATATTTAAATCCTACATATTCTAACATTTCATATGCTTTATCAAAATCCTTACACACATCATTTGCTCTGTGAGAATCTGAACCAATTGTTATAACTTCTCCACCTAATTCTTTATATCTTTTTAAAATATCCATATTAGGGTGTATTGTATCTAAACCATATCTATATCCTGATGTGTTTAGCTCTATTCCACTTCCATTGTTTATAATATTCTTTAGTATCTCATCTAAAATACATTTATAATCACTATATATTACTTTATTGTTTTCAAAGTTTCCATACCTTATAATGTAATCTAAATGTCCATAAGAATTGAAGTTTTTAAAGTTCTTAGTAGTTTCTAACATACTTTCAAAATATCTTGTATATACTTCTTTTTTAGTATATCCTTCAAAGTATTTTTTATCTGGTACATTTATTTTATCTACTGAATGTGTTGAACATAATACAAAATCAAATGGATTAGAATTTACTATCTCTTCAATTTCATCTTTCACATGGTTTTGATACCCAACTTCCACACCTAGTAATATTTCTATATCCTTTTTATATTTTTCTTTATATCTATAGATAGTGTCACAGTACTCCTTGCAATTAAGACTAAATCTGTCTGTGTTATACTCTAAGTGATCTGTAAATGTAATATGCTTAACACCTATTTGTATAGCTCTTTTTATAACATCCTCCATATTATCCTTCCCATCACTTGAGAAATGTGTGTGTACATGATTGTCTAATATATTCATATTTTTTCCTCACTTTTCTTATTTATCTTATATTTATATATTAATACATATTTGTAATGCTTAAATTAAGGTCATGTAAAATCCACGTAAATTATTTATTTTATGTTATATTAAAAAGGAGCTGTGCAATAACTATTTAGTTCAACGGCTCCATTTTTATCATATGTCATTTTCACTTTTTAATTTTTTATATTCTTTATATCTATTAAAATATACTCTTACAAGTCCAGCTACCGGTATTGATATTACCATTCCTAATGCTCCAAAATAACTTCCACCAATAAGAACTGCAATAAACACCCAAACCGCTGAAAGACCTATTTTATCTCCAACTATTTTAGGTTGAATAAAATTTCCATCCACTTGTTGATATATTAATAACAGTATTGTTCCTGTTATTGCTAAAGAAAGACTTGTAAACATTCCAAAGAAAAAAGCTAAGACAGCCCCAATTATTGGACCTACATATGGAATTATATTTGTGACACCTGCTATAACTCCTATTATTACTGCATAAGGGTGCTTAACTATCATTAACAATATAGTTGATGCTATTCCTACAATAATACAGTCCAGCAATTCACCAACTATATATCCACCAACTACATAATCTACATCATAAAAAAATGTTTTTAAAGCTCTTGATGCCTTTTTAGGTAATAACACATCTATAATTTCTTTTACCTGTTTTACAATTCTCTCCTTATCAATTAGAAAATATGCTGTTAATATCATTGTCATTATAAAATTCAATAAAAATGAAGATATATTGCTAAGTGTTATTATAATTTTTGCTAACAATCCTTCTAGTACATTTTTTAACTTATTCATAATATCTATTGATATCTTATTAGTATTTTCAAAGTGTATACTTTTAATATCAAACTTCTCAGCTATATTAATTGCCCATTGCTTTAACTTCGCTTGAAACATTGGTAGTGCATCTATTATATCGTTAAAGTTCTCCATAAGTGGTGGCACTAAAAATTTATATATGATTATAAGTCCTAATATAATCATAAAAAATAAAATAAATATACTAATAACTCTAACTGTTTTACTATACTTATCTGCATCATTCTTCTTTAACACATAATTTAAGCCTCTATAAATCAAACTTTCAATCCATTTAATCGGTTTATATAACAAATATGAAATTATTATTGCATATATTATTGGTGATATAACCTTAATAAATCTTCTTAACTGAAAAAATAACCATGCCAAAATATCATCACCATATGCAATAGCTTTAACTGCTAAAACAACCACAATAGCTATAAATATAATCATTCCATATTTAATATATCTATTATCTTTCTTTAATCTTTCAATCATCTCATTCACCTATCCACCTTTGTCTATATCTTTAATTTTAAAGTTCCCATTATTTAATAAAATTATAAACAAATACTTAAGGTAAATTTAATTATATATTTTATTTAAATTAAGAATGATATATATTTCTTTAATCTCTTTATTTTAGATATTTTTTATTAATTTAAATGCTTCATTTACTATCAATTCTGGTTTTAAACGATATATACAATGTGTAGCCCCTTTAACTTCTATGAATGTTCCATTTTGTGATACTTCAGCAATTTCCTTAATTATCTTCTGCCATGTATTTTCCATGGTTATAGCTTCTTCTTTTTCAATTCCACATTTTATTAAATTTGAAATCATTAATTCCTTATCTCTTGTCATTACTATCACTGGACATTTATACTTTCTCTCTAAAGCTCTTATCTCATTAATAGTTTCATCAAGGCTGTAGTATTCTAGCATCATTGTTTTGTATGTTTGTGGCTCTACTAAAAAATCCAAAATTCTTTGTTTTGATTCTTTTGATAACATCATTTGCTCTTTGCTTATTTTAGGATTAATTTCTAATATAAGTTCTTCTTTGTTTTTCTTTGATAATTGCTCCCAATTTTTAATATCTTTGCTTCTTGAAAATTTTTCTTTAATTGTTGGTAACTTGTCCATTTCTTTCTGATAAATTGTATTTGGATCTACTAAAATCATTCCAATTACTTTTTCAGGATATAATTGAGCAAAATGTTGAACACATAAACCACCAAAAGAATGACCAATTAATATAATGTTTTTTTCAATATTTTCTTTTTCTAACAACATATTTAATTCTTTTACAATTTGTCTACCCGTACGTTTTTTACATTCACTTCTGCTATTTCCATAGCCTGCTCTATGATAAGCAATTACTCTAATTTTTTTAGAAAGTTCATCTATTACAATATCCCAATCACTAAAATGAGTACATATCCCCAATTCAATAACTACTGTAACTTCTCCACTTCCTTTAATACAAGCTTCTATTTTTCCTTCTCCAATATCGATTATTTTTTCCATATCATTGTCCCCTATCTTATATTCTAAACTCAATTCCCTCTTCTAAAATCTCTTATTTATTTTATCATACTCTTTTACTTATTTTTGTAAATATATGTATGGTGAAATTATTCTTTAAATGTAATTTATTATTAATCTTTATTTGATATAAAAATAAGACAGGTTAATTACCTGTCTCAAACTCTCTTCTAAATTTTTTCTTATCTTCCTTTTTATATAAAATACTTCCTTCTCATTTCTTCTATTGTAATTATATATACTTACTTAACCCTTGCTAATATATATTTCTATAAGTTTTTCTTTAGTTCCTTTACTTCTTCCTCTGTAAGTTTTGAATATCTAACTATTTTCTCTATTGGCTCTCCATCTTTTAGCATTTCTATTGCCATTTCTATTTTTCCTTTTTCTATCCCTTCTTCTCTCCCTTTTTCTATTCCTTCTTCTCTTCCTTTTTGTGTATAATATTTCTTTCTTATTTCTTCTATTGTCATTTTATATACACCCCCACTTATTCTTTTATATTCATTATATTTTTCATCTAATTCTTCATCATTGATCAGAAATAGATATTCTAGAAAATCTACCAGTGCTTTTATTTGCTCATTATTTTTAACTTTATCATAATCCTTTAATTCTTCTGCCAAGTTTATTTTTGCATTAAATATGTCCTCATCTTTTGCACCTGTTTCAAGTAAAATTTTTGCCATTTTAAAAACTAATTTTAATGGATTTTCTTCACTTATCTTATTTAAATCTAATGTTTCTACATCTATAGTTTTAAAATTATATGTTAATATTTCTTTTTCTATCTCTGGTAGTTTATATATGTAACTTTTATCTTTTCCTCTACTACCTTTATATGTATAAATAGCTGCTGCTATTATTTCTGATTTATCGTTGTATTTATATCTAAACTTATCCCATATTCTGTAGAAATATCTAAACATTCGTTCTCCAAATACTTCCTTGTCACTACTATAACTTTGTACTTCTACATGAATAAATATTATTTTATTTTCATTGTTTTTTAATCTTACTTTTATTATTTTATCTGATATTATTTTTTCACTACTATCTTTATCAAAAATTTCTTTTTGTATTTCTAGTAATTCCTTATCTAAAGATTCTGTGCCTAATTCCCATGCTATTTTATCAAAGAGTTCTGGAAACAATAATTCTGTGATTTCTACCTCGAATGCTTCTAGTATAGATTTTCATGCGGCATCAAAATCATGTTGTTTATTCAAATTTTTCACGTCCTTTAAATTATTATATACTTAAATATATTATATCCTAAAATATATTTTTATAACAATAAATAAAATATACATAATGACTGTCACTAAGCTAGTGTTTAATGCTTTATGCTAAATTTTAACTTATAAGTTAGTTGATTTTGACAAAACTTCTTGATACAAAATATAGTAATATAATATTGGAAGGAGGGATTAACATGGATTATCTAAATACTATACTTGAAGCAACAGAGTTTATTCATCAAAATTATACTGAAAATATTTTAGTTGTTGATATAGCTGAATATGTATATCTTTCACCATCTTATTTTTCAATGGTTTTTAGAATTATTACAGATTATACTGTGAAAGAGTATTTAAATCAATATCGTTTATACAAAGCAGCAATTGCACTCAAAGAAACTGATAAAAAAATCATCTTTATAGCCTTTGAGTCGGGATTTTCATCTCAACAAGCACTTACAAAAAAATTTGTAAAACAATACAAACTTCCACCAGCACATTTCAGAAAAATAAATCCACCTATTAATCCATTTCCTCCTGAAAATATATTCATGGAAAGAGGTATAATTATGGATTTAAAACACTGCTTTGAAAATGTAAAATTTATCACAAAGGAAAGTTTCCTAGTAGTAGGAATTGAAACTGACATTGACTATAATCTAGGTACTAATAATATAGGAAATTTATATGATAAATGGAATAATGAAAATTTAGTAGAACTAATTCCTGATCAAATAAACTATCCAGTAGTATATGGAATGACTCATGAATCAGATGAAAATGACACAGCAAAATATATGATTGGTGTAGAAGTTTCCACATTAAAAAACTTACCTTCTGGCTTCATTGCTCGTAAATTTGACACCTTCGAATATGCTGTATTTGAAACTACCCTAGATATGGAAACTAGCGGAGAATTTTGGAGATACTTTTATAAAACATGGTTATCTGAACAAAATCTAAAACAACCTCAATCTATTTGTACCAAAAATAAAAATATCTATACAAAACTTCCTAACTTTGAAGTCTATGATGTTAACTTTAAAGATGAAACATCCAAAATTCAAATTTACGCACCCATTATAAGAAAATAAAAAGTTATAAAAAGAACCTTCTTGCTCAGAAGGTTCTTTCAATTGTTCTTCAAAAGTATATTCTTTAAATATATTTAATAACTTCTATTAAAACAACTAATAAATGTTTTAAATTTCATTCTTTATATCATTTAATTTTATAATCCATACTTATATAAATTATAAAATAATCCTTTTTTATTTATTAAATTATCAAAACTATCATATTCAGCAATAATTCCATCTGACATTACTATTATTTCATCATACTTCTTTAACAGTGTTGCATTTAATTTATGGGTAACTACAATACTTGTCAGTTTATCAATTTCTAAAATTAAATTTTCAATATTGCAGGTATTTTCATTGTACAATCATATAGTACACGGTTAACTTCATTTACCATTCTAGTTGTTATTTTTCCAAGAACTTTCCATGGAAGCTCAGCAGATTCTGCTATCATGAAATCACTTGTAAGCACTGCTCTAACTTTTAATTTCACTATATTTCTATATAATTAATAGTTCATTCTTTTAGTAGGTAGCCACTCGCTCTTTATTTCTATTAGTGGCTTTCATATTACAATAAATAGTAATAACTATATTCAAGTATCTTCTATTACTCCAATATTTCATGACACTCGTTAAGTAAATCATCAGCATATTCTGAGATATTTACATTGCCAGTCTTAGTTGCACTTTTAATCTCTTCTAACTTATCAATAACTTCCTCTATTTCATATCTCTTTGTATTTTCATTAATTTGCAGTAATTTTAGCTCACATTTAAAAATTTCAAATGTATATTTGTATTTTTCATAACTTACTTGATTAAGTAAAATTTCTAACATTTCTTTACTATCTTCTGCTTTTTCTATATATTCTTTATTATTTCCAAAATTAATCATAGCCCCTGTAATATTTAAATGCATTTTTTCTAAATAAACTCGAATAGGGAATGAATTTTTAGGCATATAATCAAGTTGCTCTATTAGCTTATCAAGTATCTTTTCTGATTCTTTATAATCCTCATAAATATTCTTTAATTTATATAATCCTTCATATGCAGACGCTATATCGAGATTTATATTATCAATATTACTTTTACAATCATGATACTTGTCTTTCTGATACAATCCTTTAGCAATTTTATAATAGCGAATTGCTTTTCGCTTATTTCCTTCCCAATCTGAATTGTCATATTGATATGACATAGCTATATTTACATTAACCATAGCTAATCTTAAGTTATCTGCTTTTGCAAAATCCATATCTAAAACTGATAAATATAGCTCTTGTGCCATATTAAAATATTCATTTTTCCCTTCTTTTTCTCCCTTATGATAATAAGTTCTAGCCATATTATGAAATAAAATATATGCTTGTCCTTCTGTAAGTTTGTCAGAATTTAAAAATATACTAGACATTAATGCCATTGCTATTTCTAAATATTCATTAACCTTATTTACAGATATTTCATCACACATATCCATATAGTTTCTTGCAATATGAATAATTATATCGTTAAAAAAATATTGATCATTTTCTGATAAAAATTGTAGTGCTTTCTTCATATATTGATTAGACTTATTGTAATTATAAATCTTATTCTCATCCATACCAATATCAATATATGACAGTGCAATATTTCTATACAACAATACTACATCATCCCTCTCAGGATCACTAATATTTTCGGCCTTTTCAAACCACTTAATTACGGCTTTATAGTCACTTGTATTTCTAGCTAAGTGCCAATAACAACATGCAATTTTGTAATAACAAGTATACTTTATACCCTGATCTTTAGTCCACACATTAACTTTTTTTAATCCCTCTATTGCTTTTTCATATTCTCCATTTTCTACTTCCTGCAAAGCAACTTGTAATTCTTCTTCCTTTTCTTTAGCTATTCTATACTCTTCCCTCTCTTTCCATCTATCTTTATCACCTTCTAATGTACTTATTTTCTTCAAAACATCATTTTTAAATTTTAATATTTCTTTATTAAAATCCTCTATTTCACTTAATTTGGTCAATCCATAGTTCTTAAACAACGCATCAAATTCTTTTTGAACTAGGCATTCCTGCATACAATTTTGCCAATCACTTACAATACCCTCACCATAATCTAGCATATAATTTTTTCCCAATAACTTGCATAAACACTCAGATGCATATTTCCTATCATTTAATTTATCAAATGATACTTCTTCATTACTAAAAAAAGTATTTACGGCATTATCATCATATTCCCATTCTCTTTTTTGGCATAAACATTCTAAAGTTCTATCAAATAATAGTAACCATTTTTCCTCAATAGTTAACTTTTTCTTTACCTTTAAATCAGTTAATTTATCTATAGCCTTACCACCTAGATACTGTAAGAAAAACTGTATTCCATATGTACTTATTAAGAAATCCTTAAGTGCTTCTAAATCGCTCAATTTTATTCTCCCACCCTTTCTATCCTAGATATCCAATTATACATATTTTCCTAACTCTATCTTAAATTATAAATATGTTAATTTTAAAAAACAACCTTTCTATTCTAATTTACGCAGTATTACTATTTTGACACTTTTGATATTCATTAAAATACACCTGCTGTCTTATTTACACCCTTACATGCCTTGGACATAGTTGAAATATGAACTCCCACAATCTTACTTGCATTTCTTACTTAATCGTGTAAAATTGTAAGCCCATCACGATTCTCTAAGCATACTACCTTAAGAGAATTAGCTTTACTAATTTGTTCTTTATGTTCTTAAGAAATAACCATTCTTTTATTTATAAATTAATTACAACAACTAATACTTATACTTGAACTATCTTTATTATTCCACTTCCCTCTAAGTTAATAAGATCTTTTTCATTCTTTTTAAATGTATCTTCACATGTAGCAATACATAATAAATCTGTTGCTCTACTCATTCCAACATATGCAACTTTTAATGACTTTCTATCATCTTCATTTTTTATCTCAATATTATCCTTAGTAATAAACTTAAAAATCCTCATTAAATCTGTCTTATTTTTATAATATGTTTCTAAATATAAAGTTGATGTATGTGTTTCACCTTTTACTCCATGTACTGTATCAAAAAGTATAGTTACTCCATCCTTATTATATTTATTTAATAAAGAATCTTTTATTACTTTATCCCCATCTTGTAACTCAAATAATTTTATAAAATTCTCTTCAGTAATATCTGCGCTAATCTCTTTTATTAAGCTATAAGCACACTTTCCAATTTCAACAAATGCGCTTTTATTATATAAAGTTATTTCCTTTACTTGTTTTACAACACAAATCCTTAATAATTTTAATTGATCTTGTAAATTCTCAACCATATATCTTTCTAACATAGTGACATTAATTTTCTTGCCGTCCATTTCTACTCCATTTAAATTCAAAAATCTAGACATGCATTCTATTACGGATTTATATATTAATCTAACTGATATCCCAGATTTAATATTCTCAGAAAGAATAGATTTCAGACTAAGTCCCTTATATTTTTCACTCTTGTCCTTATTAGATTGATAATCCGAAAAATAGCTTTTTACAGATAATTGTTCATCTTTTTCTTTATATCCAACCCAACCACAACATTTTAAAATATCATTCTCTTTGTCTAAGCTATATTGTTTAATTAATTCTATATATTTATTTTTTACTTCATTAATTTTTTCTGGCTCATATACTAGAACATGCGGTACTATAGAATTACTAGAACCATTTCCAATTAGCGGTTTATCTGATTTTTCTACTCTAAACTTTCCAATAAAATTAGCTATAGATTGAGAAAACCTCATACTATGTGATATCTCGAATTTTAATACTTCTTTATCTGGATTATTTGTATTATTATCCTCATAAATCGCTTGGTTTAAATCGCCAAACTTCTGAACAATAATTTTATCTGAAGAAAAAATTTTACTAAATATATCATTTTGAATCCAACTATTATCTTGGACTTCATCCATAAAAACATATTGAAATCGTTCAGCAAAATATGTTGATATCATAGGATATCTCTCTATATACATCTGTGCTAATAAATAGGTATCACTATATCTAAGGATGCCTTGTTCTAATAAATTATTTATGAATAGACCATTTAGTGCCTTATACGTTTCTGTTTTTGGATTTTTTAAATTTAATGATACTTCACCTGAAAAGAAATCAAACTTTCCAGCTACTCTTCTAACATTAATTGATTTAATATATTCATCTTTTATTTTATTTTGCTCTGCCCAACTAATTCCATTTCCTAATTGACTTTTTCTTTTTCCATATGCGAATTTTCTTAATGTCATTATATATTCCATATTAGAAAACATATTTTTATAATAAAAATCATCATTTATAGATGAAATACTTTTTCCATAGTTCAGCTTAATAAAAGGTCCTGCTAAAAATTTATCTGTAAATGATTGAATGGTTCCAATAAAATTAGGATACTGAAACAATACATCACTTTTGTTTCCTAACTTATTCTTTATCTCATTTATGGCTACATTCGTATGAGTAATAATACATACCCCTTTACTGTCTTGTAGTGGCATGTGGTTTAGTAATGCTATAACTTTTCCTAATAAAGTTGTTGTCTTTCCACTCCCTGGGCATGCCATAACATCTATAGATTTATCCATACACTTAATTATTGGTATTTTCTCATCTATATCAAACTTTTTATCTCCTATCAATAGTTTTTCAGCATAAGAAATATCATTATCAGATAACTGTACTAACCCCATAACTATTCCTCCTGTCTACAAGCATGTTTTATTGCGTTTACTAAATAACATAAATGTGTATCAGACTCTATAATTTGTTTAACAGAACTACTATTAGTTACTAGCATATCTGCAAAGTATTGTGCTGCTATTGCTTTAGATGCATTTTTATCTAGCAAATCCTTATATATTTTATAGGCAATCAAATCATCATGATCACCACTTTCACTCCACTTTTTAATATTTTCTTTGGCACACTTAACTTCATCTGTAACATCTATACTTATTTCTTCATCCACTTTTAATTTTTTCGCTATACATATAGATGCATAAAGATATTCCCTTAATCCACTTAATGCAATATCATACTCCAAAGTCCAATCATTAGTATATAATTTTGCTTTTTCAGTACAATATTTTTTTTCCTTTATATTCTTCCTTATTCCCATTAAACGTTTTGTATCAATAACTGTTTTCATTCTTCCTTCTAAAGCTGCTTTAAACCCTCTATGACTATTAAAGTTTTCCACTCCATTTGATTTTTTAATCTCACAAAATAGTTCATCTTTATCTAAGAAGTATTTATCTTTAATACATTTTAGTTCTAACTTATACTTCTCTTCTAAATCAGATAAATCATCTTGAATTACTATAAAGGTATTAGTATTTATCTCACTTTTCTCTGAATAGTAACAATCTGGTCGAATATCCAAATCAGTTATTATAGATAAAGGTATATCAATAACTGTTCCATCAGTTCTTTTAAATATGTTAGCATACCTCAAAAATGCCAAACTTCCAACATTAACAACTGATACTCCATACTTCTCTAATGGAAAATTAATAATTTTTGCAACTACTGGCACAATTAAGTTTTCAGCATCTCCTTCAACAAATATAATACCTTTTGCGAAAAATAAATTTGATTTTGTTGCATCTAGGAATCTTTCTAAGTATTTATAATCACCAGCACTTAATCCTGTATTCCCTGAATCTAATGGATATGTTAAATTATTTTTTACATAAATTAAATTATCCAACTTTATTTTTGAAGCTAGTGTTATGCTATGTGTTGTTATAATAAACTGTAATTTTTTATTTTCCATTCTTTCTTGTAAGTATTCAATTAATCTCAACTGAGCTTGAGGATGTAAATGTGCCTCAACCTCTTCAATAAGAGCCAAATTATAACTATCTTCTATATCAAATAGTAATAACTCAAGTGCTATAAACAATTGATTTAATGAACCAAGTCCAATTTTATTATCTGTAATTACCAAACTTAATTTTCTTAATATACTAGTTAACTGATTTTGGCTTATTGTTACTTTAGGTGAATACCCCTGTTCTGAATAACTACTTCCCATAAATGCATCTAAAGTAGTATCCAAACTTTTTGTAATTTCTCTTGCTCCCTTTTCCCCATCTTCAATTCCAAATTCCTCATCTTTCTCTAAATCATCCTTTTTAAAATATTCTTCTATCTTTTTATTAGCAACACTAAAATACTTTTCTAATGTATGTTGCTGCTCCTTATTATGCTTAAAAATAGGATGATTATTTAGTATTTGTGCCAACCTAGAATGATATCCTTGTTTCAATTCATTTTCAGCATCTCTTAAAGGCTTTAGATATGTTGCAGACAATAGATCTATTGCTTGAAATTTCGAATCTAAATCAGGTAATCCTGCATTAATAGAATATGATATTTTATTTTCTGTATTCTTTACAATCAATCTTACCTGTAATTCTGGATCTCCTTCCTTATCGAAATCAATCCACTCTAAAAAACTTCCTGATTCCTCCTCTGAAAGTTTTCTAAATATACACTCTATTTTTATGTTCTCACTTCTTACACCATTATCATCTATATAAAAATCCGACTCCTGAATATGTATATTATCATGGCTTTTAGTTCCTAAAACTAATTTTATCGCATCAATAATAGCCGTCTTCCCAGCATCATTCTCACCAATAAGTACATTTAGTCCAGAATTTAATTTAACTTGTATTGCTGGATTTTCTGTTATATTAGCATGTCCATACTTTCTAAAATTCCATATATTAACCTCACCTAAATACATGTTTATATCTCCCTCACAATCAGCTTAACAACTACTTTTTATATTTATACACTTTATTCTATTATATATTATATTTAACAATATTCCCATTATTAAGTTCTTCTAAGATCATTGGTTACTAGATTCTGAGGTGTAATAAAGTATCTTACAATGTCTTCAATTATTACTAATTGAAGACATTGTAAGATCCATGTAAATATCACCGTATAACTGAGTTCATCGTATTAACATCTTCTATTAGCAATAATTATCTAATCACATTAGTTTTACCATCAACTATTCTGTCCATCATGTCTATTATTACTAATGCTTACCTACTCTTTAAAGCATAAAACTACCACCATGAATGTTATTTTAGGTTATTGGCCGCCACTCACCTAGCAAATTATTATTACCTTAAAAACCTTAAAATAGAAGAAATTCTAGTTTGAATAATAATCCTGTTTATTTACTGCATTGGTTCAACTCACCTATCGTTTTAAGTGTTTCTGCATCACTTTTATCTATCATTTAATTTTAAAGTTGTATAATAGACTAATAACGAGGTGAAAAAATATGGCTGGATTATATAAAACAAGAAAACAATATACTATGACAGTTGATACAAAACTATTTGATACCTTAGATGAATTGTCAAAACAAACTAGAATTCCTAAATCAAAACTTGTTGACGAAGCATTAAAATTATTGTTCCAAAAGCATGAAATATAAATAATTGATAATAGTGAAAAGTAACTTAAAAAGCCACTTAATTAGTAATATACTTAGTGTCTTTTGTTAATTATTATTACTCTTTACTAATAAAAATAATAGGTAGGGGATTTTCTATGAGTATAAACTTTGCATTTTCTCAACAACTCCAAAATGATATGAATAATATTAATTTACAATTAACCAAAAAAACGCTCTTAAGTTAGAATTTGACAACAAACAAGTTGCAACTAAATTAACTACATATTTAATTAGTGTAAATGGGAAAAAAGTCTTTTCTAATTTTAAATTTTCGTTTAATAAAGATGATAATATTTACTTCTTATTTGATAAAAACTTTAAGTGCCAATATATAGGCAAAAAGGATTTAATTATAGGTTAGGATTACATCTACTAAAAAATACTACTAAAAAGACAGGCTCTGCGATTAAACCTATCTGCACATACCTAAACAGTTTTAAAAAAACTAGTAGAATTATATATGTCATCACATTTAAAATTGATCCTTCATATATGGCTGAAGGCGTTGAATCATATTTTATTGATTACTTTAAGAAAAAAGGCCAAGCTAAATGGGTTTCTAAAAAGTAACTAAAAATAAGTATCTATGTTCCTTTAATAGTACATAGATACTTTTAAAAAACTCTAATATTTTATGTAATTAATTATGCTTAATACTTTTATGTCCAGTTACTCTTTTTTACATTACTGGTGACATTCCTTTTCTAACTGATAAAGTAATAAAAGTATGTCTATATAAATGTAACCCATATCTTTTTACTCCTCGTCTTAATTAATAACGCTTTACAAGTGTTTTTAATACAGTTCTTTGTATTTACTCTCCATAAATATTACAAAATTAAAAGTCCTCCTTTGATGTATTTCTAAACTGCATCCATTCACTTAATTCAATATGAAGTTATGATGGGATTGGAATAATACGAGCTTCTTTATTCTTAGTAACATTTAAAGTTATATAACCTTGCTTTAAGTTTACATCTTTTATTCTAATGAATCTTAATTCCTGTGCTCTAATTCCTGTAGCAAAAATGTACTTATAATTACCCATGCATGAAATTCACAAAAATCATTAGAAGTAGGTCTTTTTAATAAAGCTTCTAATTCCTCATGTGTATAAATCTGTTTAATTGTTTCCTGTTCAGCCATATGAGTAAACTCAATCTTTTCATTGATATATTCATTCTCCACTCCATATAAAATTGTATGAGATATCTTAAATATATAACTATTTATAGTTGTTGCTTTATGTACCTTTTGTAAATGAAGATAATAATTATTTATAAGTTCCTGTGTTACGTCATATCACATCAAATCATAGCCAGCAAAATCAAGAAAATATCTTGTAGCATATTCATATCACTTTATTGTTGTCTCAGTTAAATTTTTAATTTTACATTCTCTAACGTATAATTGAAATAAACTTCTATAGCTTATATTTGTTATTGCAAAATCTGATGATACTTTTCTTTTTCTTATCTTAATTTCAGGTAATATTGTTTGTTCCATTGGCTCTTTCTTCATATGAAAGCCTCCTTTAAAATAAATAAATAGGTAGTCATGATTGCCACTTTTTCAATAAAAATAGCTTTCTTAACTACCTACTTTATAAATTTATTAATCTACTTAAAACCTAGTAAAACTAAGAGTTTACAGTGTTTTAAATTACTCAAATTCAATAGTAGCTGGTGCTTTTCTTAGCTAAATTTGATGTAGCTTCATCTAATATGATAATAGGTGTATTTCTTATTAATGCTCTGGATATTGCTATTCTCTGCTTCTCTCCTCCTGAAAAATTCATACAACTTTCTAAAACCTTAGAATATATTCCTTCTTCAGAATTATTAACTATACTATTTAGCCCAACTAAATTTGTTACATCTATAACTTCTTTATCTTCAAATTCTTGAAACATTGTTATATTATTTCTAATATTATCATCAAACAACATAATATTTTGCCCAATCAAGCACACATTATTATATAAACTTTTCTTATCTATATTTCTTAATTCATTATCATCTATTAGTATATGCCCGCTATAATTTTCATAATAATGCATAATTAATTTTATTAAAGTAGACTTTCCACATCCACTTCTTCCAACTATGGCATATTTTTTTCCTGACTCAAAATCAAAACTAAAATTTTTTATAACATCATTTTTCTCATTATAACTATAACTTATATCTTTCAAACTAATCGTATTTATTCCATTTATATTTACCTTGTTAATAGATATATCATTATCTATATTCAAAATGTCATTTATTCTATTTTTTATACTTTTTACAGATTTATATTGAACCATGTATTGCGATAAATGTTCTATTGGGTTTGATACATAATTAGATATTTGCATGATTCCTAATAAAATACCCATATTTATATAATTTTTATAAATTAAATACACTGATAAAACTAATTGAATAACTGCTGTCAAATAATTTAAAGTACTCATTATTGCTTGTACTAACGATTCACTTTTCCTTAACTCTAACAGTCTACCCTCTGTTTTACAATTGATTTCTCTAAACTTTTCCCCAACCCTATCTTCTGCATTAAATGTTTTTATTATATCAAATCCATTAAAAATATCTTTTATATTTAAATTGAATTTTTCTAAGTGATCCATATATATCTTTCTCTTTTGTGACAAATTGTTTCCTATAAAATAAGAAACAACTATTGGAAGAAGATTGATAAAAAGAGTAGCTGTTCCTAATAAAGCATCATAAAATATCATTGTTACTCCAGCTATGAAAGCTAGCATATAAGATGCAAAAATAGTTGGCAACAAACAAAAGTATTTTTCTTCTATTAATTTCACATCATTATTTAGTATAGAAATATATTTTGCACTATTATCTTCATTAAATGAATTAATATTTTTATTCATAATACAAGAATACAAATCATTCTTTAACATATTATTACATCCATTTAAATACTTCGCCTTTGATCTTTCACTATAATAACTTGATATAAAATAAAATATAACGAAAAATAGACCATATATAAATAAATTTTTAATACTACCAAGACCTTCATTAACTAAAACATCATATAAACTTTTCATAAAAAATGACCATAATACTATAGCTACAGAACAAAAAAATTCATACATCATCCATTTCATAAGTAGATATCTATTCTTTTTAAAGTATTCATTCACACACATAACCTTTTTCTCCAAAATTAATATAAATTTTAAAAGTATACAAAACATCATTCACAGTTCATATACTTATGCTTTAACCATAATAAACTCATTAAATAACTATTTATTTATTAAAAACTCTAACATTTTCTTTGATCTTTCATAGTAATCAATGGCAACTTTATATGACCAATTGCATACTTCTAAACAAAATGCAATTAAGTAATATTTTATTTTTTTATCAAATGTATTACTTAATGTACGTACTTTTGTATAACCACTTAAAAAATAATCCATCTCCTTTTTCATATATATGTATATTAATATAGGTGAAATATCAGTTTCAGGATCGCTTGGATAACACCTTTCAAAGTCAATAACTCCAGTTATTTTCCAGTTATACTTATTATCCACTAAAATATTTCTGAATATAAAGTCATTGTGACACAGTGACTTTACACTACAATCTTCCACAGTATATTCCAATTCCTTAAGCTTCTCTGCTGCTAGCATAAATAACTTTGTATCAGGATATCCCTTAGAAATTATTTTTTTAACCTGTTTATCATTTTTCTCCTTAACATATGAAAAATATGATTCTTTTGGATCTAGTATTTTTCCATTTACATCCCAATCTCCAAATACATCTACTGTACACTCTTTATGGAAAGCTGCCTGTAAACTTCCAACTTCTTTATACATATCTAACCTATAATTTTCATTTAAATTCCAAATTACACTAGATAAATTAATACCATTTAATCTTTCAATCAATACCCAATATGTTCTATATTCAAATACACCGTAATCAACTATATTAGGAAAGCAAATACTTTTCTTGCCAATAAGATAGTTAAGTGAAGCCACTTCTCTTCCCCACCTCATCTTGTCTTTATATAATTTCAATATAATATCATATTTTTGGATGTAGTATACTGAATTTCTTCCTAGTTCTTCATGTCCAATAGATTTTACCATTACTACTTTTTTAAATATAGATTGCAATAATTTTTCAGTGCAAATAATTAAACCATCATCTTTATCCATTATATCCTCCTGTCTCCATCTTAACTTAACAGTGTCCTCAAAATACTTTATAAATTAATGATTATAATCTTCTTACTGTAAATAATTTATCCACAAATAATTATTTGAATAGTTATCTTATAGTATAATTGGCTTATTTTAATATAGACATAGCCAAACTCTTATATTTAAGCTTTAATACTTAAAGTTTCATTTCTAAGTTATTTTATTACTGAAATTACTATGCAAACAATTAATCCTTTAGCAATAATAGTTTCCTTAATACACTCTAAAGCTAAAATTTTAACTTTATTATAAAGTATTATCTAATAAACATAATTCAATCATTTTTCTATCTACTTCATCAAAATCTCCAATAAGAGTTTGTAAATCCCACAGCATAATCTTGTCCATTTCATTATTCTCAATAAATTCTTCAAGTTTATTAATACAAGCACTATACATTGCTTGATATTTTGTTATACCTCTATGCTTATCATATAATTTAAATATGCCCTTAAACTGTATATTTCCTGCTTTTTGGTTTGTTTCTTCTAATAATTCTCTTTCCGCACATTCCCTTGGTGTCTCACCTTGTTCTACTCCACCAGCAGGTATCTCCCATTGATTTCTAAACTTGTTAAATGCAATAAGATATTTATCATTACATTTAACTAATATTAATGAACCTGTAATTGGTCTATATAAATCATCTTCTAACATTTCTTTTTCAGTAATTTTAATAAAATCTAACAAAACATATCCCCATTTATTTTCTGCTAAACACAAAATATTCCAACTCATTCTTTTATTTATAACTCTATATCTATTCTATATGTTATTTACTAATTCCTCTCTATTTTACATTTTATAACATATAACTATATAAATACCTAATAAAAGACCATATCATTTTGATACGGCTGTATACTCATAAAAACTCATATTACTCCAAAATCCTTTCCAGCAACTTATCCATAAATTCACCTCACCTATTTCCTTAATCCTACAGTCATAATAAGGTTATAATAAATTAGGCTTAACACTAATTTTCAATTCTAATATTTACACTCAAATCTTTGTGCTTCAAATAAAATACATTCAATATTTAATAAGGTTTTATCTTTATTTTTATCCTGATTTTTGATATGTAATACAAGTTTTTTATTGAAATCTAATAATCTATTCATTTAAAGTTTTATTAGAGAATTTCATGAATTTTTCTTTGAAATCTTTACAGAATATCATTTAATCCTCTCTCTATTCATTATCAAGAAACAGGAATTATTTAAATTAGTATTTCTTTAAAAATTGATTTAGAAACTCTTATTAATTTGTTTTTTATTTTCAAGACCTGAACACCCAAGGACGGGTTCAGCGACTGCCTAGAGAGGACGTCGTGTGAACTAAATTTAGAAATATGTAATTAAAAATTCAATGTATATTTTTTATAAATCAAGGAAGCAATTCGCATCAATAATGGTATTTTATTAATGTGAATTACTGACGAAGAGTTATGAAAAATAGACTAGAATTTAATTACATAGGTCTTAATTTAGTTCACTTATAGCCGTTTAGTCTTGGAAATAAAATAGCAAATCCATTAGAGTTTCTTTGAGATTTTTATGAATAACGTTTTAAATAATTACTTTTTCTTGGAATACTACTATTCTCATTTAATATTTGAATAATTTCATTTTTCAGCTTGGAACCCTATAGTTAGTGTACTTGAAAGTAAATATTAAAACTAGATTTCCAGTTCATTTAATGATTTTTATTAAATTTTCAGGACAAATTAGTTGAATACTATAAAAAAAACTGCCTAAGATAAATTTTTATTTATCTTAGGCAGTTTTTTATATGATTTAATATTATTCAACTGTTACTGATTTTGCTAAGTTTCTTGGTTTGTCAACGTCACAGCCTTTTGCTATTGCCATGTAGTATGAGAATAGTTGTAGTGGAATTACTGCTACGATTGGAGCTAATAAGTCCATTACTTTTGGTACATATACTACGCTGTCTGCTGTTTTCTTAACTTCTTCGTGTCCCATTTGAGCTACAGCATAAACTTTAGCTCCTCTTGAAACAACTTCTTGCACGTTGCTTACCATTTTATCAAATAACTCTTCTTGAGTTCCTAATGCTATTACAACTGTTCCATCTTCTATTAATGCTATTGGACCATGTTTTAATTCTCCAGCTGCATAAGCTTCAGCATGAATATAAGATATTTCTTTTAATTTTAAAGCACCTTCTAATGCTACTGCATAGTCTACTCCTCTACCTAAGAAGAACATGTCTTTTTCATCTTTAGTAGTTTCTGCTAATGCCTTAACTTCTTCTTTGCAGCTTAATGCTGTTTCAACTTTATCTGGAAGGTTTAACATTTCTGTTTTTATTTCTTCTAGTTTCTCAGTAGATACAGTTCCTTTTTGCTCAGCAAAGAATAATGCAATTATATACATTGCAGTTAATTGAGTTAAATAAGCTTTTGTTGATGCAACAGCTATTTCTGGTCCTGCTAATGTGTATAATATATCATCTGCTTCTCTTGAAGCTGTACTTCCAACTACATTTGTAACAGCTATTACTCTAGCACCTTTTTCTTTTGCAAGTCTTAATGCTGATAATGTATCTGCTGTTTCTCCTGATTGGCTTACTATTATCATTAATGAGTTTTCATCAATGATTGGATCTCTATATTTAAATTCAGAAGCTATATCAACTTCTACTGGTATTCTTGCTAATTTTTCTATAGCATACTTTCCTACTACTCCAGCATAATATGCTGTTCCGCAAGCAACTATATAAACTTTATTTAATTTTTGTATTTGCTCTTTTGTTATATTTATATCATCTAATTTTATTGGCTGACCTACAGCTATTCTTGAAGCCATAGTATCTTTTACAGCTTTTGGCTGTTCGTGTATTTCTTTTAACATGAAATGTTCAAATCCACCTTTTTCAGCTGCATCTGCATCCCAAGTTACTTTATATATGTCCTTTTTAATTTCAGTTTCATTAGCATCTACTATTTTAACGCCTTCTTTTGTTAGAATAACAAACTCTTTATCATTTAATAAATAAACATCTCTAGTTTCAGCTAATACTGCTGGTATATCAGAAGCTACAAAGCTTTCTTCTTTTCCAAGTCCAACTATAAGTGGGCTGTCTTTTCTTACTGCTACTAACTTATCTGGTTCATTTTTAGCTATAACTCCTATAGCATAACTTCCTTCCATTTTTTCAGTAGCTTTTATAACAGCTTTTAATAAATCTCCTTCATAGAAGTAATCTACTAAGTTTGGTATTACCTCTGTATCTGTTTGAGATTTAAACTCGTATCCTTCACTAGTTAACCACTCTCTTAGTTCTAAGTAGTTTTCTATAATTCCGTTGTGAACAACGCTTATTGTTTCTGTTTTATTTGAATGTGGATGAGAATTTACATCTGATGGCTGTCCATGTGTTGCCCATCTTGTATGACCTATACCAACTAATCCGTGTATAGGATTCTCCTCTAATTTATTTTCAAGATTTTTAAGTCTACCTTTACATTTAGTAACTTTTATATCTCCATTTTCTATTATAGCCACACCTGCTGAGTCATATCCTCTATACTCTAACTTACTTAGTCCTTGAACTAATAATGGTGCTGCTTCTCGATTTCCAAAATAACCTACTATTCCGCACATAATTTTCTTCCTCCAATTATATCTAATATTATTAATCTCATAGGTGTTTAGATTTATTATTTACACAAAACATGAAAAATAACAAAAAAACTACCTATATAAAAAAGGTTTTAACACCTGATTGATGTTGTCACAAAAATCACTTCTTGCTTTTACCAATCTTTAACGGTAGTGCGATACCGTGGGGCACCCGCCGAAGATTCGATTCTCCCCATCCTCGTCAACTTAGATTATCTATAATTTCATTTAAAACATACCTTGTCGTAAACACTTCCAAGTATGTCATGATAAAAAAATTTATAAAAAAAATAAGTCCTGGCGCTTTAATTAGGCTTATTTAACATAACTAAACCTCAATTTATTATATTCAACGTCAATATAATGGTCAATGTTATTTTTTACCATAAAGTTTTTTAGAGTAATTGTTATATTTTTATTTATATCTTATATTTATAAATATTCTGTATTAATATTATTTTATAATATTAATACTTTTAATTATTAAAGCATTAATGCACACTATTTTATATATAATGTGCATAACTTTGTGAATAACTCATTAATTGTACACATTATATCATTTATTTAATTCTTAATAAAACAATATAAGAAAATTTATTAAACTTTTCTCATCTCCTATAACTTCTAACACACCTCTTCTATTTTTCTAATATAACCCTTTGTAAACTTTATCATTTTCTATAGGGTTCCAAGTTCATCTTCATAATTATTAGCTCCAAAACTTGCATACCCTTAAGAGTGAGACTAGTTCGGAATCATTTTATAATAATCATTTCTTTTGAAATGATTATATTTACAGCTAAAAGAATAGTTTTGAATTTATCAATTGAAAAACTTTTTTTCTTTCATCAAGAAACAGGAATCATTTAAATTAGTATTTCTTTAAAAATTGATTTAGAAAATCTTATTAATTTGTGTTTTATTTTCAAGACCTGAACCCAAGGACGGGTTCAGCGACTGCCTAGACAGGACGTCGATTCAGCCGTTTAGTCTTGGAAATAAAATGTCAAATTTATTAGAGTTTCTTGGAAATTTTTATTGATAACGTTTTAAATAATTACTGTTTCTTGGAATAAATAGTAATCATATGTTACTTTACATTCATAAAACTTAGATTTTCTTACAATATAAAAAACCTTGCAAACTACTGCAAGGTTTTTTTATATTAATTTGCTTTTTGTTCTATTAATTTAGCTAAAGCATGTGCCATTTCATCTAATTCATTTTGATTCTTTCCCTCTAGCATTACTCTAACTAGTGGTTCTGTACCTGAAGGTCTTATTAACACACGACCTTCACCTTCAAGTTTCTTTTCCATTTTTGAAATTTCAACTTTTATTTCTTCATCTTCATTGTGAATGTTTTTCATTGAATTTGGAACCTTTGCATTAACTAATACTTGTGGAAGTTCTGTCATTGCAGATGCAAGTTCACTTACTGTTTTTCCACTTTCTTTAACTGTTGCTGCTAATTGAAGTCCTGAAACAAGTCCATCACCAGTTGTATTGTAGTCAAGGAATATAACGTGTCCTGATTGCTCTCCACCTATGCTATATCCTTCTTTTTTCATTTCTTCTAAAACATATCTATCTCCAACTTTAGTTTTAACAGTTTTTATATTATCTTCTTTTAATGCTATATCAAGTCCTAAATTACTCATAACTGTAACAACTACAGTGTCTTTATGTAATTTCCCTTGAACTTTTAAGTGTTTAGCTGCTATAACCATCATGAAATCTCCGTTTATTAACTTTCCATTTTCATCTACAGCTAAGCATCTATCTGCATCACCATCAAAAGCAAGTCCTAAATCACATTTATTTTCTACTACAAATTTCATAAGTCCTTCTGGATGAGTTGATCCACAATTTTTATTTATGTTACATCCATCTGGTGTATTATTTATAGCTAGTACTTCAGCACCTAATTTCTTTAGTGCTAATTCTGAAGTTTTATATGATGCTCCATTTGCACAATCTATAGCTATCTTTAATCCTTTTAAATCGCCCTTTACAGTTGATACAGCAAAATCAACATAGTCTTGTGTTGCATTATCAACAACTACTTTTTTACCTAACTTTTCGCCTGTAACAACTTCTATTCCTTCAAAATTCTTTTCTATTAATGCTTGTATATTATCTTCTAATTCATCACTTAATTTAAATCCATCTTTATTAAAGAATTTTATTCCATTGTACTCAACTGGATTATGTGATGCTGATATAACAACTCCTGCATCTGCTCCATATTTTCTAGTTAAATACGCTACTGCTGGTGTTGGAACTACTCCCACACATATAGCTTCTGCACCACTAGATAATATTCCAGCTACTAATGCACTTTCAAGCATATCTCCTGAAATTCTTGTGTCCATACCAACTAATATTTTAGGTCTATGTAATGTATTTGTTAATACATATGCACCTGCTTTTCCTAACTTATATGCAAGTTCAACAGTTAACTCACTGTTAGCTATTCCTCTAACTCCATCAGTACCAAATATTCTACTCATAATAAGAAACCTCTCCTCTTTATATTCTTATTCATTTATTATATTTTTCAAAGCACTCTCACAATTTATTCTATGAAAAATTTGGATAACATAAATTAAATATATCCATATATATGAACTTTAAATAAAATCCCTATATTAAATGAATATATTTTTATATTATTAATGTAATTTAATCTTCAGTTTAATTAGTAACAAATAAATTACAATGCTCTAGAATTTATTCTATACTAAAATATAAATACATAACTTATATTATAATATAAATGTTTGTAATCTACAATAAACGAAGGATTTTATACTACTAATAAAAAAAGTAGCACAATTTTTATTAATTTGTACCACTTTAAAATTACGCACTAATTTTAATTTATATAATCTTAATCTACCTTTATATTCTTTATAACTTTTCCATTTTCAATAACTTTAAGTTCTTCTATGTATTCTACTTTTTTTATGTTACATCCTTCTCCAATTATAACTACATTTCCTCTGACTAAATCGGCTGTAGTGTTTTCTAAATAAATTTTATCTCCCTCTATTTTTTTACAAGACAACTGAACTTTATTTTTAACTAATTTTTTCAAGATTTTAGAAAAAAGCTTTGCAGTATTCTCTGGATTTTTTACTGTTACATTTTTTCCTTTTAAATTGTTTATTTTAGATTCTGTACCTAATGTTATATTTATGTTACTACCCTTTATTGATTTTTCTGCAATTATTCCACCACTTAGTGCAAGTTTATCAACGTTTAAATTTCCTTTTAAATAACTAACACCTGATACATACATGTAACTGCTCTCAACATTTCCATCTATGCTTGCTGAACCAGCTATATTTAATTCCTTACATATAATATCTTTTTCTAATAGAGCTTTACCACTAATTGTTAAATCTTCTATATTACAATTTTCTTTAACATTAACAATTCCGCCAAATCTAACGTTTTTTCCACTCACACTTTTATCTATGCTCATTTGTCCTTTAATTACTATGCTTTTAGCTTCTAAATTCCCCTTTAGTTTACAAACGCCATCCACTAAAAAACTTTTACACTTAATATCTTTTTCTATTATATTTTTTCCTCTTATGACAACTTTGTTAAAAGTCCCACCAACAATTTTTTCACTCTCTTTTGCTGTAATACTTTTTAGTGACTTAGTTTCTTCCATAGACTAGTACCCCCTATTTTTTATTTATTAATGTTAATTCTACTTTTATTATTTGACATTAACCTTAATATTTCCTGTTTTTATTATTAGCTAAATTTAGCATATTATTCTTTATTAAAATTCTCCCTAAAGTTTCAACAAATAAAATTTATCTTCATATTCAACATAAGTGTGAATATTTATTTTGTTGAAGAAGTTAAATTTCCTATACAAAAATAGGAGGTTGCCCTCCTATTAATTAATTATTTATTTATTTTATTGCTATTTTTTATAATGCTATTTTCATTTTTCTCTAATTTACCACTATATTCTAGTAGCTCTATATTGCAGTTAGGTCCTATAACAACTTTATTTCCTCTAACAACTTTTGCCTCTGTATTTTCTAAGTAAATTTCATCGGCTTCTATAACATCTACTACAAGTTTTCTTTCTGCTAATTTTATAAAAGCACTTAATAAACCTTTTATTATTGATTTTTCATATATATCTTTAACTTCTATTACACTTGCACCGATTTCTTTTGCTTCACATCTACCGTCCATTTGAATACTAACAGAATCTGCATTTAACATTCCATTTACTCTAAAAACACCACTTGCTTTAAATTTCTCTACTTCTATACTATTTTCTACTTCAACTCCGCCAGATATTTTTAATTCTTTACCTTCAATTTTGCCACCAACAGCACTTCCCCCTGATATATATAAAGTATCTATACAAAGATTGTTTGCTATTTTTGCTCCACCACTAACTTTAAATTCCTCAGCAGTTATACTTCCATCGATCTTAGAACTTCCGCTTATATGTCCACTTCTAGCTTGTATATCACCTTCAATTTTTGAACTTCCACTTAATGAAATATTATCACATACTATTCCACCAATTATTTTTCCACTTCCACTTATAGAAAAGTTATCTTTACAATTTATAGTTCCATCTACTTTTCCACTTCCACTTATCTTAAAGTTATCACATTCTATATTGCCATTAATTTTTCCTGATCCACTTATAACTACATCTTTATACTGTCCCCCACCAACTTCTCCACTTCCTGAGATTTTTAAATCATTAATTTTATTCTTATCCATAAAATTCCCCTCCAAATTTAATCATTTATATGCCACTTTACCTCACATCTAATATTATAATTTGTTATATAACATTTTAATCCTTTTTAATAAATATTTTACAAAATATTCAACTATAAATTATGTTTAAAACATGTATAGGGTTCCAAGCTCAAACTTAAAGTAATGTTTTTATCAAATGACATTAGTAGCGTTATAATTTATTTCTCTTTTTATATTTGGAACCAATTAAGAAGTAATAGTGAAAGGTGAACAGTCTTTAATAAAAAATGAGAACTTTAAAATAGAAAAATCCTATTTTAAAGTTCTCATTTTATTTAAACCTTCATTTATTTAACGTATGAAGCTCCAACTTCTAATGCTTTTTTGTTAGCTTCATAGAATTTTTCTTTACCATGAGCTTTTAATGATGCTAATATTTCATCCATAGTAACTATGTTTGTTTTAGCAACTAATGCTCCTAAAAGAACCATGTTTGCAATTTTACTACTGCTAACTTTTGCAGCTTCTGTTTGAGCTGGAATTTTTATTACTTCTATATCATCTCTTACAGTATCTCTATCTACAAGGTCACTATCCATTATTAATAATCCACCTTTAGCTAAATCATTCTCAAATTTATCTAATGATGGTCTATTCATAACTATAAGTGTTTCTGGTCTTGTAACTATTGGAGAGCCTACTGGATCATCACTAACTATTACTGAACAGTTAGCAGTTCCCCCTCTCATTTCTGGACCATAAGATGGTAACCATGAAACATTCATATTAGCATCCATTCCAGCGTAAGCTAAGAATTTACCCATTGATAAAATACCTTGTCCACCGAATCCTGCAAAGATTATATCTTGTGATGCCATAATTATTCCACCTCCCCTGTAATATCTTTCTTAACTCCTAAAGTATAGTATGGCATCATATTGTTTCTTAGCCATTCCATAGATTCTTTTGGAGCTAATCCCCAGTTAGTTGGGCATATTGATAAAACTTCAACTAATGAGAATCCTTTTCCTGCTATAGCATTCTCAAATGCTTTCTTTATAGCTTTTTTAGCTTTATTAACATTTGGTACACTATCAACAGAAACTCTTTCTACGTAGCAAGCACCACTTAATGTAGATATCATTTCTGATACTCTAACTGGGTGTCCTTGAAGTTTTACATCTCTACCATATGGAGTTGTTTCTGTAACTTGTCCTGGTAATGTAGTTGGTGCCATTTGTCCACCAGTCATACCATAAATACAGTTATTAACGAATATAGTTACAATGTTTTCTCCTCTAGTTGCAGCATGTACTATTTCTGCTGTACCAATAGCTGCAAGGTCTCCATCTCCTTGATATGTGAAAACAACTTTATCTGGATTTGATCTTTTTATTCCAGTAGCAACAGCTGGTGCTCTACCGTGTGCAGCTTCAAACATATCACATGCAAAATAATCATATGCTAAAACTGAACATCCAACAGGAGCAACTCCTATTGTTTTATCAACAACATTTAATTCGTCTAAAACTTCTCCTACTAATCTATGAATAATTCCATGAGTACATCCTGGACAATAGTGTGTAGGAACATCTAATAATGCTTTTGTTGGTTCAAATACTATAGCCATTACTTAGCACCTCCTACGATTTCTTTTACTTTATCTAGTATTTCTTCTGGTGTTGGTACCATACCACCACTTCTACCATAGAAGTCTACTGGTTTTTTACCTTCAACAGATAATCTAACATCTTCAACCATTTGTCCACAGCTTAATTCAACTGATAAGTAACCATGTTTAGTTCCATTAAGAGTTTTATCAAAAGCTGCTTTTGGGAATGGCCATAATGTTATAGGTCTTATTAATCCTAATTTAATTCCTTCGTTTTCTGCCATTTTAACAACATTTTTGCATATTCTTGATGTTGTTCCATAAGCAACTAAAACTAAATCATTTTCTCTATCACAATTAAATAATTCATATCTAACTTCATTTTCTTTTATTGTTTTAAATTTTTCTTGTAAGTGTTTGTTATGTTCTTCTAATATTTCTGGTTTTAAGTAAAGAGAATTTATAACATTGTGTTTCTTTCTTCCATTTAATCCATTTGCTGCCCAAGAAGATTTATCTGGAAGCTCTCTTTCTTCTCTTTCTTTAAATTCAACTGGTTCCATCATTTGGCCAAGCATACCATCTCCCATAACCATTACAGGAGTTCTATATAAATCTGCAACATCAAAAGCATCTTGTATTAAATCAACCATCTCTTGAATAGATGATGGTGCGAATACAGGCATATTAAAATCTCCATGTGCTCCACCTTTTGTAGCTTGGAAATAGTCTGATTGAGCTGGTTGGATACTTCCAAGACCAGGGCCTCCTCTAACTATGTTTATAACTACGCATGGTAATTCTGCACCTGCTATATATGATATTCCTTCTGCTTTTAAGCTTATTCCAGGTGAACTTGAAGATGTCATACATCTTACTCCAGTTCCAGCTGCTCCATAAACCATATTTATAGCTGCAACTTCACTTTCTGCTTGTAAGAAAACTCTGCCTATTTTAGGCATTTTTCTTGAAAGATATGCTGATATTTCTGTTTGTGGTGTTATTGGGTATCCAAAAAAGCATTTACATCCAGCTTTGATGGCAGCTTCACCAATAGCTTCATTACCCTTCATTAATATTTTTTCTGCCATGAAATTGACCCCCCTTTATTTTTCAACTGTTATTACAAGATCTGGACACATTTTTGCACAAGATGCACATCCAATACATTCAGCTTGTTTCTCTTCAGTAACAATAGCTGGGTGATATCCTTTTACATTTAATTCTTGTGAAAAAGTAATTATATTTTTAGGACATACAACTATACAATTTCCGCATCCCTTGCATCTTTCTTCTCTAAAACTAACCTTAGCCATAACTATCCCTCCTTATAATGTTGCAGTAATTTTAAAAGTTCATTTTGTATACTACTAACATTTAACATGCATAAATACCCCTAAAGGGCATTTTTACAAATCCCCTATTTTTTTAAATAGTATACATTTTTTTCTATTATGCTTGCACCTTAATTTTACTCCTTTAATGAATACGTTGTCAATTCAGTTTATTAACAAAATTCTAATAATTCTATTAAATTAGACTTTTCCATCTATTCATATTCTGTACAAGCTATTAAATTTTATAAACTCTTTTATTTATACTATTTTTCTAGAAATAATCTAGCATTATAAAACAGAACTCTAGCATTTTTCGCTTTAGAGTTCTGTCCTTTATCTCATAATGTTATATGATTCTAATTCAAATTATATGTGTTATTTCTTGTTTAAACTTTTGAAACAATTTTTTATAATTATATATTATTTTTCATATTCACCTTTTCTCCAAGGTGGTAACATAAATATATCTATAGGAAATAATTCCCCTGAAGTTAAGTTTTCAACTTCACTTACCATATCTTTTCTACAAACAGTATATGGATGTGGTAAATTTAATTCTTTACTAACTTTTTCTACTTCCCTATCACCTTTCAATATATGTTCTTTTGTTGTTTCATATGATAAATTTGTGTTTGATATTAAGTGTGTAACTTTAAGTCTTGATGACCTTTGTATTGCTCCTATATATTCTTTTATGCCTTCATCATCTGCTGTAAATGGTCTTGTTGTGTTTATTACAAAGTACATATCATATGGTTCTTCATTAAAATACTTATTGTATTGTCCAAGCCCAATTGCACCTACATCATCCCCACCAACATCAAAAACTACTTCATAGCTCTTGTCATTAAATACAGCCATGACTTCTGCTGGAACAACCATCAGTTCAGCATTTACATATTCTGGATTGGAAGATATAACTCTTATATTATATTTTTCTTCTAATTCCTTTTTTAAATCTCTTACACAGAAATAAGGGTTTACAATATCTAAATCGACTATTGCAACTTTGTTTCCCTCTTTAGCTAAATTTATAGCATAATTTATTGCTATTTCTGTCTTTCCACTACCAAAATGACCTGTAAAAACCCTAATTCTACTCATAATATCACCTTTTATCCATATTATTTATATTCTTTTGCTTGTTCTTCACCATTTAATACTCTTAATCCACCTTCAGTTAAAGCAAGCAATTCATCTTCTCCTGGGTATACAACAAATTCAGATATAAATTCTACTCTTTCTTTTATATATTTAACCATTGATTTTGAGTATGCAATTCCTCCAGTTAATATTATTGCATCAACTTTTCCTTTTAATGTAGCTGCACATTTACCAATTTCTTTGGCAACTTGATAACCCATAGCTTCATATATTAATTTAGATTTTTCACAACCAGCTGCTGCATCTTCATCAACTTTTTTAGCATCATTAGTATTTAAGTATGCTACAATTCCACCTTTTCCTGTTATCTTTTTCTTTATTTCATCTTTAGTATATTTTCCACTAAAGCACATTTCAACTAATTGTCCTACTGGAAGTCCACCACTTCTCTCTGGTGAGAATGGACCATCTCCATCTAAAGCATTATTTACATCTACAATTTTTCCTTTTTCATGTGCACCAACAGATACTCCTCCACCCATATGTGCAACTATTAAATTTAATTCATCGTATTGTTTGTTACGTTCTTTTGCAAATCTTCTTGCAACCGCTTTTTGATTTAATGCATGAACTATACTTTTCCTTTCTATTTCTGGCATTCCAGAAACTCTAGCTACATCCATCATCTCATCTACTACAACTGGATCAACTATAAATGCTGGTATATCTAAACTAGTTGCTATTTCATTTGCAATTATTCCACCTAAATTAGAAGCATGTTGTCCCTGTACTCCAACTTTTAAATCTTCTAACATTTTTTCATTTACTCTATATGTTCCACCTTCTATTGGTTTTAAAAGTCCACCTCTACCAACAATTCCATCTAATGTTTTTATATCAAAGTTCTTATCTTTTAAAACATTTAATATAACTTCTTTTCTAAAATTAAATTGATCGTATATATTATTGAATTTTCCTATTTCTTCAGCGCTATGTCTTAATGTTTCAACTAATATAGGATTAGTATCCTCATAAACTCCTATTTTTGTTGAAGTTGAACCTGGATTTATAATAAGTAATTTTTGTGCCATAATTTTATCCCCCTAATTTTATTTGCTTTCTGCTACTAAAGCTGCTATTGCTATAGAATTTAGTTTAGTTTCTGGTGAATCTGCTCTTGAAGTAACAATTACTGGTGCTGCTGCTCCAGCTAATAATCCACCATTCTTAGCTTCAGTTGTATATGTTAAACATTTATACATTGCATTTCCTGCTTCTATATTAGCCATTAAAAGTATATCCGCTTTTCCTGCTACTGGTCCTGATACTTTTTTATGAGCTGCTGCTTCTTCTGATATAGCATTATCAAGTGCTAATGGCCCATCAACTATACAACCTTTTATTTGTCCCCTTTGGTTCATAGATGTTAGTGCAGCTGCATCAAGTGTTGCTTGCATTGCTGGATTTACAACTTCAACAGCACATATAGGTGCTACTTTAGGCATTTCTATTCCTATTGCTTTTGCAACGTTTACAGAATTGTTTATAATATCTATTTTTTCTTTTAACTCTGGATACATATTAAATGCTGCATCAGTTAAAAATAACATTCTATCAATTCCTGGTACTTCAAATACAGCTATGTGTGACATTTGTTTTCCTGTTCTTAACCCTATTTCTTTATTTAATACAGCTCTTAAAAATGTTGCTGTATCAACAAGTCCCTTCATAACCATATCTGCTTTTCCTGTTGATACAAGCTCAACAGCTTTTAATGCAGCTTTTTTACTATTTTTTTCGTCTATTATTTCAAACTCATCCATATTCATTCCAATTCTTTCTCCAATTGAAACGATTTCTTCTTTATTTCCAACTAATATTGCATTAGCTATTCCATTTTTCTTAGCATCTCTTATTGCTTCTAGCACTGGTTCATCTTGAGCCACTGCTACTGCTACTGTTTTTGTAGATAAGTTTTTTACCTTTTCGATAACTTCATTAAATGACTTTACCATTGTTTTTTTCCCCCTGATTTGTTTATTTTTGAATTTATATATAATTTTAAATAAAAATTATTTTCCGAATTTTTTAATTTCATTTTCGTATATTTTGAAATCTTCTTCCCTATTTTCAACTCTTAATGCACCTTCGGCTAATGCAAGCATTTCATCTTCACCTGGCACTACAATTATTGGTGCTATAAAGCCAACATATTCATTTATCCAATTCATTAATCTTTTATTGTAAGCTAGTCCACCTGTAACTATTATTCCATCCATTTTGCCATTGATTACCGTAGCCATTGCACCTATTTCTCTAGAAATTTGATATACCATTGCCTTGAATATCATTTCAGCTTTTTTGTCACCTTCATCTATTCTTTTATCAATAATTCTGCCGTCATTAGTTCCAAGATATCCAATTAAACCACCTTGTCCCATTATCTTTCTTGACAATTCTTTTTGACTATACTTTCCACTGAAAGCCATATCTACTAAATCGCCTACTGGTAGTCCACCTGTTCTATCTGGTGAAAAAGGTCCTTCTTGACTTGCATTATTGCAATCAAGTAATTTACCATATTTAAATGGTGAAACAGATATTCCGCCACCTAAATGTGCTATTACAAAACTACATTCTGAAAGTTTTAATCCTTTCTCTTTACAAACTCTTCTTGCAACAGCTTTCATATTAAGTGCATGAACTAAAGATTTTCTTGGCAATTCTGGAAGTCCAGATATTCTTGCTTCATCACATATTTCATCTACTGCAACTGGATCAACTATATATGCTGATACATTGACTTTTTTAGCTATTTCATCAGCAATAATTCCACCTAGATTTGATGCATGTTGACCTTGTACCCCTATTTTTAAGTCTTCAAGCATTTTATCTGTTACTTTATATGTTCCACTTGGCATTGAACTTAAAAGTCCACCTCTGCCAACTACACATAGCAGTTCACTCAATTTAACATTTACTTCATCTAGCCATTCTAATATAACTTTAATTCTCATATCTTTTTGATCATATATTGTGTCAAAGCTTCTTATAACTTCCACATCATGATTTAAATTTGTAGCTACTATTGATTTTTCCCCTTCAAATATAGCTAACTTAGTTGATGTTGAGCCTGGATTTACAACTAAAACATACCTTTTGCCTTCCATAAAATATACCCCCAATTGCAAATATTAGATAACAGATAATATTCCCCAATATTATCTGCTACCATTTTTTTTATTTATTCCCTTTTTTTATTTTAACAAACTGTTAATACAAATATCAACTAAATTGTCTAATAATTTGGTATATTATATTTTTTCATAATTGTTTCACTTACTTTTAAACCATCTACAGCTGCTGAAATTATACCACCAGCATATCCAGCACCTTCACCAGCTGGATATAGTCCTTTTGTTGATATGCTTACATCTTCTTCATTCCTATTTATTCTTACTGGTGCAGAAGTTCTTGTTTCTACTCCTGTAAATATAGCTCCACCTTCTGCAAATCCATGTATTCTTCTATTAAATACAGGCATAGCTTCTTTTATAGAATTTACTACATAGTTTGGCATACAATTTCTAAGGTCACTAAACTCCACTCCTGGTGTATAGCTTGGTTCTATTCCTTTTAATTTTGTGCTTTTTCTATCATTTAAGAAATCTTCTACTAATTGAACTGGTGCATTGTAATTTTTTCCACCTAATTCAAATGCTAATTTTTCATATTTTCTTTGAAATTCAATTCCTGCAATTGGTGAATCACTTCCAAAATCTTCTGGCCTTACTGAGGCTACTATTGCTGAGTTTGCATTTATATTATTTCTTTTATAATTACTCATACCATTAACAACTACAGTGTTTTCTTCTGATGCAGAAGCAACTACATGTCCTCCAGGACACATACAAAAACTATACACACCTCTACCTGTACATTTTGCAGTGTGAGTAAGTTTATATTCTGCAGCCTTAAGTCTTGGATGATTTTTATATGAACCATATTGATTTTCATTTATAAGATCTTGTTTGTGCTCTACTCTAAATCCAATTGCAAATGGCTTTGGTGACATAAATATTCCTCTTCTAAATAACATCTCATATGTATCTCTTGCACTATGTCCTATTGCTAAAATTAACACATCACATGGTATTTTTTGACCATTTACAACTACTTCTTGAACTTCATTATTTTTTACAATTATATCTTCTAGTTTTGAATTAAATTTTACTTCTCCACCTAGTTCTATAATTCTTTTTCTAATGTTTTTAACAACAACTTTTAATATATCAGTTCCTATATGCGGTTTTGCCATATATAAAATTTCTTCCGGTGCACCGTGATTAACTAATTCTCTAAGTACATAATCACATCTAATATCTTTTATTCTTGTTGTTAATTTTCCATCAGAAAATGTACCAGCTCCACCTTCTCCAAATTGAACATTAGATTCAGTGTTTAACTTCCCTTGATTCCAAAAATTATCTACAGATGCAGTTCTTGCATCAACATCTTCTCCACGTTCAAATATTATAGGTTTATACCCTTTTTGAGCCATAATAAGACCAGCAAAAAGTCCTGCTGGCCCCATCCCTATAATAATTGGTCTTTTTTGTAGTTTTTCTGTTCCGAATGTAAATTCTGGAGCATAAACTTTCTCTTCTATTTTTACATCATTACTGTTTATTTTTTTAACTATTCTCTCAGCATTATCACACTTAACATCTATTGCATAGTTAAATTTAATATTGTTTTTCTTTCTTGCATCTATAGACTCTTTGACAACTCTAAGTTCTTTTATATCACTATCTTTTATCTTCAATTTTTTACTTGCTATTTTATTTAAATTACTTAAATCTTCATCTATATCTAAGTTTATATTATTGATTCTTATCCACATCAGTATTGTTTTCCTCCACTTTTTTCTTTATGTTTACTTTTACGCTATCTGCACTTTGAGATGATATTGTAACTCCCTCTGGAATACCAGCTATAGAAATTTTAACAGCATGATCTCCATCATTTAACCCTTTTAAATCTATAGTAGCTGTTATACTATTGTCAGCTATAGTTTTTATTAAACTTTCATCTCCAGTAATAGTTACATTAACTATTTCAGTATCTACTTTAATAGTTGCACCTTCTAAAGCATTTATATGTTTTATTGGCACTTTTATAGTTTTTTCTATCTTTTTCTCTTCTAAAACATTTATTTTAACATTAACACTTCCTAGTGATAATTTTAAATTAGATGGATTAACTAACTTCACAGTTAATGTAGTATCTTGAACTATTTGACTCAAATCTACTGTTTCAGTATAAATAGCTTCTATTTTACCAACGTCACCATCTTTTCCTAGTATTTCTACCTTATTAGGTTCAACTTCAATGCCCTGAAGTGTTCCTTTCAAAACATTACCAGTAGTCTGAACTTGTATTGGAACTACCTTTCCTTTTTTTAGGTCGACTTTTGCATTTACGCTTGTAACTGATAGATTAACACCCTCTACAGCATTTCCATCTTCATTAACAGCAATTAAGTCAACATTTTTGTTTATATCATTTTGAATTCCTGTTACATCAATTCTTGCAACAACGTTAGCCACTTGATCTACCAACTTTTCAGAACCATGGACTTTAACATTTGCTACTGATATTGTAGTTCCATCTATATGATATCCCTCTGGCAAAGTCCCTATTATTTCTGGTTTTATTTCCATTTCTTTTTCTTTTAATTTATCTATTTTAACTTTTATCCACATAGATTCATTTGAAACTATTGTAACCCCTGATGGCGATTCTTTTATTTCAACTGGAATTCTATTTTCTCCAACCTTTAATGCATATTTACTTAAGTCTGAAACTATTTTAAAATCTTTCATTTTGTCTATTTGATAAACAGCTTGTGATGCACCCTTTACTGTTATGTCAATACTATAATCTTGATCATCAACTACAACTAATCCATGTTCTTCTAAAGTCTCTACATTTTGAATTTCTACTGGCACATACTTTATAACATGACTAGTAACTGGATTCTCTACATTTCTTATATATATCCATAATATTAAAGAGGCTATTACACAACAAATTCTAATTAAGATGTCTTGTTTTTTGTCTTTTTCCATAACCTAACCCTCTCTTTAAATGTTACTTTACTATTATGTCTACTTTTCATAATTCGCACGAGAATATTTTTTAGTTTCTCTCCGTCATAATTTCTAAGTAATCTACCATTTACTGCTAATGAAATTATTCCTGTTTCTTCTGAAACTATAATAGTCAAACAATCAGTTAATTCTGTAACTCCTATACCAGCTCTATGTCTAGTACCTAATTGTTTATTTAATTTATCATTACTAGTAAGAGGAAGGAAGCATCCTGCCGCTACAATTCTATCATTTCTTATAATTGTAGCTCCATCGTGTAATGGAGTGTTAACAACAAATATGTTTTGAAGTAAAGCTGATGATACTACTGCATCTATAGCATTTCCTGTATTAATAATATCTCCAAGACCTGTTTTTTGTTCTATTATTATTAATGCACCTGTTTTTTCAGCTGCTAATGCTTCTACTGCATCTACTATCTCGTTTACTACATTGTTCATCACTTCTTCATCTTCATAGATTATCTTATCTACAAATGAAGTTCGCCCTAAATGTTCTAGCGCTTTTCTAACTTCTGGTTGGAATATAATAACTACTGTTATAACACCTATTGTTAAAGTTTTTGTAAGTATCCAACTTAGCATAGTTAAGTTAAATAATTCGCTTATAGGAATTAATAAAATTATAAATATTACTCCTTTTAAAAGTTGCTCTGCCCTTGTTTCCTTTATTAGCATATAACCTTTATAGAAAATAAAGGATACTACTAATATATCTATGGCTGCAAACAAATTAAATCCTTTTAAACTATTTAGAAGTAACTTTACACCCTCCATTGTTGCCTCACCTCTTATTTCTACTTTATTTTCTTATTTTAAAATACTTTTACACATATAATTATACACTAACGGATATGTTTATAATACATTTAATAATATTTATTTTTTAATTTTTATATGTAAAAAAACACCTTTATATACTTAAAAATAATAAAATCAAATTCCATTAATTAAGAATTTTTTATAAATAATTTAAAAGTAATATTACTTTTCATGAATATTTCTTATCACTTCTTAATATAAGTTTATAAAAACATAGTTTAATTTTTAAGTTTTTTAACATTTTAAGGAGGATAAGTTTATGAACATAGTTTTAAAGGATAAAAAATCAGATTTCATTAAATATGTAATTGTGGCTTTTGCTGCTATATCACTTTTTTGTTTAAGTTACAATATTTTCAAAACCCCTGTGGCTAAAAACAGTATGTTAAGTTATTTAAAAGAAATTCAAGATATTAATAATAGCTGTAAAGTATTTATTAAAGATAATACTTTGGATTATAATAAAGCACTAAAAAACATACCTGCATTAAAGGAAAATTTAAATAAAGTAAAAGAAACTACTAATATATCTAGTGAAACACAGCTTCAAGCCTATACAGATGCCATAAATAACAACATACTTATTTATGAGCAAATTGAACTTATGCTTAAAAATCCTATGGCTAAAGATAATAGCATTAGTGTAGCCAATCTTAAAAATTATTATGACACAGCTAATTCTAATTATTCATTACTTGTCAAAGATGCTAATATTTTAGGCGAACTTTCTACTGCTATTAAATTAACTAACAATTATTGTCTAGATAAATCTAATACGAAAAAGGTAGATAAAATACAATCTGAACAAAATGAAATCTTTGTAACCACATTAGATACATTTGTAAGTTCTTTTAATGACTTAAAATCTACAGACCTTTTAGAGATTGTATCTAAAGCTAGAAATAATGAAATGACTTATGAATTAGCACTTTCTGAATTGGATAATCATATAAGTAAATTTTCCACACTTTGTAGTGAATTAAAAAAGTTATCTATTCCTAATGGTGCAGTTAAATCATATGAAAAATTAAATTTATCAATAGATGAATATGGTAATTATCTTGAAAGCTTTAAACACGGACTATCTATGGAAAAAGTATATTCTAAAAATGAAAAAAAATCTAAAAAAATGTCAAATGCTCTTTATGATAATTCTAAAAGTTATTTAGATAATTGTAATGAATATTATTCCAAATTCTTGAGTTTTTACAAAGAATATAAGTCTAAATATCTTTAAAATTTATTCTTATACCTATATATAATTGGCATATTGAGTGATTTAAACATAGATTATAAAAATTATGTATTTTTTCTTGGATTAAGGTAACAATAAACTACATAAAGAGGTGATAATATATGAGAAAACTTATGATAAAGTTTGCAGCAATAATTTTAACAATCTTATGTTTAGCTCCTATGCAAGAAGGTAGCTCTTTAGCAGAAGAAACACTAATAAGATTTAATGGTAAATGCACAGAAGTTTTTAAAGAAAATCATATATTTGACTCTACTGATTTGTAGCCCATTTAATCTTCATCCATTTTAATATGATTATATTTATTAATATATAAAAAAAATAAGCCCTACATAAGGCTTATTTTTTTTATATATGTTTTTCTATTATTGATTTTAAATCATTTTTATCTTTGTATCCTATAGATGTGTCTACCACTTCACCATTTTTAATAATTTTAATAGTTGGTATACTCATTACTTTAAACTTTTTAGCAATTTCCATGCTATCATCTATGTTTATTTTCACAAAAATTGCATCTGTCATTTCACTAGATAGTTCATCTATTACTGGTGCTAACCTTTCACATGGACCACACCAATTTGCCCAAAAATCAAGTACTATTGGTTTATCTGTGTCTAACAGTTCTGAATTTAAATTACTTTTATTTAACTCATTCATAAAAGCACCCCATTTCCTATATCATTAAAATATAGTTATTATTACTTACTTAGTATTTGTTGTATATTTGAATTATTATATTGTGACTCTGGAAAATCATTATTTAACTTTTCAGCATACCCCTTAGCTTTCCCTAAGTCTATATTTTCATTTAAAACAGCTAATTTGTATAAAACACCTTCAGTATAACTTCCACTAGAGAACTTGTTTACATACATTTCATAATACTTTAATGAAGTTACAATGTCATGCTGTTCTTCATAACAAACACCTAACATATATATAATATGTTCTTCTAAATAATTCCCATCACTAATATTATATATTTTAGTTAGTTCATCTACTGCTTTTTTATACTCTTTTTTCCCTATGTATTCTTGAGCTTTGTCATAATATATTCCAATTGCATCCTCTTTTACAAGATTATATGCATTAATGTACATTTGCTTTTCATTTATTCCTAATTGCTCATTTTTATATTCTTCTATTACTTTTAAAAGTTCTTCGTAGTTTTTACTATCAATATACGATTTTACTTTTTCTATTGAAAATGTGCTCTTTTCTTTCACTTCTTCTTTAGGCTTTGCTTCTTGTTCTTGTTGTTCAGTTTCTTTATCTTCTTTTACTTCTTCGGTTGTAATCTTCTCTTCCTCTTTTTTAACATCCTTTTCTGATTGTTTTTTTAAGTTTGTTACATTTTTAAAACTAGTAATAATCTTATCTTTATTTACACCTATGATACAACCTAAAGACACTATTACTACTATACATATTATGCTGGCAATTGCCTTTTTATTAACATTTTTCTTATGTTTTATTGCTCCTATATCTTCTAAAGACTTAATCATTTCTTCTGCTATCTTATTATGTTTATCTATTTCAATTGTTTTTAATATATAATAATACGATTTTTCATACTCCCCTAATTTTATATAACAATTTGCCATTAAATTATTTAAATTAATGGAGTTAAAGTCTGAAGCTTTCAATTGCTCTAAAAGTTTTAACGCTTCTTGTGGTCTAATAGCTTTTATTAATTTATTAACTTCTTTGAATTTATATACACTTTCCCTATCATTCTTACTATCGTCTAAATATTTTCTAGCAACTTCATCATTATTCATACGATAATTCATCTTCCACTGATTTCTAGCAGATTCTAAATCACCCTTAACATAATAAATAAGACCTTTTAAGTTTAAAGTTGCAGAATTGGCCCTATTAGCACTTAAGCTTTTTTCACAAAACTCCATAGACTTATCAAGATATCCATCATTATAAAAATCCATTGCCTTCGCATAATACTTTCTACTCTTCTCCAAACTTTCACCGCCTTTCTATAGTGTTTCAACCTAATATTTTCGTTTATACAATTACTAATTGATAATAGTAGTTTTAAATTTAACTCTTAGCTTTTTTCTTGGAACAAATTGAAAATTAGAAAGTACTATATTCAAATGCCACTAGGCAAGGTTGAAACCTCGCCTATAGATAAATTGTCACTTTTCCCCTTTTTCTTTGTAGCTGAGATTTCAATCTTGGTGATCTTAGGTTTTGATGCTCCCCTAAAATCCAGTTAGAATAAATTCCACCCTACATAGTGATTAATAATTTCTCCCCTTCGTAGCTGAGGTTTTAACCTTGGCGGTCTTTGCTTTGGATATAAATTTTTTAAAGCAATATATCCAAATGATATTTTGTAAGAATGAATTCTAGCCTACAAAGATGGTAATGACATTTTAAAATAGAACTACTTTAACATTCACTTTCCATTATCAATTTTTCATTTTCAATTAATATCAGTATATTCTCTAACCTTATTTATTAAAAAGTCCTCTACTTCTTTTACTGTATGATTTTTGCTTCTTATACAAATATGAGCATAGTTATCACATATAAAACATTTTCTTTTCTCGCATCCTACAGTTTCCCTACTTATAGATTTTAAAAATTCGCCATCAGTAGTTTCATATACATCTATATCCCAAAATCTACCTAGCTTGTGTTCATTTTCTAATGATACAGTTTTTCTTTTAACATCGTAATTATCATCATTTATAGCCATAATTATATATGGACCTTCCGCAGACTTTTTATCTAATATGTATTCTATCCTATTATTAAATATTTTTATAAGTTCTTCTCTACCTTCATTTATAATGAATTCACTTATATCATTTTCTTTATTTACACCTGGATAGTTTACTCTAGCTACAATAATTGTACCTTTATACTCACTTGCTACCTTTTCTATAAGATTAACTCGTTCTTCTCTTGATTCTAGTATTGCATTTGCTTTTAATATTTCTTCTCTATCCATAACTCTTAGTGTGCAGAATTACTATTTTTTATATTCTCCACTATTTCCTTCCCTTTTTCGCTATTTAAAAAATCTATTGTAACTTTAGGTATTAATTCATTAAACTCAGTTATACTATCATTTTTTATAAGTTCCCTAACTCTTGATGCACTAATTGCACTGTCTTTTTCTGTCTTTCTTTCAACTTCCACAACTTCTACATCAAAACCTGGTAATATATCTTTTAAAGTTTTGTTGTATGCATTAGTAACTTCACAATAAGGCTCACTACCCACATATCTTTTCTTTATATTAAACTTTTTAGCAAAGTACTTTCCAAAAATAGTTGCATCTAAAGTTGTGTATGCACTTAATATATCATCTTTCTTACGTAGAAAGTAAGATGGGAACGTAGCTGATGATATTATATATTCTGTTCCTTTTATTACTTTAACATTTTTAAGATGTTCACAACCTTTTTTAACTAAATTATATCTATCTTCTACTGGGAATAGTGATTTATTTTCTTCTACTATGAACACTAAAACCTCTTCATTTTCACTAGCAGCTTTCTCTATTAAATATAAATGACCTAAAGTAAATGGATTACAATTCATTACTAATGCTGCCCTGTTTTTTATTTCATCTAAGTTATATTCTTTCATAATTTTATCAAGTTTAGAATTTATATTGTAAATTCCATTTTCCAAAAGTGCAACTTTCTCACCTTTTTCTATTAACTTATATCCAAGGCCTAAAAATATTTCAACATTTTTAGGTTTTGTAAAAATAAAGCTATGATATTTTCCTTCATCAAATAATTTATCATTTAAAGCATTTAGAAGCTTGGCTGAGACCCCTTCACCTCTTAAATCATCATCTACTGCAAAGCATTTAAATACACTCTTAGATTTAGAACATGTGGCCTTTATTTCATCATCTACTCTTATAACTACTGTATAATCAACATCTTTGTCTAAATCCAACTCAAACTTTTCTAGAAATTTTTTAACTTCCTTTACGTCACGTTCTCTATTTAAATTTACTTTTTCTACATTTAATTCATACATTCTCTAAGTCACCACCATAATAATTTCAAAATTCACTCTTAATTATACATTAAATTTTTAAAATATTGTAATAAAATTAAGGAGAGCACAGAAAATTGCACTCCCCTTACATTTTTAATCAAAACATTCCATATAGTTTTTATCTAAATTATTACATCCAACAACAAGAACATCTCCATCTTCAATTACAGTAGATCCTCTCGGATGTACTATCATATTCTTTCTCTTTATTAAAACTACAAGAATATCATCAGGTATCTCTAAGTCAACTATCGCTTTATTAACACATTTATTTTCCTTTGTTACTCTAACTTCTACTAATCTTTCATTAAAATCATCTTTATAGTCATTAAATGTTTTTAAAACTGGCATATCATCATCTACTAAATCTAATTTTTTAGCTAACGCTGGAATTAATGTACCTTGAATTGAAACCGAAAATAAAGCTATAAAAAACACAATATGAAATATATCTGTTTCTATAATTGCCTTATGAGTAACTGCAAAGATTGCAAAAACTATAGATGCGGCACCTCTCAGTCCAACCCATGATATAAATATTTGCTCCTTTAATGGCACTTTAAACCATGTTAATATTCCAAATGTAGCAATAGGTCTAGCAATAAATATTAAAAATAAAGATATTAATACAGCAGGGAATATTATATCTGGCATTTTTGATGGGAATGATAACAATCCTAGTATGAAAAATAACATAATTTGCATAAGCCATGATATACCATCAAAAAAACTTACCAAACTCCTTTTATGTTTTATTTTACTATTTCCTATAATTATTCCACAAATATATACACTTAAATAGCCATTTCCCCCAATCCATTCACTAAGCGAATAAGATAATACAGCTATTGCCATAACAAATATAGGGTACATTCCCTCAACTTCAAAATTAACTTTCTTTAATATAGCAGAAACAATTTTAGCTAATACAATACCAACTAAAACTCCAAAAATAATTTGAGAGCATATTAAAATGAAAATAGACTGTTTTTTAGCCTCATTACTCATAAAACTTAATATAGTTATAGTAAGCATATATGACATTGGATCGTTGCTTCCACTTTCAACTTCAAGCAATGATGCTAATCCATTTTTTAAGTTCAATTTTCTTGAACGTAAAATTGAAAATACTGATGCTGCATCCGTTGAGCCAACTACTGCACCAATTAATAATCCTTCAAGAGTAGACGTTTTTAATATAAATTTACAAAATACTCCTGTTAATACTGATGTTATAATAACACCTAGTGTAGACATAAGCACAGATTTTGTTGCTACAGGTTTTGCAGCTTTCCAATTTGTGCTGAAACCACCATAAAACATAATGAAAATTAATCCAATAGAACCTATTTGCTGCACTAATTCATAATTTTCAAATTTAATTCCAACAATTCCATCTGAACCAAAAAGCATCCCTATTACTAAGAATATTAGTAATGATGGAACTCCAAATTTGTAAAGTGCTTTGCTAAAGAATATGCATATTAGCAAAACTAGAGAACATAAAATTAAGGGTACTGTCATAAATATTATCATCCCTTTCTTAAAATTTAGTTTTTTCTTAATAATTGAATTGTCATTTATAAATATGATTTGAAATTTGATTACTTAGTATGCTATTTATATAAAAATTAATATGAGTATATTTATTTTTTATATACTTAAAAGGAAGATATATTAAATTCAATAATCAAACGTAATTTTTGATACAATAAATAAATTTAAATAATATCTTAATTCCCCACATATAAATTATAGCTGGAATTAAACATTTGTGTCAATGTTTTTATAATTTTCAGTTTATTTTAGACGAAGAAAAACTAACTAAGCATTTAGCTTAGTTAGTCATTCTAGGAAGAATTTTTATTTTATATAAACTTATAGTTATATAAGCTATATACCTTTTTCTTTTAATTTTTCTAACATATCTTTAGTCATTTTCTCTAAATCATACTCAGCTTTAAATCCCCATTCTTCCTTAGCTGCTGTACAATCTATACAATCTGGCCAAGAATCTGCTATTGCTTGTCTTACTGGATCAACTTCAAATGTTATCTCGAAATCTTTTATATGTTTTTTGATTTCTGCAGCAATTTGTGTTGGTTCAAAACTCATAGCAGCTATATTAAATGCATTTCTATGCTTTAATTTAGATTCATCAGCTTCCATTAAAGTAATTATTGCATTTATAGCATCTGGCATATACATCATATCCATATAAGTTCCTTTATCTATATATGAAGTGTATTTTCCATTTTTTAGTGCTTCATAATAAATATCAACAGCATAATCTGTTGTTCCACCACCTGGAAGAGCTACATATGATATAAGTCCTGGGAATCTTACCCCTCTTGTATCTACACCAAATTTAGTGTGATAGTAATCACATAATAATTCTCCTGATACTTTTGTTACACCATACATAGTTTTAGGTCTTTGTATAGTATCTTGTGGTGTATTTTCTTTTGGTGTATCTGGACCAAATGCTCCTATAGAACTTGGTGTAAAGAACTGACATTTAAGTTCTCTTGCAACTTCTAGTGCATTAACAAGTCCACCCATATTTATATTCCAAGCTAATTGTGGTTTTGCTTCTGCAACTGCTGAAAGTAATGCTGCTAAATGCATTATTGTATCAACTTTATGCTCTTTTGCAACCTCTAAAAGTCTTGCTCTGTCTGTAACATCAACTATTTCAAATGGACCTCCAGTAACTACAGGATTATCTTCTGGTTTTCTTATGTCTGTTCCTACTACATTTTCATTTCCATATCTTCTTCTTAATTCTGTAACTAACTCACTACCTATTTGTCCTAAACAACCCGTAACTAATATCTTTTTCATAAACTTATGCCCCACTTCCATTAAATAATATAAATGTCCTAATGTCCTATTTTTAAATTATGAAGGCCTTATCCTCCATTTTATATTTTTATTAACTTAAAATAATTTAATTTTATATATAAATAAGTGCCTCTTACTCACTATTTAATAATCCCCATTTCCTTACCAACTTTTGCATATATAGCTATTGCTTTATCAAGCATTTCTTTTGTATGTGCTGCTGTTGGCATATTTCTAACTCTTGCTGTTCCCATTGGTACTGTTGGGAATACTATAGATTTTGCATATACGCCTTCTTCATATAGTCTTCTACTAAATTCTTGAGCTTTATCAGCTTCACCTATAATGCATGGAGTGATTGGTGTTTCACTATTTCCTATATTAAATCCAAGTTCTTTTAGACCTTTCTTTAAATAATCCCCATTAGCCCATAGTTTTTTGTTAAGTTCTGTACTTTCTGTTAATATATTCAAAGCTTCAATACAAGCACCAGCTGCTCCTGGAGTTAAAGAAGTTGAAAATAGGAATGGTCTACCCCTTACTTTTAACCAATCTATCAAATCTTTAGAACCAGCAACATATCCTCCAACAACTCCTATTGCTTTAGATAATGTTCCTATTTGGAAATCAACTTTATCAGATAATCCGAAATGTTTAACTGTTCCTGCACCATCACCAAGTACTCCTGAACCATGCGCATCATCAACATATGTTATTAAGTCAAACTCTTCTGCAATCTCAACTATTTCTGGAAGCTTAGCTATGTCTCCATCCATTGAGAATACACCATCAGTTATAACCATTATTTTTTCATATAAGCCTGATTCTTTAGCTTCTTTAGCCTTAGCTCTTAAATCTTCCATATCTGAGTGATTTACTCTTATTATTTTTGCACCAGATAATCTGCAACCATCTATTATAGATGCGTGATTTAATGCATCTGATAATATAGCATCTTTCTTATTCATAACAGCAGATATCGCTGCCATATTACAATTGAATCCTGATTGGAATGCAATTGCAGCTTCTGTATGTTTAAACTCTGCTAATTTTTTTTCAAGCTCTATGTGTATATCTAATGTTCCGTTGATAGTTCTAACAGCTCCAGCTCCAGCACCATATTTTTCTGTTGCTTTAACTGTTGCTTCTATCATTCTAGGATTTGTAGCAAGTCCTAAATAGTTATTAGATGAAAGATTTATAAGTTCTTTTCCATCAATATTTATAACTGGACCATTTGAACCACATATAACATCTATCTTGTTATATAATCCCTTACTTTTTAAATCTTCCAAATTAGTTGTTAGAAAATTTTTTAATGCATTACTTCCCATTTTACACTCCTCCTATTTTTTCATATCGAATAAAGAACTAATTTGCAATAATATTGTTGGTTAATTGTAAATGCTTAATAGTTTGTTAACTTTTAACAACTAGTTAATTTTTAAATACATATTCACCTATCTATTTGTTTTCTACATAGTTCTTAAATTCCCTCTAAAATTTTACAAATATTTTTAATATTAACTTTTTGTTAACAATTCAGACTTTTTATATAGTTTATCTTTATGTTCTTTAAAAATTTTTCTTTATATTTCCTGTATAAATATATTTTAAAATATTTAATTTATGTGTTTATCTTAATAATTTTATAAATACTCATTTAATCATAAAATAAATATTAAATCATACAATTAACTATAAAATCCAATTAAACATAAGGGAGATATTGTTATGAACTTTTTTAAGAAATATGGTTATATAATCTTTCTAGTATTTTTAATTGCATCTCTTTTTGATATGAGATTTGCACTTATTGCTATAATTTGTATGGTTGCTCCCATAATTATCTCATTATTTGGTAAAGGTAGATATTGGTGTGGAAACTTTTGTCCTCGTGGTAGTTTTTTTGATAACATTTTGTCTTATGTATCACCTAAAATTAAAGTACCAAGATTTTTTAGAAGTATTTTTCTTAGAGCGTTTATGGTACTTTTTATAATATATATGTTTGCCAATGGAGTGAGTAAAAATTGGGGTAATTTATTTGGAATAGGCCTAGTTTTTTATCGTATAATTGTCGGAACATCAATTGTTGGAATTGTACTTGGTTTATTCATATCACACAGAACCTGGTGTAATTTCTGTCCCATGGGTTCAATTGCCTCATTAATCACGAAAATTAGAGGTAAAAAAATATCTCTTAAGGTAAGTAGTAACTGCATAAATTGTAATATTTGCACTAAAACATGTCCTATGGGCATATCACCTAAAGATTATAAAAATGGATATGTATTAAACTCTGATTGCATACACTGCAACGAATGTTTAAATGCATGCCCTAAAAATAGCATTCAAAAAAATTTCTAAATTAAAATACAAAAGGAGATATACTAACTTCGCATATCTCCTTTTTTTTATTTATTTATCTTATAAAATCCTTGATACTCTTCTGGTAATAATGTTGAAACTGATGTCATTATCTCCCACAGTGCTCTTTCATGATATTCATTTCTATCTTCATCTTTTTCCTTAGCTGGTAACTTAAATGGTTTTCCTACATTTAATTCTACATTAGCTTCACATATTTCTTCTGATTCCATTTCATTCTTATTTATTGGCATAAACTTTTCTGTTCCTGTAATTCCAACTGGAACAATTGTTGCCTTAGAAAGTTTTGCAATTAAAATTATTCCTTTTTTAGCCTCTATCATTTCACAAGTTCTACTTCTTGTTCCTTCTGGGAATATCATTATGTTTCTTCCTGATTTTAACGTATTTATAACTGCTGCTATAGCATCTTTATCTGCTGAATTTGGTTTTATAATAACACGTTCAACTAAATCTAAAACTAAGTTTGTAAAATGATTTTTACTAAGTTTTTCTCCTGCTACAAATACTGGCTTGTATTCTTTTAATGCTATATCTAAAAACATTCCATCAGAATTGCTTAAATGGTTTGATATGAAAATTATAGGTCCTTCTATACCTTTTAAGTTTTCCTCACCATTAATTTTTAAATGTCCGTATGTCTTGCAACACTCTTCTATTTTACTTCTAAGTACTTTTTCTCTCATATCCTTTGGTAACTCTTCTACAAGAGCTAATTGATGCTTTAAATCCATATATAATCACCCTTCTCATTTATTAATCCTATTTAAAATTATCTTTTAAATAATCTATTATAATAATCTTTTATGTATGGAGAATTAATATTTTTTTCTATATTATCTACGTCCATTTTATTCTTATGTTTATACTTAATTAATGCATTTCTTATTAAAATATTTTTTCCTCGCCATCCACAACTACATTTTTTATATTTATTTTTAAAATCACTATTATTTATAGCAATTATATTTTCGATTTCATCTTCTATCATAAATGGCAATGCCTTAAATTCACTAAAGTTTGATTCTATTGCATTTTTATTTAATGGACATACATCTTGGCATATGTCACACCCAAAAATCCTTCCATTTATACTTTTAATTTCATCATCTGAAAGTTCCTTTTTTTGAGTTATATACGATAAACATTTATTAAAATTATTTTCAATTTTATTTTCTTTTAATAAACCTTGAGGACATGCTTTTATACACATATTACACTGACCACAATCTTTATCTATTGGTTCATCACTTTCTAAGTTCAAAGAAGTTATAATCTCACCTAAAAAAATATATGAACCATATTTTTCAGTTATAAATGTATTATTTTTCCCAACAAATCCAATTCCACATAAATATGCTATATATCTTTCTGGCAATGGATTATTATCCACAAAAGCTTCTGCTCTTCCACCTAATTCTCCTATATATCCACAGATAAGCTGTAGATACTTTTTTACAACTAGGTGATAATCTTCACCAACTGTGTATTTTGAAAAATTATTTACTTTTTTATTATCCTCATGAAAATAAGGAATTGCTATTGATATAATACTTTTTCCTTCTTCCATTATTAAAAATGGATTGATTCTTTTTTCAATTTCTTCTTCTTCGAATTCAACTTTAAGTTTATTTAAATTCCTATATTCATATTCTGATATTAATTCTTCAAATTTCCTGCACTTTGTAAACCCTATAGTATCAATTCCTATTGAATTTGCAAACTTAATTATTTTTTCCTTATTTTTCATTTTTTATTGTTCCTAAATATTTCACAGCCTCTATTGCTGCCTTTTCACTTTCTTCTGTGATTTTATCTGCAGTTTCGTATCCTGAAACTATTGTTCCACAACTAAATATACCAGTGATTGACGTTTGCATATCTTCTTTAACTAAAATCTTTCCATATTTATCAACAATTATTCCTAATTCTTCTGCAACTCCTGATTCAGCCTTCATATATATGGATAATACTAATGTATCACAATCCATATACTGTTTAGAGCCTTCTATAATTCTCTTATTTTTATCAAGCTTACTTATGTTTACTCCTGTTACTCTTCCTTCTCCAAAAACTTTTGTAACTCTTGAGTTTGTCATAACATTTAAATTAAACTCTTCAACAAATTGCTTAGATTTATGACTCTTAGCTTTAATCTTATCTGTAGTTTCTATTATTCCTTTTACATTTGCTCCCTCTAAAATCAAACTTCTAGCAGCAAATATAGCTGTATCTTCCGAACCTAATATAAATACATTTTTTCCTGGCAAAGTAGCCCTTTTATTTATTAACTTCAAAGTAGACATTGCACTAACTATTCCAGCACATCTATGACTTAAAATATTTTTATATCCTAAAGGACGTTCTCTTGTTCCCATTGCCATTATTATTGCATTTGCCTTAAGTGTTAATATTCCTTCCTCACTTACAGCTGTAATTTTTTTATCCTTATCAATACTTATAACATTTGCTAAAGTTTTATATTCTATATTACATTCTTTTAATTTTTCTACCAAACTATATATATACTCTGGAGCTGTTAAATCACCACTTGTATATTTACTTTTGAACCCATTATGAACACAATAATTTAATGTTCCACCAAGTTCAAACTCTCTTTCTAATACAAGAACTCTCTCTGCTCCATATTCTTTAGCTGTAATTGCGGCTATCATTCCACTGACCCCTCCACCAATTACAATTAAATCATACATTTTCATTATATACCTCCAAGGTTTTATACACATACACTTTTAAATTAACTCTTTATTTCTCAATACTTATTATAATATATATCTTATGTTTTGTAATCCTTCTACAATCTTCTTTTTCTTCTTCATACATTTTGCGTATCATTACTAACTTTTATTTTTTATACTAACTGTTACTATTTAATTATTATTTTCAAACATAAAAAAGCAGGTTATCCACCTGCCTCAGTTTCTTTTCTTATTTTTTTAACTACTTCTATGTTAAGTCCTACTTTTAATGCTATAGTTTCATCATCTAAAATATCTAATAAATTTCTAGTTAGCTCTAATTTTTCTTCTTCTCTTCCTTTTTCTCTTCCTTTTTCTATTCCTTTTTCTATTCCTTTCTTCTCTGCTTTTTCTTCCATTTCTTTTATTATAAATGCATTGTTAGCTACCATATTCTTAACCTCCTCTTTACTTGCGTCTAAAACTTCCCTTGCCTTTTCAGCTAGTCTATCCTCGGTTGTATTTTTTATCCAATGTTTTATAGCTTTTAATTCTTCCTTTGTAAGTTTATCAAAGAATAATGCTATTGTTTTAACTCTTTCTAAAAACTCTATTGGTGTTATTTTTTGATCTAATAAAAATATAGCTGATGTTACATTTTTATTTTCCACCAATTTTTCTTTTGTAAATCCGTTGTTTATATCAATTATATCATATCTAAAATTTAAAATTCCATTGTGAAATTTATCTTCATTATAGAACATTTTTCTAAATTCATTTGGTGCATCCCAAACCTTTGTTCCATTATATAAAACAATTGGAACTACTGCTGGTATTTTTATATTCTTATCATTTTTATCATGTTTTGCATTTTTGCAATACTCTCTAAGTATTTCACAAATATAAAATAAAAGCCTTATTGGCATTGTGTAGTCAACTCTTGATTGAAATTCTAAAAGTATATAAAATATTGCTTCACTATCTCCTATTTTTGCTTTATATACTATATCTGATTCAGATTCTTCATAATCAGAAGCTATGTAAGACTTGTTAACTAGTGTTAAATCTTCTGCACTTAACCCCTTTGTAAACTCCTTGTTTACAAAATTCTTTAATAAATCAAGTGCTATTTCCTTTTTTGAATACAAATCTTTATAGGATTTATCATGAATATGATAAATATCCTTTTTAATTTTTTTATCCAACTAATATCATTCCTTTATCTTTTCATTTATCTTAAGTTGTACCCTCAAAACCTAAAATTATACATTAAGTGGTCAATATTTATAACCTTGCTTTATTTTATCTTTCCCTCTTAGAAATACCAATTAATTAAATAAAAAGAACTTATTTATTCTTCACTTTTACATGAATAATAAATAAGTTCCTTCTATTTTGTAAAACTTTACCGTCCTATAGATTTATCAATTTAATAAAACTTTTTAAATTCTTTTAAGTTAACATAATCTATAGGACTTACCTTTCAATTGGACCATCCTCAGCTGTATTAGCCATTTTAGCCTCATCAGTATGAATGCTTTGGTTACTTGGATTATTCATCTTTGTTCCCTCCTACATTCAGTTTTGTTTTACAATAGTATTATGTGTAGATTAGTTTTAATTATACATACAAATACACATAAAAAACTTTTTCTATTTTCCTTTAGAATTTTTTACTTGTGTCCATATGTCATCATATAGTTTAGTAGCTTCTCCTACGTCTTTTATAAGCTCATTATGTTCAACTGCTTCTCTTGGAGGATATACTGCTATATCTTCTAATTTTTCTTTTGGCATTAATTTTTGAGCTTCCTTGTTTGGGTTAGCATATGGAAACTCCTCTGAAACTTGAAAGCTTACTTCTGGCTCATATATATAGTTTATAAACTTTTCTGCAAGTGCCTTATTCTTCGCTGTTTTGGGCACAACAAAGTTATCATATTGTGGAATCGCTCCTTCTTTAGTTAAAATAGTTTCTAAGTTTGGATTTTCAAGTTTTGCTAGGTATGCTTCAGTTCCCCAAACATATCCTGCTACTGCTTCACCATTTATAAGTAATGTTTTTGGTGATTCACTATCAAATGCTTTTATATTTGGCATTAATTTTATTAAATCCTCTTTTGCTTTATTTAATTCATCAATATTTGTAGTGTTTATTGAATATCCATTCTTTTGAAGGGCAAGTCCTATCATAACCCTAGAATCATCTAAAACTACTAGTGAGTTTTTAAACTTCGGATCCCATAAATCCTCAAAACTTGTAAACTCTTTGTCTACTTTACTTCTATCAACTACTATATAGTTTCCACCCCACATATATGGAAAACTATATTTATTTCCTTTATCAAACTCTAAGTCTAATACATTATCATCTATATTCTTTATATTTGGTATATTATTTTTCTCTATTTCTTGTAATAACTCTTGTTTAATCATAACTTCAATAGCATAATCGCTTGTTATAATTAAGTCATATGGAACATTTCCACCCATTAACTTTGCAAGCATCTCTTCATTTGATGAGAATGTCATATAATTTACTTTTACATTATATTCTCTCTCAAATTCTTGAACTACTTTTTCTGGAAGGAATTCTGACCACGTAAATATATTAAGTGTTTCTTTTTCTGCTGTTCCAACTCCATTAAACATTGTAAATCCACCCAAAAATACAACCATAGCTAAAGCTATTACACTTAAAAATTTCTTTAACTTTTTATTTTTTAATGCATTTCTTCTTATTCCTTCTGCAATTAAAACAATAGTTAAAGTAAATATCATCATAAGTGTTGATAACGCATTTATCTCTGGAGTTACTCCAAATTTAACCATTGAAAATATTTTAAGTGGCAATGTGTTACTTTGCGGTCCTGCTGTAAAGAAACTAATTATTACATCATCCAAAGATAAAGTAAATGCAAGCATGGCACCAGCTAAAATTCCTGGTGATATTATAGGTAGCGTTACTTTTGTTAGTGTTTGCCAAGGTGTTGCTCCTAAATCAAGTGCCGCTTCCTCTATTGAACCATCAAATCCTTCTAGCCTTGCTCTTACAACTATTACAACATAACCTATGCAAAATGTTATATGTGCAAGTATTAATGTTGTAAGTCCAGCTTCCAAATTAATCATTGAAAAGAATACAAGCATTGATATACCCATAACTATCTCTGGTATAACAACTGGAACATATAAAAGTCCTTCAATTGCCTTTTTTCCTTTAAACTTGTATCTATACATACCTATTGATGCAAGCGTTCCTATTATAACTGCAAATATTGTACTTACAAATGCAATTAACAAGCTATTTTTTAATGCAACTAAAATCTGTTGATTAGTCAAAAGCTTTTTATACCAGTCTAATGTAAATCCTGTCCACGTAGCATTTAATTTAGACTTATTAAACGAAAATACTACAAGCACAAATATAGGTAAGTATAAAAATAAATAAACTAATGTTGCATATATTTTTGGAAATACACTTTTTTTATTTTTCATTATACTACCTCCTTTGTGCCTTCTTTATTTTGCGTAGCTTTAAAATATATTCCAATTGCAATTAACATTAATATTATTAAAACTACAGCTATAGCAGACCCAAAAGGCCAATCTCTTGCTGTTAAAAATTGATTTTTTATTAAATTTGATATAAGCATAGTTTTACTTCCACCCATTAAATCTGAAATAAAGAAATATCCAAGAGTTGGTATAAACACCAACATACAACCGGCAATAATTCCCGGTTTAGTAAGTGGAAGTGTTATTTCTCTAAATGTTTTATATGGTGAGGCTCCTAAATCATTTGCCGCTTCTATATAACTCATATCTAATTTTTCTATTGAAGTATATATTGGAAGTATCATAAATGGTAACATTATATAAAGCATTCCTATAAACACCGCAGCATCTGTATATAACATTTCAAGCGGTGCTGATATAAGTCCTATTTTCAATAATATTGCATTTATAACTCCCTCTGTTCTTAAAAGTATTATCCATGCATACGTTCTAACTAATGAATTAGTCCAAAATGGTAATATTACTAACAATAATAATAATGTTCTATGTTTTTTCTTCGCTCTTCCAATAAAATATGCAAATGGATATCCTATTATTAAACATCCTACTGTAGTTAATATTCCAATAAGTACAGTTTTCCATAGTATTTCAAAATACATAGGTGTCATTAATCTTTTATAATTGTCCAACGTAAAAGGTAATTGTATATTTCCGTACTCTCCTCTTGATAAGAAGCTAAATATAAATACTAATATCAGTGGTACAACAAAAAATGTTATAAGCCATAATCCAACTGGTCCTACGGTGCTTAGTATAGATTTAAGCTTACTATTCTTTCTATTTTCTGTTTTATTCATTACTGAACCACCACTGCATGCTTAGGATTCCAAGTAGCAAACAATGAAGGTTTCATGTCATTATCTAGTGAATAAACATCACTTATTGGCTCAGATACAACAAACTCCATTCCATTTTTAGTTACAACAACAGTTTTTATAACAGCACCATTATAAATTCTCTCTTTTATGTTTACTTTTACTCCTGCCATACCATCATCTATATTATTTGATAATTTTATTCTTTCTGGTCTAACGGCTAGACAAATTTCCTCTGTTAGAGTATTTTCTTTTTCTCCAATAAAGATGTCTTCACCTATTTCATTATCAACTAGATATAAAACTTCACCTTTTTCTAATACAGTGCCTTCAAATAAATTTGTTTCGCCTATAAAGTTTGCAACAAATTTTGTTTTTGGTTTTTCATATATTTCTGCTGGAGTTCCAACATGCTCTATAACACCTTTGTTCATAACAACTATTCTATCAGACATTGTTAATGCCTCTTCTTGATCATGTGTTACATATATAAATGTTATTCCAAGTCTTCTTTGAAGTTGCTTTAATTCTAGTTGCATTTGCTTTCTAAGTTTTAAATCTAATGCTCCTAATGGTTCATCTAATAGCAAAACTTTAGGGTTGTTTATAACCGCTCTTGCTATGGCAACTCTTTGCTTTTGACCACCTGATAGTTCACTTGGCATTCTTTTTTCATACCCTTCTAATTGAACCATCTTTAACATTTCACTAACTTTTTCTTTTATTTCACTATCTTTTTTATTTTTTACCTTTAAACCAAATGCTATATTATCAAAAATATTCATATGTGGAAATAATGCATAACTTTGAAACACAGTATTTACACATCTTTTATATGCTGGTACATTAGAAACACTTTCTCCATCTATTAGAATTTGTCCTTCTGTTGGATTTTCAAACCCAGCTATCATTCTTAGTGTTGTTGTTTTACCACATCCACTTGGACCTAAAATAGTTAAAAATTCACCTTTATTTATATCCAGTGATATATTATTAACCGCCAATCCATCGCTTCCTATAAATGCTTTACTAACTCCTTTTAATTGAACCATTACATCAATCAAGAAAATCACCCCTACTTTATTATTTTGTTTTTTTACATTATTTATTAATGTTTTTTGATTTTATTTAAATTTTTATTTTATACTATGTATTGAGTGTTTAATTTTAATCAATAAAAAACCCCTTGCATAAAAAATTGCAAGGGGTAATATTGGTCAAAATACTAAAATCAAGCTGCCTTATATGATTTATGAACTAATCAATAAATTTAGAATAAGTCCAAAGTGTTAACTGACATATCTTAGCTTGTCGTCTTCATTTTATTAACCCCTCTACATTATTTATTTTTACTAATTCAGTTAAATATAAAACCCATATTAGCAAAAATAAAACTTAATCCTTCAAACATATTTAAAGCAACTTAATATTACACTGCTATAATAAAATATGTTTTAACTTTATTAAAAATTCATAGCTATTTGTATATTATAATGTTGTTTCTTATATACGCAGCTATCCTTTTTTACTTTAATATTCTTAATTATACTGGCTTATTATCTATTTTTTAGCCATTAAATCTAATTATATCAAAGAAAAATATAAATTTCTACATTTTATTTTATTTTCATACCATATCCTACACATTACTAACTTTTTTTCTCTTTTTAGATGATCCAAATACTAACACTATAGTAACAAATATCATAGATATAATTCCACTAAAAACAAATGCATTAGAAGGTCCAAATTCATTAGATATAGTGCCTGTAAATAAACTTCCTATAGGAGTAACCCCTGCAAAAAGCAAACTGTAAACACTCATAACTCTGCCTCTATATTCATCCTTTGAATTTAGCTGAACTGTTGAATTTGAATTTGTTGAAAAAGTTATATTAAATATTCCAACAAAAGCTAAAAGACCAGCCATCATATATTGATTTCTATTTATTCCTAAAATTATAAGTAATACCCCCATTATATAAGATGCTCCAACTATAACTTTAGATTTAGGACCGCCTTTACTTCTTGTTGCCATTAAAAGTGCACCTATAAGTGAACCTGACCCTAGTGCAGACATTAAAAATCCATATCCTTTACTTGAAAGTCCTAATGTTTCAACTGCAAACAATGGTATTATTACATTGTAGTTGTATGCAAATATACCCATAACAGTTATTAAAGCAAAACTTTTTACAAGAACCTTATTGCCTTTTATATAAATTAATCCATCTTTTATATCCTTAATTACATTTATATCTTTACTTTCTTTTTTCTTATATACTGTTCTTATTTTAGATATTCCATATATAACAGGTATAAATGAAACTGCATTTATTAAATAACATCCTGCTATTCCTACATATGCAATTATTATTCCAGCCACAGCTGGTCCAAGCATTCTAGCTGCATTAAATACTGATGAATTTAATGCAATACCATTCATTAAATCCTCTTTTCCAACTAATTCAATTACAAAAGATTGTCTTGTTGGCATATCTATCGTATTAATAATTCCATTTATAACTGCTATTACAAGCAGATGCCAATATTTTATTGTTCCTGTTAAAACAAGTACTCCTTGTATAATAGCCATTGCCATTAATCCTATTTGTGTAAACAAAAGAATTTTCCGTTTTGAAAATCTTTCTATAAATACACCAGCAAAAAGTGAAAATATCATCATAGGTGTAAATTGAAGTGCATTTAAAAGACCTAATAAAAATGCTGAATTATTGACTGTTATTTCTTGAACTAACCATCCTTGAGTAGTGCTTTGCATCCAACTTCCTATAAGTGATACACATTGACCAAGCCAAAAATACCTAAAATTTTTATGTTTAAGTGCTGGAAAAACTTCACTTCCTTTCATTCTTATTCTTTTAAGCGATTGGGTTACATTTCCCATCTTTATAATCATCTCCATTTGTTATAGGGTTTTCATTCCTACATTCAACTATATTTTAATTTTAATGAATTTTCACAATATTTACAATACTAGTTTTGTTTTTATAACCATTTATTTTATTTAAATCATTTATTTTCCAGTATAATGGTTATAATTTATAATTATTTTGTTTATAATCATAATATACCAATCTGAAAAGGGGGTTTTTAAGAATGAATTTGGACAAGCTAAAAGAAAAAATTAAATCCAATTTCTATATAATATTGATAATTTTATTAGCATATATCGGTATAAAACTTATTGACAATGCTAATTTACTTGCCACATTATATAATTTTACTTTAAATCTGCTATGGCCATTCCTTCTTGCATTTATCATTGCATATATTTTAAATCCATTAATGCGATTTTTAGAAACTAAATGTAATCTTTCTCGTGGTATAAGTCTTCTTATTACATTCATTGTGGTTTCTCTAATTGTTGCATTTTGTATTGTATATGTTCTTCCTGAAGTTATTTCAAATATTAAAGCACTTGTTAATTCCATACCAGATATGGTTACTATTGCTGACAACTGGCTTCAAAACAATTTAAGTATTGACCTTGCCAATAAATTAGCAAAGAAACTAAATTTAATTCAAAATATTGGTGAATGGTCTACAAAATTATTTAATACGGCCCTTTCTTCTTTGGTGACTTTTACACTTTCAGTTTTTAATTGGATTTTTGCACTTATAATCGCAGCTTATTATTTGTATTACAAAGAAATGCTTTTAAAATCATCTCGTAAATTTATATTCTTTGTTTTTAGAGAGAATTTAGGAAAGAAATTTTTAACATTCATTCATTCCGTACACTATATGTTAAGCACTTACTTATGGGTTAGGGCTGTCGAATCTACTATTGTTGCAATTGCCTGCTTCATAGGTCTTATATTCATACATTCTAAATATATAGTGTTAATTTCTATTGTATTTGGTGTAACTAATATGATTCCTTATTTTGGACCATTTATAGGAATTGTTTTCGGAACTATATTAAATTTATTTATTAGTCCTATGAAAGCCTTTATAATTTTAATTTACTTATTTATATTGCAACAAATAGATGGAAACTGGCTTGGTCCTAAAATGTCATCTAACAGTGTTGGTATTAATCCTATAGCTTGTTTATTTGCTATTACTGTTGGTGGTAAACTCTACGGTATGTTTGGAATGCTTCTTGCAGTTCCTATTGCAGGTGTAATAAAAATATACTATGATAAATTCTTTAAAAAATATAATAATAATCATCCTGAAATAATGGAGCTAATTGATAATTATGAAGTTGATATAACAGAGTTAAAACTTAGTAATCCTAAATCTATAAAAAGTTCTTTTATGGGAAACCATCCCACTGAAGATAAACCTAATAATAAAGAAAATGATGAATAAATCTAACTAAAAAAACTAGCATAATTGCTAGTTTTTTGTTTACGCCTTAATTATACTTTACTGTAAAACTTACATTTATCTTTTAGACATTGATCATTCATTTTATTAAATGAACATTTCAAGTTGTTTATATTATCAAGTTCTACTTTTAAATTGTTTTTAGTAAATTCTATTGCAGTTTCTATTGCTAAGCATGTATCTCTTTTACAGCATCTCGGTCCACCAAATGATGCTATTTTTTCTAAACTTCTACTTGTCATTAAGTTTGTAAGTCCCCATTTTTCTTCAGATAATGGACTAGCTCCTAATACTAAGCTTATGTATATTCCGGTTCCAACAGCGGCACCACATGCACCATAAAATCCACAAAAACCACCTAATACATTTTTTGCTCTCTTAGATGCTTCATTTAAAAGTCTTTCTAATTTTTCATTTTCTCCAGTTTTATTTATATATGCTGTAACTAAAACTGCTGGTACTAAATAATGATGTTCAGGTCCATGCATCTTTATAGCTGGATGCTTCATAATATCTATTGCCATCTCCATTGGATTAACACTATTAGTATTTAAACAATACTCTTTTATTATTTCAAATGCCCCTAAACTATGACAACTATCACATACATAATGTCCAGACTTACAGCTAGCATTTGACATAAATTTCTTCTTACAGAAATAACATTCCATTTCCTTACTTTCGTCAAAATATTCAAGTTCATCTCCACATATTAAACAATTATATCTGTTCGTCAAATTTAACACCCCATTCATGATTTACTTAAATCTAATATACTAAATTAAACATATAAATAAAATATAAATTAATATGATTTATTATTCAAATTTACATTTTAAATTTAAAAGCTGATTTTCTTCCGTCTCATACCTATATTTAAAACTATTCCAATGCTCATAAATGCTGTAAGCATTGAACTACGACCATAACTTAAAAATGGTAATGTAATGCCAGTTATAGGCATTATCCCAATAGTCATACCTATATTTTGTAATATAGAAAATAACATAGTAGCTATTAATCCTACTGAAACGATTGTTCCAAATATATCTTTAGAATTTTTTGCTATTTTTATAAGTCTGTAAATGATTATTGCATATAACATTAATGCAAACAGTGCTCCAATCAGGCCCCATTCTTCACCTATAACTGAAAATATAAAATCTGTATGAGCTTCTGGTATAAATCCACCAGTTGTTAGACTCCCTTTTAAAAAGCCCTTTCCTAAAATACCACCAGAGCCTATAGCAAGTTTTGATTGTGAAAGCTGAAATCCAGCTCCTAACGGATCTGCATCTGGATCTAAAAATGACAATAGCCTAGTCTTCCAATATGTCTGCATAATAGGTGAATTCCATACTATACAAATTAGCCCTGTTAGTATTGCAAGTCCTCCGCCTATTATTTTAAAGTCTAATCCAGCAACAATATATATTCCTAGTACAATAAAAAAACAAACCATCATCATTCCCATATCTGGTTGTGTAACTATAAGTATCATTGGTAATGCTGCATATGCTGTTAGTTTCATAAAATTTTTTAGATTATTTATGTTACCTTCCATATCATCTAATTCTTTTGCAAGCATTATTATTATACCGACTTTTGCAAATTCTGATGGTTGCATTGAAACTGGTCCTATCTTTATCCATGAAGAAGCTCCATTAACTGTAGACTTAAACATAGGAAGGCAATTAAGAATAAGTAAAAATACCCCAAATGAATATATTATATTGGCATATCTTTTAACAATTGCATAATCAGGTATCAATACAAGGTATATAATGACCATACCTGCTGCAATCCCTATTAACTGGGATTTTAAGTAATGATTTCCACAATTTAAATGAGTAGCACTATAAATATTTATTGAACCAAAAATACCTAAAATTATAACTGTTAATATAGTAATAAAATCTAATTGTTTCAAAAGTTTCTTATTAATTTTAATTTTTTTTAGCATATATCCTCCCACCCTTAAATATTTTATATCATCCTGATAAGTCCATTTTCACATTTAAAGTGTTCTTAAATTTAAACTTGCTTATTTGTAAATTCCCAAAGCTTATTATACATCTTTTTTCATTTTTTTTATATATTGTAAGTTTAATTACTTTTCAATTCTTATTATATGAATTAATATAATAGCTTTATATATAAACTCTTCTTTATGACAACATTTCTAGTTTTTAATTCTCTAATCCATAAAAAAGGAAGCACGAATAATTAAATTCGTGCTTCCTTTTTTAACTTGTTTTTTTATAAAACTTACATAGCTATTCTGTAAGTTTCTATACGCATCTTTATATTTAATAGTATTAAAGCCATATATGCAAATGTTTTAGGGGCTTTATTTTTTAGTGTTTCTTGATCTAAATTATATAATGCAAAACATTGAGCCCAGTATTCTTTTGGTGAATTTGCATATACCATTCCTTGTCTATTAAATACTCTTTGTGCTTCTTCAAAATAAATTTGTCTAAATTCATTAGTTGCTGATGGTTCAAAGCCTATACCATAAAATTTCTCTACTATGTCTATTCCATGTCCTAACTCATGAAGTAACACATAATGATAACTATAATAATTAGATGAAACGTATCCTTTTAATTTGTCTGGCAAATTAATGAAAACTCCACCTATTTCAGCAGGACCTAAATCATATCCTATTTCATTTCTTATTAAAAACCTTAATTTTCTATTAGTTACATACATTTTTACTCCATGATAAACATAATACTTCAAAATATACTCAGGTAGTACTTCTAACTCTTCTTTATATGAATCCATTATAAATTCAGGAACATTTCTTTCTTTATATAAAATATTGTTTATATAAAATCTTTTTCTATTAAATTTAATCTTAAGTTCATTACTTCTATTCTGCTCCAAATCTATATCATTACAAAATGGCAATAACACTAGAAATAGCTTTAGTTTCTCATCTTTTTTCATGTTATCACTCCTATATCAATATAATATAGATAAAGTCTTATATGAACTTATATATTTTAAGTCTTAATATATAAATATAAAACTTATAAATCTACTTTATAGGGTTCTAATTTTCTATTTAAATTTAATTGCCCTATAGATTATATATATTCAATTTTCCATTTAGATAAATTTTATATTTAAAATTTATCTACTATTTATAATATTACTTTTATTTTAAAAATGTACTTATTTATAAATTTATTTTACATTAAATATAATTATTCTTCTTTTTAGTATTTATTTCTCTGGAAATAATGTGACTAATTAATTTAATTTCTACTAATTTTAAACCCATCAGCTTCTATTGGTATATATATTACTCTTTTATTTTGTTGAACCTTATCAAAAAATACAACCCAGTACGGTCTAAAAATACTTTCTATATTCTTAATCTTTATTTCAGGTGTTCCACCCATAAATTTGTGACTTATTCTCATTGCCATATTCATAGCCTTTGACCTTATTCTAGCATTATCTTTATCTGAATATTGAACTATATCATCATCTATTTCTTTATTGCTTAAATCTTTTGGAATGTCTTGAATTATACTTCCACCACCCGTAGATCCATTTACCAATATTTTTATTGTGTCCTCTTTATCTTGCCTCTTGTTGTATATCTGTACAGTAACTAATTTAAACTCTATATAGTGAAGTCTTACTTCCTCTATCTTTTTCGCCCTCAAGAGTATTCTATAAAAAATAGATTTACATTTCAATTTAGCGCTATCTATAGCTTCTTCTTCACTAATCTTTATTTCTAATACATTTATTTTTGCCACATTTAACACCTTTTTTCTCATTTTTATAACTATCTATTTTTTATCATTTTATATATTTGTTTTAAATAATCACAAAATATAATTGTTACCACAAACATAACTCCATATGGAATTAATTTTCCTATTATAAAATCATTTTTTGTTGCAATTCCATAAAATATAAATGCTGTTATAAAAAAATATAACAATACTAAAAAACCATCTATTCCAATCCATTTTATCTCTAAATCTTTTTTAACCTTAGATACTAATTTAGCCATATTAATTCTCCTCTATTTTGAGTTCATTATCATTTAAATTTTTACCTATTCTATTTCCTATAAGCCATGCTATAAATGAAAGTGGAATAGCTATAACAAGTGGCTCTATTTCTATTGCTTTTATTGGAAACATTTTTAAATATCCAAATGTACAACCACCTACAATCATAGACAACATACCACCTAAAGCTGTTCGCCTACCATTACCTAGTAATCCACCAACTATCGGTATAAATGCTGATCCCATCCAAATACTCCCTACAAAAATACAAGCATCATATACATTTTCAAATTTAAATGCAACACTTAATCCCATTACAGCTGCTAAAATAACACCTATTCTTGTAAACTTAACTAATTGCATCTGAGTTAATTCTTTTTTTGTTATTCTTGCATATATATCATTTGCTAGTGTAGCTCCTGCAGCAAGATAGTAACTATCTAATGTAGAAATTATAGATCCTAATATACCAATTATAAATATTACTCTTATTCCTTTAGGTAATGTATTTAAAACTAAAGTTATATATCCAGCAGCTGGAGCCATTTCTGGATATGTTGCCCTAACTATAAGCCCTGTAATAACTAATACTAAATCAAAACATATCCACAATGAAAAACAAGTTAATAATGCTCTTCTACCAACCTTTGGTGAATCTGCTGCCGAAAACCTTTGATAAAAAGTGGGGTCCGAGTACGCTCCAAAAGAATATACTATCAGCATTAAAGCTTTCATTGTAGACATTCCCTTGGTTGGATGCATAAGTTCTGGCGAGCTTTTTAATGCTTCTGTAATTCCAGCAAAACCGCCTATATTTTCAAATTGTCCTGGCATAACCATTGTTAGTCCAATAACCATACAAAAAAATAGTATCATATCAGTTATTGCCACTCCCATAAATCCGCCAAGCACAGTTATTATTACAACTATAAATACTAATATAAATCCTATTGTTTCTTTTTCTAACCCCCATGCTACTTGACCAATTGTTCCCATGGCTGTTATTTCACCAAGTTGTGCACAATATACAAACATAAGTATTGCACCCAGTATGGCTACATGCTTTCCATAAAAGCTTTCTAATAAATCTGGCACTGTTATATTAGTTCTTATATGAATTTTGGGACCAACCCACAATGCCAATGGCATTCTACCTATATGTGCAGCTATTGACCACACAGCCCATGCTGACAACCCATATATAGCTGCATATTCAACACTTCCAACAGTTCCTACCCCTCCATACCATGATGCCACTAATGTTCCAACTATTAATGACCAAGGTAAACTTCTATTTCCTAAATAGTAACTTTCCATACTTTTTACATTTTTAGAGAAATAATATCCTATAGCTAATAATATCAGCGCAAATATTACTATAATCCCATTTTCCCATAATGTAAGCATAATTTTCCTCCATAGACTCAATATATTATTTCCTAAATTTTCTTAAATTTAAAGTTAAAATTTGAAACTAAAATTGGAATAACTCTACCTAAATCTAAATTTAGGTAGAGCTTTACTTCTTATTAAATAATTATTTGTTGTATATACTCTATTTATACTAAGCCTTCATTTTTTCTTTTTTATTTATTTTAGCTAACATAAATGTTGCAAATATACCTAATACTGCACAAATTACTGAAAGAACAAATATGTATGTATACCCTGCTTGTCCATACTTATCTAGCCAATTTCCAGCAAGAGTATAGTAGAATGCATCTGGTGAAAATCCTATAAATGATGCAAATCCAACTACTGCTCCTGTACTTTCTAGTGGTATATTAGATTCTGAAACTGACGCAAAGTATATTCCTCTAAATCCAAATAATATTGCACTTAGTATTATCATATTTATAATAGCTATCCATATAAAACTCTGATCTTTAGGTATTATTAAATATGCTGATGTACTTAAAGCCATTAATATGAATCCTACAAACATAACTTTTATTGATGATCCTACTTTATCAGTTATTATTCCTGCCGCTGGAGATGCTCCCATTTTTATAACATAAGTTCTTACTATAGAAATAGCAGATACTAAAGTCATTGGCATAACGTATACATCTGATAAATATGGACTTAAATACGTTAAACTTGAAAATACTAAATAAGTTGAAAATATTATAATTCCTATTAACCACGCCTTAGGCATAGTAACAACTTTAATGATAGATTTAAAACTAGTGTTTTCACTTTTTTCATTTTCTTCTTTTTTATCTTCAATTAACACAAACAGTAATATTCCACATATTATTGATGCTATTGAATATAACCATACAACATACTTGAATCCTACAGTTATTTCTGCAAATTTACCAAATAAATATAGTCCTATAAAAGATATTAATGTTCCTGATATTCCAGATAACCCTTCATAAAATCCAAATATTCTACCTTGTTCTGATTCACTTCCTTGCATTCTTACAACTTTTACTGATGCTGCGAAGAATGTCATTATTGTTGTTATTCCCCATAATACAAATGTTAAAATTAATCCCTTGTAAGATGGAAATGTTGAAAAGTAAAATCCTATAGCTCCTGATGCTATTAAAGAAAATGATATTAATTTCTTTACAGAAAATTTATCTGCAAACCATCCACCAACAAAATATGAAACCATACCAACTACTCCATATAAGCTTAATAAATTACCTATTTGAGTATGAGATAATGCTAATGCTTGTTGCATAGGATCATAAAATGATGATTTCATATAAGGTAAGCTATACATTGCAGTCGTACCAAATGCTAATATGAATATTATCAAAAACCTCTTTATATTTTTGCTTTTTTCCATTTTTAATTCTCCCTATATTTAGACTTTTAACACTTAAACTAAATTTTCTAATGCTTGTTCTAAATCATTTATTATATCTTTTGCAGACTCTAATCCTATGGCTAATCTTATAAGATTTTCTCCATTCATTTGAACCAAAGTATGCTCTTCTCCTAAACTTGTAGCAATAGTACATAACTTTAATCCATTTATCATCTTTCTACTTGCTTCATCTCTAGTTAATCCATTGATTTCATTTTTTAATTTAAATGAAACCATTCCGCCACCAAGCCCATTCATCTGTCTTTGGCATAAATCATATTGTGGATGTGATTTTAATGCTGGATATTTAACTATTTCAATATCATCTCTATTACTTAAATATTCAGCTACAGTTAATGCATTTTCACAATGTTTTTTCATTCTCATATCTAACGTTTTCATTCCACGCATTATCATCCACGCACTCATTGGTGGAAGAGATGCACCTGTAAAACATGGTAGACTAGGCCATTTTATTAAATCTATGATCTCCTTTGATCCTATAGCTGCGCCACCTAAAGTATCTCCATGTCCATTTATAAATTTAGTTAGACTATGAACCACTATATCTGCACCTAAATCTATAGGTTTTTGTATTATTGGTGTTCCAAATGTACTATCTACTATAACTAAACTCTTATTTTCATGAGCAACTTCTGATATAGATTTTATATCTACTAAATCTAATGTTGGGTTTAATGGACTTTCAATATATACTAACTTTGTATTATTTTTAAGTGCATTCTTAACATTTATATAATTAGTTGCATCTACAAATGTAACTTCAACTCCAAATTTACCCAATAACTCATTCATAAATAGCTTAGTGTGTGAAAATATTCCATCAGAACTAACTATGTGGTCACCACTTTTTACTAATGCTAAAATAGTTGATGTTATAGCTCCCATACCAGATGTACTAACAATAGCACTCTCTGCATTTTCTAGCATAGCAAGTTTAAGTTCTAATTCAGTTAGGTTTGGATTACACTCCCTTGTGTAAACATAACCAAAATCTCTGCATAACTCTTCAAAATGTTCCACTGACTTTGCTGCAAATGTTGCTGTTTGATATATTGGACTTGCTAATGCTCCAGTAGATGAATCTGCATTATGTCCACAATGAATTATTTTAGTTTCTAAATCGTGATTTAAATTATTACTCAATTTATTTGCCTCCAAAATCTGAATTAATTTCTCAAAGATTTAAAAATTTATAAATTGCAATTTTAAATTTAATGTTTTTGAAATTTTCTTTACATTGATGATTATAAAGTCTATAGTTACTAGAGAGTCAATATTTTTTTATTATAAATTTTAATTTTCTTAATTTTATTTAAATAAAAAAATACCAATACATAGTATGTACTGATATTTTAAACTAAACACCTAAAATCTATTTCTCTTTTCTTAATTAATACTTGAATTTCTGTTATAAATTCTTCTTCATTATTAGTTGATAGTGGATCAATTATTGGTATTTCGTACATATAATCCTCCACCTGAATATTATTACTTTCAATATAATCAATAATTTTCTTAAAATGTTTGTAGTTATCATTATATGGCCCCTTGTATGTCATACATATAAAATCCCCTGCTGGTATTTCTGTTATGTTTTTCTGTGCACCTTTATTAAAAAGATCCCTTTCAACTGCAACAAAACTTTTTTCATATACAACAATACCTTTTTCTATAATTTTTTTCATTGAAGCTAAGCCACTTACACCACCATAAAATACAGATATATTTTCTTCTAATATATTTGCTATGTATCTTCTAGATAATTCTAGCGTCTCTTTTGGAGTTAACCCATCTTCATATATCATAGATAGTATACTTCGTTTTGCAATATATTTTTTATGTATTTTGCCAATATCATCAGCATTTAATCCCTTTTCCACTATTTCCTTTTTAGTTTCTATAACCTTTTTTATTAGTTGTAACTCTTTTATTTTATCATTAACTACATCAATTTTTTTATTTAGAAGTTCTAATTTTTCTTCATTATCTTCATTTAATTTACTCTTTATTTCCTTTAATGGAACGCCCAAATATTTTAAGTATTTTATAATATCCAATTGTGAAAATTGATCTATTGAATAATATCTATAATTGCTTTCTTTATCCACATAAATAGGCTTAAATAAATCTATCTGATCATAATATCTTAGTGTTTGGATACTTATTTTATGTAATTTTGCCATTTCACCTATTGAAAAATACTTGCTCATATTTTTACCACCTTCAAAGTATACATTTATTAATCATATAATTGCTATTTATATATTTTACTATATTTTTTATTATATATTCTATAAATGTATTTACTTATATTTATATAATATATAATAATTTTAAAACTCACCTAAATAAAGAAACTGTCTAAAGTATAGAATATTATTCTAAATTTAGACAGTTTCAATTTATAAACTAACTGTATCTTTAACTTTATTAAAGTGGTTTTTTAATAACGTCAATTACTGATCCATCTCTGTATTCAACTACAGCTACAACCTCATCAGATAATTCGATTGCTTTTGGTGTACCAGTCATTTTCTCTGCTACAGCTTTTAATTCTTCTATAGTCATTACAGGTAGGTTAGTTTTTCCTAATGCTTCTATTAAGTCTGTTCTCTTTGGATTAACAGCTATTCCGTTTTCAGTTACTATAACATCAATACTATCTCCTGGAGTAGTAATTGTTGTTAATTTATCTTTTATAATAGGTAATCTTGCTTTTACAAGTTTAGTAACTATTATTGTAAGTTTAGCACCTGCTGCTGTATCACTGTGTCCACCAGAACCACCCATTATAGTTCCATCAGAAGCAGTAGTTACGTTAACGTTAAAGTTTGTATCTATTTCTGTAGCTCCTAATATAACTATATCTAAGTTATTTACAACAGAACCTTTATTGTCTGGGTTACCATACATTGATGCAGACATTCTCATATGTTCATGAGATGATCTGTAAGATTCTACTGCTTTTAAGTCAAAGCATTGAACATCAAATAAGTTTTTGAATAATCCTTCTCTGTACATATCAACTATGTATCCAGTTATTCCACCTGATGCAAAGCTTCCTTTTATGTTTTCTTTTTTCATATATTCTCTAAGTTCTGCTGCAACAGCTAGAGATATTCCACCTGCACCTGTTTGGAAGCTCATTCCCTCTTTTACAAGACCAGATGCTATCATAGAATCTAATGCCATTTTAGCAATTTTTAATCCAACTGGATCTTTAGTTATTTGAGTTGTTCCTGAAACTATTCCTGCTGGATCTCCTATTGAATCTACTTTTACTACATAGTCAACGTAGATTTGAGCTATTTCTATTGGACAGTTTGGATAAGCAACTAAGTTGTCTGTTATAGCAACAACTTTATCTGCACATTCTGCATCACTTACAGCATATCCTAATGCTCCACAAGCTGATTTTCCGTATAATCCATTTATGTTTCCATACATATCACAAGCTGGTGCTGCTATAAATGCTACATCTATGTGTAAATCTCCACTTTCTATAGCTCTAGCTCTTCCACCATGTGTATGCATAACAGCAGGGTTTTGTAGTTTTCCTTCTGATATAGCTTTAGCTACTGGTCCTGATATATAGTTTGCACATATTCTAGTTACAACTCCACTTTCAATGTATTCTACAAGTGGTGCATGTACTGGGAATATAGAACTTACTGCTATTCTTATATCTTTTATTCCTCTTTTAGCTATAGCTTCTACTACCATGTTTAAAACATAGTCACCATTTCTTAAATGGTGGTGGAATGATATTGTCATTCCATCTTTTAAATCTACTTTATCTAAAGCTTCTTCTATATTATCTACTAATTTTTTATCCATTGGAGTTACTGATTTTACATTAACTACAGCTTTTTTCTTTTCTCCAGCTCTAGCAAATACTCCTTCAAAAGGCACAACCTCTCCATATCCTTCTATGAAGCTTGGAAGTTCACGTCCTAATACGTTTTTCATGATATCACCTCAATAAATTACCTTTAATTTTACTTATCAAATATGCCTTAAAGCAATCCTAACATTTTAGCTAATTCTACTGTTGTTTTAGCTCTGTTTATAACTGGAGCATCTACCATTTTTCCGTCTAGTGAGAAAACTCCTTTTCCTTCGCTATAAGCTTCTTCCATAGCTTCTAAAACTCTCTCTGCATGTCTTATTTCAGCTGCAGTTGGAGCATATACTGAATGAATTCCATCTATTTGTCTTGGGTTTATAGATGCTTTACCTGTCATTCCTAATGATTTAGCTTTGTTAGTATCAACTATTAATCCTTCTAAATCATTTGTGTCAGTAAATGGAGTATCTATTGCATCAACACCAGCTGCCTTACAAGCTATTGCAACTCTGTTTCTAGCATAGAATATTTCTTCTCCAACTTTTGTTCTTTTTATTCCCATATCTGAAGTGTAATCTTCTCCACCTAAAAGAACTCCAACAACTCTTTTTGATGATTTTATTATTGAATATATGTTTTCTACACCATAAGCACTTTCTGCTATTGGGAATAATTTTATAGATCCTACTTCAAATCCTTCTTCTTCTTCAATTTTAGTAAGTCTTCTATCTACTTCTTCTAATTCTTCTTCTGTAGCTTTTGGAACCATTATTGTATCTGGTTTTACTCTTGCTATAACATCTATATCTTCATTTGAAAACTCTGTTGTAAGTGGGTTAATTCTAACAACTACTTCAACATTGTCATAACTTACATTTTTAATTGCTTCTCTTACTAGTATTCTAGCACTATCTTTTTCAGTTAGTGAAACAGCGTCCTCTAAATCTAATATTATTGAGTCTGCTCCTAAAATTCCTGCTGTTTGAAGCATTCCTGGGTTATTTCCAGGCATAAAAAGCATAGTTCTTCTTAATTTTTTCATTTTATTCACCTCTATTATTGAGCTCTTTTTACAGCTGTTTCTACTCTAGCTTTTATAGTATAATCTAATGCACCTTTGTCTTGTGCTTTCACTAATACACTAGTTACTCCTAGCTCTTTTAAAGTTTCTAAAATAGTTTTTTCTATTTGATCACCAAATTGTTTCATTACTATACTTTCAAGTTCTAATTCTATACCTTCGCCATCTTTTGGCATAAGCATTATATATATATCATTAGATTCTAAAGTACCTGCTTTTGCAACTTTTTTTATTTCCATAATATTCACCTCAAATTATTTACGGCTATTTAAGTATGCCTCTTTTCCCATTTCGTAAAGATTATTTCCTTCACTATCTATAACAACTACTAGTGGTAAATCTTCAACTTCTAGTCTTCTAACTGCTTCTGCACCTAAATCTTCGTAAGTTACTATTTCAGCTTTTTTTACACATTTAGCCATAAGAGCTGCAGCTCCACCTATTGCTGCAAAATATACAGCTTTATTTTTTTTCATTGATTCTATAACTTCTTTTGAACGTAATCCTTTTCCTACCATTCCTTTTAATCCTTGATCTAAAAGTGCTGGTGTGTAAGCATCCATTCTATAACTTGTTGTTGGACCAGCTGATCCTATAGCCATTCCTGGTTTTGCTGGTGTAGGTCCAACATAATAAATTAAACTATCTTTAACATCTATAGGTAATTTTTCGCCTTTTTCTAAAAGTTCAACAAATCTTTTATGTGCAGCATCTCTTCCTGTGTAGATTACTCCTGAAAGTAATACACTATCTCCTGCTTTTAAATCTTTAACTTTTTCTTCAGTTAATGGCATAGTTATTCTTTTTTCCATTACTAATACCCCCTATTAAAGCTCTACTTCAGCATGTCTTGTAGCATGACAGTTTATATTAACAGCAACTGGAAGTCCTGCTATGTGTGTTGCATATGTTTCAATGTTTACAGCAAGTGCAGTAGTTTTTCCACCAAATCCTTGTGGTCCAATTCCTAAACTGTTTATTGTTTCTAATAATTCATTTTCAAGCTCTGCATAGAAAGGATTTGAATTTCTTTCATCAAATGGTCTTATTAATGCTTTTTTAGCTAAGTTTGCAGATCTATCAAAAGTTCCACCGATTCCAACTCCAACAACGATTGGTGGACATGGGTTTGGACCTGCTTCTTTAACAACTTTAATTATGAAATCCTTAACACCTTGTAATCCATCAGATGGTTTTAACATTTTTATTTGGCTCATGTTTTCTGATCCAAATCCTTTTGGTGCTACAGTTATCTTTAATTTATCTCCAGGTACTATATTGTAATATATTACTGCTGGTGTATTATCTTTAGTGTTAACTCTATCTAGTGGATCTTTAACAACTGATTTTCTTAAATATCCTTCAGTATATCCTTGTCTAACACCTTCATTTATAGCATCTTCTAAGCTTCCGCCTACAATGTGAACTTCTTGTCCAAGTTCTACAAATACACATGCCATTCCTGTATCTTGGCACATTGGCATTTTTTCATTTTTTGCTATATCAACATTAGTTATTATTTTATCTAATATTCCTTTTGCAATATCCCAATCTTCATTATCTCTTGATTGTATTAATGCATTTTTTACATCTTCACCTAAGTAATAGTTAGCATTTATACAAGATTCTTTAACACTTTTTACTATTTCTGATACATTGATTTCTTTCATAAAAAATTCCTCCCAAATTGGCAGCTTGTTATATAAATTATATATTTTTCTCAATTTTCATAGGCGAAAAGGCAGTTTGTATAAACCGCCTTTTACCTTGAATATATTTTATATTATTTATTTCTTCTATTAACTAATGCAATTACTCTGTTCATTTCGTTGTTAACGATCATGTATCCTTCGTCAACACCCATTCCTGGTTTTGCAAGACATTGGTCTGCTCCACAAGCGATTGCTATGTTAGTACATATTTCTGCAGATCTGTTTGTTTCGTTACAAGTTCCTCCACAGTATGCACCTACACCCATTTTTTTGCAGTATAGTATAGAATCAATGATGTTGTTTACTCCACCAAGGTCTGGAGTTTTTATTTGTAACATATGTCCTGATTTGTTATCAGCAAAGAATTTAACATCATCAAAAGTATTACACCATTCATCTGCAACTAGTTCTACTTTGATTCCTCTGTTATCAAGTTCAGCTGTTAAATCTCTTAAAGCTTCCATTTGTCTTTCTCTATGTTCAACATCCATTGGTCCTTCAATTCTTAATTTGAAAGGTTTTGCAGCTTCTTCTAAAGTTGCAATGTAGTCAGCCATAGCTTTTGTATCATAGTTGAAAGCTACTCCAATTGTTCCATAAACGTCGATATGGAATACTGGGTTATAGTCTTCAGATGTTCTTAATTTTAATACTCTGTCGCTTAACCATTTAACATATGCAAGTAATTTTTCACCTTTTGCTCCTAATTTATCTTCAACGTGGTTGATTAGAGCGTGAGGCATTACGTCTGCACCTTTGATTATCATTTTGTCAGAGTTGTCATATCTATCATCACCTGATTGAGTGAATATAGGAATTCTTTTTATTTCTACTCCAGTGTTGTATTCATCTCTTACAACTTCTGCCATAGTTAATTTTTTAGCTTTAGCTACACCATCAAGTATTGCTTGAGTTACTCCGTATCTTATAGCAGTATGTAATCTTTTTCCGTTAACTGTCATATGATCGAATTCTTCAGCTAACTCTTTGAAGTTAGTTAATTCTCTTCCTATTAATTTTGGAGCGATTTCTTTTTCTATAACTGGTATAAAGTCTTTAGCTAAGAATAATGGATCTCTTCCACCTGCTCCTGAATATTGAACTGCAGCACAATCTCCACAAGCTACTTGACCATCCTCTAAAACTAACATTACTGATATAGATTCTCCTGCTTGTCTTACAGAAGTAAATCCATCTGTTACTGGATCTCCTACATAAGTAAATCCATCGTGTCCTGCACCTTTTTTAATAGCTCTTTGGTCATCAAAGTAAAAACCTGTTCTTCCAGCTGAACATACTACGTCAATAATTTTCATAATTAAAAACACCTTGCTTTCTTTAAGTTTGCTTATATTTTTATTTTAATACTACTAACAAATTAATTAATCTTGATTTTTTTGCTTTTTTATTTATTTTGCTTTATTTTATACTACTTAATATATATTTAAATTTTATATTATTCTGGTCTTCCTACTAATTTACCTTTTCCAACTGCGAATATATCATCAACTGTCATTTGGAATCCGATTTCTCTTCCTTCAAATTTAGCTCTTTCTTGAAGTTTTTTGTAGTTGTACTCTACTAAATCATTAGTGAATGGAATGTTTCCTAATTTTAAGTATCTAACTGCACCATTGTTATCTCTTGCAGGCATCATTTTACCAGCATTGTATTTACTTGGTGCGAATGGTATATCAAGTATTCCCATTTCGAATGCTTTAACAGTTCCTACTGCTAAATCTCCGTTACCAACTTCATATACTTTGTCTAACATACATTTAGTTTCAGCTTTTATTATTTGTATTTCTTCAGCTAATTCTTTAGACATTGGCATTCTTTGACCTTCTAATAGGTTTAAAGTCATTTTAGTTGTTTTTATACCTTGAGCATTTGCTTCTTTTGTTGGTATACCTATTGCTTCGTGTGTAGTTTTTACTATAACTTTTGTAGCTCCTGCTAATGCTGCTGCTGCTGATCCTGTAGATATAACTCCATAAGCTTTAGCTTCGTCAGCTGGGAATCCTCCCATCCATTGGTGGAATACAGTTGTTACATAAACATCATTGTATCCGTTAGCTCTTAAGTATTCATTACATTGTTCTTCTAATGATCTTATAGCTGCAACGTCTTGAACCATGTTTCCGCATTGTCCGTATCCTACAGTTATATTTTTAACTCCTTGCTCAGCTGCAAGTAATGCTTCTATTATAGCTACTACGTTTGACATACTTGGTGGTACTAATGTTCCAGTTAATGGACCATATGGTTCTCTGTTTATAGATATTCCGTTTTCTTCATAGAATCCAACTAATCTATCACAGTATTGCCAATCTGTTATTGTTTTTTCTAATGTAACACTTTTTGCGTATGGTATATTGTAAGATATACCACCACCTTCGTTTGATGTCCATCCTGATGCATGTGTAATTTCAGCAAGTAATCTTCCATCTGGAGTTCCGTGTCTTGATTCTATTGGTAAATTAACAGATTCAAATACTTCTCTACATCCTTTTATTCCGTGGTTAACCCCTGGGAATCCGTTTAGTAGTGATCTTCCAGCTTTTATACTTTCTTTTATACCAACTTCACACTCATCATATCTGTTTTGTCTAGTATAACTATCAATTGTTGATGGTAGTAAATCTGCTCCACCTACATCTTGAAGAAATTGTAATAATTCTATGTGTTTATCTATTAAAGCAACACCTGCTCTTGGTTGTGCTAATGTTATTCCTGATTCTTTAGCTTTTACAAGTTTTTTTGCAAAGTTTTTGTGATCTGGAATTTTTTTGTTATAATCTATACCATCTTGTAAATCTACTTCTTTTCCTGTAGGCCATTGTCCTAAAACTTCTTCTCTAATTTTGAAAAATTCTTCTTCAGTCAATCTTTTATTTTTCAGTTCCACTTTAAATTACCTCCTGATAATTACACATTTACTAAGTATTTTTTCATAATTCTTACTGCTTTATCTGGATGATCTTGTGCTAATAACCCCATTGCTGATAATATATAGCTTTTATCCAATAAGCAATTTGGATTTTCAGGTCTTAATGATGTAGGATCATCTTTACTGAACGTTCCTGCATTCAATATTGCACCTGGGTTTTTACTATGAACTAAAACTCCACCAGTTCCTATCATATACTTAACTTTCATTAAATCTTTTCCTATTTGGTTGAATACAACTCCCATAGGTGTGTAGACATTTTCTATATGTCCTGCATGTCTTTCCAATGATAGTTCTGTTGCTACTTTTGCCATAGCTTCATCAAATTTTATTTCTTCCTCAGTTTCCGGTACCATTTTTATATGTGAGTATCTATATTGACAACATTCTTCTATGTTTATTTTTCTATCTTCATCATTTAAATAGTGTCTTAATTTTCTTGTGCCACAAGCTTCCCAAAGTGAAACCGCGGAATATCTCATTCCTAAGTCTCCTTCAACTGTTCTCTTAGCAAAAGGTTCTTCAAGACCTCTCATGTTTACACCAGCCTTAGTTGGTTCTCCATCTGCTATTGAGTGAACATCTGTTGTAGCTCCGCCAATATCAACAACTATTAAATCTCCAATTCCTTCTTCCTCATCACTGCCTTCGCTTAACACTCTTGCTGCTTTAAGTACTGCTGCTGGAGTTGGCATCAATATTCCATTTACAAAGTTTTCAGCATTTGAAAGTCCTTTAGCATCAGTTATCTTTTCCATGAATACTTTTCTTATTTCTTCACGAGCTGGTTCAACATTTAGAGTATTTAATGCTGGCATAACATTTTCTGTTACGCTAAAGTATAAATCTGCCTCTTCAAATAACTTTCTGATTTCATCATTTGCACTTTTATTACCTGCAACTACTATTGGAATATTAATCTTATGTTCTACAATCATTCTTGCATTGCTTAGTATGCATTCTTTATTTCCACCATTAGTTCCACCTGCTAAAAGTATTATGTCTGCATCAGAATTTTTTATTTCCTCTGCTTCTTCATTATTTATATCATAACTGTAAACCTTTAACACTCTTGCGCCTGCTCCTAATGCTGCTCTCTTTGCTGCTTCTGCTGTTAACTCTGGAACTAGTCCCAAAGCAACCATCTTTAAACCACCTGCTGCTGAAGAACAAGCAATCTTTTTGACAAAGTTTACATCCTTGCCCTCAAGCTGTTTTTCTAGCTCTACATAAGCATTATTGAAGCCTGTCATTATGTCATCTTCTATTGTTGTTATGTCTTTTGCTGCTGCTAGTATTTCTTCATTTTCAATATCTACAGCTGTTAGTTTTGTATAAGTGCTACCAAAGTCCAAAAGTAAGTATGCATCCACTTTAATCACTCCACTTTACTAATCTAGTTTTAAATCTTCTTTTAAATCATGAATTGTTGTTTCAAGGCTTGTTCCTGGTGGATAAATTCTATCAAATCCCATTGCTTGGAATCTACTATAAACATCTTCCCAGTTTTGCTTTCCAACAACTATATTTCCACCTACATAAAGTAGTACGTCTTTTAATCCTGCTTCATCACATTTTTCTCTTAATCCTCTACAGTCAATTTCACCATGACCATATAGTGAAGATACTATGATAACGTCTGCATTAGTTTCTACAGCAGCATTTATAAAATCTTCTTGTGGTGATAAAACTCCTATGTTTATAACATTAAATCCCGCTTCTGTTAAAGCATAGTCTAAGATTTTATTACCAACAGCGTGGCAATCTGCTCCTATAACTCCAAGAACTAAAGTCTTTTTCTCCATTTTAAAAGCCTCCCTAAAATATTAATTACTTATTTTGCTTATATTTTATTTCAATAAATTTTGACTTAAGCGCCTTTACGGAACTTTCATCTAATTTATAAGAAAACTCAATTATTTCTTTGTTCTGACTATTTACCTTTTCAACATCTTTTTTTCTTCCAGGTGTAACAATTAGAACATTATATTTTGATACTATTTGGCTAAGTTTCTCACTATCTGGTTCATTAAAATAATCTACTTTTAAATCACCTAGCCCAGCATCACTTAGTGCTGATTTCATTTTAAATATCATTTCCTCTGATATACATATAAATGCAAAGCTTGTCTCGTATGGATGTCTTGCTATTTTAACTATTGATTCTAGTTTAGGATTAGTTGCAACACCAAATACTTCTTTTTCTATTTCTCTAACTTTCATTGCATTCTTAACTTCATTTACATGATTGAAGGCTGATATTATAACTTCGCTTTTGTCTATAACTTTAAGTGTTTCTTCATTCATTTCTTCTACATCAGAAACTGTTAATGGAACTATATTCATATTACTATTGTTTGTTAGTTCCTTACTAAACATTTTGGCTTGTTCTATATTACATTCAACAAAAGCTCCAGTAATCTTTGACATGAATTCTTTTTTTTCTTGAACTCTTTCTATTACTATCTCTAAAAAGTCTTCAGCCTCAACACCAATTTCTAAAGCTTCTTCAAGTGCTAAGTCAACAAATTTCTTAAGTTTATTTTTTACTTCTTGATCTTTCCATGAAGTAACTTCTTCTGCTACAAAAGTCCCTTTTCCTTGAATGGACTTTAATACTCCTACATTTTCAAGTTGATTATAAGCAGTACTTATAGTATTTCTACTTATATTTAGCTCTTGAGAAAGTTCTCTTTCTGTTGGCATTTTAGTTCCTACCTTGAGATTACCTTCTTTAATCAAGTCCATTATCTGCTTTTTCACCTGAATATATAGAGGTATACCACATTTTCTATCTATCGTTATATTCATATTTTTACATACCTCCTCTAGGCTTAATGGATTAATGGACCAATCCATTTACAGTGTTATAATAACACATGGATAGGTCCAATTCAATAACAAATTTATTTAAAATTGTAAAAAAAATTGACCCATTTTTTAACTTTAGCAAGTTTTAATTCTTTTTACTGAATATTCTCTTAAGCTTTCATAGATTTTGTAGTCGAATTTTGAGTTTTATTTAAATTATTTTGACTTTTCTTAATATTTACCCTTTTTTATGACTTTTTTTTACATTTTTAGTGCCCTTCAAAGTAATTTTTTATAGATTTGTTTAATGAGTCTGCAACTTTTTTTTGATAACTTTCATTTTTCAAATTGGATAAATCTTGATTATTAGACAAAAATCCACATTCAACTATTACCCCTGGCATATCATCGTTAGTTCTTAGAACTTTATACATATCTTTTGCAAATTTAGGTTTTCTATGATTGCTGCTATCCAAGTCTGCTACCAAATTACTTTGTATTATATTAGCTATTTCTTCACTTTCACTATTTTTGGAATACCAAACTTGTGCGCCTTTACAACTAGCATCACTAAATTTATTTAAGTGTATACTTATAAATAAATCACAATTTGTATCTTTTTTTAATTTGCAACGTTCATTTAAATCTTGTATTTTCTTTTCTTTTACAGATCCACTATCAGAATAAAGTCCTCTATCTTCATCTCTTGTTAAAAATACTTTAAATCCATTTTCTTTTAATAATTTTGCTAATTCAAGTGCAATATTTAAATTGATATTCTTTTCTACTGTTCCATCCGCTGCACTGGCCCCTCCATCAATTCCTCCATGTCCTGGATCTATTAATATTATTTTAGTATTAGACTCTCCACCCTCATCATTTGATGCCATAGTCAATTTTGATGAATTTAAGTTAATAGTGAGTATTGCTGCAAAACATATAAGTATTGTCGCTAATGCTATGGTTAAAAGATTGTTTTGTTTTTTCAAGTTTAATCCCCCCAATATATTTTATATATAGGATTTAAAATTTAATTTTAATTTTCTATCCCTTAACCATAGATATTAATTATTTATTATAAAAATTACTAAAAAAATAAGGTGATACAAAATGTATCACCTTCTATACTAATTATATTGAGCTTCTGTTATTATCTCTGCTATATTTACAGCATGGTCTCCTATTCTTTCAAAGTTATTTACTACATCTAAGAATATAGTACCTACAGTTGCATTACATACTCCTGTGTTAAGTCTCTTTATATGTGAAGATCTAAGTTCTTTTTCTAAACTATCTATTCTATCTTCAATTCTACGAACTTCTGCTGCTTTTTCTTTATCATATTCTCTAAAACATTCTATACTAATTTCTAATGAATGCATTGTGTAATCAAACATTCCTCTTAGCTCTTTTACTCCATCATCTGAGAAGTCAACATTTTTAGCCATTTTTTCACTAGCTAAATCTGCAATGTTTTCAGCATGGTCTCCAATACGTTCAATATCATTTACAACATGGAACATTGCTGCAACTACACTCTTTTGCTCTTCCCCAATTTCCGTATTTGATATTTTTACTAAGTATTTAGTTATATCATGTTCTAATATATTTATAAGTTTTTCATTTTCATATACTTTTTTAAGTTTTGCTTCATCATTTTTTATAAATGCATCCATAGCAATTTCTACATTTTCTTTTGCTTTATTAGCCATTCTAACAAGTTCATTTGTTGTTTGACCTAACGCTATTACTGGCGTTTCTAATAATCTTTCATCTATGTATTTAACACCCATTGCTTCTTTTTCATCTTCTCCAGGTATTAATTTATTAACTAATGATACTAATGGTTTTATGAACCAAATTAAAATAAATGTATTTAATACATTAAATATAGTATGTGCGTTGGCTATTTGTCTCTTAATAGATTCTGCATCATTACCTGGTGTTATATCTTGTACAATTGATGCTAATGGACCTGTAAATCCTATAAAAATAATTGTACCTATCACATTAAATAGTAAATGTATTAATGCTGCCTTTTTAGCAGTTTTAGATGTTCCTATGCTTGATATAAGCGCTGTTACACATGTACCTATATTGCTACCTAATAATATTGGTATAGCAACATTTAAAGGTAATGCACCTGTTGCTGCTAATGCAACTAATATTCCTGTTGATGCCGATGAACTTTGTATTACGGCTGTCATTACTGCACCAAGTAAAATACCTAATAATAATTTACCTTGTAATTTTAAAATTAACTCTGTAAATATTGGCGAATCAGCTAATGGAGACATTGCATCTTTCATTAAGTCCAATCCTAAAAATAATATACCAAAACCTAATACTATGCTTCCTGCTTGCTTAGTTTTTTTGTTTTTAGAAAATAATACTATCATTGCTCCAATTGCTAAGCATAGTGGTGATAAAAAGTCCATTTTAAAAGCTATAAGTTGTGCTGTTATTGTTGTACCTATATTGGCACCCATTATAACTGCTGCGGCTTGATATAAATTCATAAGTCCTGCATTAACAAAACCAACTACCATAACTGTTGTTGCACTACTACTTTGTATTATTGCTGTTACTAACGCTCCAGTTATAACGCCCTTAAGTGGGTTAGATGTTATTTTGTCAAATATACTCTTTAGTTTATCTCCAGCTACGTTTTCAAGTCCATCTCCCATCATGGTCATTCCATATAGAAATAAACCTAAGCCTCCAAACAAACTAATTATAGTGGTGAATGCATCCATAAAATACCTCCAATGTATTATGTGTTTGTATAAATTCCCTATAAATAATACAATATAATACTTATTATGTTAATATATATTAACTAAACTTAACATAAAAATAACATAACCCATCTTTTAATATTACGATATATTTATGTTGCTTTATATTATTTTTTTTATACATCAAATTAATATTAGTTCTTAAATTTTAGGGGGACTGCATATTACTCTAGATTTGGAATATATGATTTTAGTTTAACTTTATATTATAAAGCTTTTTACTTGTGCATTTCATATATAATTTATCAAGCTTCTACTTTAGCCACTCTGTGGATTAAATTGTAACTACATTCTAAAGTATCTATCTACAATAATTTAATAACATTTCATAGCACCTTATGTTTTTCCATTTGAACATTTTTTACTAGTGCCTTTAAGTTCTTTAATTATACTTTTTTATAAAAAAAGATGCATATGTCGTAAATGACATATGCATCTGTATGTATTCCAATATCGGTATTTGTAAATACTTTGGTTGAAATACTATCTTTTTGAGAACTGAGAAGCTCTTCTTGCTTTTTTAAGACCGTATTTCTTTCTTTCTTTCATTCTTGGGTCTCTTGTTAAGAATCCAGCTTTTTTAAGTTCTGGTCTTAAGTTTTCATCAGCTTTTAATAAAGCTCTTGATATTCCGTGTCTGATAGCTCCTGCTTGACCAGTGTATCCACCACCGTGAACGTTAACTAAAACGTCGAATTTTTCTTTAGTTCCAGTTAATACTAATGGTTGATTAACTATAACTCTTAAAGTTTCTAATCCAAAGTAAACTTCGCTATCTCTGTTGTTTATTATAACTTTACCTTCTCCTGGTACAAGTCTTACTCTTGCAACTGATTTTTTTCTTCTTCCTGTTCCAAAATATTGAACCTTTGCCATTTTAACTCCTCCTTCCGATCACTCTACTATTTTCTTACTAACTCTAATACTTCTGGATTTTGAGCGTGGTTTTTGTGCTCAGCTCCTCTGTATACAGTTAATTTTTTAAGCATTTTTCTTCCTAGAACTCCACTTGGAAGCATTCTTCTTACTGCTTCTTCAAATACGAATTCTGGTTTCTTAGCTAATGCTTCTCTATATGGAGTTTCTTTTAATCCACCTGGATATAAAGAGTGATGTCTTAACATTTTTTGATCTAATTTCTTTCCTGTTAAAACAATTTTCTCTGCGTTTATTACTACAACGTAATCTCCTGTATCAACATGTGGTGTAAATTCTGGTTTATTTTTTCCTCTTAATATTGAAGCTATTTGGCTAGCTGCTCTTCCTAATGGCATTCCTTCTACGTCTACTACATACCATTTTTTTTGAACTTCATTTGGTTTTGCTAAGTATGATTTCATTTCTTTCCCTCCCTGAATTTTTAACAATTTCAATTATATGCTAAAGACCCGGGGCTAGTGGATCTTATACACAATTTATATTAATATAACAAACAAAATTATTATAATACAATTTGCCACGCGTGTCAATTATTTTAGAAATTATTACGTCTATCCTAAATCAAGCATTTATGCTAAATTATAGCTATTTAATAATAAACTTTTTCAAGACACAAGCCCTGTGGTGGTACTGTTTTACCAGCATTTTTTCTCTCTAATGAGTTAATAATAGTCTCTATATCCTTAGGATCTATTTTTTTAGTTCCTACATCAATTAAAGTTCCTACTATTATTCTAACCATATTATATAAAAAACCATCAGCACTTACAAATATTTTTATGTAATCATTATTTTTTTCAATTCTTAAATCCTTAATTGTTCTAACTGATGTTTTTACAGAACTTCCAGTGTTTTTAAGTGCTGAAAAATCATGCTTACCTATGAAATACTTGCAAGCCTCTTGCATTTTCTCTACATCTAAAGAATATTTGCAATGATACACTATATTTCTATCTATAGCAGCTCTTATACTTCTTTGAAGTATGGTATAACTATATGTCTTGCCTACACAATTATATCTTGAGTGAAATTCCATTGGAACTTCTTCTGATTTTAATACCGCTATATCATTAGGTAACTTTACATTTAATACTTCTTTAAATTTTTCACTTGGTATTGAACTATTAGTTATAAAATTACAGATATATCCTCTTGAGTGAACTCTACTATCTGTTCTACTACAACCAATAACCTCTATTTCTTCCTTTGTTATTTCTAATAAAGTATTTTCTAATACACCTTGGATTGTGATTTTATTTTTTTGTTTCTGCCATCCAAAGTAGTTGGTGCCATCATACTCTAAACTTAGTCTTATATTTTTCATAACTTTAACACCTTTAAAAATAAATTCGAGTTATAAATATTAATATTACAAAAACAACAAAACTAATAAATGCTATAGTGTCTTTATTAGTCATTTGTAATACCTTCATACGTGTTCTACCTTCTCCACCTCTATAACCTCTTGCTTCCATTGCCATAGCAAGTTCTTCTGCTCTTCTAAATGAGCTTATAAATAATGGCACTAGTAATGGAATTAAATTTTTAGCTCTACTTATTAAATTTCCACTTTCAAAATCAGCACCTCTTGCCATTTGTGCTTTCATAATCTTGTCTGTCTCATCCATAAGTGTTGGAATAAATCTTAATGCTATAGTCATCATCATAGCAAGCTCATGAGCCGGTACCCCTATTTTTTTGAAAGGGTTTAACAATTTTTCAATTCCATCTGTAAGTTCTATTGGTGAAGTTGTAAGTGTTAATAGTGAAGTTCCTGCAATTAAAAATGTCAATCTTACAACCATAAATGCTGCAAGTACTAAACCTTCTTTATATATCTTTAAAAAGCCTATTTGATATAATAATACATCTCCTCTAGTGAAGAATATATTAAATACAGCTGTTATTAACATTAATATAAAAATTGGTTTTAAGCCTTTGTATATATATCTAAATGGAACTTTTGATATATATATGCATGACATTAAAAATATAAATACTACTACATAACCTGTTACATTTTTAACTAAAAATAAGGTAATTATGAACAATAAAGATATTAAAATTTTTGTTCTTGGATCAAGTTTGTGTATAAAAGAGTCCCCAACTATATATTGACCTATTGTAATATCCTTGATCATACAAAAATCCTCCAAAAATAAATAGCTATTACACTATTATGACTTTAACGCCTTCAGTATCTGCTCTGTAGCTTGTTCTAATGTAAATACATCTTCTGATATATTAAATCCTTTATCTTTAAGTTTCCTTATTAAATAAGTAACCTGTGGTACTGCTAGACCAACTCTCTCTAAAGTTTCTACTTCTTTAAAAACAACACTTGGAGCTCCATCTAAAATACATTTTCCAGACTCCATAACTATTATTCTATTAGCTACTTTTGCTACGTCTTCCATACTGTGTGATACTAAAATTATTGTCATATTATATTCATTATGTAGTAACTCTATTTTTCCTAATATATCGTCTCTGCCTTTTGGATCTAATCCAGCAGTCGGTTCATCTAGAATTAAAACCTTTGGTTCCATAGCAACAACACCTGCTATGGCCACTCTTCTTTTTTGACCACCACTTAATTCAAATGGTGATTTATCCTTATATACTTCATAATCTAATCCAACTATATTCATAGCTCTTTTTACTCTATTAGTAATTTCTTCTTCACTTAGCCCTAGATTTCTAGGTCCAAATACAATGTCTTTTTCAATAGTTTCTTCAAATAATTGATACTCTGAATATTGAAATACTAAACCTACTTTTTTTCTTATATCTGTAAGTTTTACATTACTAGCTGTTATATCTGCACCATCTATAATTATTTTCCCCGATGCTGGTTTTAATAAACCATTTATATGCTGAATCAAGGTTGATTTTCCGGATCCTGTATGACCTATTAATGCTAAAAATTCACCATCTTGTATTTCTAAAGAAACATTATCTAAAGCTATTTTTTCAAAAGGTGATTTAGCCATATATATATGAGTTAAATTTTCTATTTTAATTGACATAATTCATTCACCATCTCATCTATAGTTAATATGTCTTTTGCTATATTAACCCCTTTTCTATTTAATTCATAAGCAAGCTCTGTCATTTGAGGAACATCTAATCCTATTTTTTTCATAGTTTCAACTTCCTTAAATACTTTTCTAGGTTCTCCACTTATAATAACTTTTCCTGAATCCATAACATATATTTTATCAGCATCAATTGCTTCTTCCATGTAGTGCGTTATAAGAACTATTGTTATTCCATATTCTTTATTTAATTCTTTTATAGTATTAATTACTTCTTTTCTTCCTAATGGGTCTAACATGGCTGTAGGTTCATCTAAAACTATACACTCTGGTCTCATAGCATATATACCTGCTATAGCTACTCTTTGTTTTTGCCCTCCAGATAATAAATGTGGACCATGTTTTTTATAATCATACATATTTACTTTTTTAAGTGCATCATCTACTCTTCGTCTAATTTCTGATGGTTCTACTCCTAAATTTTCAGGACCAAAAGCAACATCTTCTTCAACTATTGTAGCAACAATTTGGTTATCTGGATTTTGAAACACCATTCCAGCCTTTTTTCTTATCTCCCATAAATTATCTTCTATAGAAGAATCTAATCCACCTACTGTTATTTTTCCTGATGTTGGAATTAATAATGCATTTATATGTTTTGCAAATGTTGATTTTCCAGAACCATTATGTCCTAGTATAACTACAAATTCTCCTTTATTTATAGTTATATCAACTCCATCTATGGCAACTTTACCTTCATGTTCTTCATTTGCATCATATTTAAAAAACAAGTTCTCACTCTTTATTTCAATTCTATCATTCTCTAATGTTTGAGGGTTACTTTTTATAGGATTAATTTTATCTTCCATTTTTATATCCCTCCATTTGTACTGAATAAATCTTAATAATCCCTTAACAATATAATTAAATATAAATAAACTTAAATATTTAACATAGCATTAAGGGTTCCCTGTTTAATCAAATGGTTTATTTGATTATTCACTTATTCAATTACTTCAAATAGTTTAAATAAAATTTTATTACAACATAATTTAAAATATTTTTTCAATATTTAAACACATATTTATAATAAAATGGGGACTAAGCTAGGCATACTTAATCCCCTGGAATATATTATACTAATTCTAATATAACTACTTCTGCTCCGTCGCCTCTTCTTGGACCTACTTTCATGATTCTAGTATATCCACCGTTTCTCTCAGCATACTTTGGAGCTATATTATCAAATAAATCTTTAACAACATCCTCTTCAGTTACAAATGCAAGCACTTGTCTTCTAGCATGTAAATCTCCTCTTTTAGCAAGAGTTATCATTTTTTCAGCTAGTCTCTTAGTTTCTTTTGCTCTTGTTTCTGTAGTTTCTATTTTTCCGTGCTTTAAGAAACTAGTAACAAGATTTCTAAGCATTGCCATTCTTTGATCTGTTGGACGTCCTAACTTACGTTGTTGTGCCATGTCTATACCTCCTTACTCTTCACTTGGTTTAAATGATAAATCTAAGGCTTCTAATTTTTGTTCAACCTCTTCAAGAGATTTTTTACCTAAATTTCTAACCTTCATCATATCATCCATTGATCTTTCTGTTAATTCTTGAACAGTATTTATACCTGCTCTCTTTAAACAGTTAAAGCTTCTAACAGATAGATCTAGTTCTTCTATAGTCATTTCTAAAACTTTTTCTTTCTTATCTTCTTCCTTTTCAACCATTATTTCAACATTATCAGCATGATCTGTTAATGTCATAAATAGTTTAAAGTGTTCTATAAGAATTTTTGCAGATAAACCTATTGCTTCATCTGGTCTAATTGTTCCATTAGTCCAAATTTCAATTGTTAGTTTATCATAATCTGTTATTTGGCCTACTCTTGTATTTTCAACTGTAAAGTTTACTCTTTTAACAGGAGTATAGATCGAATCTACAGGTATAGTAGCTATTGGTTTATCTTCAGTTTTGTTCTTGTTTTGAGAAACATAACCTCTACCTTTGCTAACATTAAGCTCCATAAATAGCTTACCATCATCATCTAAAGTAGCTATATGAATGTCTTTGTTAATAACTTCTACGTCTCCATCAGTTTTTATATCTGCTCCTGTAACCTCTCCTGGTCCAACAGCATCTATATAAACTGTTTTAGATCCTTCACCTGTCATCTTTAGTGCTAATCCTTTTATGTTTAAGATTAACTCAGATACGTCTTCTTTAACTCCCTTTATAGTTGAGAATTCATGAAGTACACCATCTATTTTAATTGAATTTGCAGCAACCCCAGGTAATGAGGAAAGAAGAATTCTTCTTAAGGCATTACCTAAAGTTATTCCATAACCTCTTTCTAATGGTTCAATGACAAATTTACCATATGTACCATTCTCAGCAGTTTCTACACATTCTATTTTTGGCTTTTCTATTTCTAACATATTATATAACCCTCCTTCTTATTAAAAATGGGCGTTCTATTTTGAGGGCAACTGATTCTTTTAATTATTGACTATTTGCTGTATAACTCAACGATTAATGTTTCGTTAACAGGAACGTCTATATCTTCTCTTGTTGGTAAAGAAACAACTTTTCCTTCAAATGCGTCTAAGTTAGCTTCTAACCAAGCTGGTAAAGTTTTTGGATTTTCGTTAAACACTTTAAATTTCTCAGTAGCTCTGCTTTTTTCAGAAACTGATATTACGTCATTTAATGAAACATTGTATGATGCAATGTCAACTTTCTTTCCGTTAACTAAGAAATGTCCGTGGTTAACTAATTGTCTAGCTTCTGCTCTAGAAGCACCATATCCTAATCTATATACTACGTTATCAAGTCTTAATTCAAGAAGTCTTAATAAGTTTTCACCTGTTATTCCTCTTTGTTTTTCAGCTTTATCGTAGTATCTTCTAAATTGGTTCTCAAGAACTCCGTATATTCTTCTAGCTTTTTGTTTTTCTCTTAATTGTAATCCGTAGTTTGAAACTTTCTTTCTAGCTTGACCGTGTTGTCCTGGTGCATAGCTTCTTCTAGCGAATGCACATTTTTCAGTGAAGCATCTGTCACCTTTTAGGTTAAGCTTTAAACCTTCTCTTCTGCAAAGTTTGCAAGTAGCTCCAGTATATCTAGCCATTAATTACACCTCCTGTTTACTAAACTCTTCTTCTTTTTGGTGGTCTACATCCGTTATGTGGAATTGGAGTTACATCTTTAATTAAAGTAACTTCTAATCCAGCAGCTTGTAAAGATCTTATAGCAGCTTCTCTACCTGCTCCTGGTCCTTTAACGTAAACTTCAACACTTTTTAAACCGTGTTCCATTGCTGCTTTAGCTGCAGTTTCTGCTGCCATTTGAGCTGCAAATGGTGTGCTTTTTCTTGATCCTCTAAATCCTAATCCACCAGCACTTGCCCATGATAATGCGTTACCAGCTGCATCAGTAAGTGTAACGATGGAATTGTTGAAAGTAGATTTTATATGTGCAGCACCGTGCTCAACATTTTTTCTTTCTTTTCTTCTTCTACTTCTTTTAAGTTTCTTTTGAGCCATTATATTCCCTCCTTACTATTTCTTCTTACCAGCTATTGTCTTTTTAGGACCTTTTCTAGTTCTAGCATTAGTTTTAGTTTTTTGTCCTCTTACTGGAAGACCTCTTCTATGTCTGATACCTCTATAGCATCCAACTTCCATTAGTCTCTTTATGTCAAGAGCAACTTTTCTTCTTAAGTCACCTTCAACTAACATGTTTTTTATATATTCTCTTAAAGCGTTAACTTCTTCTTCAGTTAAATCTTTAATTCTTGTATCTGGATTTACGCCTGTAGCTTCTAGTATTTCATGTGACTTTGGTAGTCCTATACCGTATATATAAGTTAGACCTATCTCAACTCTTTTTTCTCTTGGTAGGTCAACACCTGCTATTCTTGCCATCTACGATCTACACCTCCTGATTATATTTTATTGATCTATCATTAACCTTGTTTTTGTTTATGTTTAGGATTTTCACAGATAACCATTACTCTTCCTTTTCTTTTTATAACTTTACATTTTTCGCATATAGGTTTAACTGATGGTCTTACTTTCATAGCTAACCCTCCTTATTACTTATCTCTCCAAGTTATTCTCCCACGCGTCAAATCATATGGAGAAAGCTCTACTGTAACCTTATCGCCTGGTAATATTCTAATAAAATTCATTCTTAACTTACCTGAGATATGAGCTAATATTTTATGTCCACTCTCAAGTTCTACTTCAAACATTGCATTTGGCAGTGCTTCTAAAACAACACCTTGCATTTCAATTATATCATCTTTTGACATAAGGTAATCAAACCTCCTCAACTTGCAAAAACTTTCTAATCTTAGAATTACTTACACATTTTCCGTTCATAATTAATTCTTTGATATCCTCTGCTATTACATCCTTTAAAATTAAATGTTTAATTTTCTTTTTCTTTGGATTCTCAATTTTTCTTAAGTCCCCATCTGAAATATAGACATAATCAGCATTTATTATACCTATTATTATGAAGTCTCTATCACGGTCTCTACCTGATTTCGAATGTACTACCTTACCTAAAAGGTTATTATCATCCACACATTTCACCTCATTAGCTTAAAGTTAGTATTTCAGGACCATTATCTAAAATTGCAACAGTATTTTCATAGTGAGCAGATAATTTTCCATCACGAGTAACTACTGTCCAACCGTCCGATTTTACTTTAACATTATGTGTACCAATATTTATCATAGGTTCGATTGCTATAACCATTCCATGATTTAATTTAGGACCTCTTCCAGCAGTACCGTAATTAGGAACCTGCGGATCTTCATGCATTGATCTACCAATACCATGACCTACAAAATCCCTAACCACAGAATATCCAGATTCTTCTGCATACTTTTGTATCGCAGCAGAAATATCTGTTAATCTATTTCCTACCAAAGCTTTTTCAACACCTTGAAAAAAACTTTCTTTAGTAACTGCAATTAATTGCTCTGCTTCTTTAGATACATTTCCTACTGGAAATGTTCTAGCAGCATCGCCGTGAAATCCATTTAGAATTGCTCCACAATCTATGCTGATGATGTCACCTTCATTTAATACTCTATTTCTAGGTATTCCATGAATAACTTCATCATTTATTGATGCGCATATTGAAGCCGGAAATCCACCGTAACCTTTAAAGGAAGGTGTTGCACCCTGTTTTAATATAAACTCTTCAGCTAATTTATCTATTTCTGCAGTTGTTATTCCTGGCTTTATTACCGCTTCAATCATTGCAAGTGTATCAGCAACTACCTTGCCCGCACTTTTCATAAATTCAATTTCCATATCACTTTTAATTATTATCACTATTTATCGCTCCTAAGATACCATTGATATTCTTAAAAACATCATCAATAGCTTGCGTTCCATCAACTACTGATAAAAGACTTTGCTCTTTATAGTAATCTATAAGAGGTTGAGTTTGAGCCTCATATACTGCTAAACGATCTTTAACAGTTGATTCATTGTCGTCAGCTCTTTGTATAACCTCTGAGCCACAAGTGTCACATTTTCCTTCAACCTTTGTTGGATTGAATTTTATATGATAACTTGCTCCGCAATTTGGACAAACTCTTCTTCCTGTCATTCTATCAATTATAAAGTCTTTTGGAACATCTATTAATAGTGCTGTGTCAAGTTTTTCACCTTTTGAATTCAAAAATTCTTTTAGTGCTTCTGCTTGACTTACAGTTCTAGGATAACCATCAAGTAAGAAACCATTTTTACAGTCCTCTTGTTGTAATCTATCTTGTACTATATCTATGGTTAATTTGTCAGGAACTAATAATCCCTTGTCAATATAACTCTTAGCTTCGATTCCTAAAGGAGTTTTTTCAGAAATATTCTTTCTAAATATATCTCCTGTTGATATATGTGGTATGGAGTATTGGTTACTCATTGATTTCGCTTGTGTTCCTTTTCCGGCTCCCGGAGGACCTAATAAGATGATTTTCACTAGCATCAACTCCAAATTTAAATTTCTTATCTATTTAAGAAATCCTTGGTAATGTCTTATAGTTAGTTGAGACTCTAATTGTTTCATAGTGTCTAATGCTACACCAACTATAATTAATAAAGTCGTGCCTTGTACAGACATTCCTTTAAATTTAGTATATCCCTCTAATACTATTGGGAATAGAGCTATGATAGTTACAAATCCTCCACCAAGCATAGATATTCTAGTCAAAACTTTCTCTAAGAAAACCTCAGTTGGTTTTCCTGGTCTTATACCTGGAATAAATCCTGCTGATTTGTGCATATTCTCTGCCATTTCATCAGGTTTAAATGTAACTATGGTATAGAACCATGAGAAGAATAGTATCAAAATAGCGTACGCAATCATGTATCTAACAGTCCCGCTTTTGAATATACTCCAAGGACTCTTTGTTACAAAATCTGCGAATGCAGACTGTGGCCAAATTTTTGCTATTGTTGCAGGGAATTGCATCACTGACATAGCAAAAATTATTGCCATAACTCCTGCTGTATTTAAACTGAATGGAATATGTGTTGATTGTCCTTTAAACACCTTATTTCCAACAGCTTTTCCTGCATATTGAACAGGTATTCTACGTTCCGCTAAAGTTATTACTATAACTGCTAATAATAAAGCTAAAGCTATTACTACAAATATTATAACCTCTACTAAACTAACTTCTCCTGCCTTCTTTAATCCAGCAATCTTATATGCAGTCGTCGGAAATGTTGAAATAATATTTACAAATATTATAATTGATACACCATTTCCAATTCCGTGAACTTGTATTTGTTCTCCAAGCCAAACTAATAAAGTTGTTCCTGCTGTTGTGGTTAGAATTATTATAAATAATTCCTTAGATCCAGTACTAGTTAAATTTCCACTTATTAAAGCATACATGGCAAATCCTTGTAGCACTGCAAATGCAACAGCCAATAATCTTGTGTAATTCTGTATCTTTTGTCTTCCTTCTTGGCCTTCCTTAGAAAGTTGTTCTAATTGCGGAATTGCTATAGTAAGAAGCTGAATTATTATAGATGCATTTATGTAAGGTGTTACACCAGAAGCAAATATACTAAATTGACTTAATGCACCACCTGACAACATATCATAGAAAGTAAGTAGATTTCCAGTATCAGTAAGGCTTGCTATTTTAGAAGCATCTACTCCTGGAACTGGTATATATATACCCATTCTAAATACTATTACTATGAATATAGTAAACAGCATTCTCTTTCTAAGTTCTGGAACTTTCCAAGCATTTCGTAGGGTTGATAACATCTATATCACCTCAACTTTTCCTCCAGCGGCTTCTATTTTTTCTGCTGCAGCTTTAGAAACTTTGTGTGCTTTTATTGTTAAGCTCTTTTCTAAGCTACCATTTCCTAATATTTTTACACCATCGTATAGTTTTTTAACTATTCCTTTTTCAACTAATACTTCTGGTGTTACTTCTGTACCATTTTCGAAGATATTTAATCTATCAACATTTATGCAAGCATACTCCTTAGCAAATATGTTTGTAAATCCTCTTTTTGGTAATCTTCTGTATAGAGGCATTTGTCCTCCCTCAAATCCTGGTCTTACTCCACCACCTGATCTTGAGTTTTGTCCGTTTTGTCCTCTTGCAGCTGTTTTACCCCAGCCTGAACCTGTTCCTCTTCCTACTCTTTTTTTAGAAGATTTTTTAGCTCCTGCTGCAGGTCTTAACTCATGAAGTTTCATAGTTTACACCTCCTTGTTATTAAGCTTCTTCAACTTTTAGTAGGTAACTTACTTTGTTTACCATACCTTTTATTTGAGGAGTTTCCTCGTGCTCAACAGTTTTTCCGATTTTCTTTAATCCTAATGCATTAACAGTAGCTATGTGCTCTTTTTTTCTTCCTATTAAGCTTTTTGTTAATGTTATCTTAATTTTAGCCAAGGTTATCCCTCCTATCCTAAAATTTCCTCAACAGTTTTGCCTCTTAACTTCGCAACTTGTTCTGCTGTTCTTAAGTTAGCTAATCCGTTGATAGTAGCATTTATCATATTTCTTGGGTTGTTTGATCCTAAAGATTTGGCTCTAACATCTTTTAATCCTGCAAGCTCAAGCACGGCTCTTGCTGGACCTCCAGCGATAACTCCTGTACCTTCAGCTGCTGGCATTATGTGCACTAATCCAGTGCCAAATTTTCCATCTATAGTGTGAGGAACTGTAGTTCCATCTAATTCAACTTTAACAAGGTGTTTTTTAGCATCTTCAATGCCTTTTCTTATTGCTTCTGGTATCTCTATTGATTTTCCAGTACCAACTCCGATGTGTCCGTTCTCATCTCCAACTACTACAAGAGCACTGAATCTGAAATTTCTTCCACCTTTAACAACCTTAGCAACTCTGTTTATATTAACAACTTTTTCTTTAAGATCTAGTGTGCTAGGATCTATTTTCATGAATTTCCCTCCTTCTTTATTAAATTAGAATTGAAGACCTGCTTCTCTAGCGCCTTCTGCAAGAACTTGTATTCTTCCGTGATATACGTATCCGCCTCTATCAAATACAACTTCTTTTATTCCTTTTTCTAAAGCTCTTTTAGCTACAATTTCTCCAACTGCTTTAGCAGATTCTTTATTACTTCCAACTTTTAAAGCAAAATCTTTATCTAAGCTTGAAGCTGAAACTAAAGTTCTGCCAGTTACGTCGTCTATTATTTGAGCGTATATGTTCTTAGAACTTCTGTAAACCGCTAATCTTGGTCTTTCAGTTGTTCCAGATATTTTCTTACGAACTCTTAAGTGACGAGCTTCTCTTGATAGCTTTCTGTCAACTTTTTTGAACATTGTATTCACTCCTTCCTAGTTTATGTTATTTACCAGTTTTACCTTCCTTACGTCTGATAACTTCACCAACATATTTAATACCTTTTCCTTTGTAAGGTTCAGGTTTTCTCCATGATCTTATATCAGCGGCAACTGCTCCAACTTTTTCTTTATCAATACCTTTAACGTTGATTGTGTTAGCATCTGGAGTTTCAAAAGTTACTCCTTCTAATGCTTCAACTTCAACTGGATGTGAGAATCCAAGGTTAAGATTTAATTTGTTTCCTTTTAATGTTGCTCTGTATCCAACACCAACTAATTGTAGAGTTTTAGTGTAACCTTCTGTTACTCCTACTACCATATTATTTATTAATGCTCTTGTTAATCCATGAAGAGCTCTATGTTCTTTTACATCGCTTGGTCTTGTAACAACGATTGAATTTTCTTCGATAGCTATGTTCATATCTTTACACACTGCTTTTGTTAATTCTCCCTTAGGTCCTTTAACAACAACAACGTTCTCTGGTGATACAGTAACTGTTACACCAGCAGGTATAGCTATTGGAAGTCTTCCTACTCTTGACATACTTGCACCTCCTGTTCTTAAACTACCAGATATAGCAGATTACTTCTCCACCTAATCCTTGTTTTCTTGCTTCTTTGTCTGTTAATATTCCTTTTGATGTAGATATTATTGCTACACCTAATCCATTTAATACCTTTGGAATATCCTCTTGTTTAGAATAAACTCTTAAACCAGGTTTAGATATTCTCTTAAGTCCTGTTATTACTCTTTCTTTGTTTTGACCATATTTCATTGTAAGTCTTAACATTTTTACAGAACCATCTTGATATTCTTCTATATTTTTAAGATATCCTTCTTGAAGCATTATGTTTGCGATTGCCTTCTTTATGTTTGAAGAAGGAACTTCTAATATTTCATGTCTAACAACATTTGCATTTCTAATACGTGTTAGCAAATCTGCGATAGGGTCAGTCATAACCATGTAATTTGCCTCCTTTCATATACTGTGTTATATTACCAACTTGCCTTCTTACATCCAGGAATTTCTCCTTTATATGCAAGTTCTCTGAAACAGATACGGCATATACCAAATTTCTTTAATACAGAGTGTGGTCTTCCACATAGTCTGCATCTAGTATAAGCTCTAGTTGAATATTTAGGCTCTTGTTTCCATTTTTCTATTAAAGCTTTACGTGCCATCTTATTCCCTCCTTATTATTGAGCAAATGGCATTCCAAGGAATCTTAATAATTCTCTTGCTTCCTCGTCTGTCTTTGCACTAGTAACGAATATTATATCCATACCTCTTACTTTATCAATTTTATCATATTCTACTTCAGGGAATATTAATTGCTCTTTTACTCCTAAAGCATAGTTACCTCTTCCATCAAAAGATTTTGAAGGAACTCCTCTGAAGTCTCTAACTCTAGGTAAAGCAATATTGATTAATTTATCAGCAAACTCATACATTTTTTCTCTTCTTAATGTAACTTTGCATCCTATAGGCATGTTCTCTCTTATTTTAAAGTTAGCAACTGAGTTCTTAGCTCTAGTTAAAACTGCTTTTTGTCCAGTTACTAATTCCATATCTGAAACTGCAGATTCTAAAACTTTAGAATTGTCTTTAGCTTCGCCAACTCCCATGTTTACTACTATTTTTTCAAGCTTTGGTACTTCCATGATGTTTTTGTATCCGAACTTCTCCATCATAGCTTGAACTACTTCATTATTATATTTCTCTTGTAGTCTTGCAACCATTAGTTAAACCCTCCTTTCAAAAACTAAAATGTTTCTCCGCACTTTTTGCACTCTCTTACTTTAGTGCCATCTTCTAATATTTTATTGCTTATTCTAGTAACAGATTTACATTTGTTGCAGTATAGCATAACTTTTGAACTATTTATAGCTCCTTCAACGTGAACTATTCCACCTTGCATGTTTTGTCTATTTGGTTTTTGGTGCTTAGTTACAACGTTAACGTCTTTAACTACAACTTTTCCAGTTTTAGGATAAACCGCTAAAACCTCTCCAGTTTTTCCTTTATCTTTACCAGAAATAACCATTACAGTGTCTTTCTTTCTAACGTGAACCTTCATTACAGCTACCTCCTATCTTATAGAACTTCAGGTGCTAGTGATAAAATTTTGTTAAATTCTTTATCTCTTAGCTCCCTAGCAACAGGTCCGAAGATACGAGTTCCTCTTGGATTTTTATCTTCTTTTATTATAACAGCTGCATTTTCATCAAATCTGATATATGAACCGTCTGCTCTTCTTAAACCTTTAACTGATCTAACAATAACTGCCTTTACTACGTCACCTTTTTTAACAACTCCACCTGGTGTTGCACTTTTAACGCTAGCAACAATTATATCTCCGATGTTTCCCCATTTTCTCTTGGATCCACCTAGTACTCTTATACACATTATCTCTTTAGCACCAGAGTTATCTGCTACTTTTAATAATGTTTGTTGTTGTATCATGAAAAATACCTCCTTTCAGTCAACTATTTAGCTCTCTCAGTAATTTGAACAAGTCTCCATCTTTTATCTTTAGATAATGGTCTTGTTTCCATTATTTGTACTGTATCGTTAATTCTTGCGTCATTATTTTCATCATGAACTTTAAATTTAGTAGTTCTATTAACTGTTTTTCCGTATAATGGATGTCTTACTTTTGTTTCAACTGCAACAACTATAGTCTTATCCATTTTATCAGAAACAACTTTTCCTATTCTAGTTTTTCTTAATCCTCTTTCCACAAGATAAACCTCCTTTCAGTCTTTCAGTTTTACTGTTCGATCGCCCTTAATTCTTCTTCTCTAAGGATGGTTTTAATTTGGGCTATAGATTTTTTAACCTGTTTTATTCTCATTGGGTTTTCTAACTGACCTGTAGCTAACTGAAATCTAAGGTTAAATAATTCAGATTTTAAATCATTTAATTTTACTTGTAAATCTTGAGGAGTACTTTGTCTCAACTCTTTTAATTCATTAGCCTTCATTGATTTCACCACCCATTTCCTCAAAATCTTTTCTTGTTACAAATTTAGTTTTTACTGGTAATTTGTGTGATGCAAGTCTCATTGCTTCTCTTGCAGCCTCTTCAGAAACTCCAGCTATTTCAAATAACACTCTGCCTGGTTTTACTACTGCTACCCAGTACTCTGGTGATCCTTTACCAGAACCCATACGTGTTTCAGCAGGTTTCTCAGTTACAGGTTTGTCAGGGAAGATTTTTATCCAAACCTTTCCTCCTCTTCTTACGTATCTATTGATAGCTATTCTGGCAGACTCAATTTGATTGCTTGTTATCCAACCACATTCAGTTGCTTGTAAAGCATAATCTCCGTAAGCAATGAAGTTACCTCTTGTAGCTTTTCCCTTCATTCTACCACGTTGAACCTTACGATGTTTAACTCTTTTAGGCATTAACATGTCATATTCCTCCTTCCTGAACGTTATTAAGCGTTAACTTCTTCCTTCTCTACTTTTTTTGTTGGAAGAACTTCTCCTTTATAAACCCAAACTTTAACTCCGATTTTTCCGTATGTTGTATCTGCTTCAGCAAATCCATAATCGATATCAGCTCTTAAAGTTTGTAGTGGAATTGTTCCTTCATGATATTGCTCTGTTCTAGCGATATCAGCTCCACCTAGTCTTCCAGAACAAGCTGTTTTAACTCCCTTAACATTTAATTTCATAGCTCTTTGAATTGTTTGTTTCATAGCTCTTCTGAAAGATATTCTCTTTTCTAGTTGAGCAGCTACGTTTTCAGCCATTAATTGAGCGTTACATTCTGGTGACTTAACTTCAACGATGTTGATTAACACATTGTTTGTTACAACAAGGTTTTTAAGTCCTTTTTTTAATTCTTCTATACCTTGACCGCCTTTTCCTATAACCATACCTGGTTTAGCAGTATGTATATTTATTTTAACTCTTTTTGCAGCTCTTTCAATTTCTATTTTAGAAATTCCAGCAGTAAAAAGTTTTTTCTTAAGATATTCTCTTATTTGATTATCTTCAACTAAATTGTCAGCAAACTTAGTTCCTTCAGCGAACCATTTAGCGTTCCAATCTTTGATTACACCAACTCTTAAGCCGTGTGGATGTACTTTTTGTCCCACTATATATCCCTCCTTCTTATTCTCTTTCTTTAACTACTAGAGTTATATGGCTAGTTTTCTTGTTTATTCTAAATGCTCTTCCTTGTGCATGTGGTCTGAATCTTTTTAAAGTTGGACCTTGACCAGTGTGAGCATTAGCAACATATAGTCTATTTCTATCTAAACTTAAATTGTTTTCTGCGTTTGCTACTGCTGATTTTAAAACTTTGTATACAACTTCAGCAGCATCTTTTGGAGTATATTGTAATATAGCAAAAGCTTCATTTACATTTTTTCCTCTTATTAAATCAAGAACTATTCCAATTTTCATTGGAGACATTCTTACATATTTAGCTATAGCTTTAGCTTCCATTTCTGTGTCCTCCTTTCTCGAACTATCTTACTTTACTTGATTTTGTTTTATCAATATGACCTTTGAAAGTTCTAGTTAAAGCGAATTCTCCTAATTTGTGTCCCACCATATCTTCTTGAACATATACTGGAACATGTTTTCTTCCGTCATGAACCGCGATAGTGTGGCCTATCATTTGAGGGAAGATTGTTGAACTTCTTGACCAAGTTTTAACAACTTTCTTTTCTCCGTTTTGGTTCATTTCTTCAATTTTCTTTAATAATGACTCTTTTATATAAGGTCCTTTTTTAATAGATCTGCCCATTTATAAAGTCCTCCCTTCATATAACATACTCGTAACTTAGAAGAGAATAAAATATTCTCTCCCTATTACTTACCGTTTCTTCTCTTAACAATAAACTTATCAGAGTATTTTTTAGTTTTTCTTGTTTTATATCCAAGAGCTGGTTTACCCCATGGTGTCATTGGATTTGCGTGTCCTACTGGACATTTACCTTCTCCACCACCGTGTGGGTGATCGTTAGGGTTCATTACAGATCCTCTTACTGTTGGTCTGATTCCCATGTGTCTTTTTCTACCAGCTTTACCTATCTTAACTATTTCGTTAGTTAAGTTAGAAACTGTTCCAATTGTAGCTCTGCAGTTAACTCTTACGTATCTAACTTCTCCACTTGGAAGTCTTACTTGAGCATATTCGCCTTCTTTAGCCATTAATTGAGCTGAAGAACCTGCTGATCTTACTAATTGTGCTCCTTTTCCTATTTGTAATTCTATGTTGTGAATTACTGTACCAACTGGTATGTTAGCTATAGGTAAAGTGTTACCAACTTTGATATCCGCTTCTGGTCCAGATACTATTGTATCTCCAACTTTTAATCCAACTGGAGCGATTATGTATCTCTTCTCTCCATCTGCATATACAACTAATGCTATATAAGCTGTTCTGTTTGGATCGTACTCAATTGATAAAACCTTAGCTGGGATATTATCTTTATTTCTTTTAAAGTCGATTAATCTGTATTTTTGTTTTGCTCCACCACCGTGGTGACGAACAGTTATTTTACCTTGTGCATTTCTACCACCGTTTTTCTTTTTGCTTACAAGAAGTGACTTTTCTGGCACATTTGTAGTTATTTCTTCAAATGTTGACATTGTCATATTTCTTCTTGAAGGAGTGGTAGGGTTAAATTTCTTAACTGCCATTAGGTTTCCCTCCTTTTTTATCGCTTATCTGGTATCATACCAATAAATGCTTTTAATTACATTCCTTCAAAGAATTCTATAGTCTTACTATCTTCTGCTAGTGTAACTATTGCTTTTTTGAAGTCAGCTCTCTTACCAACATGTACTCCAACTCTCTTAGTTTTTCCTAAGTTTCTTATTGTAGCTACATTGTCAACTTTTACTCCTGCAAAAACTTCTTCTATAGCTTTTTTGATTTGGAATTTGTTAGCGTGTATGTCAACGATGAAAGTGTATTTTCTGTCAGCCATTGCTGCCATACTTTTTTCAGTTATAACAGGTTTTCTGATTATATCATGGCTAGTCATTTTCATTATGCATACACCTCCTCAATCTTAGATACAGCATCTTTAGTTACCATGAATGTTTCATATTTTAATATGTCATAAACATTTATGTTGTTTACTGGTAACACAGCTACCCCTGGTATATTTCTAGCTGATTTGTAAACATTGTTTTCAGTATCAGCTACTACTATTAAAGTCTTTTTAGCTTCAAATGCATTTAAAACTTTGATCATCTCTTTAGTTTTTGGTGCATCAAATGCTAAACTTTCTAATACTATCATTTCATTTTCAGCAACTTTTGAAGATAAAGCTGATTTCATAGCTGTTCTTCTCATGCTTTTTGGAATTGATACTCTGTAAGATCTTGGTTTTGGTGCAAATACGATACCACCATGTATCCATTGTGGAGCTCTTATTGAACCTTGTCTTGCTCTACCAGTTCCTTTTTGTCTCCAAGGTTTGATTCCTCCGCCTCTAACTTCTGCTCTAGTTTTAGCGCTTTGAGTTCCTTGTCTTTTATTAGCTAATTGAGCTAATACTACTTGGTGCATTGATTCTGCGCTTATTTCAGCAGCAAATACACTTTCATTTAATTGGATATCTCCAACTTCTTTTCCTTCTTTATTAAAAACTTTTATTGTAGGCATTCTGCATCCTCCTTTCCTTAAGCTTTAACAGCGTCTCTTATTACTACAAGACCTTTGTTTGGTCCTGGTATTCCGCCTTTTATTAAGATTATGTTTTTCTCAGGTATTACTCTTACTACTTCTAAGTTTAATACTGTTGTGTTAACACTACCCATATGTCCAGGCATTTTTTTGTTTTTGAATGTTCTTGAAGGATCTGATGATGCTCCCATTGAACCTACTGCTCTGTGGAATTTAGAACCGTGGCTCATTGGTCCTCTGTGGAAGTTCCATCTTTTGATTACGCCTTGGAATCCTTTTCCTTTAGATACTCCAGAAACATCTATTTTGTCTCCTGCTGCAAAAACGTCAGCTTTTATTTCAGCTCCAACTTCTAAGTTAGAATCTTCTAATTTAAATTCTTTTATATGTCTTTTAACAGCAACTCCAGCTTTGTCAAATTGACCTTTTGTTGGCTTGTTAACTAATTTTTCTCTTATATCTCCAAAAGCAACCTTAACTGCTTCATATCCGTCAGTTTCTACTGTTTTCTTTTGAATTACTACGCATGGACCAGCTTCTACAACTGTTACTGGAACTACTTTTCTATTTTCATCAAATATTTGAGTCATTCCTAATTTTCTACCCATTATAGCTTTTTTCATTTAATACACCTCCTACTTATTAGCGGACCACATAGTGATCATAATAGTTAGTAATAGTTATCTATTACCCGTACAAATAAAGTGTTTCACAATATGTACGTTTTTACTATAGTTTTATTTCTATGTCTACACCTGCTGGTAAATCTAATCTCATTAAGGCATCAACAGTTTTTGGTGATGGGCTTAATATATCGATTAATCTTTTGTGTGTTCTTATTTCGAACTGTTCTCTAGAATCTTTGTATTTGTGAACTGCTCTTAATACTGTTATTACATCTTTTTCAGTTGGTAGTGGTACTGGACCAGCTACTTTAGCTCCTGTAGATTTAGCAGTTTCAACTATTCTCTCAGCTGATTGATCTAATATTGTGTGATCAAATGCTTTTAATCTGATTCTTATTTTTTGTTTTGACATTGTTTTCCCTCCTTTTCATCGCACGCTATACTTCTTACGCGCAACAGCGGATGTTCTGTAAACTGTACCGGGTGTTGCACCGTCTTTTAGACAATGCCTCGAACAGTAAAACTCCGTCGCCCAATTCATGATCAGGCATGCTCGGTGAAGAATTCCCCGGAAGTCCGGCAACCTCTTACCTCATCGCTGTTACCACTTTGCAACTTCTACATTATATCGTATTTAAGTTGCATTTACAAGTATTTTTTTAAATTTTATTTAATAGTTTTTATTACTAATTTTTAGTATACTAATAATTATTTTTTTTATTAATTAAGGAGAAGGGCGTCCCCTTCTCCTTAAAACCTAGGTATTATATTATCATGTATACACTCTTAAGTCAATTTTTTTTGACTTGAAATTATTGGTGTTATATTACTCTATTATAGAAGTAACAACTCCTGAACCTACTGTTCTTCCACCTTCTCTGATCGCGAATCTTAATCCCTCATCCATTGCTACTTGAGTTATTAATTCAACGTTCATGTCGATGTGATCTCCTGGCATTACCATTTCCATTCCTTCTGGTAATTTGATTGATCCTGTTACGTCAGTTGTTCTGAAGTAGAATTGTGGTCTGTATCCATCGAAGAATGGAGTGTGTCTTCCACCCTCTTCTTTTTTAAGTACGTATACTTGACCTACGAATTTTTTGTGTGGGTGTACTGAACCTGGTTTAGCTAGTACTTGACCTCTTTCGATGTCTGTTCTTTGTATTCCTCTTAATAATGCTCCGATGTTATCTCCAGCTTCTGCTTGATCAAGAAGTTTTCTGAACATCTCTACTCCTGTACATACAGTTTTTCTTTTCTCTTCGCTTAATCCAACGATTTCGATTTCTTCTCCAACTTTTAGAATTCCAGTTTCAACTCTTCCTGTTGCAACTGTTCCTCTTCCTGTTATTGTGAATACGTCCTCTACAGGCATTAAGAATGGTCTATCTGTTGCTCTTTCTGGTGTTGGAATATAGCTATCTATTTCCGCCATTAAGTTCATGATACATTCTGTTGCTGCTTCATCTGTTGGGTTTTCTAATGCTTTTAATGCTGATCCTGTTACTATTGGAATATCATCTCCTGGGAAGTCATATTCGCTTAATAACTCTCTTACTTCCATTTCTACTAATTCTAGTAATTCTGGATCGTCTACCATATCTGCTTTGTTTAAGAATACTACTATGTATTGTACTCCAACTCTTGATGCTAGTAGTATGTGCTCTCTTGTTTGAGGCATTGGACCATCTGCTGCTGATACAACTAAGATAGCTCCATCCATTTGTGCAGCTCCTGTTATCATGTTCTTAACATAGTCTGCGTGTCCTGGACAATCAACGTGTGCATAGTGTCTTGTATCTGTTTCATACTCAACGTGTGATGTATTGATTGTGATTCCTCTTTCTTTTTCTTCTGGTGCTTTATCTATTGCTGAATAATCAAACGCTTCTGCATAACCTTTGTTTGCTAGTACTGTTGTGATTGCAGCTGTTAATGTTGTTTTACCGTGGTCTACGTGTCCTATTGTTCCAATATTAACGTGGGGTTTAGTTCTTTCAAATTTTTCCTTTGCCATTTCTAATTCCTCCTTTTAATCTTTTATTGATAATATTTCTTCTATAAACTCATCCTGGTGTGTTGCTATCCTTAACGAGTTTGGAGCCCATAATCGGGATTGAACCGGTGACCTCCACCTTACCAAGGTGACGCTCTACCTACTGAGCTATATGGGCATTTATTCTTAATATTTTCAATAATTTCTTTTTAAATTTGCTGTATATCAGTTATTGATTATACAATATTCATATGCTGTTGTCAATCAGTCATCTTCTTTTATTCAAACATTTTTCTAACTTTCTTTTTACTCTTTGAAGAGCATTATCTATAGACTTAGCTTGCCTATCTAAATCGCATGCAATTTCTTGATAAGACTTGCCATCCAAGTATGACATTAGAACTTCCATTTCCAACTCTGACAACACTTCGCCTATTTCATTTTCTATATTTTCTATTTCTTCCTTACTTATAACCAATTCTTCTGGATCAGATATTTTAACACCTGAAATTATATCCATAAGTGTTCTTTCTGATTCTTCATCATATATAGGTTTATTTAGAGAGATATATGTGTTTAAAGGTATATGTTTTTGTCTTGTTGCAGTTTTAACCGCCGTTATAATCTGCCTTGTCACACACAATTCAGCAAATGCTTTAAAAGATGATAGTTTATCCTCTCTAAAATCTCTTATAGATTTAAATAGACCAATCATCCCTTCTTGATATATATCTTCCCTATCTGCTCCTATTAAAAAGTATGACTTAGCTTTGCCTCTTACAAAATTTTCATATTTTGATAACAAATACTCCAATGCTTGTTTATCCCCATTTCTAGCTAATTCCACTACTTCTTCATCAGTTTTTCCTGAAAATTGAGATTTAATTCCTTCTTCACAACCCCTTTTCTCCAACAGCATCCCCTCCAAAACAAATATGACCTCAAATTGAATTATACATTATTATCCAGTTGTGTCAAGTTTGATTATTTTCCACGTCTCATCTTCTCAAAAATCTCTAGAATGTCATTATCTAACATATCAGAAAATAAATTTCTATTTTCAGAATAATTTTTTTCATACTTTTTATTAATTTTTTTATCTATGTCAGTTACCTGATGATAGAATTCCAAAGAAGACACTCTATTAGCACCTCTTTGAAATGTAATTTGTTGTTCTATCGAATCAGACGTAACTACATATACTTCAAATTTTTTTCCTATCATATTCACTTTCTTTTCTATATACATATCGGCTGTTTCGCCCTCTTTAGTGAATATTACTGTAACCTTATCTCTTTTTTCTTTTTTCTCACATGCTCCTTTAACTAAATGCGCGTCATAAACAATTTCTATTTTGCACCCACAAAACGCTGCATAATTAAGCATTATATCAAGTAGTTTCGCCCTAGCCGATTCATAGCTATAGTCTTTAATATTTCTAAGTTCTGGCCAACTATTTATTACATTATATCCATCAACAAATATTCTTTTCACGTTTAACAACAAAAACTATTTTAGTTTTTGCTTTAACACCTCGTACATTAACATTCCGCCAGCAACAGAGGCATTTAAAGAAGTTATTTTACCAACCATAGGAATTTTAATTAATACATCACATTTTTCCTTTGTTAATTTTGATATTCCTCTTCCTTCACTACCTATTACTAATGCTACAGCTCCACTAAAATCAACATTGTAACAAACTTCACCTGACATATCTGCACCATAAACCCAAAGGCCTAATTCTTTTAATTCATCTATTGTACTATTTATATTAGTTACTTTTGCAATCCTCATGTGTTCAGTTGCTCCAGCTGAAGTTTTGTAAACCGTTGGTGTTACCCCTACATTTTTCCTCTTAGGTATTATTATACCATGTGCTCCACAAACTTCTGCCGTTCTTATTATTGAACCAAAATTATGAGGATCTTCTATTTCATCTAAAATTATAATAAAAGGCTTTTCATCTTTTGATTTTGCATAATCAATAATATCTTTCACTTCAAAGTAATTATAAGGCGTTACCTTTGCAATTACACCTTGATGAGAACCAGTTAATGACATATCATCAAGTTTTGCTTTTTCTACATTTTTTACAACTATTCCCTTTTCTTTTGCAAGTCCTAATACTACATTTATAGAACCTTTCATTTCTCCCTTAGCAACTAATATTTGCTCTACAGTTCTATCTGATTTTAATGCTTCAATTACAGCATTTCTTCCCTCTATTATATCTTCTCTCATTACATCTTTTACAATTTGCTTTTTTGAAATGTTTTTTTCTATATTTTTTCTTTTTTCTTTACCCATAAGATAACCTCTTTCGTTTTAAAATTTACTGTATTTTTCCTTTATTATTTTTATATTTCCACATGTCATTGTTCCTTCTGGACATGCTCCCTTTAAACAAGATGGCCCAGCATATTTAAATATAGTTGGTGCTACTTTTTTAACTTCTTTAAGCATTAAATCAGCCATTTGTCTTATTTCCCATTGCGCTCTCTCACAACATCTATGTGCAAAAAAGTTCATTAGAGTCCTTGCATTCATAGTAACCATTATTTTAGTTTCACAAGCATTAGGGAATACATACCTTGCATCTTCTATAGCTCTTTTTTCACAATCTCTTTTAAATGCTTTTTTTACTTTTTCATCTATTTCATTTACATTGTTAATATTATTGTCATTCATATAATTTTCAATCTTGTTGTTAAAACTTTCATTAAATAATATTTCTACAATTTTATCATAGTCTTCTTGATCTTTTTTCATTGCCTCAGTAAATATTTTCTTTGCTTCTTCATTATTTTCTATACTAGGAGGTGTTATGTACTCAAATGCATTTAATTTTACATATCTTTGACTTTGCTGAGAATAAGAAGCTAATCTATGTCTAACTAATTGATGAGTTAACGTTCTTGAAACTCCCTCTATTGCAAATGTAAAGCTTATATGCTCAATTGTCGAAAAATGTCCATAACTCATAAGCATATTTACAAATTTCTCAGTTTTTTCACCATCTAATCCTTCTAATATTTCATCTACTCCAACTTGGCTATAACATAATTTTGCTGATGCTGCTACAACCTTCTCTGGATTAGGTGTATGTTCTATTAATTTAACTTTCAACATTTTTATCTTCACCTTCCTCGTTAAGTACTTTACCTAATAGAAAGTTTAATCTTTCTTCTTTATTATTTAAGTAAAGATATCCTACTAATGCTTCAAAGCCTGTTGCCCATTTATATTCAACTACATCACTATTTTTGGGTGTATGTGATTTTGTATTTCTACCTCTTTTAAATATAGCCATTTCATCATCTTCTAAATCATCGATAATTAGCTTCATATATTTACACTGAGATGTAGCCTTTACATAACCCACAGTTTTATTATGTAACTTATTTACGTTCATCCCCCTATGTTTGGATGTTAAGTATGTTCTTACAACAACTTCATAAACAGCATCTCCTATCAATGCCAAAACTAAAGGATTTAATTGAGTAATCTCTTCTTTTGAGAATTTATTCTTTATTAAGTCAAATTCCATATTACACTCCTCATTCTAAATTACTATTTTCCATAATTATTTAAATTATATCTTTTATAATAAGATTTTTGTTATTATTTGAATTTTTAATTCTTAATTTTATGTATATACTTCTAACTTTACACAATTAATTTCTATATTATAAGCTTAACAAAAAAAAATCTTTTTTCAATATAAAATAATTATGAGAACATAATTATTTTATTATAAGACAAAAGCGATTACATTAAAAATGTAATCGCTTTTAACTTATATCAAAATTCTATTTTCTTGAATCTTCGAATGAATATCCTTTTGCTCCTAATGATTTTCTTATCATATTAGCATGTTCTTTTGATTCAGTTTCTATTTCTATTTCTATGTTAGAATAGTCTAATCCTTTTGGATTCCAGTTTCTATCATGTTTAACTTTAGAAACGTTTCCACCTAAATCAGCTATATCAGAAATTAATGTTCCTAATTGTCCTATTTTATCCTTTATTTCAAATTGAATGCTTATTCTTCTTTCATTTAATACTAATTGTCTGTCGATGATTTTTGCAACTGTAGCTATATCGATGTTTCCACCACTAACAACTGCAACAACTTTTTCTCCAGCATTTTTTATCTTTCCAGATAATAACGCTGCTAATGGAGTAGCTCCAGCACCTTCTGCAACAACTTTATTTCTTTCAACTAGTGAAAATATTGCATTTGCTATTTCATCTTCAGTAACTGTAACTATTTCATCTACATATTTTTTAATAACTTCAAATGTTTTAGTTCCTGGTGTTTTAACTGATATACCATCTGCTAATGATTTTGATCCATTAACTGTAACTATTTCACCTTTTTCAAGTGATGCTTTACTTGATGCTATTACTTCTGCTTGAACACCGATTATTTTTACTTCTGGTTTTATTGCTTTAGCAGCAACAGCTATTCCAGAAATAATTCCACCTCCACCGATTGGTACTATTATAGTATCAACTTCTGGTAAATCTTCTAATATTTCAAGTGCAATTGTTCCTTGTCCTGCCATTACATATTCATCATCGAATGGGTGTAAGAATGTAGCACCTGTTTCTTTTTGTACTTCTACAGCTTTTGCATAACAATCATCATAAACTTCCCCGTGTTGTATAACTGTAGCACCATAGTTCTTAGTTGCTTGAACTTTTGCAAGTGGTGCAGTTACTGGCATACAGATTGTTGATTTTATTCCGAATGCTGTAGCAGCATAAGCAACTCCTTGAGCATGATTTCCTGCTGATGAAGCAACAACTCCTCTTGCTCTTTCTTCATCAGTTAAAGATGCAACCTTATTGTATGCTCCTCTTAACTTGAAAGAACCAGTTTTTTGTTTATTTTCACATTTTAAATATACTTCGTATCCTGTTTGTTTAGAAAATGTTGAAGAAACGAATAATGGAGTTCTTCTTGCTACTCCCTTTAAATTTTCTTGCGCTTTTTTTACGTCAGCTAATGTTATCATGATAATTCTCTCCTTCTTTATCACATTATTTGTAATTCTTTGAAACTTATTATATATTGTTGCTTAAAAAACTTATTATCATACCACTAACACATTCCTGACAATTAAACCCTAATATTTTTTATGTTCATAAAGTTAAGTAAATTTTATATGTACCTATTTATTTAACATGTAAAGATTCACTTTTTTGCTTTCGTAAATCTTTACATGTCTATTATAAAATAATTTGAACAGTTGTTCAAATTATTTTTTTATTTTATTTTAATTTTTTTTATTAATTTCTTTGGAAACTCTTTCTATGACCTCTGATAACTTAATTTCTTCTAATTCTCCATTATTTCTAAGCTTAAATTCTACAATTCCATCTTCTATTTTTTTACCTACAGTAATTCTCATTGGTATTCCTATAAGTTCTGAATCCTTAAACTTAACTCCAACTCTTTCATTTCTGTCATCTAGAAGAGCTTGTATTCCTAACCCTCTTAATTTATCATATAATTCTTCTGCAGCTTTAACTTGTGCTTCATTTTTCATAACTGCTGGAACTACAACTACATGATATGGAGCAATTTCCATTGGCCATACTATTCCATTTTCATCGTGATGTTGTTCTATTATAGCTGCCATAGTTCTATTTATACCTATACCATAACATCCCATAATAAGTGGTTTATTTTTTCCGTCTTCATCTATAAAATTAGCATTCATTGATTCTGAATATTTAGTTCCTAATTTAAAGATGTGTCCAACTTCAACTCCTCTAGCGATAGTTATTTCTTTACCGCATTTTGGGCATTTATCTTCGATAGTTATTTTTCTAAAATCTCCAACTATACCATTGAAGTCTTTGTTAAAATTAACGTTTTCAAAATGATAATCAGTTTCGTTAGCACCAACTACGAAGTTATACATTTTTGTAACTTCTTCATCTATGAAAAGTTTATCCACTTTTATTCCTATTGGTCCTGCAAAACCAACTTGTGCATTAGTCGCTTTCATAACTTCTTCGCTATCACACATTCTGAATTCTACCACACCACCTAATGCGTTTGCAACTTTTATTTCATTCATTTCTCTGTCGCCTCTTATCATTATGGCTACTATTTTATCATCAGCCTTAACAAGAAGTGTTTTTGCTAGCTTTTTCTTATCTATTTTCAATGAAGATACTAATTCATCTATAGTTTTTATATTTGGAGTGTGTATTTTGTTTAATTCCTTCATTTCTTCTTTTGCCATTTCTTCTGGAATTGCTGGAGCTTTCTCTACATTAGCTGCATAATTACAACAAGTACAGAATACTAATTCATCTTCTCCAACTTCTGATTTAACCATAAATTCAGCTGAACCAGATCCGCCCATTGCTCCTGAATCTGCTTCTACAGGACTAAAATCTAATTTACATCTATTGAATATATTGTGATATGCATCATACATTTTGTTATATGAAATATCTAAACCTTCTTCATTTCTATCAAAAGAATATGCATCTTTCATAACAAACTCTCTTGATCTCATAACTCCAAATCTTGGTCTTCTTTCATCTCTATATTTAGTTTGAATTTGATATAGATTTATTGGTAATTGTTTATATGATTTAATTTCATTTCTTGCAAAATCAGTGAATATTTCCTCATGTGTTGGTCCAAGACAAAATTCTCTCTCATTTCTATCCTGTAACCTAAACATTTCTTCACCCATTACATCCCATCTTCCTGACTCTTTCCAAAGTTCAGATGGTAATAATGCAGAACATAAAAATTCTTGCGCACCAGCATTATCCATTTCTTCTCTAACTATATTTTCAACATTTTTTAATACTCTTAAGCCTATTGGAAGATAGTTATATACTCCTGATGCTAACTTTCTCATCATTCCTGCTCTAAGCATTAACTGATGACTTAATATTTCTGCTTCTGCTGGAACTTCTCTTAAAGTTCCTAAAAACATATTTGATAATTTCATATTGCCACTCTCCTTCATATTTTTTCCAATATATGTGCAAAATTAAAATTTACATACACATATTGCTATTTTACAATTAAATTTAAACAATAAAAAAACTCGCCCTGTTTTAGGGCGAGTTATATCGCGGTACCACCTAAATTTGTACTCTAATAATTTATAACGGTATATATACCGGTAGTTTTTATCTACAGCTCAGAAGTAGGTTCAAAATTGTTGAAAATCTTTCAGCCTAGAATTTTCTCTCTGTATAGTAATTTCTACTAGTCTTCATCATCGCACTCTTTACTATAATATTTTTCGAATTAAAATGAATATACCACATTTACATTTTTTCTGTCAAGAGAACTACTATGTCTTTAAATAATCATTTTAAAGTATTAATAAACTTTTCTGCCATAATCAAATCTTCTGGTGTTGTTATCTTTATGTTATTGTAACTACCATCATATAGATATACTTTATTGCCGTAACTTTCAACAACCATAGTGTCATCCGTTACAATCTTATTATCATTTTCAACCTTTTTATGACACTGTAATATTAAATCATATTTAAATCCTTGCGGAGTTTGCACTGCAAATAAATTTTCTCTCTTAGGTGTGCTTAAACTAAAACTACTATCATCTCTAATTTTTATAGTATCCTTAGGCAATACACCACATGCAGTTGCCCCATAAATATTTGCATATTTAATACAATTATTTATTATATCATCTGATACAAAAGGTCTTGCTCCGTCATGTATAAGTACTATATCAGTATCATCCATAGATTTTAATCCATTTAGAACTGAGTTTTGTCTTTCTTTTCCACCCTCTATTATTTTAAGAACTTTTTTAAAACTGTATTTTTCTACTATTTGCGCTTTACAGTAACTAATTTCTTCTTTAGATGCAACTAGTACTATTTCATCAATAGAATCATTGTTTTCAAAAGCCTTTATTGTGTAATATAAGATTGGTTTATTCATTATTTCGATAAATTGTTTATTTTTATTAGCTCCCATTCTTTTACCTTTTCCAGCAGCTAATATTATAACACTAATTTTCATATGAAATTTAAGCTCCTAATTTAGTTTTTGCAAAAATCATTCTTCCTGCTGATGTTTGAAGTACAGATGTAACAGTTACAGATATATTTTCACCAATGTGACCTCTTCCATCTTCAACAACAATCATAGTTCCATCATCTAAATATGCAAGGCCTTGTCCTGCCTCTTTTCCATCCTTAACTATTTGTATTTTCATATCTTCTCCCGGTAATACAACCGGTTTAATAGCATTTGCAAGTTCATTTATATTTAAAACAGGTACACCTTGAAATTCTGCAACTTTATTAAGGTTATAATCATTTGTAATTACTTTTCCATTTAATACTTGTGCCAATTTCAATAGCTTGGTATCAACTTCAGGTATTTCTTTGAAATCCCCTTCCCAAATTTGAACTTTTATACTTAATTCTTTTTGAATTTTATTTAATATGTCTAAACCTCTTCGTCCTCTATTTCTTTTTAAACCATCACCTGAATCAGCTATATGTCTTAATTCGTCTAATACAAAATTTGGTATAACCAAAGTACCTTCTATAAATCCAGTTTGACAAAGATCAAATATTCTACCGTCAATTATTACAGAAGTATCTAAAACTTTAGCTGTTCCTTTTGGTATATTTTTTGTTTTTCCTTCTTTAGTAGTTGATGGTCTTTTAAAATTTGAAAACATTGCAAGTATATCATCTTTCTTTCTTACAGCAACATCTGCACATACTACAACAAATACTAAAGTCATAATAAATGTTACTATTGTCGATAAAGCTGATGCTGTTTTTACTAAACTTGAAAGCAATGATGCTACTATGAGACCTAAAACTCCTCCAATTATTCCTAAAACCATATCTGCAGTAGGTAGCTTTTGTATTCTTTTCTCTAAATAATCAATTGATTTAATGATTAATTTAGTGACATAAGAAGATATAAAATAAAATAATACCATAAACAATAATATAGAAAATATAATAACTAAAATTGATTTTACAGATGACCCTGTATTTATACCTACCTTTGATAGTAGATTAGAATCTACTGTTATTTTGCCAATTATATAGCCTAGGCTACCTCCCCCTAAAGTTATAAGCAAACGTAATATTCTTTTTAACAAGCTATTCACCTCCTATTTAATTATTGACAAAATTTAATAATAATATCCATTTATAATAATATATATTATTAAATCTATTATTTCAATAAATTATCTTGTTATTTATTAATTATTATATTATACCACTAAATTCCTATAAATTTTGATATAAAATTTTATATATTACATGTTTTTAACATTGTTAAAATGTTACTTTTATGACCCCCTATCATTTTCTTTTTTCCTGATATATTATATAGACATTCCATCTATTGTTTTATTTTTTAACTGAAATATATTTTTGTTTTCATAAGGAGTTGAAAGATAATGAAAGATTTAATTGTTGACGAATTTCAAAATTGTGTTGATGAATGTTTATTGAGACATAAAAGCATTCTAGATATTCTTACTAAATTAGATGAGTCTCAATCTAGAATTAATAGATCTGTCGTTAAATGTGTTACATCATGTGGTTGTTTACAGGTTGAAGCTAGCAAACAATCACTACCGGAAAATTTAGATGATGCTTTATATGACTGCTTATCAGAGTCATATAGTAATCATATAGTTGGTGAGCCATGTTCTAATTGTAAAGATGTGTTGGAGAAAGAACTCGGCAATCACTTATTTTACTTGGCTTCCATTTGTAATTCTTTAGATTTGAATTTATATGATATTTTATTAAAAGAATATAAAAATATATCTACTCTTGGAAAGTACACATTGAAATAATAATTATATAGCACAATTTTATTGTGCTATATTTCCTTTTCAATATGATATTGTTCTTTAAATTTATTAAGCCATTCTCTTATAAATTTAGCTCTTACTTCTCCAATTCCTTCTACAGAATCTAAATCTTCTACTGTTGCATCTAATACAAATCTTAATTCCTTAAAATCCTTTATTATATTGTCAATCACTGATGCTGGAATTCTATATATCTTGTTTAAAACTCTATAACCTTTTGGATATACTATTTTTTCAGTTAATGACTGATTACTATATCCTAATATTTTTGCTATATTATTAAGCTCCACAAGTTCTTTTTCTGTGAGCTTTGATAAGTTTTTATAAACATTCTTATAATTATCTTCTGTTTCACAGTAATCTTTTAAAATATAATCAGCTTCTTCCTCAGTATCTTTTACAAGCTCATTTAGCTGCATTTCTAAAAGTCTACCTTCATTTCCTAGCTCATATATATATATTTCAATCTCTTTTATGATTCTTTTCATAAGTTCAATTTTTTGAACTATAACTGTAATATCAAATAACGTTACTGTTCCACTAATCTCTATAATATTTAAATTTGTTAATGATCTATCAAACACTGATGTATATTTTTCTAGTGTATGTAATGCTTGATTAGCTTTTGCTAATACTTCGGCACTCTCTCTTAATATGTATTTAAAATCGCCTTTATATACACTTATTATGTTTCTTCTTTGAGATATAGCTATAACTGTAGTTCCTGTTTGTCTTGCTACCCTTTGTGCTGTTCTATGTCTTGTGCCTGTTTCATAAGTATTTATTGAAGAGCTAGGTAGTAATTGTGTATTTGCTAATAATATTGTTTTCAAATTTTTGCTTACTATAATAGCACCATCCATTTTAGCTAGTTCATATAAATAAGAAGGTGTATATTCTGCATTTATTTTAAATCCACCATCTGTTATACTTAGAATTTCTTTACTATCATCTAGAACCACAAGTCCCCCTGTTTTCGCCCTTAGTATATTATCAAGACCTTCTCTAAGCAAGGTTCCGGGAGCCATCATTTTAAGTACTTCTATTAATTTATTTTTTCTTTCCTCTTTCATAAAATATACTACTCCTAATACGCAATTTTATTTTTATCATTTTTAATTTGTTATATATTAAAATACTTTTTGAACTACATCTTTTAAAGTGCTTATTCCTATAATATTTACATCACTATTTTTTATATTTAATTTTTCTTTATTTCTGTGAGGTAAAATTATATTTTTAAATCCCATTTTTATAGCCTCATTTGTTATTTTTTCTATACTTGATACTGGCCTAACTTCCCCTGTTAGTCCAATTTCTCCAACAAATAATGGTCTTTCTATTTTTATTACTTTTCCCTTTGCACTAGACATTAATGCCACTGCTATTCCTAAGTCCCCAAAAGTTCCATCTAATGTTAACCCTCCTACTACATTAACATATACATCGCTACTGTAAAATGGTATTTTTAATTTTTTTTCTAAAACAGCTAATATTAAGTTCATTCTTTGAACATCAACACCTACTGTTGTCCTTCTTGGCATAACTGCTTTTGTTTCACTAACTAATGCTTGAATCTCAACTAAAAGTGGTCTTGTACCCTCCATAGTTGCAATTATAGTTGCTCCTTCTTGTCCAAAAGATGTTTCTTGTAGAAATACACTTGAAGCATCAACAATCTCCTCTAGTCCACTTTCTCGCATCTCAAAAACCCCAATTTCACTAGTTGCTCCAAAACGATTTTTTATAGTTCTTAATATCCTAAACTCTTGTGTTCTCTCACCTTCAAAATATAAAACAGTATCAACCATATGTTCTAAAACTCTAGGTCCTGCTAATTCTCCTTGTTTAGTTACATGTGCTACTATGAAAAGTGGAATATTCTTAGTTTTTCCTATTCTCATAAGATCATTACTACATTCCCTTACTTGTGAAACACTTCCTGGCGCTGATGATATTTCCATTTTATATAAGGTCTGAATTGAGTCTATTATAACAAATGCTGGTTCAATATCTTTTATATGTTCTTCGATAGATGAGATATTAGTTTCAGATACTATATATAATTTTTCAGCTACACAGTCTAATCTCTCAGCTCTCATTTTTATTTGTTCTTCTGATTCCTCACCAGAAACATACAATACTTTTCCGTACTTATCTGCTATTTTTTTTGCGGCTTGCAACAGTATAGTAGATTTTCCTATTCCCGGATCACCTGAAATTAATGTTAATGATCCTTTAACTAGGCCTCCCCCTAAAACTCTATTAAGTTCATTTATTCCAGTATCTAATCTTTCTTGTTTACTAGATTTTATATCCTTAACATTTTGTGGTTTACTACTTCCACTTGTTGTTACTGCTCTATTAAAACTAACACTTTTTTCTGGTGCTTTAATTTCTTCACTCATTGTATTCCAACTATTGCAATTTAAGCATTTCCCTGACCATTTAGGTGATTCATGCCCACATTGACTACAAACATATACTGTTTTACTCTTCGCCATAAATTTCTCCTTCTAAATCTTACTTCTATATTTAAATGCTTTATATAGTTTAAGTTTAATCCTGTTTTAAATATATTATACAATAAGTTAAGATTTATTTTACATTGTTAATATATAAAAAAATATAATTTGAATGCAGATTATTTTACATTCAAATTATATTTTTATTTAAAAACTTTTATAGATTTCCTTTATTAAATTTTAGTTTGTCATTTTCTACTGTAACTATAACACTATCACCTGATTTAACATTACCTAGTAATATCTCTTCTGATAAATTATCTTCTACTGTTTTAGTTATAGCTCTTCTTAGTGGTCTTGCTCCATACGTTGGATCAAATCCTTCTTTTGCTAAGTATTTTTTTGCTTCATCTGCGAATTCTATATTTATATTTTGTTCCTTTAATTTTTGTGAAAGAGTATATAACATTAAATCTACTATTTTTAATAAATCTTCCTCATCTAATTGATGGAACACTATTATATCATCTATTCTATTTAAAAACTCTGGTCTAAAATTATTTTTAAGTTCACTTAGAATATTTTCTTTCATATTCTCATGTTCACTATTTCTCTCTAAATCACTCTTAGTAAAACCTATTCTCTTTTGTTTCTTTATTGTTGATGCACCTAAGTTAGATGTCATTATTATTATTGTATTTTTAAAATCTACAGTTTTTCCTTTACCATCAGTTAGTCTTCCATCTTCTAAAATTTGAAGTAATATATTAAATACATCAACATGCGCCTTTTCTATTTCATCAAATAAAACTACTGAATATGGATGTCTTCTAACCTTTTCTGTTAATTGTCCACCCTCATCAAATCCCACATATCCTGGGGGCGCTCCTATAAGTTTTGCTACAGTATGCTTCTCCATATATTCAGACATATCTATTCTTATCATATTGTTTTCATCGCCAAACATAGCTTCTGCTAATGCTTTAGTAAGTTCTGTTTTTCCAACTCCTGTAGGTCCTAAAAATATAAATGATCCTATTGGTCTTTTTGAATCCTTAAGTCCAACCCTTGCTCTTCTTACTGACCTTGCTATTGCACTTACAGCTTCTTCTTGTCCAATAACTCTTTTATGAAGTATATCCTCAAGTTTTAAAAGTCTTTCTGCTTCTGTCTCTGTTAGTTTCTCTACTGGAATATTAGTCCACTTAGATATTACATTAGCTATAATTTTTTTATCTACTACAGAATTACTACCCTTTGCATTAGTTGTCCAATTCTTCTTTTCTGTCTCTATTTGAGTCTTTAATTGTTTTTCCTTATCTCTTAAATTAGCAGCCTTCTCAAAATCCTGCATTGTTATCGCATCTGATTTTTCCTTTGATATTTTTTCTAAATCATTTTCAAGCTCTTTAATACTACTTGGTGTAGTCAAACTTTGAATCCTCATTTTTGCTCCAGCCTCATCAATTAAGTCTATTGCTTTATCTGGTAAAAACCTATCTGTTATATATCTATCTGACCAAATTACTGACGATTCAATTGCCTCATCTGATATTTTTACCCTATGATGAGCTTCATACTTATCTCTTAATCCCTTTAAAATTTCTATAGCTTCTTCCTTGCTTGGTTCCTCTACCATAACAGATTGGAATCTTCTTTCTAATGCTGAATCTCTTTCTATATATTTTCTATATTCATCTATTGTTGTTGCTCCTATACATTGAAGTTCTCCTCTAGCTAATACTGGTTTTAATATGTTAGCTGCATCAATTGCACCTTCCGCTCCACCAGCTCCAACAATATTATGAATTTCATCTATAAATAATATTACATCTTTAGCTTTAGATATTTCATCTATAACATTTTTTAATCTTTCCTCAAATTCACCTCTGTATTTAGATCCTGCAAGCATTGATGATAAATCAAGGGAAACTACTCTTTTATCTTTTAATATTTCTGGTATATTACCCTCTACAATCTTTTGTGCTAGTCCTTCCGCAATAGCTGTTTTACCTACTCCGGGATCTCCTATTAAGCAAGGATTATTTTTCATTCTTCTACATAATATCTCAAGAACTCTTTCAGTCTCTTTATCTCTACCTATAATTGGATCTATCTTTCCTTCATAAGCTAACTGTGTTAAATCTTTTCCATACTTATCTAGGTTTTTAGTTTTAGTTTTACTCTTATTTACTGTATTATTATTAACTTCTTCGCCTTTAATACTATTAATAACTTCCTTATAAAGTTTAGAAAAATCTACACCTAAATTAGCTAAAATTGTATATGCTACACCTTCTGCTTCTCTAATAATAGCTAATAACATATGCTCTGGAGTTATATAATTTTGATTTAATGCCCTAGCTTCCACTAAACTAATTTCAAACAATCTTTTCGTTCTAGGTGTCAATGCTATTTCATTTGGTGCTATTTGTATTTCAGTAGTTCCATATCCTATATACGTTTCTAATAATTCCTTTGAATTATCATATCTTACACCAAAATCATTTAATAAGTTTTTAGCAATACTATCTTCCTCTAGTAAAATTCCTAATAAAATATGCTCCGTTCCTACATATCCATGTTTAAACTTCTTTGATTCATCATTAGCATACATAAGTATATTTCTAGCTCTTTCAGTAAATCTATTAAACATACATTCTCCTCCTTTACATATCCTTTAATTGTTCTCTAAATATCTTTGCTCTATATATATTTATCTCTCTACTTCTAACATCTTCATTAAATTTTGATTTTATAACAGGTACACTAGCTTGTATCATCAGTCTATTTAAAAGCTCTTTATTAACATTTTCTATAAATCCTAAATCATTTCCTAGTCTAACTAATGATAATAGCTCCATACATTCCCTATAATCTAAAATTATTGCAGATTTTAATATTCCAAGTGCTCTCATAACTTTATTTTGTATTTCATAATTATATTGTTCCTTTAATTGCTTCCTTGCTAGATTTTCTTTTTCAATTATTTGATAAATCATAGCAGTTAACCCATTTATAATTTCATCTTCACTTTGTCCAAGAGTTATTTGATTTGATATTTGAAAAATACTTCCATATCCCTTGGAACCTTCCCCATACATTCCCCTAATAGTTATTCCAACTTTTCCTATTGCCGCAAATATATTGTCTATTTCTTTTGTCATGCATAAAGCTGGTAAATGAAGCATTACTGATGCTCTTAATCCTGTTCCTGTGTTAGTTGGACATGCTGTTAAATATCCTAAATTAGCATCATATGCAAAATCTAACTTTTCTTCTAAAATGTCATCTAGCTTATTTACTTCTTCATATAATTCTTTTAAATGAAGTCCACCACATATAAGTTGTAATCTTACATGATCTTCCTCATTTATCATAATGCTCATAATTTCTTTATCATCAATAGCCAATGCTGAAATTTCTTTGTTTTCTATAAGCTTTTTGCTTATTAAGTGGTTTTCAAAATATATATCCTTTTCAATATCATTAATATCACTTAAATTTGATATATTAATTTTGCCTTTTAAATAATCATTTGTTAATAAAACTTCTTTAACTTTAGCAATTACTTCTTCTGCCTTCTCTTTAGAAATTTTATTAGGAAATGGATATCCTTTCAAATTTCTTGCAAGTCTAACTCTAGTACTTAAAATAATATTACTATCTTCATTTTCACATATTATCCAGTTCTCCATACTATCCACCCCCTAACTTTCCTTTTCAAGCATTCTGATTTTATCTCTTATTTCAGCTGCTCTTTCATATTCTTCTATGGCTATTGCTTTTTGAAGTTCTTCCTTAAGTTCAGTTATTTGTTTCACTTTTACTATTTCTGCTCCTGATCTTTTAGGTACTTTACCTGTGTGATTATTACTTAGTTGAACTCTTTTTATAATAGGAACTATTGTAGTTTTAAATACCCTATAACAATTCTCACATCCTAAAAGTCCTGTATTTTTAAACTCTGTATAAGTTTTCCCACATTTGTTGCAAATCACTTCACTTGGCAAATTAGTTTCTGTTGTGCTATTCATATAATCCATAAATCCACTTAGTATATTTTGAAATGAAAAGCCTGATGGCAACTTCATATCTTGAATTAAATTTAAAGCATCATCTTCTCTTGCACACTCATCACATAAATGTTCCTCATGCTTTACCCCATTAATAACTCTGCTTATATGAAAAGTGGCCTCTTTTTTATTACATCTGTTACAAAGCATAACCCTCACTCCCTTATTTTTTATAAACCTAATTTAGTATGTTGAAAATTACTGATTTTAATATATCTGCTCTTAAGTTATTCTTATTTATTCCTGCCGCATTTAAAGTCCTATCATTTAAAACTATATTTATTATATTTTCTTCACTAACTGTTATAATTCCAGCTTCTCTTAAAGACTCAACCACACTTATTGCTGAATCATAAGTTATAGAATCTCCAATTTTTTCATTTAGTATATCTAAAAATCCCCTATGATAGCGGTATTCTATTTTATTTATTTTTATACACCCACCACCACCACGTCTACTTTCGATATAATATCCTTTTTCCTTTGTAAATCTTGTTGTTAAAACATAATTTATCTGAGATGGTGCACAACTAAAATAATTTGCTAATTCATTTCTTTGAATTTCAACAACATTATTTTGTGAATCATCTAATATTTCTTTTATAAACTCTTCTATTAAATCTGATAGCTTTGCCATGGTTATCACCTATTCCAATTTATTTACTTTGACTTTCTTTGACCTTATATAAATATTATATCTCTTTTATATATAATTCAAACAAAGTTTTAAACTTTCTTTAATGAATTTTTAAATTTATCTCAATCCATCTATAAAACTAACTACTTTTCTTACAAATTCTATGCCATTTGAAAATGTGTTAGCTTGTTATAAACTACACTATAAATATTAATGATCTTAAAGATAAACTTACAATCCTATAAAAAGTATATCCCTAATTTATTCTTTATAATCAAATTATTTAATATTATAGGGTTTCAAGTTCAAATTTTAAATAATATCTTTATCAAATGATAATACTTAAATTACTTGTTATTCCTACTTTCATATTTGGAACCAAGTAAAAAGTAAGAGTAAAAAGTGATGGTAAATATCCCGGGGATTTAAATCCCCTCTACAATGTTTTATTTGTACTTCAAATAAAATCAGTATAATATTTATCCATAAAAAGTTCATTTTGGAGAATAAATTCCCCATCATAATGTTCTTACTAATCACAGTTTCAATGGTAACTATCACTATTACTTTGGCTATTTTATAAAATTCAGTTTTTATATTGTTTTCAATTAATTTGCTTTGCAAATTTAATAAAAAATCATTCTTTAAAATTGGAAATTCAATTTTTACATTCACTTTCAACTTTCAATTTTCAATTAAATTAATTAGAATTCCCAAATAAAATAAAAATAATTGTATTTTTGAATTTATTTCCATATATTCAAATGCTCTTATATTCAGAATCATTCATCAACTTAAAAACTTAATATCTATCCTTATTAAACAAATGTATAACTAGACTTTTTTATCAACTGAAAAGGAGTTTTCCTAAATTAGGAAAACTCTTTATTAATATATTTTCTATCTCTATATAATTTAGATACGCCTTTATTATAATCATAGTAATTTATCTTTATACAACTTTCTTCATAACATCTTATGTGAACACATTGATGAGGCATTAATACTACATCTACAATAGAATTATCCTTTTCATATGAGAAATTTCCCATCTCATTTATTAATTCACATACATTATCTTTGCTTTTTATCATACTACCCCCACCTTTTTACCATTTTTTTCTATATTTATATTTTCTACAACACTTTTATATTTCCTTTTTTTTACATATAATATATTTTAATATTTTTTCCCTAATTTATTTCATTTCAATACATTAATCTACATTTGGTGGGGATTTTTTGTATATTTAAATTTAGATTTTAAATTATATATTTATGTTAAACTTCTATATTTTCAGGAATTATTCCATTAAATTGTGCATTATACAATTTATAATATGCACCTTTGTTTTCTAATAACTCTTCATGACTTCCCTCTTCCAATATTCCATTGTTTGTTATAACGATTATTCTATCTGCATTTTTTATTGTAGATAACCTGTGTGCAACTACTATACTTGTTCTTCCTTCAGATAATTTTTCTAAAGAATTTTGTATCATAATTTCAGTAGTATTATCTAAAGCTGATGTAGCTTCATCAAGTATAAGAATAGGTGGATTTTTAAGAAAAATTCTTGCTATTGATATTCTCTGCTTTTGTCCTCCTGACAACTTAATTCCTCTTTCGCCAATAAAAGTATCATATCCATCAGGTAATGATTCTATATATTCATGTATATTAGCTTCTTTTGCTGCTTTTACTATATCTTCATCTGATGCCATTGGATTTCCATATAAAATATTTTCTTTTACTGTTCCCGTAAATAAAAATACTTCTTGCTGAACTATTCCTATGTTTTGTCTTAATGATTTCAATTTTAAATCTTTTATATTTTTACCATCTATTTTTATACTTCCTTCGTTTAACTCATAAAATCTAGGTATTAAATGACATATAGTAGTTTTACCACCACCCGAGGGTCCAACTAATGCTACAGTTTCCCCATCATTTATAGTTAAGTTTAAATCTTTAAGAATATCCTTTCCTGTACTATATTTAAAGTTAACATTTTTAAATTCTATATCACCTCTTAAAGTATCTAAATCTATTGCATTCTCACATTCTTTTATATCTGGCTTTGTATCCATAATCTCTACAAATCTTTTAAATCCAGACATTCCACTTTGATATTGTTCAATAAATGATGCTAACCTTTTTATTGGTTGCATAAAATATGATATATACATAAGATAAACCACTAATTCTGATGGAGTTATATATTCCTTATACGCAAAATATCCCCCAAATCCAATAACTACAACATTAAGTATATCCACCATAAAAGTCATTCCAGATATAAATTCTGCCATATATTTATATGCATAACTTCTAGCTTTTTTATACTTCACATTGTCCTCATCAAATTTTTCCATTTCATACTCTTCATTAGTAAATGCCTTTGCAACTCTTATCCCTGAAATACTATTTTCAAGTCGTCCATTTACTTCTGCTATTTTAACCCTAACGTTATCAAAAGATTTTGACATTTTCACTCTTTTAGCCATTGCAAACCATACTATAAGTGGTATAAAAGCAAATATTATTAATGTAAGCTTTACATTAATTTTACATAATAAAATAAATGAACCTAATAACATAATTATAGAAATAAATAAGTCTTCTGGCCCATGGTGTGCTAGCTCCGAAATTTCCATTAAATCATTAACTATTCTAGACATTAATTGTCCAGTCTTATTATTGTCAAAATAACTAAATGATAATGTTTGTAAATGAGAAAATATATCTTTTCTCATATCATATTGCATTCTTACACCCATAACATGTCCCCAATATGCAATCACATAATTGGCTACTAATTTTATAGAATATAAAACAATTAATACTATTGCAAAAGTCACTATCATTTTAATATCTTTATTTGGTATTCCTTCATCCAATACTTGCTTTGTTAACATTGGAAATACCAAATCCAATGTTGCAACTAAAAATGCACATATCATATCAATAGTAAATAAAACCTTGTGCTTTTTATAATATGAAATAAATCTTCTTACCAAATTATCATCCCCCTATAAAAAATTAAAGTCATTGTTATATTTTACCACAATTTTGTTATGTTTTTATATTTATTTTATTCTTCTATTATTATGTTTATTAAAATATCTAAAAATGAAAAAAATAAAGCATATTCTCAATATGCCTTATTTTGTAATTATCTTTTCTTTACTGCTTCTATTTGATAGCATCCATCATTACAAGATTCCCTAGATAAAATATTAAATTTATCACTCTCTAATATATTACATAGTATTGCTGCATTTTCATCATTTGATGATTGAAGTGTAATAATAAAATCATCTTCTGGTTTTACTATTTCCATATAATCATGTATATTTGTGTAATCTCCTAAATTAATATTTCCGTTTATATTCATTTTATAGTATGACATAAAATTCCCCTTAACCAATTATATTTTATATATATTATGGATTAAGGGGAACATTTATATTCATATCATAATCTATTTTTAAATTTTTCTATTAAGCACTAACTATCTTTTCTACCATCTCACGAGGAACTTCTTCATATCTTTCAAATTTAGTTCTAAATGTTCCTCTTGCTCCGGTAATTGATCTCAAATCTGTAGCATAATCATATAATTCAGCCTGTGGAACTTCACCTAATATTTTTTGTCCCTTCTTTTGTATTGGCTCCATACCTAAGATTCTTCCTCTTTTCTTATTTATATCTGCTATAACATCACCCATGAATTCATCAGGCACAATTATTTCTACTTTCATTATAGGTTCTAGTAAAATAGGTTCTGCATCTTTAATTCCCTTTTTATATGCTAATGACGCTGCCATTTTAAATGACATTTCTGATGAGTCAACAGGATGATAAGAACCATCATGTAAAGTTGCCCTTAATCTTATTACTGGATATCCACCTAAAACTCCATGTTGTATACAATCTCTTAAACCTTTTTCCACTGCTGGTATATACTGTCTTGGCACTACCCCTCCGACAACTTTGTCAACAAATTCTAACTCATCTTCACCATCTGATCTAGGTTCAAATTTTATTTTTACATCTCCATATTGTCCATGTCCACCTGATTGTTTTTTGTGCTTACCTTGAACATCTGATACTTTTTTAATTGTCTCTCTATATGGGGTCTTTGGTAGCTCTAATGATACATCTATACCAAATTTAGATTTTAGTTTGCTAACTATAACATCTAAATGGGTGGTTCCCATGCCTGATATGATATTTTCTGCATTTTCAACATCTCTCTCTGTCATAAATGTAGGGTCTTCATCTAACAATTTATTTAAACCTATTGAGATTTTATCTTCATCACCTTTTGCTTTAGTTACTATTGCCCTTGAATAAACTGGACTTGGAAATTCCATTCTGTCAAAAATTAATGGTCTTTCACTACTACATAATGTGTCTCCTGTATTTGTATAATTCAATTTAGCAACCGCTCCTATATCTCCTGCTTTTACTTCCGGTGTTGCATATTGTTGTTTTCCTTTTAAGAAATATAATGTTCCTATCTTCTCTTCTTTTTCCTTATTTGGATTTAATACAACTGTATCTGATTTTGCACTTCCTGTAATAACTCTAAACATTGATAATTTACCTACAAAGGGGTCTGCTATTGTTTTAAATACCAATGCTGAAAATGGTGCTTTTTCCTCTATTTTTATATTAGTATAGCTGTTATTTTTAACATCCTTTGCCATATATAGTGTTGTATCTATTGGTGATGGGAAGCATTCTACTATATCCTCAAGTAAAGTATGCAAACCTATGCTTGTTGTTGAAGATCCACACATTATAGGTGTAATCTCCCCTTGAGATGCTCCTTTTATTAAACCATTATATATTTCTTCTTCACTTAGTTCACCTTCATTGAAATACTTATCTAATAAAGTTTCATCTATCTCTGCAACAGATTCCATTACCATTTGTTTGCATTCTTCTACTTTATCTAGTAGTTCTTCTGGAATATCTGCATCCTCCATTTTCTTAGTTTTAGGATTAAATATTCTTGCTCTTCTAGATATTACATTTATTACTCCTCTAAAATTATCTTCTGACCCTATTGGATATTGTATAGGCACAGCAGAAATTCCAAATCGCTCTTTAATCTGATTCAACACTTTCTCAAAGTTGCTATTTTCTCTATCTAGTTTATTTATGAAAAATGCCTTCGGAAGTCTATGTTCACTAGCATAATCAAATGCTTTTTCAGTTCCAACTTGTATGCCAGAAACTCCACAAACCACAATCATTGCTAAATCAACAGCACTTAATCCTTCAATCATTTCCCCTACAAAGTCAAAATATCCTGGTGTATCAACTAAATTTATTTTAACATCTCCCCACTCGCATAAGCCTACAGATGTTGATATAGATACTTTTCTCCTTTTTTCTTCTTGATCATAATCACTTATAGTTGTGCCATCTTCTATTTTTCCTAATCTATCAGTTGCTCCAGTATAATATAATAAAGCTTCCATTAAACTAGTCTTTCCTGCATCACTATGTCCTATTATACCAATGTTTCTAAGGTTATTGACTTTATAAACTTTCATATCGCTATACCTCCCACTATTTTGAGACTATACTTTATATTTACTATTCTCTATTTTTAATGATTTATCCTTTTAATATTTATAATTTTCTAAATATTAAAAATATATTTACATTTCATTTTTGTCCATATTAATTATATTAGATATATTGCTAATTTATTCTTAGATATAGTATGAATTAAAGTAATTTATATATAGCCAATGTAAATATTCTACCATATATTGTTTTTTTGTATAAAAAAAACTAGGTTTAATACCTAGTTTATTACCTGGCGACAACCTACCCTCCCACACAGCTTCCCGTGCAGTACTATCGGCGTTATGAGGCTTAACTTGCCTGTTCGGTATGGTAAGGAGTGTTACCCTCAAAACCATCATCACCAGATTTTGGCTCCGCGAAAAGGATTCGAACCTTCAACCTATCGGTTAACAGCCGAGTGCTCCACCGTTGAGCTATCGCGGATCATTTATCAAAATTACTTTTTTATTATAACTTTTATCAAGTATCTTGTCAATACTTTTTTTAAAGTTTTTTCAGAGTTTGTTCTCTGAAAATTGCACAGTGATTATTTTTAGGTCAAGCCCTCGACTTATTAGTATGAGTCAGCTGAACATGTTACCATGCTTACACCCCTCACCTATCAACCTGGTAGTCTTCCAGG
>NZ_JBWKMH010000009.1:0-37881 GCF_056431285.1 Clostridium amazonense | reverse complement strand
CCGGCGTGACAGGCCGGTACTCTAACCAACTGAGCCACTAGGCCGTATGTGGTGGTCACAACAGGGCTCGAACCTGTGACCCTCTGCTTGTAAGGCAGATGCTCTCCCAGCTGAGCTATGCGACCACTATAATGGTGACTCCTAGGGGAATCGAACCCCTGTTACCACCGTGAAAGGGTGGTGTCTTAACCGCTTGACCAAGGAGCCATATGTCATTCATCTTTTGTTTCCCCAGTGCTTTTCTCGCACCCGACAAGTAATATAATACCGAAAATCTTTATTAATGTCAACATTTTTTTTATATTTTTTTTATATTAATTAAAAGTGAGCATTTTCAATGGTTTATACCGTATTATTATACTCTAATTTATCAATTTCACAAAAAAATTTTAAATTTTTTACCTATCTATTTTGATTTTATAAAAATATAACTCAAAATTCTTCTATTATTTATAATATATTTAGACCTAAACTATTATTTTTTATTTTTTATCTTGGTATTTTTACATGTTATATGTTAAACAGTTAGTTTTATATAACTCAATAGAGATTTTCCGTATTTTTTATCCTTTATTGTATTGTTATTATGCTAATTTCTAATAAATATATTAATTAAATTTAATTTAATATATTTTAAATTTTAATAGCACATTCATTATTATGTACAAACCATATCATATTATACTAAATAATTTATTTTTAATTAATTTATTTAACCTTCTTATATAGGAATCCAAGTTGAAACTTTAAGTTATTCATGTTTCAGTTGAGAAAGAGAAATTTAAAGTGTTATACAAAATTAACAATGAAGGATAAACCCGAAGTATCAGTCCTTAAAATCAATTTTTATGATAATTTGCTAAGCAAATTAGTTAAAACATATAAGAAACTAGTTTTTTATATTTCTATTTTTAGATATTAAAAGCGAAGTGATTAATATCAACCATCATTGTTAATTGTTAATTAGTTCCAAACATGATAATAGAATAAACTGTAAGATTAGTACTATCATTTGAGAAATACATTACTTTAAATTTGAACTTGGAACCCTATATATTGAACCTAAATTTTGTATATGTTATAGTTTCCATGTGAATTTTTAAATTTTACATTCTATAATCATTTATATGTGTATAATTAAAAGTATAAGTTTCAAAAATATAATTACAAATATAATATTTTTATATAGAATTACAAGCTAATTTTTTAGTTTGTGCAATTATTAATCGATACTACTAAATTTATATTTAATGAATAAATTTTTGTTTACAACTAATTGAAAAGTACAAAAATAAGTTTAAATTATAAATTTTTCTCTATAGAAAGGAGTTTTATTTTGAAACACGACGTTATTGTTATTGGCGGAGGTGCCTCTGGAATTATATCCTCTATAATTGGCAAAGATTTAGGTCTTGATATTGCCATATTAGAAGGTACCGATAGAATAGGTAAAAAAATACTTACTACTGGAAATGGTAGATGTAATATAACAAATGAAAATGTATCTTGTGATAGATATCATAGTGACAATCATAATTTTTATTGTGATGCACTAAAAAAATTCACTTTAGAAGATACTGTGAATTTTTTTAAATCTATAGGATTATATCTAACATCTCTTGAAAATAATAAAATGTATCCCCTTTCTCTTCAAGCTTCTTCTGTTGTAGATATATTTAGACTTGCACTAGATGAAAGATCAGTTCCTTTATATACAAATTGTAAAGTAAAAAAAATATCTAAATCAAAAGACTTTAATATACTATGTGAAAATGGTGAATCATTTTCTTGTAATAAGTTAATTATTTGTACTGGTGGCAAAAGCTATCCCAAAACTGGTTCAGATGGTTCTGGATTTAGTTTAGTTAAATCTTTAGGTCATAAAATAGTCAATCCTATACCCTCTATTGTTCAAATTAAACTTTTATATAATAAATTGAAGGCCATATCTGGTGTGAAATTTGATGGCTTTGTTGATATATATGTAAATAATAAACTTGAAAAACACGAATTTGGTGAGATTTTATTTACTGACTATGGTATATCTGGTCCACCAATACTTCAATTAAGTAGAATTGCTTCTTATGCAACTTCTAAACATCAGCCTGTTTATATTAATGTTGATCTTCTTTATAAGTTTTCTAAAGACGAGTTAAGTGATTTTCTTGAAAATCACTTTGCACTTAATTCTTATAGGTCATTAAGTGATTCTTTAATTGGAATAATCAATAAAAAATTCATTCCTATAATTTTAAAAGAATGTGGTATTGACGACATACATAAGCCTTGTTGGAGCTTAGAGTGGCAAGAAAAAGAAAATTTAATATCTCTTCTTAAAGGCTGGAAGTTTGAAGTTACTGGTGTGAATTCTTTTGATAATGCCCAGGTAACTGCTGGTGGAATTGATACTACAGATATTGATCCATCTACACTTGAATCTAAAATTATTAAAGGTTTATTCTTTGCAGGTGAAGTTTTAGATGTTGATGGAGATTGTGGTGGTTTTAATCTGCAATGGGCTTGGTCTTCTGGTGCTACTGTAGCATATAGTACTATAAATTCTTAATGTATTAGCATATAGTATTATAAATTCTTAATGTATTAATTTATAAATTTTAAGGCTCTATCTTAAGTGTTAAGATAGAGCCTATACTTATACATTCTACTATTTATTTAATGCCTCTAGTAGTCCATTTAAATCTAATCCATGTACGTTAGCTGCATCTTCTAGTGTTTCTGCTTGTGCTGATGGACATCCTACACAACCCATTCCAAAACTCATTAATATTTCTATGCTTTCTGGATAATTTTTTACTATTTCTCCAACTTTCATATCTTTAGTTATTTTCATATATAACACCTCATTCATTAAATTTAATCTTAGTTTATTTTTCTCTTGTAGTTTTTATTTATACACATATTATATATTATTTTTTATTTATAATACGTAATATATGTTACGTATTTGAATTTTAAATAGAATATTTTTATTTATTTATATATTTAGCCTATATATATGCAAAACTGCTATATAACCGTTATTTAGGCCATATAGCAGTCTCTATTTATATATTATAAATCATTTATCATCATTGTTTGATCTCTTTTCGGTCCTACAGAAACTATTGCTATTTTTACACCTGTAAATTCTTCAATTTTCTTTAAGTAAATTTTTGCATTTTCAGGTAATTCATCATAACTTCTAGCAGCTGCAACACTATCATCCCAACCATCAAACTCTTCATATATTGGTTCACATTTAGCTAAATCTTCTAAACTTGCAGGGAAATAATCTATAACTTTATCTTCAAGTTTATATCCAACACATACTTTTAATTTTTCAAGTCCAGCTAATGTATCTATTTTAGTTACACTAAAGCTTGTTAATCCTGAAACTCTTGCTGCTGTTTTTAATATTACAAGATCTAACCAACCACATCTTCTGCTTCTTCCAGTTGTAACTCCATATTCATGTCCTTTTTCTCTTATCCATTCTCCAACTTCATCATTTAATTCTGTTGGGAATGGTCCTTTTCCAACTCTTGTAGTATATGCCTTTACAACTCCAACTGCACTATCAAGCATTGTTGGTCCTATTCCTGTTCCTGTACATAATCCACCAGCAATTGTGTTTGATGATGTTACATATGGATATGAACCAAAATCTATATCTAATAAAGTTCCTTGAGCTCCCTCAAATAAAACTTTCTTATTTTCCTTTATTGAATCAAATATTTTAATAGATGTATCAAATACAAATGGTTTTATTCTCTTTCCATATTCAACATATTTTTCGTAAATATCTTCTAAATTAAGAGCTGTTCCATTGTATACTTTTGTTATTATGTCATTCTTATCTTTTAAATACTCAGTAAGCTTTTCTCTTAAAACTTCTGGTTTTATTAAATCACAAACTCTAATTCCACATCTTTCAAATTTATCAGTATAACAAGGACCTATTCCTTTACGTGTAGTTCCTATATCATTTTTACCTCTAGCTTCTTCCTTTAAAGCGTCTAATATTTTATGATATGGCATTATAACTTGTGCTCTATCACTTATCATTAATCTTTCTTTAGTTATATCTTCACCTAAATTTTCCAAGTATTCAATTTCAGTAAATAATGCCTCTGGATCAACAACAACTCCATTAGCTATTATATTTAATTTATCTTTGTATAATATTCCTGAAGGAATTAAATGAAGCTTATATTGCTTATCCCCTACTTCAACAGTGTGTCCTGCGTTATTTCCGCCTTGAAATCTAACAACAACATCTGCCTTTTCTGCAAGGTAGTCTGTCATTTTTCCTTTACCTTCGTCTCCCCATTGGGCTCCTAAAACTACAAATGATGACATCTTAATTCCTCTCTTTCGTTTCCTATATTTTTATGAATTTTAATTTATCATAAATATTTTTAACTAAAAACTTTTATAAAAGCTTAAATTAAATTTAAGATTTTTTCCACCGTAATATATTATCAAATGAATTTATTATGGTCAATATTAATTACGAATATTTAACATTCATTTTACTATAAATTTCGCTTGTTATTTTTACTTATAAAACTTTTATATACACTCAAATTATCTAAACTCCAAACTCTTTCTGAAAAAGTACCATAATCAATATCTTTTATTGCCTTATTCATATCATATAATCTTGCATCAATTATATCTAAATGATGTAATAATTCCGCTTCAGGAATCATTGGTTTTTTAGGACTTCCATACTCTGGTTCGTAATGATGAGCTAATATCATATGTTCCAGTAATACTACAACTTCCCTATCTGCCCCAACCTCTCTTCCAGCTGTTTCTATTAGATTAATTCCTAATGTTATATGTCCCAGTAATTGTCCTTCCATAGTATATTCTGATACAATGCCTAATTCACTAGAATTCATTTCATATATTTTTGCAATATCGTGTAAAATAACACCAGCATAAACTAAATCAGAATTAAGATTTTCATATATTTCTAATAACTTTTCTCCTGATCTTAACATTGTAGTTATATGATATAAAAGTCCACCTTTAACTGAATGATGATTAGATTTTGCTGCTGGATAATTCATTAATTTATCTTCACAACTTAAAATTATATTTTCTGTAATTTTTCTTATATCATCATTTTCTATCTTACATATATAATCTAAAACTTTTTCATACATATCATCTGATTTATATGGTGCTGTTGGAACAAAATCATCTATATTAACATTATCCTCTTCTGTTATCTTTCTTATTCTATCTATTTTAAACTGTAGTTTTCCTCTATATTCATTTATAGAGCCTTTTACTTTTACTAACATATTTTCTTTAAACATTGATTCAATTTCTTTTGATACTTCCCACAGTTTTGAATTAATTGTTCCAGTTGAATCTGCTAATGTTATATCTAAATATTTATTTGTACTGCTATTATTAGTTATTTTGCATTCTATAGATTTTATTAAATAGTAATTTTCAACCTTATCACTTTTTTTTAATTCTGATATTTTTTTTACTAAAAAATCTCCATTTTTCTTACACTCCATACCTGTTACTCCTTAAAATTATTATTCTATGTATAGATAGTAAAATTTATAAACTATAAATTCTTTTACCATAAAAAAACTTATTTATATTAATCTATAATATTATTTCTAATATTATTATAGTACATTTTATATTGTATTATAGAACTGAATTAAAATATTTTTTATATTTTTAGGCATATTGAAGTATAAATATTATATTTCAATATGCCTATCCATATATTTCCTGGGTTATATTTTATTCTTGATGTATTACATCTAAAGACCCAAATTTACTATATTGTCCTAACCATGCCAGTTTTACTGTTCCAACTGGACCATTTCTCTGTTTTGCTATTATACATTCTGCTATATTTTTATCTTCTGTTTCTTTATCATAATATTCATCTCTATATAAAAACATAACAAGGTCAGCATCCTGCTCAATAGATCCAGATTCTCTTAAGTCTGAAAGCATTGGTCTATGGTCAGCACGTTGTTCTGGTGCACGTGATAACTGTGATAAAGCTATTACTGGACATTTCATTTCTTTTGCAATAGCTTTTATACTTCTTGATATTTCTGCAACTTCCTGTTGTCTATTATCTCCACTTCCGCCACTTCCACTCATAAGTTGTAAGTAGTCTATAAGTATCATATCTATTCCATGTTCCATCTTTAATCTTCTACATTTTGATCTCATTTCCACTATAGATATACCAGCTGTATCATCTATAAATATTTTAGCATCAGCTAAAGGTCCAGATGCTCTTGCAATGTTCTCCCAATCTTTTTCATCAAGATTTCCTGTTCTTAGCTTTAGCATATCAACATTAGCTTCTGCACATAAAAGTTTGTATGCTAATTGCTCCTTACTCATTTCTAGTGAAAATATGGCTACACTTTTTCCAGACCTTAATGCTGCATATTGTGCTAAATTAAGTGCAAATGTTGTTTTTCCCATTGAGGGTCTAGCTGCTATAAGCACCATGTCTCCACTTTGAAATCCAGAAGTTTTATCATCTAAGTCTCTAAACCCAGAAGGTACTCCAGTAGTTTCACCCTTATTATTATAAATTCTTTCTATTTCCTCAAAGCCTCTTTCAAGCACTACGCTCATTGCCTCAAAGTCGCTTGTATTTTTTTCTTCTGAAATACTAAATACTGACTTTTCAGCAAAGTCTACAACACCATCAACATCATTTTGTTTGTTATAACTTGTTTCTATTATATTTGTAGCACTTCTAATTAACTTTCTTAATGTAGCTTTGTCATTTACAATTTTAATATATGAGTTTAGATTAGCTGTTGTAGGAACAGATGTACTAATCTCAGTTATGTATGATATTCCACCAGCTTCATCTAACTTCTCTGTTGATCTTAAGTGTTCTATTAAAGTTATCATATCTACTGGAATGTCTTTTTGATATAATTCTCTAATTGCCTTAAATATGACTTTATGATTATCCCTATAAAAATCTTCACCCTCAAGCTCTTCTGCTGCTGCAGATATTGCAGCTTTATCTATAAGCATTGATCCTAAAACAGATTGCTCAGCTTCTATATTATGAGGCATACTTCTAAGTGGTGCTTCCATCACATTTCCTCCTTGTCATAATAAATTTTCTATATTTCATTATACCATTTTATATTTGCCTTATTAAATAATTATAACCCTGCTAATAAAAAATAAGCAGGGTTATTTATTAAAATACTATTTTTAATAATTCTTCTATTGTATCTACTGATTTTACTTCTATATCCTTTAAACCTTTTGGAACTTCATTTATATTATCTTTAGGTACTATTACAGTTTTTATACCTTTTCTTCTCGCACCATAAATTTTTTCAAAAATTCCTCCAACAGGCTTTACACTTCCTCTTAAAGATATTTCTCCTGTTATTGCTATATCTTGTCTTAAAGGCTTATCTAAAATTGCACTAATTATGCATACAGTTATAGCTGCACCAGCAGAAGGACCATCTATATTTCCCCCACCAACTACATTTACATGTATATCATAATCTTTTATATCTTTATTTGTAACTTTCCTTATTACAGATGCAGCATTGAAAACAGAATCCTTTGCCATAGATCCAGCTGTTTCATTAAATCTCATAGTTCCATGACCCTTTTCTTTTGCCTCAAATACTGCTGCCTCTATCTCAAGTGTTGAACCTAAATATCCAGCTACTCCTAAGCCAAAAATTTGACCAACTTTTTTATCCTCTGTACATTTTAAAATTTCATAAGGTTTTAATCTACTAATAGAAATTACCTCTTCTAAAGCCTTCATTTTTATTATATTTTTGTCTTTATCTTCTGAGTTATAAAGTGTATATCCATAAACATCAGCTAAAATATTTACAGCTTTTCTTCCTTCAATAGTGTATCTACTTATGTCCTTAGCTACACCATCTTCTAATTCTACTTCTAATTTTTCTGCAGCATTCACTACAATATTTTCTATATCTTTTGATGATAATGGTTCAAAATAAACTTCTGTACATCTTGATCTTAGTGCTGGATTTATTTCACTTGGATCTTTAGTTGTTGCTCCAATTAAAACAAAGTCAGCTGGTGCTCCATTATCAAATAAATATTTTATATACTTAGGTGTTTGATCATCATCTGGATCATAATATGATGATGAAAATTCAACCCTCTTATCTTCTAAAACCTTTAAAAGTTTATTTTGTAATATAGAATCTAATTCTCCTATTTCATCAATAAAGAGTACTCCCCCATGAGCCTCTGTAACTAATCCTGGCTTTGGTTCTGGTATTCCAGTTTCAGCTAAATCTCTTTTGCTTCCTTGATATATAGGATCATGTACTGAACCTAATAATGGATTTGCAATCTCCCTTGGGTCCCATCTAAGTGTTGTACCATCAACTTCAACAAACTTTGCCTTATCATCATAAGGTGTGTATTTTAGTTTTTTTGCTTCCTCTAAAGCAAGTCTTGCAGCAGTAGTTTTACCTACTCCCGGTGGACCATAAAGTATAATATGTTGAGGATATGGACATGCCATTTTAGATATTAATGATTTTATAGCTCTATCTTGTCCTACAATTTCTGAAAAACTTGAAGGTCTTAACATAGACATAATACTCTTTGTTAATTTCTTAGAGTCTAAAACTTCTAATTCTGCATATCTTTTTAAAGTTTTTGCATTTTCAGGACCTTTTTGTTTTTTTATTATTGAAAGACGTATTTCATCCATGTATTTATCTTGTTTGTCTACAAGATACTCTTCAACATCTTTTTCTATTTTGTTTTGTATGTATCTTTTAGCAACTACATCTGCTAACAAGTTGCCTGTTTCATTTAATACTTCTTCTTTATTTGCCTCAGTAGGAACTATGCTTATGCCTTTACCATTACTTATAATTTTATTTATTGCATATAATCGACTATAAGAATCTTTACTTTCTATATGATTTTTTAATTTAAATTTCACGATTCTAGCTCTTATAGTTCCTTCATCAATTACTTTATACATAAGTTCATAAAGCATGTCCACTTGTACTTCAAAAGGTAATAGTTCATCTAGTATTTCATTTTCTAAATTATTAATTGATAATGTATTCAAATTTAAAATCCGCTTTGATAACTTTTTAGCCATAAAAGCTATCAAAGCGTTTCCTCCCCTCAGTTTTTAAAATAAGGTTCTTATTTTTCACTAATAACAACTTTTATTCTAGTTGATACTTCTGGGTATACTTTTACTTCTATATCAAAAGCGCCCATTGTTTTTATAGTATCTGTAACTATTTTTTTCTTATCTATTTTCACATTATATTCTTTTTCTAATGCTACTGATATATCTTTGCTTGTTATAGCTCCAAATAATCTACCATTGTCTCCGCTCTTAGCTATTATTTTAACTTCTTTATCTTTTAAGTCTGCTGCTAACTTTTGTGCAGCTTCCATTTCCTCTAGTTTTTTCTTTCTTTCAGCTTCATTTTTCTTATTTAATATGTGCATATTTACATCATTAGCTTCCTCAGCTAATTTTTTTGGAAATAAAAAGTTTCTTGCATATCCATCGGATGCGTTTATAACCTCTCCTTTTTTACCTACATTTTTAACATCTTTTAATAAAATAACTTTCATTATTTGTCACCTTCCCTTAAGTATTTATCTATACATTCATTTAACATTTTTTCAGCTTCATCTAATGTAACATCTTTTATTTTTGCTCCAGCCATTGTTAAATGTCCACCTCCACCAAGTGACTCAAGGATGACTTGCACATTTACATCTCCAAGTGATCTTCCACTTATATATGCATCTACTCCCATTTTAACAATAACAAAGGATGCTTGAATACCTGTAATATTTAGCAATTCATCCGCTACTTGTGCACTTAATACATTATATTCTATATTCGGTGGACAAACAGCTATAGCAATTCCATTTTTTACATTAGCTTTTCTCATTACTTCTGTTTTAGATATATAAGTATCTAAATCTTCTCTAAATATTTTTTTTACTTCTGTAGTATCTGCACCAGACCTTCTTAGAAATGCAGCTGCTTCAAAAGTTCTTACTCCAGTTTTAAAATTAAAATTCTTTGTATCTAGGCATATTCCTGCTAAAAGCCCTATGGCTTCCATTGGTTTTAAATTTGGCCTTTCTGACATATATTGAATTAGTTCTGTGACTAACTCAGATGTTGATGATGCATATGTTTCTATATAGCTAAGTAATGTATTTTGTATATAATCCTTAGCTTTTCTATGATGATCTATAATTACTCTTCTTTCGAATGCATTTACTACGTCCATAGATAATACATGACTTTCATTATGAACATCTACAAGAATTAAAATGCTCTTTTCTTCTTTCATTGATATACATCTTTCAGTGGATATAAATACATTATCGTATTCTCCATCTGCATTTAAACCCTGTATAAATTGATTAACTGAATTATTTTTTGCATCTATAACTATATATGTTTCTTGTTTTATATTTTTAAGTGTACTATATAATCCTACAGCTGCACCAACACAATCTATATCAGAATTTTTGTGTCCAATAATAAATACATTACTACTTTCATTAACAAGTTCTAATAGTGCATGACCTATAACTCTTGCTCTTACTTTAGTTCTCTTTTCTATCTCTTTTGTTTTTCCACCATAAAAAGATAGCTTTTCAAAACTTTTTACAACAGCCTGATCTCCACCTCTTCCAAGTGCTAAATCTTTTGCATTTTCTGCAAAATCCTCATTTTGAGCTGGGGTTTCTCCACCTCTTCCAACACCAATACTTAATGTTACTGCCATCTTATTTCCTGTGTTAATTTCCCTTACAATATCTAATATATCAAATTTCTTTTCCATTTCATTTTCAATATATTTATCTTGTACAGTAACTACATATTTATTAGATTGGTATCTTCTAATCATTCCTTGCATACTTTGTGCATAACATTTTATACTTCTTTCTATATCTGCTCTAAGTTGTGGAACATTGTCTTCCTCTGTTGTCTTTATTACTTCCTCTAAATTATCAACCTCTATAAGAATTATGCTTTCCTTATTTTCATTTATTTCTTTTAATAAATGAACTTTCTCTGTTATATTATAAAAATAAAGTAATATTATTTTTTCCTCATCACTCATTGCTTCATTATCTATTGTGTTTATATAAATATCATAATATTCATTGCCAACTTCAACTGAATTATAGCTATCTTTTTTTCCTTCTAATACATGTTTTATATTAAAAACTTTTATAAAATTTTTAATATCATCTCCCAATATCTTCTTTCCATCTAGTTTTGATGATAAATTTTGATTATACCAAAGTATATTTCCTTTTCCACTAACCATTATCATTGGAAATGGTAAATTGGACAATGTATTTGTTGTTGCTATATCCATTTTTGATGAAACATTATCCATAAACTCTGTAAGTTCTGAACTTTTCTTCTTTATATTTATAATATTATATACACTTATTCCAGCATAAATAATTAGTGATATTAGTCCTGTGAAATAATGTTTAAAAATAAACAGCACTAAAATTAAAATTGATATTATCACCATATAAAACTTATTATTTTTCATAAAGTAATTATCTTTTTCCTTCATATCAAGCTCCTTTATTTTTTAAATATTCTATGAGGATCTAATTTTCTAAAATCAAATATCATTTCCACTAATCCAAGAAATGCATATAAATTTCCTAATCCCATAAAATAAGTTACCACTAAAACTATAATGGTTGCTATTTTTGAAAGATGTGTTTTTTTTCTTAATACATAACTTATTGTAGCCATTCCATTTAATAAAAATATAACAACTACAAGTCCAGTAGTTATTGTTATAATATATTTTATGTCTGCTATCTCTTTAGATTTAATAATAATTGATATAGCTAAAATGGCTATTAAAAAAGCCCCTATTAAATTACTTACATAAAAATTACTAAAATGAAGCACATTTATATCCTTCATTTTTAAACTTTTTAATATTTTATTACTAATAATTAGTATTAAGTATGATGATATAAATGTAGTCATAATCAATACAACAGGAATATAACCAACTATCATTTCTTTACTTGTTACCGTAGCTATTATATCACTCATATCTGTTGAAAAATTTGCTGCTATATATTCCAAGTTTTGTCTTGTATATACTTGAATGCTTGAGACAATTTCATTTACCAAATCAATTATAGATTTCTTATCTATAAATGTTGTATATATAATAATTGCTACTATTATGCTAAGTAATGTTAAAATACATGTAGTAATAAAAGTTCTATATGCACTTTTATTATTCTTTACACAGTATCCTACTCCAATTCCAATCAATCCATAAATTGCTGCAAATAAAACTGCTATATGTGGATTTGTTGCCAATGACAATGCAATTATTGTTATTATAATACATATATAAGTTTCACTAATATTCCTTCTTAAATATAGTATTATTATCGGTATTGGTAATATTACTGTAGCTAACGTTGGTAAAAATGAAGTTATCATTGTCAATATAACTATTATTGTAGATATTAAAATAATCTCTAATAAAGTTCTTGAATTAAACTTTTGTTCTTCCATTCTTTCCTCCATAAATTAACTTCGTTCTTTAAGATAGCCATATAACTTGCTTAAATCTCTACCATCTTTCTCTATGAAATCTTCCTCTACAATTCCTAATTTAAGTTTCTTTTTCATAGTTTCATCTACTGATAAATGAGAATAACCAAGCCTTTCTGCAAGTATATAAAGGGTTATTATTGCCCCTGAAATACACTCTAAAATAGATTCTTTTGCAACATTATTGCCTCTACTTAAAAATTTAAACAAATCAGCAATAACACATAGTAAATCTGCCTTTAGGCTTTCAATAATTTTAACATTTGACATTATATTGAAATTACTCTTTTTCATAACCCCCAACCCCTTTTTAAGCTATAAATCTATTTTAGTTTCTTTTCATAATTAATGCAACAATACATACTTTATCATGAGGAAACTACAAAAAATATGCTATTTTTTCAATTATCAAACATTTATAATAATAATTATTTTCAATTATAGCTCTTAATTCTATACATAGTATACCATAAATCAATAATATATTTCTATTTTTTTACATTTAATATTTTACATCATTACTTTCATATATATTTTTATATAAAAATAAAGCAACAACTAAAAGTTGTTGCTTTTCATATTACTATTCAGTTGTGAATGGTAATAAAGCTATGTTTCTAGCTCTCTTAATTGATACTGTAAGCATTCTTTGGTGCTTAGCACAGTTTCCAGAAATTCTTCTTGGTAATATTTTACCTCTTTCTGTAACGTACTTTCTTAATTTGTTTATATCTTTGTAATCTATGCTTGTAGCTTTATCAACACAAAATGCGCAAACTTTTCTTTTTGCTCTTTTTCTGTTTCCGCCTCTTTTACGATCCATTGACATTCTTACTCTCCTCCTTACCTTCTTAAAATGGTATGTCCTCGCTATTATCCATTGGTGTTATGTCTGATGACATAAAATCACTTCCTGAAAAATTGTTTGGAGCATAACTATCATTGTTAGCCATAGTATTTGCATTTGAAGACTTATCTCCCCATTCAAGGAAACTAACTTCTTCTGCGATTACTTCAGTAACATATCTTCTTGTGCCATCTTTAGCTTCATAAGAACGAGTTTCTATTCTTCCTGAAATTCCTATAAGCTTTCCTTTGCTCATATAATTTGCAGTACTTTCAGCTTGCTTTCCCCATACCACTACTGGTATAAAGTCTGCATCCTGTTGACCCTCTCTCTTAAATCTTCTATTAACGGCTACAGTGAATGTGGTTACAGCTGTTCCTGTTGAAGCAAATTTCAGTTCAGGATCTTTAGTTAATCTACCGATTAATACAACTTTATTCATAAAATAACACCACCTATTAGTTCTCTGTATTGATTATGATATGTCTTATAACACCATCAGTAATTCTGAATACTCTGTCTAATTCTTTAGGTAATTCAGTTTCAGATTTGAAGTTTATAAGAGTGTAGTGACCTTCGTTAACTTTTGCGATTTCGTAAGCAAGCTTTCTTCTACCCCAAACATCAACGTTTTCGATCTCTCCACCATTATTCTCTATTACACCTTTAAATTTTTCGATGTTAGCAGTTACAGCTTCCTCGTCTAATGATGGGTGTAATATAAATATAGTTTCATATGTTCTCATTAGTTTCACCTCCTCCCCTCGGACTAACGGCTGTGCTTTGCACAGCAGGGATTACATTAATGTATTTTATCACTTTAAGTTCCAAAAAGCAATATAAAAAATTTACAAACCTATATATTTAATTTTATTCTTCCGAATTACTTGCTTTTTCTACTATTTTTTTTATTGAGTTTGCAAATTTATTTCTTGGAAGCATTACTATTCTTCCACATTCTAAACACTTTATTTTTACATCTGCCCCAACTCTTATAACTTTCCATTCTTTTCCGCCACAAGCATGAGTTTTTTTTGTTTCAACTACATCATTTATATCAAATTCTTTCATATGAACTCACCTCATCTAATTTTATTATTAATATATACTATACTAAACTAATAATTAAATTTTATCTACAAATATTTATTAACCATATTATTTATTTTTATACATATTTTGTTTTTATGTATAAAAATAAAGTATATAGTTTTTACTATATACTTTATTTGATGCAAACTTCACTATAAGAATTTATATCCTTTTTAAATATAGTTTTAATAGCTAACTTCTCATCAGTAATTAATATTTTAATTTTTTCAAATTCATCTTCATTTACTTTTAAACTTATTCCACAACTTTTTGTTATATATGATGGTGTTGGCATCATAACTGACTTTATTTTTTCACTTTTACAAACACTTTCAGCTTTCATTGCTTCATGAGTATTGTTAAACACTAAAATATAATATAAATCCATAGTTTTCTCCTAGTTTATAATTTTATAGTTTTATCACTTGAATTCATTAATTCTACAATAGTGTACATATTAGTTATATCTCCAACTTGAACTTTATCTTTTATTTTGTAAAAATCTAAACAAGTTCCACAACTTTGAATATTAACTCCTCTATCTTTTAATTTGTTAATACTCTCTAAAACCTCAGAGCCTTCTACAACTAGTTTTACACCTGAATTTAAGAATAATAAATCTGTTGGTATTATATCAGCTTCAGATAAAGCAAACAAATAACTTTTCATTAACGCTGTTCCTAAAGCATCATCTCCATTACCTAATTTATCAGTTCCTACAACTAAAGTAAATGTTTTTTTTGTTTCTTCACAAACCTCACAATTACATTCTTCACTTTTCTCACCTTTTGTAATATTTATGTAATAAAGTCCATCTTTTTCTTCAAAATTTGCTTCAAATCCAGCATTTTCAGCAAACTTTAACACATTGTTTTTTGCCACTTCGTTATCTACTATTGTAGTAGCACTACCTTTTTCTATTCCATCAAAATATTTTTTTGTATTTACAAGTGGTAATGGACAATTTAAACCCTTACAGTCAATTATATTATTCATTTTTAATTCCTCCCCTAAGAAACATATTTATTTATTTCAATTGTAATCATAGTTATATTATATTAATATAAACATATACGAACTACGTTTATATATGTTTATTATAACAAATTTGATTATCAAAATACTATTTATAATATGAATAGATATCCATTATATATTGGTATTGTAAATATACATTATTTTACTTATAGATTAAAATTAACATAAGTTATATAGGTTGATATTTTTTACTTATATATATTATTCTTAAGAATTAAATTTTTTAATTTTAAAATTATATGTTAAATTTTCTTAATTAATAGAATTATAAGTTAAAATTTAAAATTAAATCCTATAGGAACTTAGGGAGGTTATAATTATGAAAGTTTATTTAGATAATGGTGCAACATCTTATCCAAAACCTCAATGCGTATATAATTCAATATATGATTATATGACTCAAGTAGGTTCTAATGTTGGAAGAGGAGCTTCCAGTTCATCTTTAAAAGGAAACCAATTAATTTTTGAGGCTAGAGAAGCTATTTCTAGTTTTTTTAACTTTGATAAAATTGAAAATGTAATTTTTACACCTAACATAACTTATTCTTTAAATACTTTGATAGGTGGATGTGTTCAAAAAGGATGGCATGTAATAACATCTGTTATGGATCACAACAGTACATTAAGACCATTACATAAATTACAAAAAGAAGGAACTATAGAATTAGACATAATTGATGCGGATGCAAATGGATTTATAAAATTAGATGAATTAAAATCTAAAATTAAATCAAACACTAAACTTATTGTATTGTCTCATGCATCAAATGTTATAGGTAGCATTCAGCCCCTAAAAGAAGTTGGCTCCATATGTAAAGACAATAATATTTTCTTTATAATAGATTCTGCACAAAGTGCAGGATGCATAAATGTAGATTTTAAGGAGTTAAATTGTAGTGCACTTGCCTTTACTGGTCACAAAAGTTTATTTGGACCTCAAGGTACTGGTGGCTTTTTAATAAATGATGAGCTAAATGAAATATGCCTGCCACTAATTGAAGGTGGAACTGGAAGTGCTTCATCAGATGTTTATCAACCAACATTTATGCCTGATAAATTTGAAAGTGGTACAATGAATGCCCCTGGAATTGCTGGTTTATTAGCTGGAATTAAATTCATTGAAAATGAAGGTTTAACAACAATAAAGGAACATGAAGACTATTTAGCTAAAAAATTTATTGATGGTTTATTAAATATTAATAGTATTAATTTATATGGAAGTAAGGAAACCTTTAATAGAACCCCTTCTATATCTGTAAATTCATCCAAAATAGATAATAGTGAATTAGGATTTTTACTTGATTCTGAATATGGAATCATTACTAGAACTGGTCTTCATTGTGCACCACTTGCACACAAAGCTGTTGGATCTTATCCTAATGGTTCTCTTCGTTTTAGTCTAGGATATTTTAATGATGACAAAGATATAGATTATACTTTATCAGCATTAAACAAAATATTATCAAAATTAAAATAAGGCATTTTGCCTTATTTTTTTATTTTAAAATCCATGTATATATGTTTCTATTTTGGTTAATAATTGAAATAGGAGGTTGTGTGTATGGTTAGTAAAATAGAATTAGATTCAATAGCGAATGATTGTTCTTATAATATTCGTGAAGTAATTTCAAAAGAAATTTTAAATGCATTAAAATGCAATCGTGATATAATTGTACTTTGTATTGGAACTGACAGGTCAACAGGTGATAGTTTAGGTCCTTTAGTTGGTGAAAAGTTAAAGTTTTTAAAGAGAGATAGAATTCACATAATGGGAGATTTAGATAATCCTATTCATGCAAAAAATTTAAAAGAAAATCTTAATTTTATTAGTGAAAATTTTAGTTTTCCATTTATAATTGCAGTTGATGCATGCTTAGGAAGTATACATAGTGTTGGAAATGTGATTATTCAATCTAAACCTATAACTCCTGGCTCTGCACTAAATAAAGATTTACCTCCAGTTGGAGATTTAAGTATCACTGGAGTAGTGAACATATCTGGTTCATTAGAATTTATGGTGTTACAAAATACAAGATTGTCTGTTGTTATGAAATTAGCCACAGCTATCTCTAATGGAATATATCACTCTATAATAAAGACAGTTGGAAGTAATCATAAAACTCATGTTAATCCTAATAATGCAGTAAAAGAATTACTAAGTAAAATAGATTTACAATAAAAAAAATAATGTTTCACGTGAAACATTATTTTTTTACTATAAGTTATATTATTCAAATTTATTTATTGCTTCATGAAGTACACTCTCTTCTTCTTCTGATAAGTCATATCTAGATATACCCTTATCTATAGGTTTTGCATATGTTGTACTTTCATTTCTTCCATATATACTAGTTAAAACTATTCCATCATTGTTTCCATCTAATAATGCTATAGAATAACTTAAATCACTTCCCACATCTTCAAATGCCTTATATCTTACAACTGCAACTTTTTGTATACAATGTTCTATCAACATTTTAGTGTTATTGCATAAGTCCTTTATTTCTTCATTATTATCTTTAACGTCATCTATAGTATCTAAGTATTTTAATAATAATTCCTCAAGATTTTTATTATTTGTACCTCTCATTAATTTTCTATATTTTTTCTCTAATTTATTCACATTTGATAACAATACAATTATTATTATTGCAAAGACTACTAATAATGCAACAAGTGCTAATGTTATATATATGTGATAATTGCTTAAAATACTTATAATACTTTTTACCTCATCCATAGTTTTCTTCCTTTCTAAAATTGTTTCACGTGAAACATTATAAATTAAACATTTCTATAATTCTTTGTAAATCATCATCTGAATAATATTCTATTTCTATTTTGCCCTTATTTTTATTTTTTTGATTTAAATGAACCTTAGTATTAAATAAATTTTCTAATCTTCCTTCTAAATCTTTATAATATGGATTAAGATTATCTTTCTCTATTTTCTTAGATTTAGTTTTGTCCTTTTCTATATCTTTTATTAATTTTTCTGTTTGTCTTACATTTAAATCATTATCAATAATTTCTTGTGCAAATTTATATTGTAATTCCTTATCTTGAACACCTAATAAAGCTCTTCCATGTCCTTCTGAAATTACCTTATCTATTATATACTCTTGTACTCTATTATCTAAATTTAAAAGTCTCATACAATTAGCTATTGAACTTCTTGATTTAGAAATTCTTTTACTAATTTCCTCCTGAGTTAAATTAAATTCATCAATCAATTTTTTATAAGCTATTGCTTCTTCTATAGGATTTAAATCTTCTCTAACTATATTTTCAATTAAAGATATTTCTAAAACTTGTTGTGTACTTAAATCTTTTACTATAGCTGGAATTTCTTTTAATCCAATATTTTTAGCTGCTCTCCATCTTCTTTCTCCAGCAACTATTATATATGAACCTTCTTCTTTTCTTAATATTATAGGCTGAATTACTCCATGTTCTTTGATAGACTGTGATAATTCTAATATTTTTTGCTCATCAAAATTTTTTCTTGGTTGCTTTTTATCTGGTTTTATTAAGTTGATCGAAATGCTTGTTACTTCTTTTTCATTTATATTTTCTTCTATATTATCATTTGGTATTAGTGCACTTAGTCCTTTTCCTAATCCTCCAGATTTTTTTATCAAGATTATTCCCTCCTTTGTCTTGCTAGAAACTCTTCACATAATTTAGTAAAAGCTTCTGCTCCTTTACATTTATCATCATATAAAACTATAGGTAATCCAAAACTTGGTGATTCTGCTAATCTTATATTTCTTGGAATTACTGTATCAAATACTTTTTTTTCAAAGAACTTTCTTACTTCAAACATTACTTCATTGCTAAGTTTAGTTCTTGCATCATACATATTTAAAATAACGCCTTCTATTTCTATAGTTTTATTTAAAGACTTTTTAATAAGTTCGTAAGTATTAATTAACTGACTTACTCCTTCTAATGCATAAAATTCACATTGAATAGGTATTAACACGCTATTTGATGCTGTTAGCGCATTTATAGTTAATAATCCTAAAGAAGGTGGACAATCTATAAAAACAAAATCAAATTCATCTTTTAGGCTTTCTATTTTATTTTTTAATATAAATTCTCTATTATTCCTATTAATTAATTCAACTTCTGCACCAGATAATTCCATAGTTGATGGAGCCACATAAAAGTTTTCTACTAAATCTGATTTTTTTATTACATCTTTTAACTCTACATCTGAAACTAGCACATCATATGTTGAATATTCTAATTTTCTTTTATCTATTCCTAATCCACTTGTAGTATTTCCTTGTGGGTCTATATCTATAGCTAAAATTTTGTATCCATTCATAGCTAAGTAAGCACATAAATTTATATTGATTGTTGTTTTACCTACACCACCCTTTTGGTTGAATACACATATAGTTTTCATTGTTAATACCCCCAATTTATTTTGTTCTATTTAATGCACACTATATATTCTCTTTAATAATTTTTAAGTAAAATAATTAAACATATTTAACTATAATAAATAAAAAATAATAATATATTACTAATTTAATATATTATTTTACTAAATTTATACGTAAGAAAATATTCTTATACATTTATTATATATTTATATTTTCATTAATAAAAGCTTATTTTTGAAATTTATTTATAAAAAAACAAAGGCTATAAAATTAGCCTTTGTTTCACGTGAAACATTATAAATATTACTTTTTCTTTATGGTTATAGTAACTTGAATAGAGTCATCTAATTCTTTGGATTTATAATTAGCATTTATTCCATACTTATCAAATACTTGTTTAATTGTATTTACATAAATTTTAGGATTAAATACTCCTTTAATTCTTTTTTTACCATCTGCTGCAATTTCTTCTTGAGACAATTTTAATAATTCTCTGTCTATCAATTGTTCTGTCTTACTTACATTTAAACCTTTTTCAATTACTTCTTTTAATACCTTTTCCTGTAATTCTAGTGTAGGTATTTTAAGTAGTGCCCTAGCATGTCTTTCTGTCAATTTATGCTCTATTATTAAATTTATAATTTCTTTATCTAATTTAAGTATTCTCAGTTTATTTGCTATAGTTGATTGCTTTTTTCCTATAGCTTTTGCCAACTGATCTTGAGTATAATTATGTTCTTTTATTAAATTATGATATGCTAAAGCTTCTTCAAAAAAATTCAAGTCTTCTCTTTGTAAATTTTCTAAAAGTGCTATTGCTGCAGAGTCTCTATCATTTATTTCTACTATTATTGCTGGTACTTCTTTAAAACCAGCTTTTTTAGCTGCTCTTAATCTTCTTTCACCTGCTATCAATTCATATTGATCACTACCCACCATTTTTCTTACTGTAAGTGGTTGAATTATTCCATAACTTTTTATTGACTCTGATAATTCATCTATAGCGTCCTCATTAAATATTTGTCTTGGTTGATATTTATTAGGTAAAATTAATTCTGTAGAAATGTATATTATATTCTTTTCCATAAATAAACCCATCCCTTTATTAGTTTTATAATTTTATAGTTTAATAAAAGCTCTATTATATTGTACCATATTCTTACAATTATTTTAATGGATTTTTTGTTACCATTCCAGCTTTTCTTGGATATTTTTTAGGAGTTTGTTTAATTTTCTTTATTACTACTAGATTATGTTTTAAATCACTACCCTCGATTTCTACATCTTCTATACGTATTATTTTTGCACCTAATATACCAATAGCCTTTTTAGCCTCATCTAATTCTTCATCTATAGCAGGTCCTTTTAACGCAACAAAATATCCTCCTACCTTTAAATATGGTATACAAAATTCACTTAATACAGTTAAATTTGCTACTGCTCTTGATACTACACCATCAAATCTTTCTCTGTATTCATTATCTTGTGCAAAGTCTTCTGCTCTTCCGTGTATTGTTCTTATGTTTTCTAAATTTAAATTTGAAATTACTTCATTTAAAAAATTTATTCTTTTATTTAAAGAATCTAATAATACAAAATTACAATCAGGATTTACTATTTTCATAGGTATTCCTGGGAATCCAGCTCCAGTTCCTATGTCTATTATGTTTTTGCAATTCTTTAATTCATTAATTTTGTATACTTTTAATGAATCTATAAAATGTTTCTTTATTACTTCTTCATCTTCTGTAATTGCTGTAAGATTTATCTTTTCATTCCATTCTTGAATTAATTCTTTATACTTTATAAATTTATTATACATATCTTCGTTGAAATTTAAACCTTCATTTAGGCTAGCATTTTCTAACATATCATAATATTTCATATTTTCCTCCAAAATTTAATAATATGATTTAATCAAATAATCAACTTTACAATTTTATTGTTCTTGTTTTAAATTTCTATTTTTTTGTTCTAAATAAATCATTAATACTGATATATCCGCTGGAGATACACCTGATATTCTAGAAGCTTGACCTATGTTAGTAGGTTTTATTTGTTTTAATTTTTGCATAGCTTCTATGCGTAGCCCCTTAATTTCATCATAATTAATATCTTCACTTAAAATTTTGTTTTCAAATTTCTTAAATTGTGCTATTTGTTCTAATTGTTTTTCTATATATCCTTCATATTTAGACATAATATTTACTTGCTCAGTTACTTCATAAGGTAATTTTACCCTATCAGGATCTAAACCTTCTACAATATAATAGTCTAATTCTGATCTTTTTATTAATTCATATAAGCTTATTGGTTTTTTTAGTGGAGCTGAATTTTTACTCTCTAAAAATTCAATTACTTCTCTTTTATTTGTTATTTGTAGATTCTTAACTCTTTCTAATTCATTATCTATGCTTTGTTTTTTATTCATAAATTTATTATATCTCTCTTCAGTAACTAAACCTACTTCATGACCTATTTCAGTAAGTCTTAAATCTGCATTATCTTGTCTTAAAAGTAGTCTATATTCTGAACGAGATGTCATCATTCTATACGGTTCATTAGTACCTTTTGTAACTAAATCATCAATTAAAACACCTATATACGCATCTGATCTTTTTAATATTAAAGGCTCTCTATCCTTTATTTTTAATGCTGCATTTATTCCAGCTACAATACCTTGTGATGCTGCCTCTTCATAGCCTGAACTTCCATTTATCTGGCCTGCTGAGAACATTCCATCTATATTTTTAAATTCTAATGATAATTTTAATTGTGTTGGATCTATACAATCATATTCTATTGCATATGCTGTTCTCATCATCTCAGCATTTTCAAGACCTGGTACTGTTCTTAACATTTTTAATTGTACATCTTCTGGAAGTGAACTACTCATTCCTTGGATATACATTTCATCTGTTCCTTCACCTTCTGGTTCTACGAAAATTTGATGTCTTTCTTTATCTTCAAATCTCATAACTTTATCTTCTATTGATGGACAATATCTTGGACCTGTGCTTTTAATAGAACCATTATAAAGTGGTGATCTATTTATATTTTCTCTAATTACTTCATGTGTATCATTATTGGTGTATGTTAAATAACATGACACTTGATCTCTACCTACATTTTCACTAATAAATGAAAATGGAACTATTTCTTCGTCGCCCTTTTGTTCTTCCATCTTACTAAAATCTATAGATCTTTTATTTACTCTAGCAGGAGTTCCTGTTTTAAATCTTCTTAGGGATATATTTAATTTCTTTAAACAGTCAGATAAGTGATTTGATGGTAAGAACCCACTTGGACCTTCATTTGAAGTCATATCTCCAACTATAACAGTTGATTTTAAATAAGTTCCTGTTGTCATTATTACTGCTTTACAAGTAAAATAAGCCCCAAATTTTGTAATAATACCTTTAACTTTTCCATCTTCTACATCTATACTAACAACTTCTAATTGTTTTAGCCATAAATTTTCTTGTTTTTCTAATACACTTTTCATTCTTTCTGCATATCTATTTTTGTCTGCCTGAACTCTTAAAGAATGAACTGCTGGTCCTTTGGATGTATTAAGCATTCTAGATTGTATATATGTATGATCTATGTTAACACCCATTTCACCACCTAGTGCATCTATTTCCTTAACTAAATGACCTTTAGCTGTACCTCCTATATTAGGATTACATGCCATAAATGCAATACTATCTAAATTCATTGTACACATTAATGTTTTACAACCCATTCTTGCAGATGCAAGTGCCGCTTCACATCCTGCATGCCCTGCTCCTATTACTATAATATCAAAATCTCCACCTAAATATTGCATAATTCCACCTACTTTCCTAAACAAAACTCAGAAAATATTTTATCTATGATATCTTCCTCTAATGTACTTCCTGTTATTTTTCCTAAATTAGTCCATGCATTTCTTATATCAATTGATGCTAAATCTATTGCTGAAACATTTTCTAAAATTTCTATTGCATTTTCTATATTTTCTTTAGTTCTTAAAAGAGCCTCTTTGTGTCTAGTATTAGTTATTATAACTTCCTCACTATTAACTTCCCCTTTAAAGAACATTTCTTTTATGCATTGTTTTAAACTAGCTACATTTTCTCCAGTTTTTGTTGAAATTTCTAATATGTATTTATTATCAGCTATATTTAATTTTTCTTTATCTATTTTACTTTCTAAATCTATTTTATTTAAAAGCACAATACATTTTTTGTCCTTTATATAATCTATTATTTCTTTATCTTCCTCATCAAGTTCCTTGCTTCTATCTAATATTAATATAACTAAATCTGCCTCATTTATTTTTTGTTTTGATTTTTCAACACCTATTTTTTCAACTACATCCTCAGTTTCCCTTATTCCAGCTGTATCTATTATCTTAACTGGTACTCCTGAAATGTTTATATATTCTTCTATTACATCCCTAGTTGTTCCTGGTATGTCAGTAACAATAGCTCTATTTTCTTTTGTTAATGAATTTAGTAAAGATGACTTTCCTACGTTTGGTTTTCCAACTATTACTGTATTTATACCATCTCTTAATATTTTTCCTTCGTTAGCTGTTGAAAGTAAATATTCTACTTTTTCATTTATTTTCTTTAAATCTTCTATAGCTCCATCAGCTGTTACTTCCTCTAAATCATCCTCTGGATAGTCTACAGTTGCTTCAATATGTGCTATTATTTGTATCAATTCTTCTCTAAGAGCTATTATATTTTTTGATATATGTCCTTCACTTTGCATAAGTGCAGATTTCATGCTTAATTCTGTTTTCGCATTAATTATATCTATTACGGCTTCCGCTTGACTTAAATCTATTCTTCCATTTAAAAATGCTCTTTTAGTAAATTCACCTGGTTCTGCAATTCTTGCACCAGCCTTTACAACAGCCTCTAATACTCTATTGGTAGCTATAACTCCACCATGACAATTTATTTCTACAACATCCTCTGCTGTAAAACTTCTAGGTCCCTTCATGAAGCTTACTATTACTTCATCTATGTAATTATTATTTTCATCAATGATATGTCCATATCTCATAGTATAAGATTTTATATCTTCTAAAGTTCTATCATTTTTTCCTTTAAATATAGAACTTACTACTTTTAATGCCTTGTCACCTGAAACTCTTAGTATTGATATTCCGCCTTCTCCAACACTAGTAGCTACGGCTACAATTGTATCAAATTCATTCATATTTTTCTCCTCCATAGAACCTGAATACAATATATTTAGTAATATTGTATCATTCTCACATTAGAAATCCCTGTATTAAAAATATACTATTTATCTACAGGGCTAAGATTAATTTTTATATTTTCGCTTAACTCACTTTAAACGTATTTTATCTATTTAATAATACACCTTTTTTATATCAACAATATAAAACTTTATAGTATTATCATCATTATTTTACATAGTTTTTAATGCTATTTTCAAGTTTAGTATATATATCTACTTAAATTTTATATATAAAAAATTTTTGTCATATTAAGATTAAATTATACCACATAAATTTTTATAAAAAAAACATTAAAATTTAACATTAATTTTTACATTTATATAAAAATATATGATTAATACTGTATATAAAGTAAATTATACCCAATTTAAGGGAATATTTATCTATTTTAAAACAAATTCTTATATTTGCAATATATAATAAAAAGAAAGCCTTTTTAGGCTTTCTTTAACTCAATAACAACTTTTCTTCTTGGCTCTTCACCCTCACTATATGTTTTTATCATATCGTCATTTTGAAGTGCTGCGTGTATAACTCTTCTCTCATATGGGTTCATAGGTTCTAATTTTATAGTTTTACCTGTAGCTTTTACTTTAGATGCCATTTTTTCAGCTAATCTTTTCAAAGTTTCTTGTCTATTATGTCTATAATTCTCTGTATCAAGTATGACTCTAATATACTCTTCATCATGATCCTTATTTACTACAAGACTTACTAAATATTGCAGTGAATCTAATGTTTCTCCTCTATACCCAATTAATATTCCCATATTAGGTCCAATTAAATTTATGTTCATATCGCTACCTTGTAGCTTAACTCTAATTTCAGCTTTTATGTCCATAGAATTTAAAATTTTTCTTAAGAAATTTTTAGCTTCTTCTGCTCTATCTTTTTTTAATGTTACTTTAACTCTTGCTGGCTTTACCCCTATTATATTTAAGAATCCTTTACTACCTTCTTCTAAAACTTCTATTAGAACCTTATCTTCAGTAGTTTGTAGTTCCTCAAGTGCTTTATTTATAGCATCTTCTTTTGTTTTCCCACTCATTTCTATACATTTCATCCCTATGACACCGCCTTTCCAATATTTCTAGGCTTAAATTTATTTACCCTTTTTCTTTTTATTGTTATTATTTTTATTTGAAGTTTGAGTAACTTTTGTTTCAGTCTCAACTACAACTTTTTTCTTTGGTCTTAATATCATTGTTTGTATTAATTGAATTATATTATTTACAATCCAATAAATAACTATTGATGATGGCATTCTTATACTCATAAATCCAAACATTACTGCCATACCAATATTCATCATACCCATGTTAGGACCAGCACTAGCTCCATTTTGTGGTTGTGCAGGTTGTAACAACTTAGATGATATATAAGTACTTACCCCTGATACTATAGGAAGTATAAATATTGGGTCTGCTGCAGTTAAGCTTGGTAACCATAAAAATCCTGCTCCGTGGTAATCAAATTTATTAACAGCATAAAATAATGCTATAAGTATTGGATATTGAATAATTAATGGTAAGCAACCACTCATAGGATTTACATTTTCTTCTTTATATAATTTTAAAAGTTCTTGCTGTCCTCTTTGAGGATCATTTTTGTATTTTGCTTGTAATTCAGCTGCCTTTGGTTGAACTTCTGCTAATTTAACAGAAGATTTTGTTTGCTTTATAGTTAAAGGTAGTAAAATAACTTTAATTACAATAGTAAATAAAATTATTGCTAATCCATACGATATATCTGGATTAGCTATTATACCTTCAATTGCACCATGTATAAAAGTAAACAAATTTGCAAATATACCAACTAATGCTTCTTTCAAGGTTTAAATCCTCCTACTTTATATTAAATTATTTATTTTACAGGATCATATCCACCCTTACAGAATGGATTACACCTTAGTATTCTCTTCATTGCCATATATCCGCCTTTAATTGCTCCATACTTTTCAATAGCTTCTATAGCATATTGAGAACAAGTAGGAACAAAACGGCAACACGGTGCCTTTAAAGGTGATATATATTTTCTATATAAGTTAATTAAGTAAATTAAAAAGTTTTTAATCATTCATTAACCCGCTTTTTCTAAATAAATCCTTTAAGGAATTTTCAATTTCTTTATAACTCTTATCTTTGGAAGCAGTTCTAGCAACAAATATAAAATCATACCCCTGCTTTTTTATCAAGTTTTTGTTTAATCTATAGCTTTCATTTATAAGCCTCTTCACTCTACTTCTAACAACACTTTTCCCAACTTTTTTGCTAACTGATATTCCTATTCTATTAATATTATTATTTCTGTAATTTCTGAAAACATATAATACTAATGAAGAATTAGAGTAAGATTTTCCTCTTCTATACACTATTCTAAACTCAGGATTTTTTCGTATTCTTTCTAACTTCATTATTAACTGCTCCTTTTTTTCCTGCAATTGCAGAAAAAGGCCACATTAGCGGCCCTTATGCTGTCAATCTCTTTCTTCCTTTAAGTCTTCTTCTTTTTAAAACGTTTCTACCAGACTTAGTTTTCATTCTTTTTCTGAATCCGTGCTCTTTTTTTCTTTGTCTTTTTTTAGGCTGATATGTCATGAACATATTCAAACACTCCCTTCGTTTCTAAAATTATTTATAGTAATCAGATTATCACTATCTTATAGATTTACCATTAGATTATATATTTCCGGAAGGTCAATGTCAAGATAACTCAGTAAACAAAAAAATGCCATTTGATGTTATTATTTGTTGATAGAAATTTACGTTAACATAGTTTTTTGTGGATAACTTATTGAATACCTTGTGATATTTTGATATTATTGAATCATAATTGTTGATAAATATTTAATAAGTAAAGTTATCAACAGGTTGTTGATAACTTTGTGTATAACTTTTTAATTTTTTTATTTTAGATTTTTATTTTCTTATATTTTTGACTAATTTTATGAATTTATACATAGTAGTACTTGTTGATAATTAAAAAAAATCATTGTTGATAATATTATTTTTTTGTTTATTTCTCTTTAGTTATTAACATGTGAATATTTTTAATTGTATTTGTCAACAAATTAAATATAACTATTTTAGTATGTTTATAATTATGTTTATTAATTGTTATAAATTATAAATTTAATCCTAAAAAAAAAATTGAACTGGAGGATAGAAATAGAAGATGAACACCCAAGTGAACGAGTTATGGGAAAAAACCTTAAGCATTCTCAAAGAAGAACTTACAGAAGTCAGCTTTAATACTTGGATTAAAAGTATTAAACCTATCTCGCTAGATAACACTACCTTTAAATTAGGTGTTCCTAACAACTTTACTAAAGATATTTTAGAAAATCGATATAAAGATTTAATCATAAATGCTTTAAAGTCAGTTTCAAATAGAACTTTCAGCATAGATTTTTCAATTATAACGGAAGAAGCTCTTGAAGCCGATGTTCCAAAAAAAAATATCGAGCCTAAAAGTAATGTAAAAGTAAATGATGCTATGTCTGCTATACTAAATCCTAAATATACTTTCAATTCATTTGTTATAGGAAATAGTAATAGATTTGCTCATGCTGCATCACTTGCTGTAGCAGAATCCCCTGCAAAAGCATACAATCCATTATTTATATATGGAGGCGTTGGTCTTGGAAAAACCCACCTTATGCATGCTATAGGTCATTACATACAAGATGTTAATCCTAAATCTAAGGTAGTATATGTGTCATCCGAGAAGTTTACTAATGAACTTATAAATTCTATTAAAGAAGATAAAAATGTAGAATTTAGAAATAAATATAGAAATATAGATGTCCTTTTAATAGATGATATTCAGTTTATTGCAGGTAAAGAAAGTACCCAAGAAGAGTTTTTCCACACTTTCAATGCTCTACATGATGCAAATAAACAAATAATATTATCTAGTGATAGACCACCAAAAGAGATCCCTACATTAGAAGATAGACTTCGTTCTAGATTTGAGTGGGGACTTATTGCTGATATACAACCACCAGACTTTGAAACAAGAATTGCAATATTAAAGAAGAAAGCTGATGTTGAAAATCTTGATATACCAAATGATGTTATGGTTTATATCGCAACACAAATTAAATCTAATATAAGGGAATTAGAAGGTGGATTGATAAGAATTGTAGCTTATTCATCACTTACTAACAGGGAAATTAATGTAGATTTAGCAGCTGAAGCTTTGAAAGATATAATATCAAATAAAAATTCAAGACAAATAACCATTGAATTAATACAAGATATTGTTTCTAGTTATTACAATTTAAAAATAGAAGATTTTAAGTCATCTAGAAGAACTAGAAATGTTGCTTTTCCTAGACAAATTGCAATGTACCTTTCAAGAAAACTTACAGATACATCTCTTCCTAAAATAGGTGAAGAATTTGGTGGAAGAGACCATACTACTGTAATTCACGCATACGAAAAAATCTCACAGAGTCTAAAAAAAGATGAAAATCTTCAAGAAGTAGTAGAAGAATTAACTAAAAAAATTCAAAGAAAATAAAATTAATCAACAGGTGTTACTAATTTTGCTATTATTTCTTGTTGATAAAAAATAAAATAAAGTTTATTGTTAATATTGTGGATAAGTGCATTAAGTTCGTCTTTGTTTATCCACAATTATTTTTTCATGATTTTTGTTGAATTTTATAGGGTTGAAGGGGTTATCAACATATCAACAGCCCCTACTACTACTACTGCTATATTTTTAATATTATCTAAGCTATTTTTAGCTATTTTATTTGTTGATAAAAAGGAGGATTTTAAAATGAAATTTTTAACTAATAAAAATTCTTTAATGGAAGCAATATCAAATGTACAAAAAGCAATAACAGGAAAATCAACCTTACCTATACTTCAAGGTATATACATAAATGCGCATAAAAATACATTAACATTAATGGGATCAGATATAGATGTTTGTATAGAAACTAAAATCGATGCCAATATTATTGAAGAAGGTTCAATCGTAGTTGATTCTAAGATATTTGGAGAGATAATAAGAAAACTTCCTAACTCTGAACTTCAAATAACTACTTTAGAAGATGGAGCTATTGAAATAATATGTGAAAAATCATGTGTTAACTTAATACATATGGATGCTAACGACTACCCACTATTACCTGATATCAATGAAGATACAATATTTTCAATAGAGCAAAAAATACTTAAAAATATGATAAAGGGAACAATATTTGCAGTTGCACCTGATGAAACTAGACCAATACTTACAGGTGTACTATTTGAAATAAAAGATTATAAGTTAAATTTAATAGCACTTGATGGATTTAGAGTTGCATTTAGAAGTGAACCTATTAATTGCAGTGACAATAAAGAAGCCGTAATACCTGGAAAAACCCTAAATGAAGTATCTAAAATACTTGAAGATAGCGATAATGAAGTTAAAATAACATTCACTAATAACCATATTTTATTTAACATTGGAAATACTAAAGTTATATCAAGGCTTTTAGAAGGCGAATTCATAAAATACGCATCTATAATTCCTCAAGAATATAAATTAAAAGTTAATGTAAATAAAAATGATATTTTAAGTTGCATAGAAAGAGCATCTCTTGTTGCGAAAAATGGAAATACAAATCTAGTAAAATTAGATATATCAGAAGACAGCATAGTAATAACTTCTAATTCTCAATTGGGAAAATCAAGAGAAGAAGTTTCTATAGTATTGCAAGGTGAAGCACTTAAAATTGCATTTAACTCTAAATATTTAATCGATGCTTTTAAGAATATAGAAGAAGAAAATGTGGTAATGGAACTTTCAAGTTCAGTTTCACCATGTGTTATAAAAAATAAAGAAAATGATAACTGCACATATCTTGTAGTTCCAGTTAGAGTTTTAAATTATTAAAAGAGGTAATAATTATGATAGAAGTTCAAATAACTACAGAGTTTATAAAATTAGATTCATTTTTAAAATTTTCAGGGGCATGTACTTTAGGCTCAGAAGCTAAATTTTTCATTCAAAACGGTGAAGTTAAAGTGAATAATGAAGTTGAAACTCAAAGAGGTAAGAAATTATATAAAGGAGATTCAGTAGAATTTCAAAATGAAATTTATTCAGTAGTTTAAAAATGCACCGATTATCGGTGCATATTTTTAGAAATACTTTCAAATAAATTGAATTTGACATAAAAATGATATAGTATGATATAATTTATAATTGGGTGTTTGTTTATTATGTATATTAAAAAATTGATATTAAAAAATTTTAGAAATTATAATGAGTTACTATTAGACTTCAATGAGGGTACTAACGTATTTGTTGGCAACAATGCACAAGGAAAAACAAATATTTTAGAAGCTGTGTACTATGCAAGTATAGGAAAATCTCATAGAACTAATAAAGATAAAGAACTTATAAAATGGGACCATAATGATGCCTATATTAGAATAGATATTGCCAAAACAAGGCTTGACAAGAAAGTTGAAATAAAGATTTTCAAAGAAGGAAAAAAAGGAATTAACATAAATTCTATAAAAATCAATAAAATGTCTGAACTAATTGGTACTTTAAACGTAGTTATGTTCTCACCAGAAGATTTAAATATAATTAAAGACTCACCAGCATATAGAAGAAAATTTTTAGATATAGAACTTTGTAAATTATATCCTCGGTATTACCATAATTTAGCTATGTACAAGAAGATATTGTCTGAAAGAAACAATGCTTTGAAGAAGTTTAATTCTAATTTAGATATTTTAGATATATATGACATTCAGTTAAGTGAAATTGGATCATATATAATTAAAAAAAGATTAGACTACATAGATGGATTAAATGAAAAATCAAATGAAATACACAGGGATATAACATCAGGAAAAGAAGAAATAAAGTTTGAGTATTTAACAAACATTACTAGTTCAGATATAAAAAATGAATTATATGATTTGCTAGTTAAAAATAGAAAAAGAGACTTTGAAAGAAAAGTAACTTCAGTAGGACCTCATAGAGATGATTTTTTAACATATATAAACCATATTGACGTAAAGACATATGGATCACAGGGACAGCAGAGAACTGCAGTACTTTCTTTAAAATTTGCATCATTGCAAATAATTAAAGACTTAACTGGAGAATTTCCTCTATTGCTTTTAGACGATGTACTTTCCGAATTAGATATAACAAGGCAAAAATACATACTAAATTCTATAAGCAATGTTCAAACGTTAATAACGTGTACGGGAATTAATAATATAAAAAAATATTTAAATTCTTTAGTTGATATGAGTGTATTTGAAGTAGAAAATGGATTTGTAAATCAAATAGGCAATTAAGGAGGAGAATTATGTTTCTTCATTTAGGTGAAAATGTAGTAGTTCCAATAAAAGACATAATAGCTATACTAGATATGGAATCCACTATGTATAGCTCTGACACAATTCAATTTTTGAGAATGGCAGAAGAAGATGGATTTGTTGAAAGAATAACGAAAGACAAACCTAAATCCTTTGTTATAGCAGAAGTAGATAAAAAGAGTAAAATATACTTATCTCCAATATCTTCATCGACATTATGTAAAAGAACAGACATTGTATATTGTGAGTATTAGTAAGTTAGGAGGATATGCATGGATACAAATAAAGTTTATGATGAGAGTCAGATACAGGTATTAGAAGGTCTAGAAGCCGTAAGAAAAAGACCAGGAATGTATATAGGTAGTACAAGTGCAAGGGGTCTTCATCACTTAGTTTATGAAATAGTTGATAACAGTATAGACGAAGCAATAGGTGGATACTGTCAAAACATTGAAGTTACTATACATGAAGATAATTCCATAACAGTAGAAGATGATGGAAGAGGTATGCCAGTAGGTATACATCCTAAACTTCAAATACCAACAGTTGAAGTTATAATGACTGTTTTACATGCTGGAGGTAAATTTGGAGGGGGAGGATACAAAGTTGCAGGTGGATTGCATGGAGTTGGTGCATCTGTAGTAAATGCTCTTTCTAAAGAATGTACAGTAATTGTAAAAAGAGATGGACATATTTGGACTGAAACATTCTCAAGAGGAAAAGTAAAAGAAGAGTTCAAAATGATTGGTGATACAGAAGAACATGGAACTAAAATGCACTTTGTTCCAGATGATGAAATATTTGATGAAGTTGAATTTAGTTATGAAGTTCTTAGCCAAAGGTTAAGGGAACTTGCCTTTTTAAATAAAGGGGTAAAGATAATACTAAGCGATGAAAGAACTGGAAAAGTTGATCAGTTCCATTATGAAGGAGGAATAAAATCCTTTGTAGAATACTTAAATAGAAATAAAGGTAAAATTCATAATGAACCTATATATGTTGAGGGTGTAAAAGATGATTGTGTTGTTGAGATAGCACTTCAATATAATGATACTTACAACGAAAATTTATTTTCATTCGCTAATAATATAGATACTGTTGAGGGTGGTACACATCTAGTTGGATTTAAAGCAGCACTAACTAGAGTTATCAATGACTATGCTAAAAAGTTTGGTCACCTAAAAGAAAATGATAAAAATTTAAGTGGTGAGGATGTAAGAGAAGGATTAACAGCAGTTGTATCAGTAAAAGTTACAGACCCACAATTTGAAGGACAAACAAAAACAAAACTAGGAAACGCACCTGTTAGAGGAATAGTTGAATCAATAGCAAATGATGCTATTACAACATTTTTAGAAGAAAATCCTCAAGTAGGAAAAAGTATAATTGATAAAGGATTAAATGCTGCAAGAGCAAGAGAAGCTGCTAAAAAAGCAAGAGAGTTAACAAGAAGAAAATCAGTTCTTGAAAGTACTTCTTTACCTGGTAAATTAGCAGATTGTTCATCAAAAAATCCAGATGAATGTGAAATATACATCGTAGAGGGAGATTCTGCGGGTGGTTCTGCTAAACAAGGCAGAAACAGAAGATTCCAAGCCATTTTACCACTAAGAGGTAAAATAATGAATGTTGAAAAGCAAAGATTAGATAAAATGTTAAATTCAGACACTATTAAATCTATGATAACAGCATTTGGTGGTGGAATAGGAAAAGATTTTGATGTTGAGAAGATTAGGTATAATAAAATAATAATCATGACAGATGCCGATGTAGATGGAGCTCATATAAGAACTCTATTACTTACTTTCTTTTATAGATACATGAGAGAATTGGTTGATAAAGGACATGTTTATATAGCTCAACCACCTCTTTATAGAATAAAAAAAGGTAAAAATGAATGCTACACTTACAGCGATGCTGAACTTGAAAACATGTTACAACAAATGGGTGGAAAAGATAGCAGTGTAGATATTCAAAGATATAAAGGTCTAGGTGAGATGAATGCAGAACAACTTTGGGATACTACTATGAACCCAGAGAATAGAACGCTTCTAAAAGTAAATGTAGAAGATGCAATGGCTGCAGATGAGATTTTTACTATTCTTATGGGAGATAAAGTTGAACCTCGTAGAGAATTTATAGAAGAAAATGCAAAATTGGTTAGCAATCTAGACATATAGTGAAATATGTAAATGTAGTGAGGTGTAACATATGAATAGTGAAGAAAAAATATTGCCTGTAGACATAAAAAATGAAATGAAAAAATGTTATATAGATTATGCCATGAGCGTTATAGCAGGTAGAGCATTACCAGACGTAAGAGATGGATTAAAACCTGTTCATAGAAGAATATTATACTCAATGCATGAACTTGGACTATATCCTGAAAAGGGATATAGAAAGTGTGCGAGAATAGTAGGGGACGTTCTTGGTAAGTATCACCCACATGGAGATACAGCAGTTTATGATGCGCTTGTAAGATTAGCACAAGACTTTTCAATCAGATATACTCTTGTTGATGGTCATGGTAACTTTGGATCCGTTGATGGTGATGGAGCAGCCGCAATGAGATATACAGAAGCAAAAATGAATAAAATTACTACTCAAATGCTTAGGGATATAAATAAAAATACAGTAGATTTTATTCCTAACTTTGATGGTGAAGAAAAAGAACCAACAGTATTGCCTTCTAGATTTCCGAATCTATTAGTAAATGGTTCATCAGGAATAGCAGTAGGTATGGCAACTAATATACCTCCTCACAACCTAAATGAGGTTATTGATGGAGTTATAATGCTTATAGATAATCAGGATACTACAATAAGTGAGCTAATGACTAAAGTAAAGGGTCCTGATTTTCCAACAGGTGGAATAATACTAGGTAAAGGTGGAATAAGAAGTGCTTATGAAACTGGTAGAGGAAAAGTATTAGTTAGATCTAAAGCAGAGATAGAAGAGGAAAATGGAAGACACAAAATAATAGTTACAGAAATACCGTATATGGTTAATAAGGCTAACTTAATAGAGAATATTGCTAATCTAGTAAAAGATAAAAAATTAGATGGAATATCAGATCTTAGAGATGAGTCAGATAGAGACGGTATGAGAATTGTTATAGAACTAAAAAGGGATGCAAATCCTAACATTGTTCTTAACAGATTATACAAGCACACTAAAATGCAAGATACTTTTGGAATAATAATGCTTGTATTAGTTGATGGTCAACCAAAGGTATTAAACTTAAAACAAATATTAGTTCATTACTTAGAACATCAAAAAGAGGTAGTAACAAGAAGAACTCAATTTGATCTTGATAAGGCACTTGCTAGAGCTCATATTTTAGAGGGACTAAGAATAGCACTTGATCATATAGATCAAGTTATAGCACTTATAAGAGGATCTAAAACTGCAGCTGAAGCAAAAGAAGGCTTAATGAAAACTTTTGGATTGTCAGAAAAGCAATCACAAGCAATTCTTGATATGAAGCTTCAAAGACTTACTGGTTTAGAAAGAGAAAAAATTGAAGAAGAGTACAATGAAATAATGGAAACAATCACTTATTTAAGATCAATACTTGAAAGTGAAGAAATCCTTTTAAATATAATAAAAGATGAACTTATTGAAATAAAAACAAAATATGGTGATGAAAGAAAAACTGCCATAGAAAAAAATCCAGATATATTTGATGAGGAAGATTTAATTGACGATGAAGATGTAGTAATTACATTAACTCATGCTGGATATATTAAGAGATTACCAGTGGATACTTATAACGCTCAAAGAAGAGGGGGTAGAGGTATCCAAGGAGCTATAACAAAAGAGGATGACTTTGTTGAAAATATATTAACAACGCCAATACTTAACAATATATTATTCTTCACTAATAGAGGAAGAGTATACAAATTAAAAGCTTATGAAGTTCCAGAGGCAGGTAGAACAGCTAAGGGAACTAATGTAGTAAACTTACTTCCTATTGAAAATGGTGAGACTATACAAGCGATAATGACTATAAAAACTTTTGAGGAAGATAATTTCTTAATTATGGGTACTAAACAAGGTATTGTTAAGAAAACTTCTTTAAGTCAATATGCAGCAATAAGAAGAAATGGTTTAAACGCTATAAACTTAAGAGAAGATGATGAGTTAATTGGTGTAAGTATAACAACTGGTGATAGTGAAATGATATTTGTAACACGAGGAGGATACTCAATAAGATTTAGCGAAAAAGATGTTAGACAAATGGGTAGAGTTTCTACTGGTGTAAGAGCTATAAGATTAAGAGAAAATGATATTGCAGTATCTATGGTTGTTGTAAAAGAAGATGAAGAATTACTTGTAATAAGTGAAAAGGGATTTGGTAAGAGAACTGATATGTCACAATATACACTTCAACATAGAGGTGGAAAAGGCATAATAACTTATAAAATAACTGAAAAGACAGGTAATGTTGTTGGTGCTAGAGTTGTTAGAGAAGAAGATGAACTTATGTTAATAAATAGCGACGGAATAATAATAAGGTTAAATGTAAGTGATATATCTACAACTAGTAGAAATACTATGGGAGTAACACTTATGAAAACTGGAGAAGACATTAATATAGTTGCTATAGCTAAAATTAACTATACAGAGCCAACAGAAGTTCAAATGGAAATAGAAACTGAAATAGAAAATGAAAATATTGATGATAACGAAAATGAAGAATAAATAAATAGAAAAAGTAAGAGAAGTACTATTATACTCCTCTTACTTTTTTTAATTTAATATCTTATGTGAATTTAATAGATCGACAACATAAAAGATAATAGTTAAATTTAAAATTTATAAATGGTATTTTAGTATAATACTTAGACTTTAATATAAGGTATTTAACTTATGTAAATATAAAAATATAAAAACATATCCACGTGTATCAATTGTAGAAAAACAAAGAAATAAATAGAATAATTAAGTATTATAAAAATAAATTCAAATAATAAGTAATATTAACAATAAAAATGAATATTAAATTATATATAATAAATCTTGTCGCTAAGGCAAACAAGTAATTGAAGCCAAGCGATGTAGATATAAACTTAAAAACATTAAAAAAAAGTGTTGACAAAAAAGTTTAAATCTAGTAAAATAGAAAAAGTCGTCAGGTAATGATGACACATTGGTCTTTGAAAATTAAACAGATAATATATAGGTAAAACCAGTTAATTCATTGAGATTCTAATCAAATTAGAAGATCACATCGAAAGATGTAAAATTGACTATTATAGTCAGCA
>NZ_JBWKMH010000008.1:0-42432 GCF_056431285.1 Clostridium amazonense | reverse complement strand
AAAAGAATACATTCTTCAGTTGATTATAGAACCCCAAATGAGTTCTATAATCTAAAAAATAGTAATTTTAAGAATAAGCTAGTAATTAGCATTTAGAGTCTACTTTTGTGGGGCCAATCCGACAGTTATGGTTAATATTACTCATTTCATTCCTAATATTTTAAAATAGAAATATCTAAAGACTGCGTTTTTATATTGTTTTGAAATAATTTGCTCTGCAAATTTAATAAAAAATCATTCTTTAAAATTGGAAATCCAATTTTCACCTTCACTGTCCACTGTCAATTGTCCATTGTCAATTTTAAAAATATAGATTAAAACTCAAAATTAAAACTCTCAACTGAAACATGAATAACTTAAAGTTTAAACTTGTTTCTCTATATATAGGGTTCCAAGCTGAAAAATGAAATTATTCAAATATTAAATGAGAATAGTAGTAGTAAAGGAAACAGAAATTATTTAAAACGTTATTCATAAAAATTTCAAAGAAACTCTAATTTAAATAATTTTTGTTTTTTGATGAAAGAAAAAAGCTTTCAATTGATAAATTTGTTATTTTGAATTTGAACCCTATAACATTACTCTTATAAAAAATAAAATTAACAAATAAATATAAAATTTATAAAATGAATAAAAAAATTTTTTAATACATTTTTCCAGTATATATATTTAAAAAAATAAGGAAAATAAATAATGATTACATTTACAATCATTAGCCACCTAATGCAAATATACATAATTGTAAAAAAAAAGAAAAAGAAAAACGTTGACACATCTAACAAAACAAAATAGTATAATGATTAGGTAGCTAATGTAATTTGAAAAATAAAACAATGTTAACTTTATTTTTATAAATGAAAGGATGGTAAAAATGGATTTGTGTTCAGATGAATCAGTACGTAATATATTTGCAGAAGTGATGAGATTACATTTTTTAAGAAGTTATTCACTTCTAGAAAAAACCGGAGTTTATCCAGGTCAACCTCCATTGTTGTTTTTATTGAATAAACAAAATGGACAAAGTCAAAAAGAATTATCTGATAAGTTAAGAGTTAAACCTGCTACAACAAATGTAATGATAAAAAGAATGGAAAAATCAGAATTAGTAGAACGAAGACAAGATGAAAAAGATCAAAGAATTAGTAGAATATTTATAACGGAAAAAGGATTAGAGGTTTGTAATACACTTATAAAAATACATGAAGAAATAGAAAAAGAGTGTTTTGCAAATTTTACTAATGAAGAAATAATTTTAATGCGTAGATTCTTATTACAAATAAGAGATAATTTATTAGATGTTTGTAAAGATGATAAATTTGGATGTTGTGAAAAAAATAAAATTTAATTAATAATATGAAATATGTAAATACTAATATTATTAATTAAATTTAAAATTAAATAAGCTAAGAAAGGATAGGAAATATGTTTAAGCTAATCAAGTATTTAAAGAAATCAGTTGCACCAATAATAGTAATAATAGGCTTATTGATAGTTCAAGCTATTTGCGATCTTTCTTTACCTGACTACACTTCTAAAATAGTAAATGTAGGTATACAACAAGGTGGAGTAGAAAGTGCAGTACCAACTATTATAAGAAAAAGTACCTTAGATAAAATAACATTATTTATGAATGATAATGATAAAGATATGCTTCTAAAAAATTATGAAGTATTAGATGAAAAAGAAGCAAAGGAGGAATTTGCTAGTTATAATAATTTAAAACAAGATCCTCTTTATAAGTTAAAAAATATAACTAAAGAAGAAAATGAAGAATTAGAAAATATAGTTGGAAAACCAATTTTAATTGTTGCTGGAATGGAGAAAGATGATAAAGCAACATTAGGTATGAAAAATCAAATTCTAAACAATAGTCAGATACCCAATAGTGATAATTTAAGTATATTTGAATTATTAACAATGATGCCCAAGGAACAATTAGATAATATAGTAAATGAAATAAATAATAAATTTAAAGATATGCCAGATAGTATAATAAGTCAAAGTGCTACATCTTATATAAAAGATGAATATACTAAAATTGGTATTGATATGGAGAAGACACAAACTAGATATATATTATCTTCTGGTGGAAAAATGCTTTTAATAGCACTTATAAGTATGATTGCAACAGTGCTAGTAGGATTGCTTGCAGCTAGAATTGCAGCTTCACTTGGTAGAGATCTTAGAGGAAAAGTATTTAGAAAAGTATTATCATTTTCTAATGCAGAACTTGAAAAATTTTCAACAGCGTCACTAATAACACGTAGTACAAATGACATACAACAAATACAAATGCTTATGGTAATGCTTTTAAGGATAGTATTTTATGCTCCAATATTAGGAATTGGTGGTTTTATAAAAGTACTTAATACCAATACATCAATGGCATGGATTATAGGGGTAGCAGTATTATCAATTTTATCATTAGTAACTATTCTTTTTGGTATAGTAATGCCTAAGTTTAAAATGGTTCAAAAACTTATAGATAAAGTTAATTTAGTAACTCGTGAAATATTAACAGGTATAACTGTTATAAGAGCATTTAGTACTCAAAAGCATGAAGAAAAAAGATTTGATAAAGCAAATAAAGACTTAACTAAAACAAATCTTTTTGTTAATAGAGTAATGTCTTGTATGATGCCAGCAATGATGTTTATAATGAATGCAATAACTGTACTTATAGTTTGGAAAGGTGCTAATAGCATTGATTCAGGTGCAATGCAAGTTGGAGATATGATGGCATTTATTCAATATACTATGCAAATTATAATGTCATTCTTAATGATATCAATGATATCAATTATGCTTCCAAGAGCAGCAGTATCAGCATCACGTATAGATGAAGTACTAACAACAGAACTTACAATAAATGATCCTAAAGTAAATGAGGAGCCTAAAGAAAATATGAAAGGTGTTTTGGAATTTAAAAATGTATCATTTAAATATCCAGATGCTGAAGAAAATATTTTAAGCGATATTTCATTTATATCAAAACCGGGAGAAACTACAGCATTTATAGGTAGTACTGGTAGTGGAAAGTCTACACTTATTAATTTAATACCTAGATTCTTTGATGTAAGTCAAGGTGAAATTTTAGTTGATGGAATTAATATAAAAAATATTTCTCAACATGATTTAAGGGAAAAGATAGGGTATGTACCACAAAAGGGTGTGTTGTTTTCTGGTGATATAAATTCTAACTTAAAATATGGAAAAGAAGATGCAACTGAAGAAGAAATATTAAAAGCAGCTGAAATCGCTCAAGCTACTGAATTTATAAAATCAAAACTGGAAGGATTTGAAACACCTATATCTCAAGGTGGAACTAATGTATCAGGTGGACAAAAACAAAGATTATCTATTGCAAGAGCAATAGTTAGAAATCCTGAAATATATATATTTGACGATAGTTTTTCAGCTCTTGATTTTAAAACAGATGCTACTCTTCGTAAGGCATTAAAATCTGAAACAAAAAATAGTACCGTTTTAATAGTTGCACAAAGAATAAGTACTATATTGAATGCAGATCAAATTATAGTTCTTGATGAAGGAAAAATTGTAGGAGTTGGAACACATAAAGAACTTATAAATAAATGCGAAGTTTATAAGCAAATAGCTTCATCACAACTTTCTAAGGAGGAGCTAGAAAATGAGTAAAGAAAAGAATAGTGGAATGAGAAGAGGTATGGGTGGTCATGGTCCTATGGGAGGCATGGGCGGTGGCCAAAAAGCTAAGGATTTCAAGGGGACTATGAAAAAATTAGCTTCATATTTATCTACATTTAAAATAGCTATATTAGTAGTTATAATTTTTGCAATAGGTAGTGCTACGTTTTCTATAGTTGGACCTAAAATATTAGGTAAAGCAACAACTGAAATATTTAATGGTCTTATAAATAAAATTTCAGGTACGGGAGCAGGTATAAATTTTACTAAAATAGGCAACATACTGCTTATATTAATTAGTCTTTATTTAATAAGTATGGTATTTGCATTTATTCAAGGTTATGTAATGAGTGGAGTTTCACAAAAAGTATCATATAATTTAAGAAAAGAAATATCTGAGAAGATAAATAGAATGCCAATGAAATACTTTGATGGAAAAACTCATGGTGAAGTGTTATCAAGAGTTACAAATGATATAGACACTTTAAGTCAAAGTTTAAATCAAAGTATGACACAAGTCATAACAGCAATTACAACTATAATTGGTGTACTTATAATGATGCTATCTATAAGTGTATCAATGACACTAGTAACACTCGTAATTTTACCATTGTCAATGCTTTTTATATCTTTAATTGTAAAAAAATCTCAAAAACACTTTAAATCACAGCAAGAATACTTAGGTCATGTAAATGGTCAAGTTGAAGAAGTATATGGTGGTCATAATATTGTAAAAGTATTTAATGGAGAAGAACGTGCAATTAAGGAATTTGATGAGCTAAATGATACATTATATAAATCAGCATGGAAATCTCAATTTCTTTCAGGAATGATGATGCCTATAATGACATTTATAGGAAATATAGGGTATGTTATAGTTTCTATTATGGGGGGATATTTGGCAATTAGAAAAACAATTGAGGTTGGTGAAATTCAATCTTTTATTCAATATGTTAGAAGCTTTACACAACCTATATCTCAAGTTGCACAAGTAGCAAATTTAATGCAATCTACTGCAGCTGCTGCTGAAAGAGTTTTTGAATTTTTGGAGGAAGAAGAAGAAGATCAATTTGCTTCAAATCCTGTATCAATTAAAAACTTAGCAGGTAGAGTTGAATTTGATCATGTTAATTTTGGTTATAATGATGATAAAACAATTATAAATGATTTTAATGCAAAAGTTCATGAAGGTCAAAAGATAGCAATTGTTGGTCCAACTGGTGCAGGAAAGACAACTATAATAAAACTTCTTATGAGATTTTATGATGTAAATAGTGGTTCAATTTTAATAGATGGACACAACATAAAAGACTTTAATCGTACTGAATTAAGAGATATGTTTGGTATGGTGCTTCAAGATACTTGGTTATTTAGTGGTAGCATTAAGGAAAATATAAGATATGGTAGATTAAGTGCTACAGATAGCGAAGTTGAAGAAGCTGCAAAAGCAGCACATGTGGATCACTTCATTAAAACATTACCTGATGGATATAATATGGAACTAAATGAAGAAGCAAGTAACGTATCACAAGGACAAAAGCAATTACTAACAATTGCTCGTGCAATACTTGCTGATCCTAAGATATTAATACTTGATGAAGCAACAAGTTCTGTTGATACTAGAACAGAGGTTTTAATTCAAAAAGCTATGGATAACCTTATGGAAGGAAGAACAAGCTTTGTAATAGCTCATAGATTATCAACAATACGTAATGCAGATTTGATTTTAGTTATGAATAACGGAGATATAATTGAACAAGGAACACATGATGAATTATTAGCAGCTAATGGATTTTATGCAAATCTATATAACTCTCAATTTGAAAAACCAGAAGCTATATAAATTAAACTTAAAATGTCACTTTAAATTAATTTTTAAAGTGACATTTTCATATTTTATTTTACAAGGTAGAAAAGTTTAATTTAAAAAAATATGATATACTATACATATGGAATTTTGAACTTAAAAAATAAAGTTAAATTTATTTTTGTAAATAAAAATATAATAATGAACAATATGAGTATAGAGGTGAATGATATATGCAAAAACTATTAGTGGTTGTTGATTATCAAAATGATTTTGTAGATGGTGCTTTAGGATTCAAAACAGCTAAAGACTTAGAAAAACCTATTTGTGATAAAATTAAAGAATATTTAGATAATGAGTATAAAGTTATATTTACATATGATACGCACTTTGAAAATTACTTAAATACAAGAGAAGGTAAAAATTTACCTATAAAACATTGTGAAATAAATACTTTTGGTCATGAATTATATGGAGATTTAAAACGGTTTATAAATAATAAAAATGTAATAAATTATAATAAAGAATCCTTTGGAATATCACCAGAAGGAATGTTGAAAATATATAGAGAAATAGGTGAGGTAGAGACAATTGAAATAGTAGGGGTTGTTACCAATATGTGTGTTATAAGTAATGTAATAATGTTTCAAGCGCAATATACTGATGCTGATATAATTATAGATGCAAAACTTTGTGCAAGCTTTGATGATGAATTACATGAAAAAGCACTAGATGTAGCTGAATCGTTACAAGTAAAAGTTATTAATAGAAAATAAAACTTATAATATAAAAAATATGAATTTGGAGTGATAAAATTGAAAGAAAATTTTAATGCTGAGAAAGAAACACAAAATCTTTTAAATTGGATTAGAGAATATTTTAAAGAGCATTCTAGTGTGAAAGGTGCTGTTATAGGTATAAGTGGTGGTAAAGATAGTACTGTTGTATCAAAGTTATTGGTTGAGGCATTAGGTAAAGAAAGAGTTTTTGGTGTATTAATGCCAAATGGAGAACAAAAAGATATAAACGATAGTTTAAAAGTTGTAGAACTTTTAGGTATAAACTATAAGGTAGTAAACATAGAAAAAGCCTACAATGGAATATTAGAAGCAATTAATATAGAAAATATAGCTTCTGCGGCAAAAACAAATATTGGACCAAGATTAAGAATGACTACTTTATATGCCATTGCAGCAGATATGGGATATATGGTTTGTGGAACAGGAAATAAGTCAGAAAAATTTGTTGGATACACTACTAAATGGGGAGATGGAGCTTCAGATTTCAATCCAATAGGAAACCTAACAACAGAAGAAGTAAAAGCTATAGGTGATTATTTAGGACTTCCAAAATACTTAGTACATAAGACTCCAAGTGACGGCTTATGTGGAAAATCTGATGAAGAAAATTTAGGGTTTACTTATAATGATGTAAACACTTATATTGAAAAGGGAACTACAGGAAATAATGAATTAGACGAAAAAATTAAATTAAAAAATAAATATAATAAACATAAAAACGATCCTATACCAATGTATAAGCCGTTATAGTAATCAAAAAATAGTTTTAGAAAAAATATCTTTCTAAAACTATTTTTATTTTAAGGCTATAAAAATATTGACAAATAACTATTATTAAGTAATAATAGTTATAAAGAAATGAATAAGTTGATAAAACTTATTCAGAATAGCAAAATAGTATATGTTTTAGCTATACAATAGGAGGAATAAAAAAATGAAAGCACGTGTAGATGAAAATGTATGTATTTCTTGTGGATTATGTGAAGGAACATGCCCAGAAGTATTTTCGCTTGATAGTGGAGTTGCCGTAGCAGGTAACGTAATAGAAGGTATTGAAGAAGCTGTTAGAGAAGCATGTGAAGGATGTCCTGTAGAAGCAATATCAATAGAAGAATAATATTATAAAGTGTTATATAAAAGGAGAAAAGTATTATGTCAAAGGTTTGTTTATGTAAAGGTGTTACAGAAGAAGAAATAATAGAGGCAATAAAAGATGGATCTTCTACTTATGAAGATGTAAAAGAAAAAACAGGAGCAGGTACTGGCGGATGTCGTGGTGGTAGATGCAAATGCAACATTGAAATTTTAATAAGAGACAATAAATAATTACTAAATAGGATTTGAATAAATATAATAACTAAAAGGGTAATTTGAAATTAATAATATATTTCAAATTACCCTTTAATTTTATTGAAGTAAAGTTATTTATGTGTTTATTAATTTAGCATTAATTTCAATAACTCTATTGGAATTAGTTTTAGTAACAGTTACATCTAAATTTTTATATTTAAAATTATCACCTTCATTTGGGATTTTATCAAGTTCTGATATTACCCATCCGCTGACAGTACTAATATCTAAATCACAATCTATATTAAATATTTCAAACATCTTATCTAAATTAGCATTGCAAGAAATTTTATATTCATCCTCTGATATTTTAGTGAATTCTTCTACTACTTCATCATGTTCATCCCAAATTTCACCTACAAGCTCTTCTAAAATATCTTCCAAAGTTACAATTCCTAATGTACCACCATATTCATCTGAAATAATAGCCATATGAGATTTATTTTTTTGTAGAAGTCTTAAAAGTTTTGAAATTTTCATACTAGATACTGCATATACAACTGGCTTTATAATATCTTCTAATTTTTTATTATTAGTTAATATATAGTTATAAAAATCTTTTTCGTGAAGTACACCTATTATAGTATCAATAGTATCTTTAAAAATAGGAAGTCGTGAATACCCACTATCAAAAAACAGATTTGATATTTCTTCATTTGAATAATTTAGGTTAATAGCGATAATATCTACTCTAGGAGTTAAAACATCACTTACATTAAGATCATTAAACTCTATTGCGCTTCGTATAAGTTCACTTTCATGTTCATCTATTCCACCTTCATTTTTAACTTCATCAACCATTGTTAAAAGCTCTTCTTCAGTAAGCCCGTTATTACTTTTAATTTTAAATATCTTAGAAAGAAGTTTTTTCCAGCATATAAAGAAAAAATTAATAGGTGTTAAGATAATGATAAAGAAACGAAGTATAGGTGCTGAAAAAATAGCAAAATTTTCAGGCTTTTCTTTAGCAAGACTTTTAGGCGAAATTTCACCAAAAATTAATATAAATATAGTCATTACTACTGTTGAAATTGTAACACCTGAATCACCAAAATATTTTATAAAAATAGTAGTAGCTATAGAAGCAGAGGCAATGTTTACAATATTGTTGCCAATTAAAATTGTAGATAAAAGTTTATCGTAGTTCTGAGATAATGAAAGTGCTAGAGCAGCATTTTTGTCACCATTGTTAGCTATATGTTTCAGTCGTACTTTATTAAATGATGAAAAAGCTGTTTCTGTAGCAGAAAAGTATGCTGACATCAAAATTAAAATAATTAGAATAATTATAAGAGTAAGATTACTAGTATTCATTATAATTAAATTCCCCCCAAATAAATTATATAGTATAAATCTTTAAAAAGTATTGGAGGGCTATGTGAACAAGTAAGATTTCTTCTTATTTGTTTAATTATTAAATTAATTTTTAAATAAAAAAATGAGGCATGAGTAAAAATTAAAAAATTAAAATAATCTATAAAAATTAAAATAAGAGATATGGTAATAGACATAACCACAGAAAAATATAAATTTAATCTAAAAGACTTTAATTTTAATAAGTAATCATGCGACGGGTGACCTTCCAAAATAATTCCTTCTTTCATATATTTTAAAATTAATCTAATATATATTATAGTAGAACTTTAAAGAAAAATGAATGGATTTAGAGAAAATTTACAATATAAATAAAATTCGAAAAAATATTGACATTAACCTAGCGTTAAGTATTACTATATATACTATAGTAAAAGTTAAGGAGAAATTGTCATGGTTAGAATTGAAAATATGAAAAGAGAAGACTTATATAAAATAGTTAAATGGAATAATAATAAGTCAGAAGGGGATTTGCTAAAATGGGCTGGGCCAAAATACAAATTTCCATTGACATTGAGTCAGTTAGAATTATATTTTCATGATATGGTTAAAAGTGAAAAATATAATGTGTTTTTGTTTAAAATAATTTTAGAAGAAAGTAATGAAGTTATAGGAACAATTGAACTAAGAGAAATAGAAAATAAAGATAATCAAGGATGGATAAGTGGTTTTCTAATTGGAGAAGAAAAATATAGAAATCGTGGATTTGGAAAAATTGTATTACAAGAAGTTTTAGAATTTGCATTTAAAGAACTAAATTTTGAAAAAGTTGGATTGGCGGTATTTGATTTTAATATAAATGCAATTAAATGTTATGAAAATATAGGCTTTAATAAAATAAAGTTTAGAAAGAACTCAAGAAAGTATAAAGACGATTATTGGAGTCTATATGAAATGGAAATCTTAAAAGAAGAATGGATAAACAAATAAATATGTAATATAATGGAAATATAAAATAATAATAGGAGGAATATTTCAATGAACCTTAAAAATTATATATTAAGATTCATGAAAAAAATATGTGATGAATAATAGAAATTATGGAGTAGGATTAGTATTAATTGCAATTGGTGTTATTGGGATATTAAATCAAGTATTTAATATTAACATCTTTTCTATCGTGAATATATGGCCATTAATTATAATTGCTATTGGATTGTGTCTAGAAGGATCATATTTTTTAAAGAAAAAGTCACCAGGAGTATTAGTGCCAGGAGGTATTCTAACAACTTTAGGTATATTATTTATATTTGAAAGTGCTACAAATTGGAGATTTTCAGGATATACATGGCCTTTTTATTTCTTAGCAGTAGCAATTGGTTTATTTCAACTATATATTTTTGGAAGCAGAGAAAGAGGGCTTTTAATACCAATTGGAATTTTATTAACTATATTTGTTGTATCGTTTGGAAATATATTACTTGGAACTGTGTTTGGATGGCTAAACAAATCATTGATTGTTCCTATAATCTTTATAATAATAGGCGTGTTTGTTATTTTTGAGAAAAAAGATTAAAAATATTAAATTTATAATAAGGACTTATAATTTTTAAAATTATAAGTCCTTATTATTTGACTTTTTTATACTAAATGTAATATAATTTTGAATGATAATGTCAATAGTGTTTAAAATGATGCATAAAAAAATATTTTTTTTAAAATATATAGTTTTATGTATAATTTTTAAACTTTTATATAAAACTAATATAGTAAATTTTAAAAGAAAAAGGAGTTTTTGGTGTGAGGAAGAATATTTTTACTGCAAAAAGAAGAAGAATGCAGAGAAAAAGAAATATGAAAGTTTTTGTAGGAACTTTTTTTTGTTTAATGATGTCATTATTAATAACAAGCCCATATAAAGAGAATATTAACAATGAAGTAATGCTAGCATCAAGTGAAAACTCAGAAATTAAAAGTGTAAAAAGTGATAATGTAAAATCAACAAGTGATAAAAAAATAGATGAAAATGAATTAAATACTAGTAACTTAAGAGCATCAAGAAGTGGTGATTTTTCAGATGAACGTAGAGACAAAGAAAATGAAGAAATTATAAAAGAAGAGAAAATGGATGAGAATAGTGATTTATCTAAAGAAGTAAAAGGTATAGCTATTACAAGTGAAAAAACTATAGTTAAGCCATCTAAAGTAGAAAAATTAGATTGGTTTAAAGAAGCTCAATTTGTATATCCTATTGGTGCGGTAGCAGAAATTGAAGACATATATACAGGAAAAACATTTAAAGTTAAAAGAACTTTTGGAGATAACCATGCTGATGTAGAAGCACTTACTAAGGATGATACAAAAGTTATAAAAGAAATTTGGGGCGGATTTTCATGGGAGAGAAGACCAGTTATAGTATCTGTTAGTGGTAGAAGAATTGCAGCATCTTTAGCAGCAATGCCACATGCAGGAAATGATGCATATCCTGCTTTATCTGAAGCACCGAATTTATCAGGTGGATATGGAACAGGACAAAATTTAGATGTAGTTAAAGGAAATGAAATGGATGGAGTATGTGATCTTCATTTTTTAAATAGTATGAGACATAATGATGGAGAAATTATGGCTGCTGTTGATGATGCCCATCAAAGTTGTATAGAAATAGCAGCTAAAAGTAAGTAGAAATAAAATAATTACATAAAAATAGACCTCTCTTTTAAAAGGAGGTCTATTTTTTATCTGTATAAACGACGACGTTTATTTTTCTTGTTTTTACTTGATTTTATTAATTTTACAATTAATATAATTAAAGCAACTATAACAACTAAAATTATAAGGTAAATAAATATATTATTTTTAACTAATTCCATTTTAGAAATAGTAGGATATAACTCAAATTTAGTTTCTTTATCTTTAACTTTAACAGTTACAGTACCAATAGATTTATTTTTATTTAATTTCCATGCAGATACATCTTTTATATCATAAGAAACATCTGCTTTTAGAGATGTTTTATAGAAAGACGCATCATCTTTTATTTCAACAGGTACTCTAACAGCTCTTTCAGGTCCTATAAATGGAATTAAATTATATTTTAAAGTTTTAGTTTCAAGTGTAGTATCTTTTTTAAGCAATGGTTCTTTTTTTGCACCATAGCTAAAATCAGCTAATTTCTCTACATCTTCAAAAACTTTAGTATCTTGTGGTAAATTATATTCAGAATTAAGAACTACAACAGCTATTTTACGACCATCTCTTTCATAAACTGTAGCAAGGCATCTTCCGGATTTTTCAGTATATCCAGTTTTACCACCTATATTTCCATTTTCACCTACTAATTTATTTCTATTTTCTATTTTAGCGGCTGGTCCATTTGTAGATTTAACTTCTGCTTCTTTTTTTGTCATAGTAGAGGATGTCCACTCATTAGCCATAACTGCTTTTAATAGTAGAGACAAATCATAAGAACTAGTTAAATGATTATCAATATTATCATCTAAACCATTAGGTGTAACAAAATGAGTATTAACCATGTTTAACTCTTTTGCTTTTTCATTCATCATTTTAACAAAATTCTCAACACTTCCACCAACTTCTTTAGCTATCATGTAAGCAACATCATTACCAGAATATAAAAGTAATATATTCATGGCATTTGAAGCAGTAAATGTATCTCCAGGGGTAACTGGATGAACATTTAATCCATATGAGAAAGGAGCTTCTTGTAATGCTTCTTTAGGATATGTAAGTAAGTCATTTGGTTCTTTGTTTTCAGCTAAAAGAAGTGCAGTCATAAGTTTTGTAATACTTGCAGGGAACATCTTATTATCTATATTTTTAGCATAAATTATTTCATCAGTATCTAAATCAACAGCAATTGCGGATGTTCCAATTAAATCAGGTTCATTCGTATTATTGTCTGCTGCAAACACTGCACTAGAAAATATAGAAGTAAAAATAAGAGCAGATGCAATAATTTTTTTTAGTTTATTCACTTTTTTCTCTCCTTTACTTATAAGTATATTAAAATCATACATAAGTATAGCATTTTAATAAAAAATGAACAAGCTGAAAGATTTATAGTATTAAATAGAATTTGGTTAAATTATTCTTTATAAAGCTATAATAGTACATGAATAAGAGTTCCTAATATTTTATTTTTAAATTCTAATATGGATAAAATATTTTCCAAAATTTTGATTTAACATAGATTATTTAGAATGTTTTTCATTTAATCTTATAATTTTAATTAAAATATAGTTTAAAAGTTTAAAAAATATTAATAAACATTTAAATTGAAGAAATAATATATTTTATTTTGAAATAATATATTATTATATAGTTAAATATATTTTAAATAGAAAAGATGGAGAAGTTTATGATAGATGACATAAGAAAAAAAATAAAAAATAATAAATTAGGAATTTTAGGTGAATATAAAGAAGCATCAGTTATGATTTTATTAGAAGAGACTAATGAAGATATAAATGTAATATTTGAAGTTAGGGCTAAAAGTCTAAGAAGTCAACCAGGAGATATATGTTTTCCAGGAGGGAAAAAAGAAAGAGAAGAAAGTCCTAAAGAAACAGCAATTAGAGAAACAATTGAGGAATTAAATCTAAAAGAAAATGAAATTGAAATTATAGGGGAATTAAAGAAATTTGTAACACCATATGGGTTAATATTATATCCCTTTGTTGGAAGGATTAATGCAAGTCATATAAATCCTCATAAAAATGAAGTTGAAAAAGTATTAAGAGTACCTTTAAAATATCTATTAAACTATAATCCAAAGTTATATAATTTAAAGATAGGACCTATAGATAAAACTGGATTTCCTTTTGAATTGATAAATGGTGGAGAAAATTATAAATTTAGAGAAGGTGTTTTAAAAGAATATTTTTATATTTTTAATGGTTATACTATATGGGGTTATACAGCAATGATTTTAAAAGAATTTTTAGAAGTTATATCTGATTAAGTTCATTTAAAATATAAGTAATATTATGATATAATGATGAATATATAATAGATAATAGTGATAGTTTATTGAAGTTTATATGTATAGTTAGGGGGCTTAGGTATGGATGAGTTTGGTAAATGGCATAATGAAATTTTAGGAAACAAAGTAGTTAAAGCTTTGGAGAAAAATGGTTTTCACGCAATATATTTTGAAACAAAAGAGCAAGCAGAAAATTTTATAATGTATCACGTTAAATCAGGAGATGATGTTGGATTTGGTGGCTCACAAACAATAAAAGCATTAGACTTAAAGAAACGAATAAGAGAAATTGGTGGAAATATATTAGATCATGGAGAATTTGGTTTAAATAAAGAACAAAAATTACAAGTTATGAGAGCTGAACTTGTTAGTGATTTATTTTTATGTAGCAGCAATGCAATTACACTTAAGGGAGAACTTGTTAATGTAGATGGAGCAGGTAATAGAGTTGCAGCTATGACATTTGGACCAAGAAAAGTTATAGTTGTTGCAGGTGTAAACAAAATAGTTGAGGATATAGAAGAAGGATTTAGAAGGATTAGAAATAATGCATCACCTAAAAATAACAAGAGATTATCATTAAAAAATCCATGTACTATTAATGGCAATTGTATTGATTGTAAAAGTGAGACAAGAATATGCAGAGCTTATTCGGTTTTAAAAAGAAAACCAATGCAAAGTGATATAAGTGTTGTTATAATTGGAGAAGAATTAGGATTTTAATAAATTAATGATATAAAAATAGGCCTTAAGGTCTATTTTTTTTGAATTTTATTGAGCAAATATGAATACATACTAAAAGATGTGTAAAATTATTATAAAAAACATTTAAATTTTCAGAAAATACTTTATATTATAGTGATTTTGAATTATAATATTTATTGATAGGTTAAATGACTTGGGGTGAGGTGATTAATTATGACTAAGTGTCCATTACTAAGCACTATCGATGAAGATGTTGAATGTTTTAAGGAGTGTGAATTTTATAACTGGGAAGAAAACGGGAAAAAGTGTCCTTTTCTAGAAGTGAAGAGAACCAAAAGATTATGTAAACATCTTTGTGATTATGAAGCGTATAAAGAAGATAAAACATCACCTATAAGTATACTTTATAGTGATGATTATATTAAAAGTATATACAATAAATCTGAGAAAAGAATAGAAAATCTATAATATATATAGTTAAAAGACTTGTATTAAATAATTAGAGCAAATATTATGAAAATATATTTAAAATTACAATGCTATAAAAGTTAGGACATGCTTTGAAAAGTATTTAAAATTAATAGTATTATTAATGATAAGTTGTTACCAATATTACTATAGATTAATTATATTGTGAGATTACGAAATGAAAAGTTATATTAAGTATGTAACCATAATACTTAATATAACTTTTTAGATTTTATATAATTAAATTTGTAATAATAAAAAATTATTGCTATAATCTAAGGGCAAAACAACTAAGTATAAATGAATTAAAACAATGGTGATAAAAATGAATGAGAAAATGAATTTTATATGTTATTATAAGGAAAAATATAATAAATTTAAAAAAGAGAACTTAGTACATATATATTTAGAAAAAGATAGTAAGGTAATATTTAAAAGTAACTATAGTATAAAGTGTATCAATATAAAAGAAAGTAGGCAGAAAATTTTCGCCTTAATAATCTCATTTTTAGAAGAGTTACATATGACTAATAATATTACTAAAAATCATAATATAACTATAATAGTTAAAAATGAATATATAGTAAAAGATTTAAAAAACTTTAAAGATATTAGTAATAAGAAGTATTATTCATACCAGAAATCAAAAGAGATATTTATTAGTCATAGTAATTGGAAAATAATATATAATAAACCACAAAATAAGAAGGTTAAGAAAATAAATCAAAAGAAAAACAATGGAACTGTTTCAAAAACTTTACAAGGTTTAGATGATGATTGTAATAATATAATTTCTTTTGATTTAGAAATGAACTATGCCTCTTTAGATGATAGAAATATAAATGAAACTATATCTATCGGAGCAGTAAAATATAGTCGTATAACTGGAAAGGTTGAAACATTTTACTCTTTAATAAAGCCTAAAATTAGCTATATATTACAAGAGAAAATAGTGGAACTTACTAATATAAATCAAGATGAAATTGATAATGCAAAAAGTTTTAATAGTGTTATGAAAAAATTTTCTGAATGGGTAGGGGATTCTAAATCTATTTATGTAAGCTGGGGAATGGCTGATATAAAGGTGCTAGAAAGTGATAATTTAATTAATAAAAATAAAGTAAAAATAGTTAATGAGATGATTAAAAATTATGTAGATTTTCAATGTGAATTCTGTAGCAATGTACATAGTAAAAGTGCAATAGGACTTGTTAATGCATTGAAATTTTGTAATATAGAATTTAAGGGAGATTTACATAATGCATTAGATGATGCTATGAATTTAAATAATTTGGTTGTGGATTTCATTAAAAAAGAGGATTTAAAATATGAGGCTTAAATATAGAAAAACTATAGGGTGTTTAAATGGAGATCCCTATAGTTTTTCTATTAGATTAGAGTTTAATAAAACTGATAAGTCAAATTTTTTTGTTTCATTTTTAAATTTTAATTCTATAATATTTTCATCTATATAAGTTATAGTAGCAGCATCTTTTCCTTGATATCGTACAACATCATTAACTTTAAATGGAAGTTTTAATTTGTAATTGCATTCATTTATAAATTGAGATGGCTTATAAGATTTATTTTGAACTTTAGACGGAATTAAAAGAAATAAATTTTCAATAGATCTGGTGATTCCAACATACATAAGTCTTCTTTCTTCTTCTAAGTTCTCATCTATATTATTTTCATGAGGTAAATAACCTTGAACTAAGTTAATTATAAATACAGTATTAAATTCCATACCTTTAACACCATGAATGGTACTTAATATTACACCATCTTTATTACTATTGTTATTATTTAAATAATTATCATATTCATCTATATATGATAGAAATGAAATTATTGTTTTATGTTCAAATGCAACAGATTTAAATTCTTCCAAAATACCTTCAAAATCTTTAATATCTATTTTAAATTTTTGTGAATACTCGATAAGATAATCATAGTAACCTAGTGATTGTATAATAAAAGCTATAGCGGAATTTAATGACATTTTATTTAAATAAGCTATATCATTTCTTAAATCATCTAAACTTTTCATTTGGAAACTTCTAATATTATCCATATCTTTTAGTGATTCAAAACAATCTATCTCAATTATAGAATTTTTAATTTTTTCTATAGCATTTTTACTTATATATCTAAAAGGCTTATTTATTATACGAATAAAGTCTTCTTTAGATTTTAGATCTAAACTAAGTTTAAGATATGAAATTATATCTTTGCAAATAAAATGGTTGAAAAAATTATATTCTTTGTCTAAAAGTTTAAAAGGAATAGATCTTTTTATAAAGACATCAATTACTCTACGACTTTCAATATTAGTTCTATATAAAATTGCAAAATCATTATATGTATATGTATTTGAAGCTATAGCTTTTTCTATATGATTAGCTATATATTTACTCTCAGATGTATCATCCATTAGTTTTAATACACGAATATCTCCATCATTACTTTTTTGAGAGATTATATTTTTATCTCTTCTTAATTTATTGTTTTTTATTAAATCCATGGAGATTTCTACTATGTTTTTTGAACATCTATAATTTCGAGATAAATATAATATTTCAGAATTAGAAAAAGTATTTTCAAAGTCCACCATATAATGAGGTTTTGATCCCCTAAATGAGTAGATACATTGATCTTCATCACCTACTGCAAACACTGAATTATTATAATTAAGCATTTTTAAAATATCTATTTGAATTTCATCGCAATCTTGAAATTCATCTACTAAAATATATTTAAAAAGCTCACGATAACCATTTAAAAGTTTTGGATTTTTTATAAATAATTGACGGCACATTATTTGTAAATCATCAAAATCATATAATCCTTTTTCTTTTTTATAGCTTTCATATATTTCAAATGTATTTTTAAATAAATCTTTATCTAGCTTGGTTTCAAAATCGGAAATATTAAGTCCACTTGTTTTATATAAAGATATATTGTTTATGTATTCTTTTACTTTTTCATCACTTACCTCATCCATGTAAGAAGATAAAAAACTTCTTACTAATTTAAAAGTCTCTGTAGAATTTATAAGTTTAATTTCACCATAATAATTAATTAGAATTTTATAAAAGAGACCATGAAAAGTTCCGAAAAATGGAATGCGACTATCTTTATATATATATTTAAATTTTTCACGCATATTATCAGCAGCGGCTTTAGTGAATGTTATTACTACTATATTTTGAGGATTGACTTTTTTATATTTAATTAAGTGATATACTTTATGAACTATAACAGTAGTTTTACCACTACCAGGACCGGCACTAACTAAAATATTTCCAGAATCATGTAAAATTGCGTTTATTTTTTCATTGTCAAGATTTTTATATTCTGTATACATAATTCCTCCTTGATTATATTTATGAAGTAATGTATATATTATATAACATATAGATTATGAGTATCTAATATGTTATAATATAACACAGAATTTATAAAACAGTAAGGGGATAAAAAATGAGTACTTTAGAAAGTTTTAATGTTAAAAATCATAGAAACTTAACAATGTTAGTAGATTTTTATGAATTAACTATGATAAATGGATATTTAAATAATAATGTGCAAGATACTATCGCTTATTTTGATATGTTTTTCAGAAAAATTCCAGATGGTGGAGGATATTGTATAATGTCTGGAGTAGAGCAGGCTATTGAATTTTTAAGTAGTCTAAAGTTTACAAAAGATGACATAGATTACTTAAGAGCTAAAAATATGTTTGATGATAAATTTCTTAAATATTTAGAAGATTTTAAGTTTTGCTGCGATGTTTGGGCAATTCCAGAAGGTACACCAGTTTTCCCAGGGGAACCATTAGTTACTGTAAAAGGACCGATAATGCAAGCACAGTTCATCGAAACAATGATGTTACTTACTATAAATCATCAAACATTAATAGCTACAAAAGCTGCTAGAATATGCGAAGCTGCTAAAGGAAGACCAGTTATGGAATTTGGATCTAGAAGGGCACAAGGGTATGATGGAGCTATATATGGAGCAAGAGCTGCAATTATAGGAGGGTGTTCATCAACTGCATGTACTATAGCAGAAGAAATGTTTAATGTACCCGCAATTGGAACTATGGCACATTCTTGGGTTCAATTATTTGATTCTGAATATGAAGCATTTAAAGCATGGGCAGAAACTTATCCAGATAATACAGTGCTTTTAATAGATACATATAACGTATTAAAATCAGGAGTACCTAATGCTATAAGAGTATTTGAGAATGTTTTAAAACCTATGGGAAGAAGACCAAAAGCAGTTAGAATTGATAGTGGTGACATAACATACCTTACTAAAGAAGTTAGAAAAATGCTAGATGATGCAGGTTATGAAGATGTGAAAATTACTATATCTAATTCACTAGATGAATCTATAATAACATCTGTATTAGAAAGTGGTGCACCTATTGATAGTTTTGGTGTTGGTGAAAGACTTATAACAGCAAAAAGTGAGCCTGTATTTGGTGGAGTATATAAGTTAGTAGCTGTAGAAAAAAATGGAGAAATAATACCAAAGATAAAGATAAGTGAAAACATAGAAAAGATAACAAATCCAAGTTTTAAAAAGATATATAGAATATTTGATAAACATACAGATAAAGCTATTGCAGATTTAATATGTACAAATGATGAAATCATTGATGAAAATGAAACACTAGAAATATTCGATCCTACTTTTACTTGGAAAAGAAAGAAAATAAAAAATTATTATGTTAAAGAATTAATGGTTAAAGTTTTTGAAAAAGGTGAAAAAGTGTATAATAGTCCTTCAGTTATGGAAATTAGAGAATATGCAAAACAAGAGCAAAAGAAACTTTGGCCAGAAGTTTTAAGACTTCAAAATCCACATCATTATTATGTTGATTTATCAACTAAACTTTGGAAATTAAAAGAAAATTTATTATATAGATATTCAAGTGAATATGGAGATTAAAAAGCAGGATGAAAATCCTGTTTTTTTGCTATTTCTTGAAGTATTATAAATAATGTTATATAATCAATATTAAGTTTAAAAATATTTAAAAATGTAATAGGCTTATTGTCTATTATTTTTTTTAGTGTTTTAGTATATATAAAGAAAATAGTATCTATAGAATTTATTAGATAGATAAGTTTAATATAGAAGGGAAAAGATATAATATGGACTTTATAAACAATATAAATAATTTACAACCGGAATTAATAGAATTAAGAAGAGAATTCCATAAAAGTCCAGAGCTTGATTTTGAGCTTCCTAAAACAATTAGTAAGATAAAAGTTTTTCTAGATAAGGAAAATATTTCGTATAAAGAAATTGGCAGAAGTGGTTTAGTTGCTGAAATTAAGGGCAAAAATGAAGGTAAGACTATTGGAATAAGAACTGATATGGATGCATTATCCATTACAGATAAAAAAAATTGTACATATAAGTCTCAAAGTATAGGAAAAATGCATGCTTGTGGACATGATGCTCATATGACTATAGCATTAGGAGCAGCAAAAGTTTTAAATGATTTAAAAGAAGAATTTAGTGGAACAGTTAAAATTATTTTTGAACCAGCAGAAGAAACAAGCGGTGGATCAAAAGCAATGATAGATGATGGAGTTCTAGATAATCCTAAGGTTGACACTATGATAGGACTTCATGTAAATGAAGAGATTCCATGTGGAAAAATAGGCATAAAAAGAGGTGTGGTTTATGCATCATCTAATCCATTTAAAGTTATAATTAGAGGTAAGGGATCACATGGAGCAAGTCCGCATAGAGGTATAGATGCGATTGTTATAGCTAGTGAAGCAATACTTATGCTTCAAACTTTAGTTAGTAGAGAAATTTCGCCAACTTCACCAGCTGTAATTACAGTTGGAAAAATTAATGGTGGAATGGCACAAAATGCAATAGCAGATGAAGTTGTTTTAGAAGGAATGATAAGAACTGTAAATCCTGATGAAAGAGAATATATAACTAGAAGATTTAAAAATGTTATAGAGGGTATAGTAAATATAAAAGGTGGAGAATGTGAGATTGAAGTAAATGATGGTTATCCATGTGTTATAAATGATGATGATATTTACTATGAATTTGAAAAATCTTCAAAAAGAATTTTAGGTGAGAAAAATGTTAAAATTATAGATAATCCAACTATGGGAGTTGAAAGTTTTTCATATTTTTCACGAAAGGTTCCTTCAATATTTTACTGGTTAGGATGTAGAAATGAAGAAAAAAATATAGTTAATCCTGCTCATAGTAGTTTATTTGATATAGATGAAGAGTGTTTATCTATAGGTGTAAAGTTACAAGTAGCTATGGCTATTGATTTTTTAAATAAGTAATAAATTTAAAATAGATATTACAGGAGGAAAAAATATGAAAATAAATATAGGACCGAATGAAGCAGGACAGAGATGTGATAAATTTGCTAGAAAGCTTTTAAAGGATGTTCCATTAAGTGCAATATATAAATCTTTTAGAAAAGGTGATATTAAGGTTAATGGTAAAAAGGTTAAAGAAAAATATTCACTACAAGATGGTGATGTAATAGAATTTAGAGAAATAAAAACAGAAGCAGAAAAGAAAAAGAAAGATACTTTTCAAAGAATAGATAATAAGTTAAAAATTACATATGAAGATGAAAATATACTTATGGTAGAAAAATGGCCAGGAGTGTTAGTACATAGTGATAAAAAGAATGGAGATAAAACATTAACAGATTATGTTTTATCATATCTTTATGATAAAGGTGATTATGAACCAGAGAAAGAGGTTACATTTATTCCTGCACCTTGCAATAGATTAGATAGAAATACTTCAGGAATTGTTATATATGGTAAGAATTTTGCAGCTTTAAAAGAAATGAATGAAATGATAAGAGATAGAAAAGTTGAGAAGTTTTATACTGCACTAGTAAAAGGTAGAATAAAAGAAGGATATTATGAAGCATATATATCTAAAAATGAAGATAGCAATATATCAAGTATATCAGATGTGCCAAAACCAAACACAAAACATATAGCAATGAATGTTAAAAACATTCAAAGTTGTGGTACTTTTTCACTAGTAGAATTAGAGCTTTTAACAGGAAGAAGTCACCAATTAAGAGCACATTTATCATACTTAGGAAATCCAATTGTTGGAGATCTTAAATATGGAGAGAAAAAATTAAATAGTTTCTTTATAAATAGATATGGACTTGATTATCAGTTCCTTTATGCATATAAAGTAATATTTAAAGAAACGGGAGAAAATTTATCTTATTTAAAAGGAAAAACAATAGCAGAATCTCTTCCACCTATTTTAAAGAAGATAAAAACGGATGTATTTAAATTTTAGTGGAGGAATATCATGGGTAGTAGTTCAAATTTTGATACAAAATCTGCTGCTAAGGGTATGGCTATATTAAGTATAAGTATGTTTATATCCAAAATTATGTCAATTTTATACCTTCCTTTTTTAAGAGCTATATTAGGTCAAGAAGGTGTAGGAATATATCAAAGTTGTTATGGAATATATGCATATATATATATGATTGCAAATGCAGGACTTCCTGTTGCAATATCAAAAATAATAGCAGAATATGTATCAGTTGGTAATAAAAAGGATGCTGTAAAGGCATTTAAGATATCAAGACTTCTTGCTATATGTATTGGACTAATTTCAACTATAATTTTAATAGTTTTTGCAGGACCAATTACAAAGGTTATGAAAAGTGAACAAGCAAAAATAGCATTAATGGCAATAGCACCTACTATGCTTTTAACAACAGTTTTAAGTTGTTATAAAGGATATTTTCAAGGACTTGGGAATATGATTCCTACAGGTGTATCTCAAATAATGGAACAAATAGCAAACGTTGTATTTAGTTTATTATTTGCATACTTTCTTATAAAAGTTTCGTTAGAAATTGGTGTAGCTGGTGGTACAGTAGGAACAACTATAGGGGCATTTTTGGCATTAATATATTTTGTTTATTACTATAGAAAAAGAGGTAGCCGAGGATTAGGGACAATTAAAAATAATCCTAATGTCAAGAGAGATAGTAATGAAGAAATATTAAAAAAGATTATAAAGTATGTAATTCCAATAACTATAGCCATTGCTATACAACAACTTGGAAGTATTATTGATATAAAAATGGTTAAACATACGCTTATGGATACACTAAGTTATTCTAAAGCACAAACCAATATACTTTGGGGATTTTATGGACAGTATAACACACTTATTAATGTTCCGTTAGGACTTGTAAGTTCTATATCTGTTTCTGCTGTTCCAATGATAGCAACTTATGTTGCAGCAAAAGACAGAAAAGCAGTTAAAACCAGTATAAATTCAACTACAAAACTTATGTATTTACTTGCAGTGCCTTCAGCTATGGGACTTGCAGTTCTTAGTAAGCCAATACTAAGAATGCTTAAAATGGATCAAGAAATTTCAACCTTTTTAATATATGGTTCATTTGTATTAGTTATAATGGGTATAGTATATCTTCAAACATCTATACTACAAGGATTAGGAAGAGTAAAAGCTGCAACTATATTTTGTGCAATTGGAATGGTTGTAAAAATAATTATTAATTATTTTGTTGTATCAATGCCAAGTATAAATGTTTATGGTGCTATAATAAGTTCAGCATCATCATTTATTGTCATGTTTATACTTAATCAGTGGCTTATAAATAGAGTTTTAAAAGTAAAAGTAAAAGTAATAGTTGCTATGATAAAACCATTAATTGCATCAATTATAATGGGAGTTGCATGCGGTTATTCTTATATGGGATTAAATAAAATCTTCATGGTTATTTTAGGTGGGTATATAGGTAATGCATTATCATTAGTTATATCAATAATAATAGCTATAATTGTATATGGAATTACCATTTTGGTTCTTGGTGGAATTAATAAAAGAGAACTTAACATACTTCCTAAAAAACTTACAAATTTAATACCAAATAAATTACTTAAGTATATTAGATAAACAAAAAACTATGAAATTTAAATTTCATAGTTTTTTTTCGTAAAAAAATTAGTAATAGACATTAGAATTAGTAGATGTTTTTCTTATAGTGAAAATTGAACCGAAAAACAATGCGAAACTAATGGCAAATAAAATAATATTTTTAATTAGAAAATTATCATTTGATATTGTTGCATTTAAAATTTTTATAGTAAATATACATATTAAAGAAAGAGCAGTTATAACTAATATTTCATAAAGGTTAATAGATAACTTAACTGTTTTATTTATTTCAATTAGATTAAGTATAAAACCTAGAAGTGATGATACAAATAGACCTATAGCAAATCCATAGATATTAATCTTTGGAATAGCCATTAAAAAATACATAATAACAAGTTCTATAACTGAAGTAAGTATTGAATTTATAAGGATTTTCTTTTGTTTACCAAGGCCATTTAATATTCCATATGTACAGCTTGATGCATAAAGAAATGGAACAGAAATTGCCGCAGACTTTATAAATGAACTTAAATCATTTCTTTTATAAAAGAGAAGACCCAAATTGTCAGGAATCATGAAACAAATAATCATTATACTAACACCTAGGATAAAACACATTTTAATTACTTCATTTACTCTTATACCTATACTTTTATAATCTTTTTTTGTAAGACTTTGTGAAATATCAGGAACTAATATTGTAGCCATAGAATTTACTATAACTAGTGGAAAAAATATTATTGTAAGAGCCATACCTGAAAATTTTCCTATTGATTCTAATGCCATATTATAGGTCATACCACTGACTATTAATCTTCTTGGGATTAATAAAGTAGAAGCACTAGTTATTGCTGTTGTTAAAAATCCGTTTACAGCTAGTGGAAATGCCGTTTTAAAAGAATTATATAAAAGTTGAGCCCCATTTTCTGTTTCTTTATCTTTAGATTTTGCTTCAGTAAATTTCTTAGAACTTCTTTTAAAGAAGATATATAAAAGCACAAAGCTTACAAATTCTCCAATAGTGAATGAGGCATAAGTAGCAGTTACTGTAGTTGTTATATCTTTAAGTAGAAGCAAATCTATAAGACTTAAAGTTATGAATAATCTCAGTGCTTTTTCCACTATATCTATTATTGCAGGAGTATTTACCTCCATTACACCAAAAAAATATCCTTTAAGGATAGATGAAAGTGCAATGAAAATTATAGCAGGACATAATATCCAAAGTGAATAAAGAGTTCTAGGGTCTTTAATAACATATTTAGTTATTAAAGGTGCAGAAATAAACATAATAACAGTAACAAAGATAGACCAAAGTAATAGAAAAGCAAAATTATATCTCACACTTTTATTCATATTTTTGTAAGAGCCTGTCCCATGATAAGATGAAACTTCTTTAGAAATTGCAGCTACTATACCACCACAAACTAGACAACAAAATAAATCATATATAGGCATTATAAGACCATAAAGTCCAACACCTTCAGGACCGAGCTTGTCCGATAGAATAATTGAAAAAATAAATCTAATAATAGCCATTGTAAGATTTGAAATAGTTAAAACAAAAGTATCTCTATAAAAATTATCACTACCCATAAAAAAACCTCCAATATAAAAAATTCCTAAAACTCATATATGTTTATTTCTATATATATTTTAATTAGCAATAAATAAAATACTTATACTTATCAAAAAAATTCATTTAAAAGAGCAAATTGTTCATTTTAAAGCTTATGCTAATAATAGTTAAACTTTAACTCATAATTTTTAAGGAAAGAAAACTAAAACATTAGATTATTTCCATATATAGGAATACAAGTCTAAACTTTAAGTTATTTATGTTTCAGTTGAGAATTCTAATTAATTTAATTGAAAATGGAAAATTGAAAATTGAAAGTGAATGCAAAAATTGGACTTCCAATTTAAAATAATGATTTTTTATTAAATTTACTAAGTAAATTAATTGAAAACAATATAAAAACGTAGTTTTTAAGCATTTCTATTTCTAGATATTAGGAACGAAGTGAGTAATATCTACCATAACTTTTCACTGTTCACTCTTAATTCTTACTTGGTTCCAAATATAAAAACAGAAATAAACTGTAAGTTTAATAATATCATTTGATAAAGATGTTATTTAAAATTCAAACTTGGAACCCTATAGTATTTAATAATTAAAATTATATTGTGTCTTATAATAGTTATGATGTGAGATAGATATTTATTCAAAATGTTAATAAATAAAATAAAAAAATAAATCATATGAAGTTTGCTTATAATTAGATAATTGGTCAATAGAAATTATTTAGATAAAATATATTTATAATTCAATCAAAATGTAGTAATATATAGATATATATTAAATGAATTGATATTCATAAAATGATGGGAGCGATTAATGTGTCTAATAATAATGTGGATTTAGGAAATGATAGTGTAGGAAAACTATTGTTAAAATTAGCGACACCGGCAATTATAGCGCAGATAGTAAATGTTTTATATAACATAGTTGACCGAATTTTTATAGGAAGAATGGCTAATGGAGATTTAGCTATGGCTGGAGTAGGAGTGGCATTTCCTATAATAATGATAATTTCTGCCTTTGCAGCACTTATTGGTATGGGTGGAGCACCACTTGTAGCTATAAAAATGGGTGAGAAAGATAATGATGGGGCAGAGAAAATATTAAGTAATAGTTTTTCTACTCTTATAATTATAGCTATAATTTTAACAGGAGTATTTTTGATTTTTAGTGAGCCTATACTTTGGGCTTTTGGAGCAAGTGAATCTACTATAGGATTTGCAAAAGATTATTTAAATATATATTTAATAGGAACTTTGTTTGTGCAAATTGCTTTAGGCATGAACCCTTTTATAAATACACAGGGATTTGCAAAAACAGGAATGATAACAGTTTTAATTGGAGCTGTTATAAATATAGTGTTAGACCCTATATTTATATTTGGATTTGGTTTAGGGGTTAAAGGAGCAGCAATAGCGACTATAACAGCACAGTTTGTTTCAGCAGCTTGGGTTGTTATATTCTTATTTGGGAAAAAGAGCGTATTAAAAATTAGAAAAAAATATATATTACCAAGTCTAAAAGTTGTAATGCCTATTATGGCATTAGGTATATCACCATTTATAATGCAAGCAACTGAAAGCTTAGTTTTAATATCATTAAACAATAAACTTCAAATGTATGGAGGAGATTTAGCGGTAGGGGCAATGACTATAATGAGTAGTATAATGCAAATTGTAATGTTGCCACTTATGGGACTTACACAGGGAGCTCAACCTATAATAAGTTATAACTTTGGAGCAAAACAATTAGAAAGGGTTAAGTCTACATTTAAATTACTTCTAAAAAGTTGCATGATATATACAGTATTTATGTGGTGTGGACTTATGTTTTTCCCACAAGTATTTGTAGGTATATTTAATAATAAACCAGAACTTGTTGAAATAACATCATGGAGTATAAAGATATTCTTTGGTGGAATATTCTTGTTTGGTGCGCAAATAGCATGTCAACAAACATTTTTAGCATTAGGACAAGCAAAAGTGTCTTTAATTTTAGCACTTTTAAGAAAAATTGTTTTATTGATTCCACTAATATTTATATTACCTATGTTTATTGAAAATAAATTGCAAGGTGTTTTACTTGCGGAACCAATTGCAGATATAACAGCTGCATTAACAACAATAACATGCTTTTTCATATTCTATAAAAAGACGCTAGGAAATGTTCCGGAGAATTTAGAAGCAAATTAGATAATAAATAAAAAAACTATTGTTTATACAACATAAGCTATATAAACAATAGTTTTTATTAATATTGCTATTTTAAGTTTTCAGGATTTAATACTTTTAATTCATCAAGTACAAATAAACCATCTTTTCTTACTAACACATCATCAAAGTAAATTTCTCCACCACCAAATTCAGGTCTTTGAACATAAACTAAATCCCAGTGAATTGAAGATGTATTTCCATTGAATGCAGTATCATATGCATTTCCAGGAGTAAAGTGTATAGAGCCTGCTATTTTTTCATCAAATAGAGTATCTTTCATACCATTTAAAATATAAGGGTTAACTCCAATTGCAAATTCACCTACATATCTAGCACCTTCATCAGTATTAAATACATCGTTTATTTTTTGAGTATTATTAGCAGTTGCATTTATTATTTTTCCATCTTTAAATTCAAGTTTTATGTTTTCAAAAGTATATCCTTGGTATACAGCAGGAATATTGTATGTTATATATCCGTTAACTGAATCTTTAACAGGTGCAGTATAAACTTCACCGTCAGGAATATTCATTTCTCCAGCACATTTAACAACAGGAATATCCTTAATTGAGAATGTTAAGTCAGTGCCTTCACCTTTTAAGTGAACTTTATCAGTTTTTTCTAAAAGATTAACTAATGGATCCATTGCTTTTGACATTTTTCCGTAGTCAAGATTACATACATTAAAATAGAAATCTTCAAATGATTCAGTGCTCATATCAGCAGCTTGTGCCATAGAATGGTTAGGATATCTTAAAACTACCCATCTAGTTTTTGGAACTCTTATATCCATATGTACAGGCATCATATATTCTTTTGAATATATACCCATTTTTTCACTTGGAACATCTGATAACTCAGTTAAGTTATTACCAGCTCTTATACCAATATATGCATCCATTTCAGCCATTCTTTCAGCATCTATTTTTGCTCTTAATTTCATTTGTTCTTCATTACAACCTGAAAGTAAAGCTCTTTCAACTTCATTATCTTTTATGCTGACAAAAGGATGAGCACCAACATTGTAAGCTTCTTTAACTAATTCATTAACAAGTTGAGTTTGTAGTCCTACACATTCAATAAGAACTTTTTCACCTTGCTTTAATTGACATGAATAATTGATTAAATTTTTTGCTAATGTAGCAATTCTTGGATCTTTCATAAGAAAAGTCCTCCTTCAAAATAATTTTTTAATTATGTATAAATCCTTATGTATAAGTTTACATGAGGATTATTTTACAATAAAAATTTTTCTCAACTTAAACATAATAACAATTAATGTGAAAATAGTAAATAGTTTTTATATTAATTGTTGTTATATTATTATTAAATTTAATAATAATTTTAATAACTTAAAGTTGTTAAAAATTGAAATAAATGTAATTTAACATGAATAGAAATAGTATATATAAACTGAAATATAAAAGTAGAGGTGAGTTTATGAAAAAAAAATTAGGGTTTATAATGCTTATATCACTTATGATTTTAAGTTTTGTTTTTATAAATATAAATAAAACAGGGTATGGTGTTGCAAAAGAAAAAGATAACATTAAAATTAATTTAAAGTTTAAAGGATTAAGTGGTGCAAGAGATTTTGTAGAAGATGAAAAAAACAATTTTTACATAGCATTTAAAAATAAAATTATAGTAATTGAGGAAAATGGTAAAAGTTATAAATTGTTTTCAGATAATAATTTAGATATAACTAGCATAGATTATAAAGATGATATTATATATTTTGCATCAAAAGGAAAGATAATGGCATTTAACAATTCAACAAAAGAAACAGAAGAATGTGTAACTGAAATACCTAATGTAGGGGATTATACTGATATGGATATAAAAATAAAAGATAAATATATTTTTATATCTATAGGTGCAGCTACAAATTCAGGTGTTGTAGGAAATGATAATGAGTGGATAAAAGAGTATCCTATGGAGAGAGATCATAGTTCACAAAAGTTAATTTTAAATGGAACTAATTTTGGAGAATATAATACAGGTGCATTTAGAGAAAAGGGAAAAGAGAGTTTTAAAGATCAAATTATAGAAAAAGATGAAATAGGAAATTCTAGTGTTTTAATTTATAACATAGAAAGTAAAGCATATGAAACTTTTGCATGGGGAATAAGAAATATAACTGGCTTTGATTTTTCAAGCAAAGAAAAACTATATGCAATAGTTGGAGGTATGGAAGATAGAGGCGAGAGGCCTGTGAAGAATGATGTGGATTATATTTATGAAATTAATAAAAGTGAATGGTATGGATTCCCTGATTATTCAGGCGGTGACCCTATAAACTCACCTAGGTTCCAAGATGAAGGTGGAAAAACTCAAAATTTTGTTTTGCAAAAACATCCAAGAACAAAAATTGAAGCGCCAGTATATCAACATGATAAAGTAAGTGCTCTAAAAAATATTGCAATTGATAAAGAGGGTAAGTTAGGTGAAAAGGATGATATGTTTTTTTATGATAGTGTAGAAAAAATTATATATAGTAGTGGAGTTCAGAAATCTCCTAAAAAGTTTGTTAGTTTAGGAAATAAGTCAGATATTAAAAGTATTAAGTTTAGTAAAGATGGGCTAAAAATTTTAGAATCTTCACAAGGTAATATATATGAAATAAAGAAAGAAAATGAAGAAATGAATGCACTCAATGTAAATAGATTTTGGGGATATATAGCTACACTTATAATAACAGTTGCTGTAGTTATCATAGTTATTTTTATAAAAAATAAGAATATAAAATGTAAATAGTATTCATTTAAATTGTAATAAAGTTTAAAATTTATACTTAGAAAAAATAATAATATTTAATAAATATGAAGTAAAAGAGTTTATTTGAAATTTCATTATTAGTTTAATTTCAAATAACTCTTTTATGCATATGGAAAAAATTATGTAAATAAAAACTATTATTTGAAAAATCTATTGATTATTATATAATATAAAGTTGTGATAATATATAATAAGCTATTCTAATTAAAAGATAGTAAAGTTCATGATTATAAAATTCTTACATGTTAAGGTGGATAACTAAAGTTATGCCACCTTTTATAATAAGAATATATTTTACCATAAAAAGGAAGGAAAAAAATACCATTCATAGAAATATTATAAGTATATTAGAATATGAGGTGATCATTTATGGAAAATACAGTTTTTATTAATTTGCAAGATCAAATTTTTAGTGGAAATATTTTAGATATTGGAAAAGATAATTATGGTGTTATTTATAATCTCTTTAAATATTTAAATAATGATGGTGACATAAATTATGTTGAAAAAAATGAGAAATGTTCAATAGAATGTGAGCAGTATGACAATTGTGTATTATTTTTTTCATTAAGTACAATGACTAATGTATTTGAAAGAGAACAAATATTAGAAGAAGCGTATAAATATTTAAAAAGAGATGGAATTTTATATATTTGGGATATTGAAAAGAAAAAGGGGAAAACTTATGAAAAAAATATAAAAGTTTATATGCCAGATAAAAGTTTAAAGAAAATAAACATAAAAGATGGTAATTTATTAAAAATAAGTTCAATAGATAGAACAATATCACTTTTGAGTAAAAAGTTTGAAGTCTTATATTCAAGGGTAGGTAATGAAATATATCATATAACTTGTAGAAAGAGGAGATAAATTAATGAAAGTTTTATTAGTAGGTATTAATGCAAAGTATATACATAGCAATTTAGCTATAAGATACTTAAAAGCATATACAAAAGATTTAAATTATGAATGTGAAAATGTTGAGTTTTCAATCAATGATAATGTTGAGAGAGTAGTTTCTGAAATAATAGCAAAAGAACCTAGTATTCTAGGTTTTTCATGCTATATTTGGAATATTGAATTCATTGAAAGAGTTACAAATCTTATAAAGACTATAGATCCAAGTATTGAGATTTTTTATGGTGGTCCAGAAGTAAGTTATGATAGCGAGGAATTTTTAAAGGATTATGTAGGAGATTATGTTATAGAAGGAGAGGGAGAGAAAACTTATAGAGAGTTTATTGAACTAAAACTAAAACAGAAAGATGGGAAAAATGTTCAATTTGAAAAAGTAGATGGATTATATTTTAGAGATGGATCAGAAATAAAACATGGAAATAAGAGAAAACTAATGGATATGAACGAAATTGTTTTTCCTTATGAAGAAGATGAAAACTTAGAAAATAAGATAGTTTATTATGAAGCTTCTAGGGGGTGTCCATTTAATTGTAAATATTGCTTATCATCAACGTTCCATGGGGTAAGGTTTTTAGAAATAGAAAGAGTAAAAAGAGAACTTAAATACTTTATAGATAAGAAAGTTAGACTTGTAAAATTTGTAGATAGAACATTTAACTGTAATGAAAAGTTTGCCAATGAAATATGGAATTATCTTATTGAGAATGGTAATGAAACTAGATTTCATTTTGAAATTTCAGCGGATCTTTTAAGGGAAGCATCAATAAAAACATTATCAAAAGCAAAAAAAGGATTATTCCAATTTGAAGTGGGAGTTCAAACTACTAATGATGAAATTTTAAGAAATATAAATAGACATGTTAATTTTAGTGAGATAAAGGAGAAGGTAGAAGAACTTAAAAGTTTAAAAAATATAATGCAACATTTAGATTTAATAGCAGGACTTCCAGGTGAAGATTTTAATTCATTCAAAAATTCATTTAATGATGTTTACAATATAGGACCAGATGAATTGCAACTAGGATTTTTAAAACTTTTAAAAGGCTCATCAATGAGGATGGATGCAGATTTTTGGGGCATGAAGTATAGTAAGTATCCACCATATGAAATTTTAAAAACAAAGGATATAAGTTATAAAGAACTTATAATTTTAAAAGAAATTGAGCATATGGTAGATAAATATTTAAATAGCGGAAAATTTAGTAACATAATAAACTATTTTATAAACCATAATATATTTAAAACACCTTTTGATTTTTATGAATCACTAGCAAAGTTTTACAAACAAAAGGGATATTTTGATAGAAATATTTCATCACAAGATTATTACAAGGTATTTTTAGAGTTTAATAATGAGTTTTTAAAAGAGGATAGTTCCTTATTAAAGGACATAATTAAATTCGATTATTTAGTTTATAATAAAAAAAGAGGTCTTCCTACATTTTTAGACAAAAGTGTAGAAAAAAATGTAGAACGTGAAATTAAAAAAATATTATTAGAGGATAATGTTATAGAGAGTTCAAACGATATATATATAGAAACATTTAAATATAATTTAAATGAATATTTCAAATGTGGAAAAATTATGAAAAAAGATACATACATAGGTTTTTATAGCGACAAACCTAAGTGGATAGAACTTGAAGGAATTTGTAACTAAACATTATAATATGTCGAGCAGGAAATAATTTGTTAAAAATTTGTTAAATAATATAATAATTTTCACATAACACTTGTACAATTAGAAAAAATTACTTATAATAAGTGGTAAATAAAAACTCTTTATAAGTATTTTTATATGTTTTATAAGATATTTAATATTATGTAAGATGTGATTTCTAATACTTCTTACATAAATCTTATAATTAACAATAAGAAGGTGGTGATATTTTGGCATTAGAAGCAATTAATAAAGTAAAGCTAGCAGAAGATGAAGCTAGTAAAATTATTGAAAATGCTTTAAATGAAAGCAAGACCTTAGTAAGAGATGCTGAAGCTAAAGCAAAAAGTCAATATACTGAAATTATAGTAGCTGCAAATAGGAAGAGTGAAGAAATAAAAAACAAATTCCTAGAAGAAAGTAAAGAAAAATGTGAACCAATTTTAGCAAATGGTAAAAAAGAAATACAAAGCACACTAAATGTGGAAGCTGATAGGTTCAATGATGCAGTTAAATTAGTAATTGAGAGGATAGTGAATTTCAATGGCAATAGTTAAAATGAAGAAGTTTACTCTTTTAGCCTTTGAATCACAAAAAAAGAAACTTTTACAGAATTTGCAAAGGTTACAAACTGTTCAATTTACTGAATTTAACATTGATGATGAACAGTTTAAAGAGTATTTAAAGCAAGATTCTGCTTATGTTGAAATATCTGAAGTTGAAGAAAAGCAAGCCGAAGTAAAATTTGCTATTGATTTTTTAAGCAAATATGAAAAGAAAAAAGGTATGCTTAAAGAACTAAAAGAAGGAAAAGAAAGTTTAACTTATGAAGATCTTGAAAAAAGAGTACAAAAAATTAATTGGAAGGATGAATATATCCTTTTAAAAGAACTTGAAAAGAAAATTAATAACAAGAGTCAAAGAATAAGTAAACTATCAAGTGATATTGATGAACTAAGCAAGTGGATAAACTTAGATATGCCAATGAATTCAGGGAAAAAATTAAAAAATTCAGTTGCATATTTAGGAAGTGTTCCTCAAAATTTATTAGAAAATTTAAGATTAGATACTGAAGAGGTGTCAGATACAGTATATTTAGAAGTTGTAAGTGAAAATGGTAAAGACTCCAATATATTAGTATTATGTCATAAAGATAACTTTAAAGATGTTGAAACAATATTAAAAAGATATAGTTTTACAAAAGTTGAATATCAGTATGAAGAGACACCACGTGAAGTAATAAAACAATTTGATAGTAAAATACAAGAATTAAAATTAGAATTAAAAGAAATAAATGATGAAATTCAAAATCATGAAAATCATATACAAGAATTTAAAATTGTGTATGAGTATTATGAAAGTGAGCTTCTTAAGCTTAAAAGTTGTGAAAAATTTGGCAAGAGCAAAAATGTAGTAACAATTAATGGATATGTTCCATATGAACAATCAAATGCATTTGAAAATGCTATAAAGGAAGTTGTAGGAAATGACTACTACTTGGAAATAGAAGATGCAGAAGGTGATGAAACACCAATACTTCTTAAAAATGGAAAAATAGCAGAAGCATTTGAGCCAATTACAGAAATGTATAGTTTACCTAAATATGGTGAAGTTGATCCAACAGCATTATTTATGCCATTCTATATTTTATTCTTTGGAATGATGCTATCAGATGCTGGATATGGACTTTTATTAGTTATAGGTACATTAGTTGGATTAAAATTATTTAACCTAGATGATGGAATGAAAAAATCATTTAAAATGTTCTGTGTTTTAGGATTATCTACTACTTTCTGGGGAATAATGTATGGTAGTTATTTTGGAGATGCAATTAAAATACCAGCAGTATGGATGAAGCCAGATCAGGATGTAATGTTACTTATGATAGTTGCAGTAGCATTAGGATTAATTCAAATTTATGTAGGTTTAGGAATAAAAGCATATATGCTTATAAGAGACAAAAAACCATTAGATGCACTATGGGATGTTGGAATTTGGTACGGAGTACTAACAGGCCTTTTAGTTTGGGGCTTAGGTGCTTTTGGTACAATAAACAACCCTACTGTAGTGAATGTTGCTAAATATGTAGCAATAGCTTGTATGGTACTAATTGTATTAACAAATGGTAGACAAGAAAAATCTATTGGTGGAAAATTAGGTCAAGGATTCTATTCTTTATACAACATAACAGGATATGTAGGAGATTTAGTATCATACACAAGATTAGCGGCATTAGGCCTTGCAACAGGATTTATAAGTATGGCTTTCAACATGATGATAGGTATGTTTGGAAACCCTGTAGCAAAAATATTAGCAGGTACTTTAATATTTGTTGTAGGACATTTATTTAACTTATTTATAAATGCACTAGGTGCATATGTACACACTTCAAGACTTCAGTACTTAGAGTATTTTGGTAAGTTCTATGAAGGTGGAGGATCTGCTTTTAGCCCATTAAAATATAGTTCAAAATATGTAAAAATCGTAAAGAAATAAGGAGGAATTTTTTATGACAAGTTTATCACAATTCTTAATAGAAAATGGAGGAATAGTTTTTGCAGCAATGGGTATAGCATTAGCAGCAATACTTCCAGGAATAGGTTCAGCTAGAGGAGTAGGTATGGTTGGAGAAGCGGCAACAGGCTTAATGACTGAAGAACCAGAAAAGTTTGGTAAAGCTCTTATATTAGAATTACTACCAGGTACACAAGGATTATATGGTTTCGTTATAGCACTTATGGTATCATTCCAAGTTGGTGTAGATATGTCACTTGCAAACGGATTATACTTATTTGCAGCATGTTTACCAATAGCTTTTGCAGGATGGAAATCAGCTATATCTCAGGCTAGAACAGCTGCAGCAGCAATCCAAATATTAGCTAAAAAACCAGAGCACAATACAAAAGGTATCATATTAACAGTTATGGTTGAAACTTATGCACTTTTAGGATTCGTTATGTCTCTACTTTTAATCTTAAACGCTAAGTTTTAATTAAAAAAATAAGTTTTTAATTGAGGACGTGATTATAATGTCGAATTTAGATAATTTAACTTCCAAAATTATAGAAGATGCTAGAAATAAAAGCGAAGATATACTTAATGAAGCAAAATTAAAAGAGACTGAAATAATTAATAAAAAGAAAAATGAAGCTGAAAAATTAAGTGAAAGCATTCTAGAGAAAGCTAAAATTGAGGGAAAAAGCCTTTTTGATAGAGGAATCTCTAAAGCTGAATTACAAGTAAGAAATGAAAAGCTTATAGCAAAACAAACTGTTATAAATAGAGCTTTTGATGAAGCTATTAATAAATTAAATGATATGAAAAAAGATGAATTCTTAGCATATGTAAAAAATCAAATTAAATCATTACCTTTAAATGGTGAGCAAGATTTAATAGTAAATGCTAAGGATAAAGAAAAAATAACTGAAGAATTCATAAGTGAATTAAATAGTGAAATTAAAAATGCAACAATTTCTTTAAGTAATGAAGATAGAGATATTAATGGAGGATTTATACTTTCTAAAAATGGAATAGAAATTAACTGTTCATTTGAAGATGTTATAAACTCTTTAAGATACGAATTAGAAAATGAAGTAGCTAATACGTTATTTAATTAATTTTAAGGAGGATAGCCATATGGATAGAATGGACTTTACTCATGCGGTGGCTAGGTTAAGAGTTATTGAAACGAAACTCCTTGATAAAGTAAAAATTGAAAGAATGATTGAAAGCCCTTCATTAGAAGATGCTATAAAAGTTCTTTCAGAAACTCAATATAATGATAGCATATCATTATTAAAAAGAGTTGAAGATTACGAAGCTGCATTAAGCGAGGAGTTAAAAAAATTATACTCTCTTATGTATGAGGTTTCTCCTTACAAATTAATTGTAGATATTATGAGTTTAAAATATGATTATCATAATATTAAAGTTCTAGAAAAGTCTAAAATAATTAATAGTGATTTATCATCACTATTAATTCCATTAGGTACAGTAGATGTCGATGTTTTAAAGACATCTATTGTAACTAATGATTTAAGAAATCTAGAGCCTATAATGAGAGAAGCCATAAAGAAAACCGAAATAGATTTTGAAGAAACTAAGGATTCACAAAATATTGATATAATTTTAGATAAATATCAATATAAGGATATGTTAGAAAAAGCAAAAACTTGTGAAGTTGACTTTATAGAAGGTTATGTAAGAAGAGTTATAGATCTAACAAATATAAAAACTATGCTTAGAGTTAAATCTCAAGACAAAGACATGAAGTTTTTAGAAAAAGTTATAATCGAAGATGGATATATATCTAAAGCTATATTATTAGAAGGACTTAGTGTAAGTTTTGAAACATTTATAAAGAAAGTATCTAAGTATGGATATGATAAAGTTTTAAATTCAGTGCTTGAAGATTTTAATTTAAGCAAAAAATACACTTCAATTGAAGTTCACTCAGATAATTATTTAATGGATTATATAAAAAATGCTAAGAGAGTTAACTTTGGACCAGAACCTATAATAGCGTATACTATGGCAAGAGAAACGGAACTTAAAATAGTAAGAATAATACTTGCAGGAAAACTTAATAAAGTTGATAGCAATATTATAAGAGAAAGGTTGCGTGATATATATGCATAAGATAGGTGTAGTAGGCGACAAGGACTCTGTATTAGCTTTTAAAGCAATCGGTATAGATGTTTTTCCAGTTGTGGAAATAGAAGAAGCTAGAAAAGCAATAGATAAATTAGCAAGAGAAAAATATGCAGTTATATTTGTAACAGAGCAATTAGCACAGCATTTAGAAGAAACTATTGAAAGATATACAAGAGAAATGCTTCCTTCAATTATATTAATTCCAAGTAACCAAGGTTCTTTAAATATTGGTAAAAAGAGAATTAGTGATAATGTTGAGAAGGCTGTAGGTGTTAATATCTTATAGAAAGGTAGGTATGTAGCTTGAAGATCGGAAAAATTGTTAAGGTTTCAGGACCCTTAGTAGTTGCTGAGGATATGGATGAAGCTAATATATATGACGTTGTTAAAGTTGGAGAAAGTGGTCTTATAGGTGAAATCATCGAGATGAGAGGCGATAAAGCTTCAATTCAGGTTTATGAAGAAACTTCAGGAATTGGACCAGGAGACCCAGTTATAACTACTGGTGAAACATTAAGTGTTGAACTTGGACCAGGACTTATAGAGTCAATGTTTGACGGAATACAAAGACCACTAGATGCATTTATGGAAGCATCTAAATCTTCATTCCTTACAAAGGGAGTAAGTGTAAAATCATTAAATAGAACTAAAAAATGGGAGTTCAATCCTACTTTAAATGTAGGTGATGAAGTTGAAGCTGGAGATATTATAGGAACAGTTCAAGAAACAGCAGTTGTACTTCATAAAATTATGGTTCCATATGGTATAGAAGGAACTATAAAAGAAATAAAAACTGGTGAATTCACTGTTGAAGAAACAGTATGCATAGTTGAAACTTCTAATGGAGATAAAGAAATACAATTAATGCAAAAATGGCCAGTAAGAAAAGGAAGACCATTTGCACAAAAATTAAACCCAGTTGAACCAATGACAACAGGACAAAGAGTTATAGATACATTTTTCCCAGTTGCAAAGGGTGGAGCAGCAGCTGTTCCAGGTCCATTCGGAGCTGGTAAAACAGTAGTTCAACACCAAATAGCAAAATGGGGAGATGCTGAAATAGTTGTTTATGTTGGATGTGGAGAGCGTGGAAACGAGATGACAGACGTTCTTAATGAGTTCCCAGAGCTTAAAGACCCTAAAACAGGTGAAAGCTTAATGAAAAGAACAGTTCTTATAGCAAATACATCTAACATGCCAGTTGCAGCTAGAGAAGCTTGTATATATACTGGAATAACAATTGCAGAATATTTTAGAGATATGGGATACTCTGTATCAATAATGGCTGACTCTACTTCACGTTGGGCAGAAGCATTAAGAGAAATGTCAGGAAGACTTGAAGAGATGCCAGGAGACGAAGGTTATCCAGCATACTTAGGATCAAGACTTGCTGATTACTATGAAAGAGCTGGTAAAGTTATAGCACTTGGAAAAGATGGAAGACAAGGAGCTGTAACAGCAATTGGAGCGGTTTCACCTCCAGGGGGAGACTTATCAGAGCCAGTAACACAAGGTACACTTAGAATAGTTAAAGTTTTCTGGGGACTTGATGCACAACTTGCATATCAAAGACACTTCCCAGCAATTAACTGGTTAAATTCATATTCACTATACCTAGACAAAATAGGAAGTTGGATGGATAAGACAGTAGCAGATGATTGGTCAGAACTTAGAACAGAAGCTATGGTTCTTTTACAAGAAGAATCAAGTCTTCAAGAAATAGTAAGACTTATCGGTATGGATGCATTATCTGAAAAAGATAGATTAAAATTAGAAGTATCTAAATCTATAAGAGAAGACTATTTACAACAAAATGGTTTCCATGAGATAGACACTTATACATCACTTGATAAACAATATAAAATGTTAAAATTAGTTATAGCATTTAAAGAACAAGCTGAAAAAGCATTAGAAGCAGGAGTTTATTTAGATAAAATCTTAAAAATGCAAGTAAGAGATAAAATTGCTAGAAGTAAGTATATACCAGAAAATGAAATAGATAAAATAGATGAAATTGGTGTAGAACTAGTTAAAGAAGTAGATAAACTAATCGTTGAAGGAGGTGTCCTAAATGCTTAAAGAATACAGAACAGTTACAGAAGTTGTAGGACCCTTAATGGTTGTAGAGGGCGTTGAAGGAGTAAAATTTGACGAACTAGTTGAAATAGAATTACAAACAGGTGAAAAAAGAAGAGGTAAAGTTCTTGAGGTAAATGGCAGCAATGCAATGGTTCAGTTATTTGAAGGATCATCAGGAATAAACTTAAAAGGAACTAAAGTTAAGTTCTTAGGAAGACCACTTGAAATTGGTGTATCAGAAGATATGTTAGGAAGAGTATTTGACGGTATGGGAAGACCAAAAGATAACGGTCCAAATATAATTCCAGACAAAAGACTTGATATAAATGGAGAAGCTATAAATCCAGTAGCTAGAAACTATCCATCAGAGTTTATACAAACAGGTATATCTGCAATAGATGGACTTAATACTCTAGTTAGAGGACAAAAACTTCCTGTTTTCTCAGGATCAGGACTTCCACATGCTGAACTTGCAGCTCAAATTGCAAGACAAGCGAAGGTTTTAAACTCAGATTCAAAATTTGCCGTTGTTTTTGCAGCAATAGGTATAACATTTGAAGAAGCTGAATTCTTCGTTGAAGAATTTACAAAAACAGGAGCTATAGATAGATCAGTTCTATTTATGAACTTAGCATCTGACCCAGCTATCGAAAGAATAGCTACACCAAGAATGGCTCTTACAACTGCAGAATATTTAGCGTATGAAAGAGGAATGCACGTACTTGTTATTATGACCGATATAACAAACTATGCAGAAGCATTACGTGAAGTTTCAGCAGCTAGAAAAGAAGTTCCAGGAAGAAGAGGATATCCAGGATACTTATATACTGACCTTTCAACATTATATGAAAGAGCAGGAAGAATAAAAGGTAAAGAAGGTTCAATAACACAAATACCAATACTTACAATGCCTGAGGATGATAAGACTCACCCAATTCCTGACCTTACAGGATATATAACTGAGGGACAGATAATATTATCAAGAGAATTATACAAAAAAGGTATAATGCCTCCAATAGATGTTCTTCCTTCATTATCAAGACTTAAAGATAAGGGTATAGGTAAAGGTAAAACTAGAGAAGATCATGCTGATACAATGAACCAATTATTCTCAGCTTATGCACAAGGTAAACAAGCAAAAGAACTTGCTTCAATATTAGGAGAGTCAGCTCTTTCTGATACAGATAAAAAGTTTGCTAAATTTGCTGAAGCATTTGAAAAAGAATATGTATCACAAGGATTTGATGCTAATAGACCAATAGAAGATACATTAAAATTAGGTTGGGATTTATTAACTATACTACCTAGAACGGAGCTTAAGAGAATCAGGGACGAATATTTAGAGAAGTATTTACCTCTAAGAGAGGATGATTAAATATGGCAAGACTAAATGTTAATCCAACTAGAATGGAGCTTAGTAAGTTAAAAAAGAGACTTACTACAGCAACAAGAGGTCATAAACTTTTAAAAGATAAGCAAGATGAGCTTATGAGAAGATTTATAGATCTTGTTAAGTATAATAATAAATTAAGAGCAGAAGTTGAAGATAGTTTACAGAATGTATTTAAAAACTTTTTTATGGCAAGTGCAGCTATGGAACCAGAGGTTTTGGAAACAGCGCTTGCATGTCCAAAAGAAAGTATATCTGTTAATGTATCTACTAAAAATGTAATGAGTGTTAATGTTCCAATGATGGAATTTATAAGAAAATTAGAAGGCGATAATGGAAGTATATATCCATATGGATTTGCTTCCACTACTATGGAGCTTGATGAATCCTTAGAAGATTTATACTCAATATTACCAAAGCTTCTTGAGCTTGCAGAGGTTGAAAAATCAACTCAGCTTATGGCAGATGAAATTGAAAAGACAAGAAGAAGAGTTAATGCTTTAGAGTATATGACAATTCCTCAATTACAAGAAACAATCAAGTACATAAAAATGAAACTTGATGAAAATGAAAGAGGAGCCTTAACAAGACTTATGAAAGTTAAGAGCATGATGGAAGAACAGAAAGCTAAAGCCGCTAATAATTAGAAATAGAGATAGATCTAAGTTAAAAAAACTTAGATCTATTTTTTTATAGAATAATATAGGGTTCCAAGTTCATATTTTATTTTATACAATTATTAATTGATAATATTAGTTTTAAATTTTATTCTTAGTTTTTAGAAGCAATTGACAATTGAAAATTGACAATTGACAGTTATGGTTAATATTACTCATTTCATTCCTAATATTTAAAATGGAAATACATAAAAACTACGTTTTTATATTGTTTTCAACTAATTTGCTTAGCAAATTTAATAAAAGATCATTCTTTAAAATTGGAAATCCAATTTTCACCTCGGATTGGCCCCACAAAAGTAGACTCTAAATGCTAATTACTAGCTTATTCTTAAAATTACTATTTTTTAGATTATAGAACTCATTTGGGGTTCTATAATCAACTGAAGAATGTATTCTTTTAAAG
>NZ_JBWKMH010000007.1:0-53770 GCF_056431285.1 Clostridium amazonense | reverse complement strand
TTAAAAGAATACATTCTTCAATTGATTATAGAACCCCAAATGAGTTCTATAATCTAAAAAATAGTAATTTTAAGAATAAGCTAGTAATTAGCATTTAGAGTCTACTTTTATGGGGCCAATCCGACAGTTATGGTTAATATTACTCATTTCATTCCTAATATTTAAAATAAAAATACATAAAAACTACGTTTTTATATTGTTTTACACTAATTTGCTTTGCAAATCTAATAAAAAATCATTCTTTAAAATTGGATTTCCAATTTTTACATTCATTTTCAACTTTCAATTTTCCATTTTCAATTTTCAATTAAATTAATTAGAATTCTCAACTGAAACATGAATATCTTAACATTTCAACTTGTATTCCTATATAGGGTTCCAAGCTGAAAAATAAAATTATTCAAATATTAAATGAGAATGGTAGTATTCCGAGAAATAGTAATTATTTAAAACGTTATTCATAAAAACTTCAAAGAAACTCTAATAAATTTGCTATTTTATTTCCAAGACTAAACGGCTGAATCGACGTCCTGTCTAGGCAGTCGCTGAACCCGTCCTTGGGTTCAGGTCTTGAAAATAAAACACAAATTAATAAGATTTTCTAAATCAATTTTTAAAGAAATACTAATTTAAATAATTCCTGTTTCTTGATAAAAGAAAAAAGTTTTTCAATTGAGAAAGATGTTATTTAAAATTTGAACTTGGAACCCTATATATGGTTCCAAGTTCAAATTCAAAAGTTACAATTTATTTCTATGTTTAACTTTTTTCTTTTACATTAAATCCTTTATTCCATACGATAATTGTTGCTAAAATTAATACTCCAATATAAATATATATTCCCATAGATATTTTTAATAATACATAATGTACTATTGCAAAAATAGCTACTACTGCCATTAATAATAATGTCTTACCTATATTTTGATTTTTACTATTTACTGAAAATGCTAGACTAAATGGTAAATTTTTTTCTGTAATATTAAATGAACCTACAATAGTAATAAGCATAACTAAAAACATAGCAACTAAATGAACTATAACTTTAGTTTTAAATATAGATATATAAATCAAGGAGCATATTATAAACATTGGTATAATAAATTTGTATATAAATGCTTTTATACACCCTCTATACATTAATTTTCTATTTTCTATAGACACAACATTGTATATCCAAGCACCCTTGTAATTCTCAGAGTACTGCATCATCATTGTAATTGATGGTATAGCTATTAACATCAAATACATTGTCAAAAAACTATTTGAATTTTTTAACTGATTTAATGCATTTAAAATTTCTCCTTCATTTTCTCCAGCAATAAATAAAAATATAACTGGAAATACTAGTGAAAGTGCTACATCTGGATATATTTTTAATTTTAATTCTCTTTCTTTACATATTATTTCATGAGAAAAATTAAAAAACATTCTTTCTTCTTTATCTCTACATATATACTTACTTAACTTAAATGCTAATGTGTTTTTTTTCTTAACTTTACTTTCGCTACTATTTAATTTTATTAAGTAATTTTCAAATGAGTTTGAAATTCTTGAATAAATAATTATTGCAATGATAGGTATTATAATTCCAATCATTGTTAATATCAAAAGATCCTTTTCTACGCTTCCCTTGTTAATCATTTCTAAAGGAGCTGCAAACCACATAGGTGGTAAAAAACAATGTACCAATTTTATATTATACTCACTACTAATTTCTACTACATTAAATATTCTTCCCATTAATTGTGACATTACTACTATAACAACAGTTAAAACTATTTGAACAATATTTATCATATCTTTTAATTTTTCACCATCAAAAAACTTTAGTATTACAAAATATAAAAGTGCAGTAACTGTTATCATAAAAATATCTATAAAAACTATTTCTAATATAAATACTAAACAAAATGTTATACCATATTTAAAAGATGATAGTATCGAAAATCCACATAACGCAAGTGTTATTTGAAATATATAAATCATTATATGTGTTATCTTTGCAGCATTAACAGTTTTTAAACCTACCCCTCTAATACCTATTAAATTTTTATCCCTAACATCTAATATTACTGAAGAGAAATCTGATATAAACACTGAAAAAATCATAAACATAATCATTCCAAAATAAATAGTCATTTGTATCATTATATTTACATCTATAATAATCATCATCATACATAAAAGGCCTAATATACAATAATAAATTAATGATCTCTTAAATTGATTTTTATCTTTATCATCATTTCCTTGACTGCCACTTAAGACAGTTGGAATTTTCCTTCCATCCATAGTCAGTTTCATTCTAAGAATTAGTATCATAGTGTCATAATCTACGCCAATTTTTTTATATAAAAATTCAAACTTTTTTACTAATTTTAATATTTTAAAATCCTCCATATTTTATTCTCCTTCAACTATTGATATTATTCTTTCAGCCAATTGTTTATGCATATCAAAACCTGTAAGTTCGTTGAATATACTTTCCAGTGAACCTTCATTATGACTATGTTTTAACTCTTCAAATGTTCCATCTGCCACAATTACTCCTTTATCAATCAGTATTATTCTATCACTAATTTTTTCTACAACTTCCATTATATGCGATGAATAAAATATGGTTTTACCCTTAGCTGCAAATTCTGCTAAAAGTTCTTTTATAATCATTACACTATTAGCATCTAACCCACTTAATGGTTCATCTAAAAATAATATATCTGGATTATGAATTATACTTGAAATTATCATAACTTTTTGCCTCATTCCCTTAGAATAAGATGACAATCTAGAATTATATGCATCACCAATTCCTAATACATCCATTAGTCTCTTTGCCTTATTATCAATTTCATCATAGTCCATTCCATACAACTGACCTATAAATGTTAAATACTCTTTAGCACTTAAACTTTCATATAAATCTGCAACTTCTGGAACATATCCAATTTTCTTTTTGTAATTCCCGTTGGTATTTTTGATTTCTTCACCAAAAATTTTTATTTCTCCATCATATCCATCAATTAATCCTAATATCAACTTAACAGTAGTACTTTTTCCTGCACCATTAGGCCCTATATACCCTATTATATTTCCTCTGTATATATCTAAATTAATTCCTTTTAAAACACTCTTACTTCCAAATGATTTAGTTAAATTTCTTATTTCTATAATTTTCTCCATAAGTCCCCCTCCAATAAAAAAAGCTAGTGAAATAAAAATTTCACTAGCCTAATTATACATAATTAATAAACATATTGGTTATATTTTTCATCAAAGTAATTATTTTGTACTTTAAATATTTTTCTAATTATCCCCATGGAAACTTACTAAATCTATCATTGCAGTAAGACCTATAAAAAATATTTTATAATTCTCATCATAAACTTCTAATGAATACTTATCCCTTGGACTTAATCCTTTATCGATTCTTCCTATTACTTTTCCATTTTTTGTTAATTCATAATGTCTTCTTAATATATCACCTTGTAATTTAATATTTCCAACTAATCCAGATATACTATAGCTAGCTTTCATTAATGAAAATGCTTTTTCTATAGTTGCAATTTCATCATTATTTCTATTATAGGCAACATATTTATGTGTTCCTAATCTAATTTTTTGTTTCATATACAATAATTTCTCAGTTTTATTTATATCATAAATAGATATGTTTTTACCTATATCAAGCTTATCTCCTTCTATTAAATACTCTTCCATACCATATTCATTTGTTACAACATACTTACTTCCTATAGCTATCAATTTTTCTTTTATATAATATTTCATAACAATCCTCCATGTCTATCTATAAAAAATTAAACTTCCAAATTTTCCCTTACTTGAAATTTAGTAATTTAAATTTCTTTCTTTAAAATTTAATTTTAATTAACACTTAAATATAAATTATATTTTCTATATTATATATCATAAATTTTTATTTAACATTAACTTAATCTTAAATCTTTCTAAGTTTAATATAAATTTAATAAATATCTCTTTAAATTTTTATATTCATATATTATAATATATAAATATAAAAGATTTGTTTTACCTTTATTGATTTTTATATTAATATCTGATATTATTTAATAATAATTATTAAATATATAGTGTAGTTTATTTTTACAGTTTATTTAATTTAAATAATGGGAAACATAACTTTAAAATAAATCTTAATTTTTTATTGATGATATAATTTTTCATTATATCTGATATTTTCTTACAAATAGGAGGTAATTTAAATGGCAAACGTATTAAATAATAGTAATTTTGATTCTGAAATTTCAAATGGAGTAGTTGTGATTGACTTCTTTGCAACTTGGTGTGGTCCATGTAAAATGTTAGCTCCAGTATTTGATGAATTAAGTAATGAAATGAATGGCACAGCTAAATTCTTTAAAGTAGATATAGATGAAAGTGCTGATTTAGCTCGTAAATATTTTGTTTCTAGTGTTCCAACAATTATGATTTTCAAAGATGGAAAAGCTGTTGAAACAATGGTAGGATTTATTCCAAAAGAAAATCTAGAAGCTAAAATTAAAGCTCACCTATAGAAATTAGAGGTAATTAATATGAGATATGATATAGCAATTATAGGCAGTGGTCCTGCAGGATTATCTGCATCAATAAATGCTAAAATAAGAAATAAAAATTTTATACTATTTGGTTCTTCTGAGCTAAGTCCCAAAATTAGTAAAGCGCCTAAAATTAATAATTATTTAGGCTTTCCAAATTCAAACGGATCTGAACTTAAAGAACATTTTAAAAACCATATAAATACTATGGATATTACAATAACTGAAGAAAAAGTGAATGCAATTTACTCTATGGGTAGTTATTTTGCTCTTATGGTAAATGACAAAACTTATGAAGCAACTACTGTAATACTTGCAACTGGTGTAGAGTTTACAAAACCTATAAAAGGTGAAGAAGAATTCTTAGGCAAAGGTGTTGGATATTGTGCTACATGTGATGCTCCTCTATACCGTGGAAAAGTTGTTGCAATAGTTGGATACAACAAAGAAGCTGAAGAAGAAGCTAACTATGTATCTGAACTTGCTTCAAAAGTCTATTATATACCTATGTATAAAGAGGAACCTAATGTTAATTCAAACATAAATATACTAAAGGATACTCCAATAGAAGTTCAAGGTGATACATTAGTAAGCAAATTAGTTCTTAAAGAAACTACTATCGATGTTGATGGTGTGTTTATGTTGAAAGACAGTATTTCACCAGCAAATTTAATGCCTGGACTTCAAGTTGAAGATGGTCATATCATAGTAGATAGAACTATGTCAACTAATATCAAAGGTTGCTTTGCTGCTGGAGATATAGTTGGAAAGCCTTATCAATACATAAAAAGTGCCGGTGAAGGATTAATTGCCACATTAAGTGCAGTATCTTATTTAGATAAAAATAAATAAATAATAAAAGAGCTATGTATTTTATATCATAGCTCTTTTATTATTTAAAATCCTTCATATATCTACTTTTTTATAATTCTAAAATTCAGCTGATATAGGGCCAAGTTCAAATTTCAAATAATATCTTTATCAAAAGATACTACTAAAATTATATGTTATTCCTATTTTTATATTTAGAACCAATTAAGAACTAAGAGTGAATAGTGAATAGTTATGGTAAATATTACTCACTTCGTTCTTAATATTTAAAATAGAAATACTTAAAAACTACGTTTTTATATTGTTTTCAACTAATTTGCTCTGCAAATTTAATAAAAAATCGTTCTTTAAAATTGGAAATCCAATTTTTACATTCACTTTCCATTTTCCATTTTCAATTTTCAATTAAATTAATTAGAACTCTCAACTTAATCATCAATAACTTAAAGTTTTAACTTAGATTCCTATAGAAAGCATTTAAGTATTACATTTTTAAATAATCCTATTATTTTCCATGAAATTTATAATATAATTATTTCTAATTGATTAATTTTATAGATAGAGAGGATTATATGATGAATAAATTACCTGATTTTATAAATGAATTTAGCGAAGCTCGTAGAAATGCTTTTATTAAAATTAAAGAATTAAAAGATGAGGGAAAAAAAATTGTAGGAGTTTATTGTGGTTTTGCTCCTTGGGAAGTTATTGCTGCCTCTGATGCTGTAGCTGCTTGGCTTTGTGGAATGGATGAAGAACCAATAGAGTATGCAGAAAAGGATTTACCTCGTAATTTATGTCCATTAATTAAATCTAGTTATGGATATGCCATATCAGAAAAATGCCCATTTTACTATTTCTCTGATATGTTGCTTGGAGAAACTACTTGTGATGGTAAAAAAAAGATGTATGAATTGTTAAAAAAGAAAAAACCTATGCATGTTATGCAATTACCACAAACACCGTATGGAAAAGCATCTTACGATTATTACAGGGCATCTATAGTTGAACTTAAAGAAACATTAGAAAATCAGTTTAATGTTGAAATAACAGAAGAAAAACTAAAAGAAAAAATTTCTTTAAAAAACAGAGAAAGACAAGCTCTTAGAAATTACTATGGATTATCTAAACTTTGTCCTCCCCCTATGACTGGATATGATTTAAGAAAAGTTATTCAAGGAACTCTTTACATAGCAGATAAAGAAAAAGAAATTAATGATATATATTCAATAATAGATGAAACAATGAAAAATTATAACAACGACATAAGACCTGTTTCACCTTCTTCAAAAAGAATTCTCGTTACTGGTTGTCCACTAGGCGACTCAACTGAAAAAGTTATAACTGCTATTGAATCTAATGGTGGAGTTGTTGTTTGTTATGAAAATTGTAGTGGTGCTAAAGATGAAAGTCTATTAGTTGATGAAACTAAAAATCCTATTGATGCTCTAACTGAAAGGTATCTACGAACTGCATGTGCTTGTATGAGTCCTAATGATAATAGACTTGAATATCTATCATACCTTGTAGATGAATACAAAGTTGATGGTGTTGTTGATGTTGTTTTACAGGCTTGTCATACATATAATGTGGAAGCTACTACAATTCAAAATTTTATTACAACTAAAAAAAATAAACCATATATGAAAATAGAAACTGATTATTCAACTACAGACATTGGTCAATTAAACACAAGAATCCAAGCATTTATTGAAATGCTCTAAATTTAATTATCTTAATATATAAATCTAGTATTTTATAAAATTACTAGATTTATATATTAAAAAGTAATTTTTTTACTATACCTTTATGTATTTTCATACATTTTAGATAAAACATATCTTCTATTTATTTTATATTTTAAATAAACTTTTTCTAATATATAAAATTGGATTATATATATTTTTATTCATTTTTCTCAATATTATGGATTATTCCTTATTTTTTTACATATTTTTATATTTTTTGTCTTTTAAATATTGATTTTTTTCTGAAAATTGTACATAATTATATACATAGATTAATTGCATATATTAATATTTATGTATTTTTTGTAAACATATATATTTACAGATCAATTTAATTAATTTTTATATAGTTTCAAAATTAGAAACATTTAGCTATGGTTTATAAGGTTTTATATTTAAACGGGAATACATTTATAAAACTTTGTATATAAATTTTTATGAATCCGAGGGGGAAATTTAATGGACTTTTTTAATGACTTTATTAGTTTGGCAAACAATTACTTATGGGGATATGTATTAATTGCACTGCTATTAATACTTGGGTTATACTTCTCTATAAAAACACATTTAGTTCAATTTACACATATCAAAGAAATGTTTAGACTTATTTCTGATTCTGAAGACAAGAAAAATAATAAAGATGGTAAAGTATCATCATTTCAATCTTTTTGCATAAGTACTGCATCAAAAGTTGGAACTGGTAATATTGCTGGTGTTGCTATTGCTGTTGCTATTGGAGGCCCTGGAGCTGTTTTTTGGATGTGGCTTATAGCATTAGTAGGTGCAGCATCTGGATTCGTTGAGTGTACACTTGCTCAAATCTTTAAAGTTAAAGATGGTAATGCTTACAGAGGTGGTCCAGCTTATTATATGGAAAAAGCACTTAATAAAAGATGGCTTGGTATTATTTTTTCAATTCTTATAACAATTTCTTTTGGATTAATATTTAATGCTGTACAAGCTAATACTGTTACTGTTGCTTTTGATACAGCTTTTGGAATAAACAGAACAGTTATGGGTATTGTTCTTGTTGGTCTTACAACATTAGTTATATTCGGTGGAATCACTAGAATTGCAAGAGTTTCTGAAGTTATCGTTCCATTTTTTGCAATGGCGTATATAGTAGTTGCTCTTTTAGTTGTTATTTTAAACTTTAGAGCTATTCCAGGAATCCTTAAATTAATTATCCAAAATGCTTTTGGATTTAAATCTATTACAGTTGGTGGATTTACTGCTACTCTTATGCAAGGTATAAAAAGAGGATTATTCTCTAATGAAGCTGGTATGGGTAGTTCACCTAACGCTGCTGCAGCCGCTGAAGCATCTCATCCAGTAGAACAAGGACTTGTTCAAACTTTAGGAATTTTCATTGCTACATTAGTAATTTGTACTTGTACTGCATTTATAGTTCTAATTCCTGGTGCTTATGCTGATTCAGCTTTAACTGGAATAGAATTAGCTCAATATGCACTATCATCTCAAATTGGTGCTTTTGGTAATTACTTTATAGCATTCTGTATTTTCTTATTTTCTTTTAGTTCTATAATAGGTAACTACTATTATGGACAATCTAATATAGAATTTATAAATACAAGTAAAGTATCTTTAAATATATATAGATTTTTTGTTGTAGCTATGGTTCTTTTTGGTTCTTTAGTAAAAGTAGAGTTAGTATGGAACTTAGCCGATTTATTCATGGGATTAATGGCTATAATCAACCTAATAACAATAACTCGTATAGGTAAATTTGCATTCCTAGCCTTAAATGACTACAAAGCCCAAAAAGCTAAAGGAATCAAAAAACCTGTTTTCAAAGCATCATCTATTCCTGGACTAGAAAATGCTACTGAATGGTCTAATTAATTTAATTTTCCATAAATTAAAATTTTTTAAATATATTATTGAACTTAAACAAGCTCCAAATTAAAATATCTTGGAGCTTGTTTTTCTATATATATTTTCAATATATATTTTTCAATTCACATTTTATACTAATATAAAAATAAATTTACTTATGTATTCCAAATCCAGTTATTATTAGTGTTGCCCAATCACTGTCTTCAGTTTCTATCCATTTATATTCAATGTCCATTTCTTTTAACCATGCATTTAGTCCACTGTTTCCTTTACTTGCATTTGGTGATTGTCTTTCATATACTCTTTTTATAGTATCAAGTAACTCTTTTTGTTCATCTTTATCTAAATTTTTATTTAACATATCTCCAATTATTTCACAACATTCGTCATATGCTATATAGTCACGACTATATAATTCATTAGCTAATAATTGTCTTTTTTGATTTAATTCTTCTCTAACTTTTTCAATTTCAGCTTCATTAGATAAGTATTTTTTAGCTATTTTTAATGCTGCAATATCCTTATCTAATCTAACTATTGATTTTTCTAAGTTTTCATTTTCCATTTAATTAATCTCACTTTTCACTTTTTTATTTAATCATTTAAATTGCATATATCTTTTATAAAATAATTTAAATAACAATTATTCCATTATACCATTAACTGAAATTCAATCAATACATTATTTTAAAACTCTCTATAATCTAGGACTTTTCTATAATTGTTTCAAATAAATCTACAAGTTTCCAGTTTTTTATTATATAATTTACTTTGGCAATGTAAACTATATTAAAATTTTTATTACTTTTTTATGTTTTATATTTTATTTAGGAGAGTAATTATGTTTTTATTAAGTATTTTTGAATTTATTGGAACGGTAGCTTTTGCTGTGTCTGGCACACTTATAGCTATTCAAAAAAAACTAGATCTATTTGGAATATTGACATTAGCTGTAGTTACAGCTGTAGGCGGAGGAATTTTTAGAGATATTTTAATTGGTGCTAATCCTCCAAATGCCTTTAAAAACCCTTTTTACTGTTTTATAAGTATACTTACTGCAATAGTTGTAATAGGGTTATATACTTTAATTTCTAAAATAACATATAATAGGATAATAAAAGAAATAAAATTTTCAACTTCAAATGAGGATATGCAACGTATAGAACTAAAACAAAGAATTGACTTTTTGCGTAGAAGAACTGCTATACTTAGGAAAATAAATATTGTTTTAGATGCTATCGGCTTAGGTGTTTTTACTGCCGTTGGTGCTAATATAGCTACATCTAATAATTTTGCCAATTTATTTTTAGTTATATGTCTTGGTTCAATCACTGGTATTGGTGGTGGAATTGTAAGAGATGTATTTGTACAAGATATTCCCATGGTTTTTAAAAAAGAGATTTATGCACTTGCATCAATTTTAGGTGGATTATCATTTTGGTTTTTACATAATTATGTACCACGTGTAAATGCTCTTTATATTTGTTCTTTTATAACTTTTACATTTAGAATACTTTCTGTAAAATTTAATTGGAACTTACCAAATTTAGCACTTAGCCGAAATGTTGCTAAAAATTAAATTTTAAAAGGGCTGTATCAAAATTAAATAATTAGCCCTAAGAAATAAAATGACCAAATTCTAAAAATGAATTTGGTCATTTTTTGGGTAACAGAAGATTTTTGTTATGAAACACTTTTAAATCATATAAAATATAGCTTTTTCTGTATCTACTTCTATTTTTATATTTTGTCCAATGACAAAATCATATTCTCTATAAGTTTCAACTATCAATTCAATATCTTTATATAACACAACTAAACTATATTTATCACCTAAATATTTTACATTTAATATTTTACTTTCACTTTCTTTATCACTATCTAAAATTTTAATATCTTTAGGTTTAATCATTAATGTGTACTTTCCATCTTTCAATGATGTGTTATATGTACCTATCTTACTCGTAAATACACCATTTTTGCATACTCCATCTATATAATTCATATCACCAAAGTAATCTGCTACCGCTCTAGAACATGGATTATTATATACCTTTTTTGCTTTGTCATATTGGACTATTTCTCCATTTATCATCATAGCTATTCTATTTGACATCAAAAGAGCTTCTTCTTTATCATGAGTAACCATAATTGTTGTTATTCCCATTTCTCTTTGTAACTTCATAACAAGATCTCTCATTTTATATCTTAAATTTTCATCTAAACTTGAAAATGGTTCATCTAATAAAAGTATTTCTGGTTCACTTGCTATTGCTCTAGCTAATGCTACCCTTTGTTTCTGACCACCTGAAAGTTCATAAACTTTTCTTTTCTCATATCCCTTAAGACCAACTTTTTCAAGCATTATCTTTGACTTTTCTTTTCTATCATCTTTATTTATACCTTTCATTTTAAGTCCAAACTCTACATTTTCAATTACATTCATATTCGGAAAAAGTCTTAAATCTTGAAATACTATTACTGTTCCTCTTTTCTCTGGTGGAAAATCTTTCACATCTTTACCATCAATAAGTATTTCCCCTGCTGTTGGCTCTATAAGACCTGCTATTGTTTTAAGAAGTGTACTTTTTCCACATCCAGATGCTCCTAAAAGTGAAATCATTTCACCACTTTCAACATTTAAATTTATATTTTCATTTATAATTTTTTTTCCTAATTCAACTTTAATATTTCTCAACACTAGTTCATGCATTAAATACTGCTCCTTTTTATCCGAAAAAATAAGTGTTTTCTATATCATAATATTTTTTTATAAGCTTCTCAAATAAAATGAAAACACCTAAAGTAGCAATTATAAACATAACTCCATAAGCTGATGCAATGGTTCTATCTCCACTTTGAATATATGGAAGCATAATCATGGAGAAAGTAACTACTCGTCCACCTCCAATTATGAAAGTTAAAAAGTATTGGCTAAAGGAAATAATAAAAGCCATACTAAATGATGATATTATACCTGGCATCAATATAGGTATAGTTATATTGATAAATGCTTTTAATGGCGATGCTCCTAATACTCTTGCTTGCATTTCTAATTTATTTCCGACAACTTCTGTTACTTCTGATATAATTTTCATAGTGTATGGAATACAAACAATTATATGTACTAATATTACACCTACTACTGTATCATTTATCCCCATTTTTATAAAAAATATTTGAATCCCCATTCCAAAAGCTGTAGCTGGTACTATTATTGGCATAAGTATTACAAACTTAAAAATGTTTTTGCCATAAAAATTATACATTGTAATAGCTCTTGCTGCTGGAATACTTATGATTACAGAAATAATTGCCACTATACAAGATATTAAAACACTGTTTAAAAGTACTTTTATAGCTCCTGAATATCCTCCAAACAACTCTTTAATTGCTCTAGTTGAAAATGTTTCTGGAAATATATTGGGGAAAGACCACCTTCCCGCAATACTCCATAATATCAAAATAAGAACAGGAAAGATTATAAAAAATAATGCTAAATATATAAAAACTGTTTTTAATATATTTTTATTCCTCATTCTCTATTGTCCTCCCTGTGCTTTTACTATATTTGTTTGAATGATTTTGTAATATACATAAGTTAAAATTATTGATATTATTACCATAATACTGTTTAACACCATTGCATATGGTCTATTTAATAGACTTGGATGAATATATTCTACATATGCCATTACTGGCAATGCCTTTGGACTAGTTGGTCCTAATAAATATGGAATTTCATAAGCACCAAAGGAATATGCAAATATAATTATAAATGAAGTTGCTATTGTGCTTTTGCATAGTGGCAATGTTATATTAAAGAATGTTTTAAATTTAGATGCACCTAAATTTATAGCAGCTTCTCCTAGTGACGAATCAATATTAGCCATTATAGTAGATACTATTAGTATGACAAAAGGTATCTCCTTCCACAAATATGCAAGTATTATTCCAATTCCATTTCTATCATATAGTAAGCTTATGAACATTTCTTGGTTTTCTATAAATCCTAAGGAATAAAATATCCTTGATATAATTCCACTTTGTGAAAATATATTTATTATAAGTAAGGCTGAAACCATATGTGGTACTATTATTGGTATTTTAAATAATTGAAAGATTTTTCTTTTCATTAAGCCAGTAGTTGAAACCACATAACTTATAACAATTCCTATAATGATTGCAAAAATAGACGAAACCAATGATATATATATACTTTGTTTAATTCCCAGTATTATGTTTTTATTTTCAAATATCATTTTATAATAATCTAATGTAAAATCTTTAAGTCCAATAGCTGGAATTATACCAAAGCTTTGAATTATACCATTAATAAGTCCATGGATAAATAATATCATTAGCATTAGTACAGGCATGATCATAATATATGGTTTTAATTTTTTATGCATTATAATTATCCTCTAGCTGCAACTTCTTCTTGCCATATTGCTTCTATTACTGGTACTAGTTTTGCTGGTACTTCTGGAACTCTTTTTTCTAAAAGTTCATCTGAAGGTATAACTCCTTTTCCCGCATTAACTGAATTAAATAAATTTTTTTCTTCAGTATTAAGTTTATCAAAATCCACTACAGGCAAATCACCCCAATTTTTAGGATCGTATTTTGAAGATTGCATTTCTGGACTAATTATTGCATTAATCACAGCTAATGCTCCATCTATATTAGATGCATTTTCTGGTATTGCTACAAAGTGTGTATTTCCTATTGTTCCTTTATCAAATATAAAAGATCTAGATGTATCTGTAAATCTTCCACTTTCTATCATTGTTGCTACTGAATTAGGATTATATGACATAGTCATAACAAGCTCTCCATCTGCAAACATATTTTCTACTTGTGATGTTGATGCTGGATATGTTTTTCCTTCATTCCAAAGATAAGGCTTTAATTCATTAAGATAATCCATAGCAGGTTTTATAGCTTTTCTAACCTCTTCCTTATCACCACTTAAATCTTTTACTTTATCATATCCTACTGTTTCATATATAATATTTCTCACAAATGCACTTCCTGTAAAATCTGGTGGTGCTGCATATGTAACTTTACCTTTATATTTCTTTACAAACTCTAATAACTCCGCTGTATTTTTAGGTGTTTCTTTTGTAATATTAGAATCATTTATTAAAACAAACTGAGCTTTTCCATATGGTACTTCATGACCTTTAATTTCATATCCAAAATCATATTTTGCTTCATCTGAAGTTCCATCCAAGTACTTTTCATAATTTGGAATGTACTGTGTAATAGGTCCATATAATAATTTACTTTCCATTGCAGTATAAAAATTTTCTCCATTTATCCAAACTAAGTCAACTGCACCCTCTTTATTTCCTGCTTGCTTTTCCCCAATCATCTTATTAAGAATTTGATCTATATCCATAGGAACTCTTTTTAATGTAATATCATAATTTTCTTTTACATACTTTGAAAGTATAGTATCTATCCACCTATTAGTGTGTTCGTCTCCTCCCCATCCATAAAAATTCACAGTAGTTCCCTTGGCATTTTCTGCTATCTCCTTAAAATCTCCTCTAGTTTCATTTGCCTCTTCTTTTTTATTTTCCTTAGAACATCCTACAAAAACAAACATAATAGCTATTGTCATTATTAATACGAGATTTTTAACTATCTTTTTCAAATTTATTCCTCCTTTTTTAACTTGTTTAAATTGGTATATTTTTCATTATACATATACAGAATACTACATAACTTTATTTAATCCTAGTAAAATAAGACATTTAAATAGTTGTTTTTCTTTTATTTATAAAATTTAATAATAATTAATCTTTATAATTATTATTATCAAAAACATATTTTATTATTTAAATAAGTACTGTTTATTTGTACTGCATTAAATTAATTTTCAACTTAATTAATTTAATGCAAAATAAAAAAATGGAGAAAATAAACTTCTCCACTTTTTAGTATCATATATATCTAATTAACTTTTGCTGCTTTTTCTAATCTCTTAAGTGGCATTGCAGTTACAAGAACTGTTGTTAATAATCCTTCAACACCAGCTGATGATAAATTATATATTAATGAATATAACCAAACATTCATTCCAGCTGGTGCATATTGTCCAAAGAAAACAGCACCAGATACTACCATTGATAATACACTTAATCCAGCTGCAAATAAACATCCTGCAATTACATTAGATTTCTTTTCCCTACCAAATGTACCTGCAAGTCCAAGTGCCATTCCACCAAGTAAGTAATCTAATATAAATTGTGCTGGATGAACTATAGTTGCTCCATTTAAAAGTTTTAACAAACCAAATATAGCTCCTCCTGTAAGTCCTGCTTGTCTACCATATAATAGTGCCAATATCATTGTTGGCATCATTGAAAACAAACTTATTCCCCCTCCTTGAGGATATTTTATAAATTCAATCAAATATAATACAAAGGACATTGCACTAAACATCCCTATCATAACTATACTTTTAACATTAAATTTTGCATTTTTGATAAGATCTACAACATAAAAAATCATTAATACAATACTAAGAATCGTTGCGAAAATAACCATTTTCCTTCCTCCTAAATAATTTTATTATTTAATAATTAGTTTTTTCTTTTCATTTTTCTGATATTTTCAAATATTTTATACAAAACAAAAGCTATACTCCATGCGGAATATAGCTTTTAACTTTATATAAAGTTTTTAATTATATACATAAACATAATTTAAACTTTGCTTTCCTCCGCTGGTATTATCCATATCAGGTACAAGGGTTAATATTTATAAATATCTCTCAGCCACTTAGGCACCCCTAGCTAATTATTATATTTTTCATTATCATTATAACTCAAAATTTACAAAACATCTATAGTTTCTTTACAATTATCTGTAAAATATATAAAAGAAAAAAGCATAGGGTTATTATTTATATACCTATGCTTAAATTTAAAATTAATTTTTAATTGCTTTTAAAAACTTTATCTTTATTCCTTGTGCACTAAACATATCTTCGTGTTCTGTAGTCACATTACCTTCAAATCCACTGTTATGTAAATCGTATGTTATATATTCTATTTTGAAGTTACTTTCTTTAAAGTATTCTAAAGATTCTTCAAAAAGTTCATCATCATCTGTTTTAAACCAGATTTCTCCGTCCTCTTTTAAGAATTCCCTATATTTATTTAATTGTCTTGTGTGTGTTAATCTTCTTTTTTTATGTCTTTCCTTAGGCCAAGGATTGCAAAAGTTTATATAAATTCTATCTATTTTATCATTGCTATCTAACATTTCATCAATAATAGCAATTTCTTGTGCCATTAATTTTACATTATCTACTTTTCTTCCCTTTTCCTCAAATGAAGCTTCTATATTTCTTTTAGCTAAAACAAGTACTTCATCTTTTATGTCTATTGCTATATAATTTATATTTTCATTTTCTGCTGCATGTACAGCCATAAATGTTCCTTTTCCACATCCTAGTTCTAAGTATATTGGCTGATTTCTAGTGAAAGATTCACTCCACTTTCCTTTATATTCAGTAGGATTTGTTATAAAAAAACTACATTCTTCTAATTCTGGTCTAGCCCAAGGCTTTCTTCTCATTCTCATATCTATTCGCTCCATCCTTACCTTTTATTTTATCAAGGATTGTTTTCTTAAATTTCATTCCTTATATTTTATACTCAATTATTATACATATTTACTTAAATTCTATCAACTTATATTTAACTTTTAATCTACTGATTTTAATGATTCAACCATTTGTATTTTTTTTAATTTGTAATACATTGTAAAATTAACTACTATGGCAAACATGAAAGTTAATAAAAATGAATATACATAGCTAATACTTCTTATGCTTCTTCCAAACATAATAGTTTCAAGTTCTACAGTTAACATAATGTATTTATGTAAGGCTACTCCTAAACCTAGTCCTACAATTATACCTATAAACGTTAAAATGATATTTTCCCTATAGACATATTTAGCAACTTCATTATCATAAAAGCCTAAAACTTTAATTGTTGCAATTTCTCTTAGTCTTTCACTAATATTTATATTTGTTAAATTATATAGTACTACAAACGCTAATGCTCCAGCAGATACTATCATTACTAAAACAACATAATTTAAGCTGGATATTGTATCCTTAAAATTATTTTTTATTCCAGAATTAAATCCTACAGATTTTACATTTTCCTTGGAAATAATATCTTTAGACAATTCATCCTCAAAATTTTTAGAATTATCCACTGTTTTTGCTATAATTTCATTAAATTCAACTTTATTTTTAGTTTTGTTTTCATAAAGTGATTTATCCATATATAAATAATGAAACGTATATTGCTCTGTAATTCCTGAAATCCTAATTTCAAATTCCTTTTCTCCATCCTTTACCTTAATAACATCAGCAACTTTAACATTTAATTGATTTGCTATTTTTTCACTAATAATAGCACCGTCTTCATCTAGTTTTAAGGTTTCTTTATTCTTCCTGTTTCTCATGGAAATAAACTCTTCTAATCTATCATTATTTTCAGGAATAATAAATTTTACATCCTTTTCTATATCATTAGATGAAATTTTTATATTTTTACTTTGTAACATCATATAATCTGATATTCTACTATCATTTTTTAACGTATGTTTAAATTCATCTAATTTATTCTCACTCTGGTTAAAATCAATATTTATGGACATATCATATTTATATATTTCACCAAACTGCTTATCTACTATAGCTTTTATTGAATCCTTTATACCAAATCCACATAAAAGCAAAGCTGTACACCCTGCAATACCTATTACTGTCATAAAGAAACGTTTCTTATATCTAAATATATTTCTAGCTGTAACTTTTTCAGTAAAACTAAATCTTTTCCATATAAAAGGTATTCTTTCCAAAAATATACGTTTACCATTTTTCGGTGATTTAGGTCTCATTAAAATAGATGGTGTTTCTTTAAGTTCTTTATTGCACGCAAATACTGCAGCCATTGTAGTTATTAAAACTGCAGCAACAGTGGATACAGTAGCATAATACCAATTAAACTTTAATATTACATTTGGCATAGAATACATTATTCCATATGCATTAAATATTATTGTTGGAAATACTGTAAATCCTATTGCTATACCTAATATACTTCCACTTACACTTGCAAATGCTGCATATAAAATATATTTAGATGCTATAGTTGCTTTATTATATCCTAATGCTTTTAGCGTTCCTATTGTTTCCCTTTGTTCATCAACCATTCTTGTCATAGTCGTTAAACAAACTAATGCTGCTACTAAAAAGAAGAATAATGGAAACACTTTTGCTATTGCTTCTATTCTATCTGCAGACCCTTCATAGTCTACAAAACTATAATTAGATTTTCTATCAAGAACATACCAATTTACTTCATTTATATCTTTTAATTTTTCTTCAGATTTATTTATCTCTTTTTCTGCCTTTAAAAATTCTGCTTCTGCTTTCTTTTTACTTTCTTCATATTTTAACTGACCTTTAGATAATTCACTTTTTCCATTATTAATCTTATTTTGTGCTTCAATAAACTGATTTTCCGCTTCCTTTTTCTTTGTTATTAATTCTTCATTATTTTTATCTAGCTCTATTTTTGCTAATGTTAATTGTTCTTTACTATAAGCTAATTTGCTTTCATTCTCAGTAAACATTTGTTTTTTACTATTCAATTCAACTTTAGCTAAGTTCAACTTTTTCTTACTTTCATTTAATATATTTTCTAATATTACTATTTGCTCTTGTATTTTCTCTTTATCATCCTCTTCAATATGTGTTTTTAGCATTAATTTTAAATTGGATATTTTATTTTCTAGTTCATTAATTCCATTTTCACTAGCTTTAATTTGCTCCTCACCAATTCTAATAGAATCTTCTATTTCTTTTCTTTTACTTATAAACTCATTGTAACCCCTATTATATTCAGATTCTCCTTTTTTTAACTCAGAATATCCATTAGAAATTTCATTTTCGGCATTCTCAATAAATACTCTAAATTCATTCTGTTTGGATTGTAACTCTGATTGTGCCAACTCTAATTCTTTTTTAGAATTTTCTATTTCATTTTTTGCTATGTTTAATTCTTTCTCAGCCTCTAACTTTTTATTTTTTAATTGCTCTTTTCCATCAGCAATTTTCTTTTTTCCATCTACTATAACTTCCTGATACCTTATTTTGCTTCTTTCTTTTCCAACCTCTTCAAGCTTGTCTTTTATTGGAATTACAACATCAAAATAATCATCATCATATGTAAATTTTTCTTTAGCATTATTTATTGTTATAAAAGTTTCCGTATATACTTCACTTTTAAAATTTTCTTGTGGAATCATTATGTAGTTTCCAACAGAACCATTTCCTATATTACTGTTTCCTTTTTCATAAGATAAATAATATGGTGTCTCTACTAATCCAACTACAGTATATTCATTTTCTTTTAGACTATCTTTAATATCTTTATCTGTTCCAGACTGAAGACTCAACTTTGATCCTACTTTTACATCAAAATCTGCTATTTTACTATTTTCTACAAGACATTCATTAGATTTTTCTGGATATCTTCCTTCTACTATTTTTACTTTGTTTATATAATTTTCATTATCCTTTGTATCTTCATATTTAGGTAACCCATGAACTCTTAATACTGTCTCAACATTTTTTATATTGCTAATAACATCCATAGAATATGTTGGATATATTCCTTTAACACCATCTACTTCATTTATTGCTTTAATATCTTCATTTGTAAATCCTAATGTTGATATTAACTGAATATCCATAAAATTGTAGTCATCATAATATTTATCCGCAGTTATTTTCATATCCGGAGAACCTACATTTATTCCAGAAAAAAAAGCTACACCTATGGCTACTATTGCAAATATAGATAAAAATCTACCTAAAGATTTTTTTATTTCTCTTAAAGTATCTTTTCTTATAGAATTATTCATAACTACCACTCAATCCTTTCTACTGGAGTAGGATTTTCATTTATAGTTATACTATCAACTTTTCCATTTTTAACTTTTATAACTTTGTCACCCATATCTGTTAATGCTAAATTATGTGTTATAACAATTACTGTCATGCCCTTTTCTCTACAAGTATCTTGAAGTAACTTTAATATTGCTTTCCCGGTGTTATAATCAAGTGCTCCAGTAGGTTCATCACATAATAATAATTTGGGATTCTTGGCTAAAGCACGAGCAATTGCAACTCTTTGTTGTTCTCCACCAGATAATTGAGCTGGAAAATTTCCTTTTCTATCTTTTAATCCTACATCTTTAAGTGTCTTTTCTGGATCTAATGGATTTTTACTAATTTGTGTTGCCAATTCTATATTTTCAAGTGCTGTTAAATTTTGTACTAAATTATAAAACTGAAACACAAATCCTATATCATACCTTCTATATGTAGTTAATTGCTTTTGATTATAACTACTTATTTCACTTTCATCTACCAAAACTTTTCCTGTTGTTACAGTATCCATGCCTCCAAGTACATTTAAAATTGTACTTTTCCCAGCACCACTTGCCCCTGCAACTATGACAAATTCACCTTTATTTATAGAAAAATTTACTCCATCTAATGCTTTTATTTCAACTTCACCCATTTTGTATGTCTTTTTCACATCTATAAACTCTATGTATTTATTCATAAATTTTTCTCCTCTTAGTTTTCATAATTTAAAATATATTATAATTATATATGATTTTTTTTAAAATTCTATAATTATAATATATCTTAATTTATAATCTATTCATCATATAAATCACTTGCTAAATTTTCTAAAATTTTCTTATTTACAATTTCATAAAAATAACCTGACTTTTTTATAGCCCCCATCTCGCTTAAACTTTTTAAAGTGCGCAATAAATGCCTATAGCTGCAACCTAATAGTTCTGACATTTCTATCAAGTTGCATTCTGTAACTAATCTAAAATCTTCATTACTCTTTTTTACTGATGTTGCTAGCAAATAGCTAGAAAGCCTGTTTTCTAAAGGATATAAAAGATTTATAGAACTATGTTTAGAACTTCTTGAAAGTTTTTTTCCTAAACTTTCAATCATATATATTAGAAATTTAGAATCATTTATGGCATATTTCCTTATATCTTTGAAATCAATTGCTACGCAATAGCTCTCCTCTATAACTTCTATATTTGAATCACTCTTATCCAATTTTACACACTCTATATCCCCTATAACTTCTAATGGCTTATTAAAAGTAAGCAATAATGACTTACCATTTTCTAGGGAAATATAAACCTTCGCCTTTCCTTCTACTAAAAAAAATAACTTATCCATTTTTTCATTAGCTCTACATATGTATTCACCTTTATTTATTTTAAAAAGTTTCATATATGGTTTCATATCTACACTAAATATTTCATCTAATTTATATTTTTTTATATATTTATCTATTTTTTTATCTTCTTTAATCTCTACCAAAATGTTTTCCTCCAAATTAAAATATTTTATATTATTTTACTACGTATATGACATATGTCATATATATATCGTAAATTTTTGTGTTAATTTAATATACAAGGAAATAATTTATTTCTGAAAGCAAAGTTTAAATTTCACTTATTCATTCCGTATGATAAATTTTACAAGTGATTTATATAAATTTACCCAAACATCACATACAAAATGATATGTCTAACTTTGCAACTACCATTATTATATTTATAGACAGTAGATTAAGCCTCTACTGTCCTTTTATTATAAAAAATATCTTAAAACTTAAACTTTAAGTTTTAACTTATAGTATGTTTTATTCATATTTGTTCATACTATGAAATGTTTAAGGAGTGATACTAATGAATAATTTATATTGTCTATTAATAGGTATATTGATTACTCTAATGACTACATTTAATGGAATTTTATCAGAAAATATCGGTAATTATACATCCACTGTTATAGTACATCTAGTTGGTCTTTTATCTACAATATTCGTAATGTTATTTTCTAAACGAAAAATTATATTTAATAAAAATATCCCCTTATATCTTTATAGTGCTGGAGCCATAGGTGTTTTAACTGTTTTATTTAATAATATCTCATTTAATGCTGTTGGAATTTCACTTACTTTATCTTTAGGCCTTTTAGGACAATCATTGACATCTATGATAATCGATCATTACGGACTATTTGGTATGAAAATAAATAAATTTAACAAAAAGAAAATCTTAGGTTTTGCATTTATGACTATAGGAATTATCATAATGACAATTTATTAGAAATGAGGGATTTACATTGGTTTTTATACTTGGTATTTTAGCAGGTGTCACCATAACAATTGCTAGAATTTTAAATTCTAATCTTGCAGATAAACTTGGTTTACTTGAAGGCACCTTTTATAATTTTCTAGTAGGTTTACTAACCTCTATATTATTTTTATTATTCACGAAAGAACTACCATTATTGTCCACTATTTCATTTTTTAATATACCTTTATTTGCATATATAGGTGGTGGAATTGGAGTTTTAGTAATACTTCTTTCTAATTATGTAACACCTAAGATTTCAGTATTTTATGCCACAATAATAATATTTGTTGGTCAACTATTTACTGGAATATTAATTGATTATATTACTTTAGACATGATACCCAAAGGCAAAATAATTGGAGGTTTATTTGTATTAATTGGATTAATTATAAATATATTAATTGATAAAAAAGATTTTAAGTCTATATAAATAAAGCTATGATTATTGATAATCATAGCTTTATAGTATTTCATTTTCATTTCAAAACCTATTTTAAAAAGTTATTGCAATTTATATTTTAACTTTTTATATATCCGAAAACTCTACAGATAATTTACCTTGATTTTTTTCATAATTTTTAACTTCTTCTATATCTTCATTTATTCTCTTATTAGGTAACTTAATTACAAATTCACTACCTTTTTCTACATTATCATCTAAAAATACATTACCATCATGTAATTCCACTAATGATTTTACTAATGACAATCCAATTCCACTTCCATCTTTCTTTCTACTTTTCTCACTATTAACCTGAATAAATCTTTCAAATATAATTTTTCTTAATTCTTTTGGTATTCCTATTCCATCATCTTTAACTTTTATAGTAACCCATTCTTCATCTATACTTAAATCCACCAATATATTTCCATCATTTTCAGTAAATTTTATTGCATTTGATAATAAATTAAGTACTATTCTTTCAATCTTTTCTGGATCACACCTTATAATAAGTTCTTCTACTTCTGTATCAAATATAATATTTATATTTTTAACTTGAACATATGGTACTACAGATAAAGTTATATCTTCAACTAAGTTTACAATATCATAATTACCAAAATTCATTTTTATAAAACCAGAATCTATCTTTACAATATCAAGCAAATTATTTACAAGCTTTAATAATCTTAAACAATTTTGTTTCATAGTTTCTTCATACTTATTATAATATGTTTCAAAATTATAACTATCATTACTTTTCTTACTTTCTAAAAGTTGTATGCATGAATAAATAACATTTATTGGTGTTTTTACTTCATGTGAAAGATTAGCAAAAAACTCGGTTTTTACTCTATCATATTCTTTTATTTCTTCATATTGTTTTTGTAAATTTTCAACAACTTTTCTGTAACTTAAATCTCTAGCCACTATTATTCTTCCTATTTCTTTTCCTCTATCATTAATCATAGGACTTATTAATGACTCTACTGGTATATTATTTCCTTTTGCACATTTCATATCATGTTCTATCCAAAGTTTACCTTGTCCACAGTTTAAATTTTTATCATAATTCTCTTTTGTTATTGTCATTAAATCTATATACCTAAATTTTTTAATTTTATCTTCTGTATATCCTAAAATTTCTATTACTGTATTGTTAACATATGTTATATATCCTTCACTATCTATAGTTATAATTAAATCCTTTATATTATCATTTATAGTTTTAAGTTTTTCTTCATTTATTCTTAACTTTTCATTTTTTACGTATTCTTCTGTCACATCTATAATAGTAGCTACTTCTATATTTCCATGACCTACCTTCATTTTTTCTACACTTATACTTCTAACTTCATTATCATCAAAAACTATGTCCTTAAATGCATTCTTTTCACTACTATTGCTTTTGGTATTATTTATATCCTTTATATAATTTTTTATGAACTCTTCTAAATTTCTATATTCTCCATTCCCCTTACTAAGTTCATGCCTTATTAATTTATTTGTATAAATAATCTCAGTTCCTTCTTCACATATGATTACACCACTGCTTTGGTTATTTTCTGTTATATCATAAAATAGTTTTAATCTTTTTTTTAAAACTTCACTTTCTTTCATTTTCATATCCATTTCAATAAATAAACCTAAAATCACAACTGAAAATCCAATAAAAGTAAATATATTTCCTATATTATATAAATTATTGTTTTTTATATTTAAAAATCTTACAACACATACTCTTCTTAACGTAAAAAAGTTCATACTAATAATAAATATTGTATACAACCAATCTTTTCTTTTAATATTTTTTATGCTCCAAACAATTATTATACTAAAATAATAGATTATAAATATTACATTCATAAACGTTATTAACTTAATATTATGATTTTTGTAATTATTCACTATAAATCTTTTATCTAACATAATTAAGCCCCAAGTTGCAATACATACTAAACTGGCTAAAATAAATTTTTTACTTAAAAATTTTTCTATTTTTTTATTATCTTCAATAATAGTATATGTTATTAATACAGCTCTCATTGCATATGGTACTATTGCTGCATTTAAAATTGCAAATTGTTCATACTCTATACTATCAAACATAGCATTAACTAAAAATCTTTCTATAGCAAAACTTAAATACATTAATGCAATTATAAAAAAATCATTTTTCTTATGCATATAATAGTACGACCAACAACTAGCTATGGAAATAATGGCTAGTGTAGAATTTATTATTTTTAAATTATATAAAAACTTAATTTCATAACATGGAATTTCACTCATAAATGACATACCTAATATAAATACAATACTCATTAAAAATATTAACCTTGTTGCAATCCTATTAAATTTAAACAACCATATTTTTTCCGTTGATCCTTTTAATTTTATATTCATAAATTTTTATTCCCCCTAAATTATACCAAAGGCCTAAATATTACATATTTAAATTATAACATCTTATTTATCTTTATCATCTTATTTATAACACAAATATACATTTTTTTATATTATTTACTATAAAATTTACAAATTTATTTTTAAATAATATTTATTATTTGTTGACATTTATTATTTAAGTTGTTATACTAAATCTTGTAAGGAAAATAAATAAAATAATTTAACATATTTCATACTAAACGAAATTTGATTTGAATTTTTAGGAGGGTATATAATTATGAAAAAATTTGTATGTACAGTTTGTGGCTATATTCATGAAGGAGAAATGGCACCAAAAGTTTGCCCAGTTTGCAAAGTTGGAGCTGATAAATTTATAGAAAAATGTGATACTATGACATTTGCTGATGAGCATAGAATTGGTATTGCTAAAGATATAGATGCTGAAGTTATCGAAGGATTAAGAGCTAACTTTATAGGAGAATGTACTGAAGTTGGTATGTATCTAGCTATGAGCCGTCAAGCTGATAGAGAAGGATTCCCTGAAGTTGCTGAAGCATATAAAAGAATAGCATGGGAAGAAGCTGAGCACGCTGCTAAATTTGCTGAAATTTTAGGTGAAGTTGTTGTAGCTGATACAAAAGCTAACTTACAAGCTAGAGTTGATGCTGAGCATGGAGCATGTCAAGGTAAAAAAGATTTAGCTACACTTGCTAAAAAATTAAACTTAGATGCTATTCATGACACAGTTCATGAAATGTGTAAAGATGAAGCAAGACATGGTGCTGCATTCAATGGATTATTAAATAGATATTTTGGAAAATAATATATAAATAAAAAGTCAACTCTATTTTAAGAGTTGATTTTTTTTATTTATATATTATAACTCATCATAATTTTTTATAATTTCCACATCATTAAAATATATTGTTTTGTCTTTAAATATTTGATATTTTTCATGTCCTTTTCCAGCAATGATTACAATATCATCTTGATTTGCTTCTTTTATTGCATATAAAATGGCTTCTTTTCTATCTACTATTTTTTTATAACAACATTCTGTATATTTTAATCCACTTTCTATTTCCTCTATAATTTTATTAGGTTCTTCATTTCTAGGATTGTCTGAAGTTAATATACACATGTCAGCTAGTTCTCCTGCTATTTTTCCCATTATAGCTCTTTTACTTTTATCCCTATCTCCACCGCACCCAAATACAACTATAACCCTTTTATTACATATTTGTCGTGCTGATTTCAATATATTCTCTAAGCTATTAGGATTATGGGCATAATCTACAATACTCATAACTCCTTTTTTATTATTTACTACTTGAAATCTACCTGGTGCTCCCTTTATTTCACTAATATATAATATTATTTTATCTAAATTTCTTGTTAATTTATAACAAGTTGCAATAGTTGCAAGTATATTATAAATATTAAATTTACCACTTAATTTAGAATAGACTTCCTTTTCATAATTTTTATATTTAAGTTTGAATTTCATTCCATTATTTAAATATATTATATCAGATGCTTTAAAATCTGCATTTCCTTGTATTCCATAAGTTATAATATCACAACATCTACTATCTACAATTTCTTTTCCAACTGAATCATCAATATTTATAATTGCAGTTTTACACATATTAAACAACTTCATTTTTGCTTTTTTATAATTTTCCATAGTTTTATGCTCTTCTAAATGATCTTGAGTAAAATTTGAGAATATACCTATCTCAAAATTACACCCATATACTCTATCCTGAGATAATGCTGAAGATGATACTTCCATAACTATATGTGTTGCATCATTCTTTATTATTTCTTTAAACATTTTTTGAAGTTCAATACAATCTGGCGTAGTAAGATTTAATTTTTCTGTATTTAATTTTTTACCGCATACACTGTTCTCTATAGTTCCTATAATTCCAGTTTTAATTTTCATTTTTTCAAGAATCTCATAAACATAATAAGCTATAGATGTTTTCCCATTTGTACCAGTTACCCCTATTAATTTAATTTTATCGGATAATTTTCCATAGTACTTATTTGCAATTTGAGCCATGACTCTCCTAGAATCATTAACTTTTATTAATGTTATACTCTTTGGGATACTTTCTACTAATTTTTCAACAACAACTATCTTCGCTCCATTTGATATTGCTTCCATTATAAAATCATGTCTATCAATATTTCTGTTTTTTACACATATAAATAAGTCACCTAATTTAACTTTTCTTGAATCCCAACATATATTATTAACTTCTCCACTTACATCCCCTTGAAGTATTTCACAATCTATACTATCAAGTAATTCATATATTTTCATAACATATCCTCCAACTATACAAATTTAATGTTATAATATTTATTATATAGTTGTTTTTTGCAATGTTTATTGTTTAAAATGCTAATTTCATTGTAAAAAATGCTATTATATAATTAATTTTAAAGTCTATTGCAATATACAATCATTGCTTCGCTTAAAAACTTAGCAAGTCCTTCACCAAATTTATCTATATTTTCAGTAAATCTCTCATCTTGTACATACATTTTAGCAAGACCTCTAAATATTTCTGGAGTGCAATCATAGAAATTTTTAGAAATATGATTTCTCCACTTTTCAACTAACAGTTGTACTTCTTTATCATCAGCCTTCCTATCCATTAATTTTGCAATATTCCTATATATTTCATTAGCATCTTCATTGATTTTATTCCAATCATCCTTTTTATATTTTTCTGTTTTCTTTGTGCATTCATCATAAGCTTTTGTATTACCATACTTCTCTGCCGCCTCTTTAGAATACTTATCCTTACATGCTTCTACATCTTTCATACTAAATCCCTCAAACATTTCTTTTTTACTCATTTCTATTTCTCCTTTATTACATTCTATTGTCTTATTTATTAAGTTTATTATTTTATCTAACCTTTTTCTTTTTTCAATTAACAATTCTTTTTGAAGTTTCATTGCATGTTCTTTATCGTAATTAGGATTATCTAATATCTCTTTTATTCTTATTAAAGAAAAATCTAACTCCTTAAAAAATAAAATTTGCTGCAATCTTTCTAATTCATTATCACTATAAAGTCTATAACCATGTTCATTAACTGATTTTGGCTTTAAAATTCCTATTTCATCATAATACTGAAGTGTTCTAACACTTACACCTGCTAAAATTGATAATTCCTTAATTTTATAATTCACTTTAACACCTCCCATAAACTAATAATAATTTATCACGCAACGTTAGAGTCAATACTTTTTTCATTCAATCATAAAGTTTTTAATATATTTTATTGCAAAATTTTAATTCATTTATAAATAAAAAAACATCTAAAAATATAGATGTTTTAATTTATCTTACTAATTTTCTTGTTACCGTTCCTACACCAATGCCCATCATTATTGCCCCAACTATCATTTCTATATTTTCTACAGTGTAACTTATTTCTGTTGGTTTAGCATTATTGTATCCAACTCCTACAAATGCTCCTGTACTTAAGTTTAATGTTTCATTCATATGCATAATAAAATCTTTAAATGATATAGTTGAAATTGTGTTAACTGTATACTGAATTGCATCTCCTTCTAAATCTATTCCACTAAATAAATAAATAACAGCAAATATAAAAATTAGTACTAATGATGTTATTAATGCATACCAAGGTCTTTCACCATAACCACATGTAACTAAATATAAGTATGAACCAATTCTAGGTATTAATTTTAACGTTTTTCTTTGCATAGTTTTGCATAAATAATAATATTCACCAAAATTATTATTCAATGTGTTTTCTTTAAATTTATTGGCTAATGTCTCATAAACAGTATATAATCCTTCATATTCATCTCTTGTTTTTTTTCGAACTTCTATTTTATCAAAAAAAGTTTTTTCATCTAACTTAGTTTTATTTATATCTCTAAACTCTAAGTCACTAATATATGTTTTAACAAATTTACTTCCAGTTAAATTACAATCTTTTATTATAACCATTTTTAATTCACTATAAATAATAATTGCATTGCTAAAATTGCTTTGTTCTAAATTAGTATTCTTCATTAAACATTGTTCAAATATTGCATAACTTACTTTACTATTTAAAAACTTAGCATATATCTTACATTCTTTAAAATAACAACTGAAATTATCTTCTTTGTTTAATGATGGAGTTTTATTGCTATCATCTTTAATAAAATTACATTTATCAAAAACTACTCCACCATTATCAAACTTACATTTTTCAAAAATGCAGCCTATAAAATTACATTCTATAAATTTTACATTTTCAAATTTACATTGAATAAACTTAGCACATACAAAATCTGTATTTCTTATAATTAAAAAACTTTCTTCATCTTCTGTAGTATTTTTCCCGATTAATACATCTTCTGTTTCTTTATAACTATAATCCTTATCTGGACTAAATCCTTTAGCTAATGATTTATTCTTCTTCATTTTATTTAATATATTTTCATTGTTATTTATTCTATTAATTAATTCAGTCTTTGCAACTGAAACTTCTTCTTTAAAATTAATATATCCCATATTTAATCCTCCACTAAGAAAATTAACTATTAGAAAGTCTAATTTAGTATTTTCAAAGTGAACAGTAAATATGTAATAAATATTATTTTAAATATTTTATAAAAACTTATTTATAACAAAATCAGGTATTCCTATATCAACTATTTTTATTTTCCCACAATACTTTCTTGATTGTTCATTTAAAAATCCATTTTTCTTTAATTGTAAAGTTATGGTTTTATTAGCTCTAACAGCTGACCCTAATTCAATTCCATTATCACTATCAAGTCCAGATGGTACATCTATAGAAATTATATGTTTACCACTTTCATTTATAGTTAAAATAACTTCTTTGTATACTCCTTCAACTTTTCTTTTTAATCCAGTGCCAAAAATCCCGTCTAAAATTATATCGCTATTTCTAATTTTCTCATTTATAAAATTAATATTTTCTTCTGTAACCATCTCTATATTTATCTTCATATCATCAAATTTATTTATGTTATTTATGATTTTAAAGTTCTCTTTAAAATCATTACTTGCTTTTTCAAGTTTTCCTAAAATAAAAATATTTACTGTATATCCACTTAAGTACAAATGCCTTGCTACTGCAAGACCATCTCCTCCGTTATTTCCAACCCCACAAAAAATACTTATATATTGTCCATTATTTTTAACTAATTCATTTTTAACTTCAGTAAATATTTTAATAGCTGCATTTTCCATTAAAATCATTCCACTTATCCCAAGAACCTCTACACAATATTTATCTATACTTCTCATAGTTTCTGAATTAACATTAATCATAATACTCCCCCCAAATAACCAAAACTCTTTATACTTTCTTACATATAAAATTATAATACATTATAGGGTTCCAAATCCAAAGCAATCTCTTTATCAAATTATACTAACTATATTACTATATTTATATTTGGAACCAGTTGACAATTGAAAATTGAAAATTTACATTTATGGTTAATATTGCTCATTCCATTCCTAATATTTAAAATAGAAATATCTAAAAACTACGTTTTTATATTATTTTCAACCAATTTGCTTTGCAAATCTAATAAAAAAGCATTCTTTAAAATCATTTTAAACTTCCATTATTATAGGTATTATAGTTGGTCTTCTCTTGGTTTTTTCATATATATATCTTTCTAAAGCTACCTTCATATTATTTTTTAAAACATACCATTCTACTATTTGACTTTCTAAACATTTATCAAGCTCAACTCTTGCAATATCCTTCATTTCATTTATTAAATCACCGGCTTCTTTTGCATAAACAAATCCTCTTGTTATAATATCTGGACCTGCTACTATACTATATGTTTCATTATCTATTGCAACAACTATAGTAAGCATTCCATCTTCTGCTAAGAACCTTCTATCTCTAAGAACAATATTACCTACATCCCCAACACCTAAACCATCAACAAATATTTTTCCTGTTTTCACTCTTCCACTTATTTTTGCTTCTCCATTTTCTAGACTTAATACCTTTCCTGTTTCTAAAATAAAAACATTTTCCTTTTTCATACCTAAAGATACTGCTAAATCTTTATGATGTTTTAAATGTCTGTATTCACCATGTACAGGAACAAAATATTTAGGTTTAACAAGTGCATGAATCAATTTTAACTCTTCTTGACATGCATGACCTGACACGTGTATTTCTTCTAAATCTTTATAAATTACATCTACACCTTTTCTAAATAATTCATCAATAACTCTTGATATAAGCTTATCATTTCCTGGTATTGGTGATGCTGAAATTATAAATAAATCTTTTTGTTCTATACTTATTTTTCTATGTGTACCAAAAGCTATTCTTGCAAGTGCTGCCATTGGTTCTCCTTGACTTCCTGTTGTTATTATAGTTATATTTTCATTTCTATAATTTTTTATTTCATCAATACTTATTCTGTATGATTCTTCAATATGTAAATAGCCAAGTTCTGTAGCAACATCTGATATATTTTCCATACTTCTACCACTAAATGCAATTTTTCTATTATTCTTTATTGATGCATCTACTATTTGTTGTATTCTATGTATGTTAGATGCAAAAGTAGCTACTATTACTCTACCATCAGCATTTTCAATAATTCTATTTAATTTATCCCCTATAGCTTTTTCTGAAATAGTATGACCTTTTCTTTCAACATTAGTACTATCTGCCATTAAAAGAAGAACTCCTTCTTTGCCTAATGTTGACATCCTTTCTAAGTCCATAACTAATCCATCAATAGGTGTATAATCAATTTTAAAATCTCCTGTATGTATTATTGTTCCTTCTGGAGTGTGAATTGCTAATGAACATGAATCAGCTATACTATGAGTATTTCTAATAAATTCAACCCTTAACTCTTTAAAACTTATATTATCACCTGAATTTACAACATTTAATTTGCATTCTGAAAATATATTGTGTTCTTTTAATTTATTTTCTATTAGCCCGATACTTAACTTTGTTCCATAAATAGGTATATTAATTTGTTTTAGAATATATGGAAGTGCTCCAATATGATCTTCATGTCCATGCGTTATAAATATTCCTCGTATCTTATCTTTTTTCTCTTTTAAATAACTTATATCAGGAATAACTAAATCTACTCCATACATTTCTTCATCTGGAAATCCAGCTCCACAATCTATTATAATTATCTCTTTATCACTCTCAATAGCCGTCATATTTTTCCCAATTTCTCCAAGTCCGCCTAAAGGAATAACCTTAACCATATAAATTCCTCCTATTCACTGTGATTTTAAAATTTATTTTTATGAAGCATTACATTTTCAGTTCCTTACTTTTTTATTTATTATTATTCCTAATGTTATAGATTAAATTCTTAAAATAAAAAATTAGAAATAAGATATACTTATTTCTAATTTTTTAGGCTTGCAATCTCAATTTTTAAACAATGTAATTTCCTATTCCTCTTCTTCTATGTCGATTTCATTATCACATTCATCTTTATCAAAAACTTGCTTTTGAGTTTCTTCCTCCACTTCTACTTGCATACTAATTAAAGCAAAAACTTGAAAACATCTTTCATTTGCCTTTTCAATTTCACATAATTCTACTTTAGGTACAACATTGCGAATTTTTACCTCTCCATCTTTATTTAATGGTACTATTTCTAAAAATGGTTGCTTGAATGTTATAAATGTATTTCGCTCTTTACTGTCATTAGGTTTATAATGCACTTCTGTAAGCTTATATCCCTTTATAAGTAATCTATTTCCTAGGCAAGTTTTAATTATCTTACAACTTAGCATTCTTATCTTAAGATTTGATTTATTAACACTTTTAATACTTGGTTTAGATGCTTTAATACATAAGTTTGCTGCATAAGGTATCTCCTTGCAATAAATCTTATTTTCCATATAAAGATTACCTCCTTTACGTACTGATTTGTTTCTATTATTTACATAATATGCATTTATTTCTGTAAGTGTAACCTTTTCTAAATATAATTTATAAAACTCTCATCCTATATGCTTGAATAGCGGTTTTACTCAATCTATCTACAATTTTATTGTTTAAATATGCACCTACAAATGCTCCAATCCATGGAACCATTTGCAAAAGTTTTGCCAAATCTATATAATCTCTGTACGGCTCCTGAAACTCTCTCCAATCAAGTGAATTTATATCACTTGACAATCCATTTACATACGCGTCCCAATATTGTACTCTATGGAATACTTTATTTATATGTTCCTGACTGGAAAAAGCTAACTGAAATATATTTAATATATATATTTTCTCCATATAATTTTTAACATCAAATCCATAAATTACAGCAATATCATAAAGTAATTTTATCTTTATACTTAATAGCAATGGGAAATCTGTAAATCCTAACCTTATACCTCCAGCCCTATTCCAGCACATTCTATAATTGTAGTATTCTTATACAACTTAGTCTTTAATTAATTCTTCACGTTCCTTTAAACTTAATCCTATAGAAGGTTTTTTTGTTATATATGTACATTCAAAAATTACATCCTTAACCGTATTTTCTGAACTTTAATCATAATCTCATGATATTTATCTAGCAATATCACAATTTATTTTTCTATCTTATCTTTTATGTATGTAGCATAAGGATTTACTGAATCTAAATCACACATCTCTTCTTCTAGAAAAGCACCTCTACAATCTATTACAATGATTTCATTATCACTTTCAACAGCTGTCCATATTTTTATCTATTTCTCCAAGTCTACCTAAAGAAATAAATTTTACCTTTACTACAATAAATTTATTAAATTTTATAATACTCATCTCTAATTATCTTAATCTTTTATTTATTATTCCTCATATATTAGATTAAATTTTTAAATAAAAAAATTAGAAATGAGCTATTCCCATTTCTAATTTTTTTAGTACTTTTTTATATAGTTTATATGTTAAAAATCAAAATTTATCTTATACTAATTTATTCTCATTAATAATTTTCAATAAATACTTCAAAATATCCTTGTGGATGTGCACATGCTGGACATGCTTTTGGTGCTTCTTCACCTTCATAAATATAACCACAATTATTGCATTTCCACATAACAACTTCATCTTTCTTGAATATTGTACCATTTTCTATATTTGACAATAACTTTTTATATCTCATTTCATGTCTTTTTTCTACTTCTAATATTTTTTCAAAAGCTATTGCTATGTTGTCGAATCCCTCTTCTCTTGCAACTTTTGCAAATTCAGGATATAATTTTGTCCATTCTTCATTTTCTCCATTAGCTGCTGCTTTTAAATTTTTAGCTGTTTCTTCATGAAAAGATACTGGGTATGATGCCTGTATTTCTATATCCTCATCTATAAAATCTTCTTTTAAGAATTTATAAAATTTCTTTGCATGTTCTTTTTCTTGTTCTGCTGTTTCCATAAATATATTTGATATTTGAACATAGCCTTCTTTTTTAGCTATGCTTGAATAATAAGTATATCTTGTTCTTGCTTGACATTCTCCAGCAAATGATTTCATTAAATTTTTAGCTGTTTGACTTTCTTTTAAACTTTTCATTTTATACCCACCCCATTCAAAGCAATTTTTTTAATATTTCTTTAATTATAACATAATCTACATAGATATACATAAATATATTGAAATTTACAAAATCCTCATTCTATACGCTTCTATAGCTGTTTGACTTAATTTATTTATAAGTTTGTTATTTACATAAGCACCTACAAATGCTCCTACACCTGGAAGTATCTGAAAAAGTTTTGCTAAGTCTATATAATCTCTATATTGCTCTTGAAATTCTCTCCAATCCAATGAGTTTATATCCTTTGGTAATCCATTTATATATTCATTCCAATATTCAACTCTATGAAATACTTTATTTATATGCTCTTGGCTTGAAAATGCTAATTGAAATACATTCAATATATATAATCTTTCTTTATAATCTTTAACATCAAATCCATAAATTGCTGCAATATCATAAAGCATTTTTATTTTTATACTTAATAATAATGGAAAATCTGCAATTCCTAGCATTATTCCACCAGCACCAGTTCCTGCTCCTTCTATAATTGCAGTATTTTTATATAATTTAATTTTTTCATATATTAAATCTTCTCTTTCTTTTAAATTTAATCCTATATAAGGCTCTTTTGTTATATATGTATATCCAAAGAGTACAGCCTTAACCATATTTTTTATAGCTCCAGTCATAATCTCATGATATTTATCAGGTAATATTCCATTAAACTTGTTTTGAATATTTTTAGATGTTTTATCAAATATAGATGGAGGCTTTTTCATAATTTTTTTCCATTCCTCAAGCTCTCTTTTGGCAACTTCATCATAAAATTCCAATACCATTCCTCCTTTAAAATCTTATATTTACATGAGTAATCTGTTTTATATTATAAAAGATAAACTACATTTTTTATGTAGTTTACCTATATAATATAGTTCATGTCTAAATTTACAGATTATATTAATCTAAATCTCTTTAGTTTATATTTTTTATTTCACCATATCTATTTTATCATTAAATTTTAATTTAATTTCTTCATCACTTTGTTCCATATTCTCTTTATTTTTTTCATATTTTAATTCAGTATTTTCTTCTTCATATTGTTTTAATTCAGTTCTTTTTAACTCTAGTGAATTATTTTCTTTCTCATTAAACTCATTATATTCAGTCTTTTCTTGATTATCATCTATATCATATTTAGATTGTTCCAAATACTCTTCTCTATCATACATATACTGATTATTATCATAATTTTTTTCACAAGAATAAAAATTATCACAGCACATAACATATTCTTCACCACATAAGCAATCTTCATCTGTATTATTACAGCAAATAGTCTTATTTTCTTTTATTTCTACTTCAATATTAATCAATGAAAACAGTTGAAAACATCTATTTGTGCACTTATCTATATTGCAATATTCCACTGTTACTATTATATTACATATTTCTATACTACTACATTTATCTATTGGTATAAATTCAAAAAATGGTTGTTTAAAAATTGCTTTTTCTATTTTTCTACATTCACCTTTAGGTTTATATCTAATTTCTGTTATTTTACATCCTTTTAGTATTATTCTGTTTCCATTGCAAGTTTTTATAACTTTACATTCATTTATTACTATTTTTAATTTCCCAGCAACTATTTCATTGATGCTAGGTTTACATTGATCTATGCACATACTACTTGCAAAGCTTACTTCTTTATTATACTTTTTACTATGCTTTTCATTATAACATTTCACAATATCTCTTCCTTTAACAATCCTTAATTTTAAAATTTTATTTATATTAAACTTTATTTATTTAAATATTATTTTTTATTAAGGTTCAATATTATTTTTTATAAAAATATATTATACTTCATACTATGTTATATATAAATTAATGTAACTATAATTTAATACTTTTTTATAAAAATTTATATTAAAAAGTTATTTTTATGTATTAAACTTGCTTATATATAAACATTTTGTAATGCATTTCTATGTTTATGGATATTTTTTTATTTTAAAATAAAAAATGTATAAAATTATATTTTTATACATTTTTCTTTTACATTATTTATTTTTTACATATGCCAATAAAACAATTTATATTTATTATTTGCCACAACATTTTTTGTATTTTTTCCCACTTCCACATATACATGGGTCGTTCCTTCCAACTACTTTTTTCATAGCATTATTATTTAATACTTCTTTTGAAATTTCATTAGCTGTAAATCCTTTATTAGCCCACTTTCTTGTATTGTTGCTAACATTTATAACTAATTTTAAAACTTCCTCAAATTGTTTACTATTCTTTATTTCTATATTATTTTTTTGTAAATATCCACCTAAATCATGAGCATCAAAATCTATAGTACTTAATGTTATACATATATCTTCAAATATCTTACTTACCTTATCATCATCATTGCAGATATTTTCTAAATATGTTTTAAACTTTATATGCTCATCAGTTATATCTATATATCCATCATGAGCATAGTTATTTACAGTTTCTTCATTAGCTTTATAATACTCTTTTCCTCTTCTTAACTCTTTTAATTGCTCTATATCACCTTCTACTGATAATAAAGCTTCATGAACAATTTCACCATCTACTATATCAACTAGCCCAGTTTTACCAATAAACTTATTTAATGCAATTTCTAATTCCTTATCATCTAACTTTTCACTATTTTGTTCGTTAAATGTTTCAATAAGTAATTCTGGTTCAAATATTCCATATAAGTTAGAAAAAGCAACAAGATACTTTTCTATACTTCTATATCTTTCTTGCTCTAAAGCTAATTTTTCAAAATCAACTTTTGCTATAACTTTTTTTGTTTCCTTAGGCATAACCATAAATACTTTATCATCTTTAACATATGTAAATATAACACCTACATTATATAAAAATAAATAACTGTATACTGGAGATGTAGTACATTCTATACATTTCTCTTTTTGAAGTTGTTTAAGTAATTCCATACCATTTTCATCTATGGAAATTAAGTCATTATAAATTACATCTTCGTTTTGCATTGAATCAAATAATGTTGAAACTAAATCATCTTTTTTCATTTTATGACGTCCAACAACTTGATATATTGCAGCTAATTCATTTAAATTATTTTTTGTAAGATCACTTAAACAATCTTTTAAATTATATTTTATTTCTTTTTTAATAGCTAAACTTTTATTTAATTCAACTATATTCTTTTGAATATCATCAATCATTCGTAAACTCTCTCCCAAAATATTTTAATTTTCTTTAGTAGTTTTAACGTTCTAACTACCTTAAATAGACTAAAATTTATTATTACTTTATAAAATAATAATCTAGTTCTATTTTTACACTTTACTATTTATTATAACTTTATCATATTTTTATGCAAGTTTTAAAGTTAAAATCCCCATAGTAGTATTTATATTGTTAATAACTTCATAATACGATTACTGAGATATTTCTTTTATAAACAAAGTGGCTGTATCAGAATGAAGTTTTTTAACTTCACTCTATACAGCCCTTTTTCTATAAAATTTTATCCAATATATTAAATTTTACCTATGATAAATTACATAATGAGTTATTTTAGACATGACAAAAGGGGTAAAAAAATTTATCCCATAAAATGTATTATTTTTAATTAATATCAACTATCAACTTTGTGCAGTAATTTTTCTTTACGATTTTGAAGGATTTTATTGTGCAATTTATTTATGTTATATCTAAAAGCCATTAATAAAAATTCTGTATAAACTTTAGAATTGCTTCGCATTAAAAACATTCTAAATCCATAATTCTGCTTTATAATGCCGAAGGCTCCTTCAACTTGAATTGATCTATTCATTCTTAAAACAACACCTGTCGGTGAAGTTATATTTTTTAAAGAGTTTTTTCTCAATCGTAAGAATTCTTTAGCTACATGAATCTGCTTATTTCCTTTTGATTTTGTACATTTTTCTTTAATGGCGCAGTCAGTACAATCCTCACATTGATATATGTATTTAACAGATAAAAATCCAGACTTACTTTTTTTATGTGCAGTACCTTTAAAAAGTAGCTTTTTACCTGCTGCGCAGATGTACGAATCCTCGTCCTCTAGATAAGTCATATTTTCAAATTTACTAATATCATTTTTAAATTTTAATGTTTTAGATTTTTCATATGATGCTGGTTTAATATACGATTGTTGATTATTTTTCTCTAGATGTGTATAATTTTCTTCACTTTCATAACCTGCATCTGCAATGACTGACTGATATCTAACACCTAACCTTGTCTCTAATTTTTCTAAAAATGGTATAAATGTAAGTTGATCTGATCTTTCAGAAGATATATCAACACCTACTATGCATTCACCTTCAACTCCAATTTGAATATTATAAGCTGGTTTAAGTTGACCATTTTTCATATGATCTTCTTTCATATGCATAAAAGTATCATCATGATCAGTTTTAGAAAAGCTGTTTCGTTCATTAAATATGGAGTTATAGTTGTCATATTCACTTTGCTTATCTATAAAATGCAATAATTCTTCAGTAAATTTTTGAAGTTTACTTTTTCTTTTGCATTTTCCGAAAACAAACTCAATATCTTCTTTAGTTTTCAAAGAATTAAGTTGTTGTAATACTTCATTAGCTTCACTAATAGATATCTTATCATTTTCATTTTCATAGTTTATATTAAATTCATCTCTAATTAAATTTAATAATTTTGATGTTTTTTCTTGTAATTTATACTCAAATTTATCTATAGATTTTTTCCAAACAAAAGAATATCTATTAGCATTAGCCTCAATTTTAGTACCATCTATAAATATATTTCCAAATTTTATTTCGCCCAATTCTGAAAGCTTCGCTATAAATTGATTAAGTAAATTATTAATACAATTTTAAAAATTATTACTTCTAAACCTTGCTATTGAATTATGACCTGGTGGGTGTTGTCCTTGAAGTAGCCATTTAAAATTAATGTCTTACCGACAGGCCTTTGCAAGGCTACGACTTGAGTAAATGCCATCCATATAACCATAGACTATAATCCTAAACATTGTTTCAGGTAAGATTACTGGATTTCTACCCCTGGTAGAGTAAGTTTTATAAAGCTCAGTATAGTTTAATCCCTCCGTAACATCATAAAGTAATCTTACCGAATCATCATCAGGTATTATATTTTCGAAAGAAATTGGCAATCCTAATTGATGGATATGTATAATATTATTAAATTCACTGTTTATATGTTTCATAAATAATATTATGCACAAAAATGACCAAATTCATTTTTTGAATTTGGTCATTTTATTTTTAGGACTAATTATTTAATTTTGATACAGCCCCTTTATAAATATTATTTACTTATCTTATCACTTAAATAACCTCTATTGTGAATCACCATATCACTATTGGGAATATACCTAGCTGCTATTTCATTATACTTATTTGATTCATCATAATCTCCTATTTTTGAATAACATACACATAACTGTATAGCTGGTACCCAGGTATACATTGAATGATCTATAAGGTTTAAACTATCTTTTTCTGGCACTGTATCAAATGCTAACTTATACCAAAAAATAGCTTCTTTAAATCTATCTTTTCTAAAAAAATAATATGCTATGCTACAACAAAAATCACATCTCGGAACATCATATTTAAATTCTTCTAATAAGCTATTAATTTCTCCACTTTCATCTCCAAGATTAATATAACATTCTGCTCTATTCTTTAATGCTATTTTTATGTCTTCAATCCAACCTTGTTTTGTGTCCAAAAATCTATTATATTGTTCTATTGCTTTATCATAAAATCCATTATAAAAAAGTTCGTTTCCATAATAAAAAATATTTCTCGGTGTGAATTCCACATTGTCTTTTATCATTTCTTCAAATATTCTTAAATTTCTTCTACCACTTGCTTTTAATTTTCTATGTTTTACAGATATATCTGCATTAATTATATTTCCATAGACATCAAAATATTCATGTATCCTACCTACCCATAAAAATTTTCTACTGCTTTTAACTAACCTGTTTCTTCTTAAAGATGATATAGTATTTCCCTCATCATCTTCTGCTAAATCATAAATCATAGTTACTGAATCTATTTCCTTATCAAAATTATTTTTTAAATTTAATAATTTTTTCTCATTTTCCTCTGTTAATAAATCATCTGCATCAGCCCACATACTATACTCTTTTGTCGCTTTACTAAAGCAAAAATTTCTTGCTGCACTAAAATCATCACACCACTGAAAATCAAAGACTTTAACTTTATCTGATGAATTAATTGCTAATTCTCTAGTACAATCTTTAGACCCTGTATCAACTACTATTATTTCATCAGCAACATTTTTAAATGAATTTATACATCTTTCTATAACATCTTCTTCATTCCTTGCTATTATACATACACTAATAGTTATTTTCCCAATCATTCTAAAACACCCCTTTTATATATTAACCCTAATTATAACTTTATATATATTATATGGATTTTAAATACCAGGGTGATTATTTTTGATATTAATTGAATTTCTGTAGCTACCATCTGCAATAATTTTTAATTTCATATGAATACTTAAAGAAAATATTATTATATCTTTTAAAATTTGCAATTTTGTTAGTTTTAAATTTTTAGTTATAATTCTTAATATAGTATTATCACAACTTTTCAAGTAAAATGATTCTATTATTATTACTTTCTTAGTTTCTATGGATTTTCTTATAACCTTGGCTTCACCTAATTTATCCTTTACCATTATTCTATAAGGAATTTTCAATTTAAATTTTATACTTATACTGTTATTTTCCCTTTCTATCTCCTCGCTACCTTTTACAATGTATCCCATACCAAACACAATGTTTTCTAATACTATTGGGCACTTATAATTAGTTGGTACTTCCGCTATAATGTTTTTAAGTGACATTATTTCACTATATTCCCTTATTTCTATATCATCAACTTTATTTTCTAGCATTTCTAATGCTGCCTCTTCTATATCATTGCTTGTATTAAATCTTTCATTATAATTTGATATAACTATTGCATCATATGGAATGCCATATTCTTCATTAATAAATAAAGTATTATTTGATTTATTATCTATGTCATGAATAGTTATTGAAACCCTACTGCTACTTGGCTTTCCTAAAATTATAATTTTATTATTATCTAATATCATGTATTTAGGATTTAAAATTTTTATATTTCGTTCTAATATTCCAGTATTTATATCTATTAAATCAATCCTATTAAGCCCGTAATTTAAAGCATATATTATATTATCTTTAACAACTAAAGATTTAATAGATGAGTTTTTTTGTAAATCTATTTTTTTTAATTTGTTGTTTTTTATATCTATAATGGATATATTTCCACTCCACCCATCTATACCACCTCTATTTGCTATATAAATTTTTTCATCATATATCTTTATATCGCTAGATTTTATTCCTATATTTTCTACAACTGAAATTTTCCTCATATTCTTAATATCATAAATGCTTAACTTTCTTTTTAAAATGTCTACAATAAATAACCTACCATTATCAATTATTATATTATCTACTATTCCAAACCCCTTTATAACTTTTATTACTTTTTCTGATTTTATATCATATACATATACTTTTGAAATATTAGATATATAAATTTTATTTGAACTTTTATCCAACGCAATATTACCATTATTTTTAATGCTCATGATCTTAATATCATCATTAAACTTATTTATAATTGCCATGTTTTCCCCATTTCCAGAGACATATATATTTATATCATCCTGAACCATTTTAAAGGGTATAAATGGTAGATTTATTGATCTAATTTTTTTCTTTGTTTTACTATCAATTATAAGTATTTCATTGATTTCATGATTAGAAATATAATAAAAACAACTATTTTTTTTAGATTCTTCTAACATTGAATTTAATCTCCACCCCTTTTATTCCATATTCTACTTATAAATGATCTATTAAATTCCTCCTCTAATTCACTTCTTAATTTTTCTTTTTCATCACTAAGCAAATTTATCGTATCATGAGCTCCTTCAATTTCAGTTCTTAAAATTTCATTTTCATATAATAATTCATTAACCTTAGCTTTATTCTCTTCCTCTCCTAACTTCATTATCTTCATTTCATCTTCTCTATCTGATAGTAATATCTCAATTTCTTTATGCTTATTAGATTTCTCATCTAATTGAATTTTTATTACATCGTATTTTATTTTTGTATCTTCATATATTTTTTCTAAGTTTACATATAATTGTTCTTTATTTTTTAATAAGCTTTTTAAGTTCTGACATTCTTCGTTAATCACTCTTTTTTCTCTTGAAAATTCAGTTTCATTTTTTAATATTTTTTCCTCCAATAACTTTTTATCCATATCTAATTTTTTTATTTTTTCTTCATTTTCTTTTTCTTTTATATATAACTCTTTTTCTAAATGCTCTATTTTATTTTTAAATTTTTCTTTTTCTTCACTTGATTTGTTTTTCTCATTTATTAAACTATCTCTATCTTCTTTTAACCTCTCATTTTCTTCACTTAATCTGTTTTTTTCATTCATTAAATTATCTCTATCTTCTTTTAACCTCTCATTTTCTTCACTTAATCTGTTTTTTTCATTCATTAAATTATCTCTATCTTCTTTTAAATTACCTCTTTCTAAAATTTCCTTTTCTATATTTTTCTTAAGATTTTCTTTTTCAGTGGCAACTTCTTCAAATATTGACTTAAATTCTAATAAATTTTTTTCTTTATGTTTATTTTTAATTTGCAAAATTTCATAATTTTCTCTTATTTTTTCATAATTATCTTCGCTTTTTTGGAGTTGCAGCATAAGATTAGCGATTTTTTTATTTAACTCTTTTATTACTTTATCATTAGACTTTAAATTATTTTCTTTAACCTTTTTATTCTCATGTTTTTCATCAAAATTTATACTTGTATCATTTTTAGAAATCTTTCTTAAATAATCAATATTAAATTCTTCATTTTCATTATTATTCGTTAATAAAAACCTTATTTTAGGATAATTAGATCCTATAATCTTATGAGAAATAATACTCTCATTTCTTAAACTTATACATTTAGAGTTATATAATGTCAAATCAAACTTTTCATCTTTAAAAATATTTTTTACTTCACTCCATTTTTTTTCAAAATTGCACTGGAGGATACTTTCTTCTTCTTGCCACAATAATTCAATATACTTTTCTCTATTAAGAAGTATCATCTTTTCTATACTATTTTTAGTTTCATATATTTTTGTATAGCTCATTTGTCCACTAGATGAAATATTAACTTCTTCTAAATATGATATTCTATTATTTTGAGATAAATTTAATACGTAGATACTATTATTAAATGTCAGTGTTATAATTTTTATATTTTCTCCTTCTAAGTAATATAAACTTTCTTTTTTTCCCCATTCATTATTAAATACAATTTTACTTACAACCTTTTTTTCTTTTTCAGATTCTAATAATATTAAGTTAATATTGTTTTTTTCTAATACTTCTAAAGAATAATAAGGTGTACTAGTGAATCTATTAATTTTACACACATTTTTAAATTCACCTTTAACATTATCAAATCGATAATGTATTATTTCTTTATTTTGTTTTTCATAGTTTCCACTTATAAAAAATACATTAACATTATTATTTGTAGCTAATATTTTTATATTTTCTATATATTCTCCAACTTCTGATTCATAAATTATTTTTCCCAACCATTGCTTACCATTCCAAATACAATACTTAATTTTTTCACTATCCCTATAAACAATATGAATATTATATCCACTATCTACATCTAAAAAAAATTCTGATACTTCTTTATCTAATCTTTTTTCCTTTGTCCACTTGTCATCTCCATACATAATATTATAAACTAATTCATTTTTATCATTTAAAAATACTTGCCATAAATTATTTTCTTTATCGCTAATAACCCAAACATTGCTTTCATTAATCAATTAAATCCCACCTTTTAGAATTATATAGATAAGTAATCTTAATTTATTTACAAATGTAAATTTTTTCTAATTTATTGCTAACTTAAAGAATTTTTAATCCAGTCTAACTATTTGGGATATCTAAGTTTTGAAATAAATTAAACCTATAACCTATTTCTTATAATTCATATAAATATATCTTCTCTATAGATTTATATTTTAATACTTTATCATATATTACTTAATTATTTTAGTTATATTTCTTTATTTTATTAGATTATTTAATATCACACAATTTTGAAGTTTTGCATAATATGTACTGTGAAATGTATTTATTGTAATAAAGGGAGGAAACTGTATGATTAGCTCCGATAATAATTTTATACCAAGACCAGGTATTATAAACAAGCAAGGTTGTCTTCCTGACCCAATAGAACTTGTTTGTGTTGAAGTACCTAAAGTCTTTGATCAATGTCTAATCAAAAGATGTATAAAGTATCATGATGGCCCTGATACTAACTGCACTGATGAGGAATTAAGAAGCAACCCATTAAAATGTCCTAAAATCTTTTTAGGATGTCATAATTTTAATATTAAATTACTAGCTTTTGATAAAATTCCTATTAGAGATCATCCTGATTACAGCAAAATAATTATTCATTTTGTAATTTCATTTTATGCTGACTTTTTAGATAGGAATGGAAAACAATGCTCAGAGTTTTATGAAATAAATAGATGTGAAACTATTTCAAGATTTTATTGTCCTAATTCAATAGCTAAAATAGCTTCAACAAATGTTCCAGATTCTAAAGATTTTGAATCCGAACAATTAAAGCTTGAATTAGTTGCTGAATGTCTTGATGGAACATTCACTAAAGATTGTGATGACAATGAAGTTTTAGATGTTACACTTGGTTTTCATCTAATTGTTAAGTGTGAACTTTTAGTTCAATTGTTAATTCCTGCTTATGGATATTGTCCAGTACCTAAGCCATGCAAACCAATATCATCTAAAGATCCTTGTATAGAGTTTAATAGAATGCCTGCACCTAAATTCTATCCAGATCAAAAATTAAGACCTTTATTTACAGATGATCATGATGATGAAGAGAATATTTATGATTGTGACTGTGATGATGAAAAATAATTTATTTTGTTTATTAATTTCATATATACCTAATACATTATTTTATATTAATTAAATCGGGGAGGATTTATTTATGAATTCAAAATCAAGAAAATATTATGATAGATGTGACGAAAGATGTGATTGTAACGAAAATAATTATGGTGAAAATAACTGTAACTGCCATGATAGATATGATAATGCGTCTAACTACAATTGCTGTAAATGTTCTGACAAATTTGAAAAAGATTACGATTGGAATAGCTGCAAATGCTCTGATAAATGTGGTAAAGATTATAATTGTGGATGTAAAAAAGATTATGATAATTATGAAGATGATTATAAAGACAATAAATGCTGTAATCAAGGATATTGCAATCCAGGTCATCCACTACCAACATGCTCATTATTTGCTTGTGGCCAAGGAACTGGTGTAGCTATTCCTATACCAAGTGCTTTAAATCCTACTTTTAATCCTATACCACTTGCAAGCGTTACTATAGATACAACTTGTTTATGTAATCCTAGTGTTAAAATAGATTTTAACTCTTTAATAAATTATCAAGCTCTTCTAAGTGCTGGAACAATAACTACTCCATTTACAGTAACTTTTCAATTAAGTAAAACTTGTAATTCTGGTTCAAAAATAGCTTTAGGTACTTGGGATTTCTCTTATGCTACTTTAGCTGCAGCTATTAATATTACTAATTCATTTAATTTTACTCATTGTGAATGTAATGTATGCCCTGGATGCTGTGTTTACACTGTAGAAGTAATCAGAGTTACTGGAGGCTTAGGTGGTACTGGATTAACTCTTACAGAAAATGCTTCTATAAGAAGTTCTAATATCTCAGCTACAGCTATTTCTCACTAATTATATATTAAACTTAATTAATTCTATAGAAATTTATTTCAAATTTCTATATTTTCAATAATATTGCTAATATCATTCCATATTACTTTAAAAATAATATATGACATGAATTTAAGGAGGTTTATTTATGAACGCAAAATCATGTAATGATAAATGTCATGACGATTTTAAATGTTGTAATCAAGCTCATTGCTGTCCTGGTCATCCATTAGCAACTAAATCAATTTTAGCTTGTGGTCAAGGCAGTGGATTTGCAATTCCTACATCTACAACACAGCCAATTCCAGTTGCAAGTGCTACTATAGATACCACTTGTCTATGCAATGCTAAAGTTAAAATAGATTTTAACTCAATCATAAATTATCAAGCTTTAATAACTCTTGGTGGTACTACACCTATTCTAGCTTTAAGCGCGCCATTTACAGTTACATTTCAATTGAGTAAAACTTGTTGTGATGGCTCAAAAATTTCTTTAGGTAGTTGGGACTATGCTTATGGCACTGTAAGCCTTTTTACAAATATAACTAATTCTTTTGGATTTAGTTATTGTGAATGCAATCCATGTCCTGGATGCTGCGTTTATACTGTAGATATAGTTAGATCTACTGGTGGACTTTTCTCTGTTTCAGGAGCTGGTGCTACCTTATCCCTTACTGAAAATGCTTCTGTAAGAAGCTCTATATTGACAATAATAGCTAGTTCTAATTAGAGTTTTGCTTAGACATCATTTCTGAAATAATAAATATTCAAAAAATATATTAATATAAAAAATAAGACCTTAGAATTCCAAAACTTTAAGGTCTTATTTTATATTATTTTTCTTCATATTTGTAGAAAATATACTAAATAAAGTAACTTAAATTACATTTTAATCATATTAATATAATTAAATAGTATTATTTAATTATAAGGAGGTTTATTTATGAACTCGGAGTTTTTTAATAATAAGTATCCTGATGATTTTAAATGTTGTAATCAACCTCATTGCTACCCTGGTCACCCATTAGCAACTAAATCAATTTTAGCTTGTGGTCAAGGCAGTGGATTTGCAATTCCTGTATCTACACCATATCCAATTCCAGTTGCAAGTGCCACTATAGATACTACTTGCTTATGTAATCCTAAAATTAAAATAGATTTTAACTCAATCATAAGTTATCAAGCTTTGATAACTCTTACTGGCACACTTGTTCCAATTTTAGCCAATTCATTTACAATTACATTCCAATTAAGTAAGACTTGTTGTGATGGCTCAAAAATTTCTTTAGGTAGTTGGGATTATGGTTTTGGTTCTGTAGCCCTTGCTACAAATATAACTAATTCTTTTGGATTTAGTTATTGTGAATGTAATCCATGTCCTGGATGTTGTGTTTATACTGTAGATATAATACGTGCTACTGGTGGAGTATTAACTCCTACTGCTATAACTCTTACTGAAAATGCTTCTATAAGAAGTTCTATCTTAACAATAATAGCTAGTTCTAATTAGAGTTTTGTTTAAATATCATTTTGAAATAATAAATATTCAAAAATATATTAATATAAAAATAGTCCCTTGAAATGCTAAAATTTTAAGGGCTTATTTTTATTATTTACATCCATATTTTTTTAAATAAACCAATAAAGTAACTTAATTTACATCTTAATCATATTAATATAATTGAATAGTACTATTTCAAAAGATAAGGAGGCTTTTATATGAATTCAAATTCTAACAAAAACTTTTCAGCTGAAACTTTTCACACTTCTCCTTATAATAAAAGTAATTTTAATTTAATTTCAAGCTTCAATGAAGGTAGTTCTTTAATTGTACCCATTCCTAGTGTTTCTAATCAAAGTTTTGCACCTATTCCTATAGTAAGTGCAGATATAGATATTACCTGTTTTTGTAATCCAATAGTTAAAGTAGATTTTACCTCAATAGTTAATTATGAAGCTATTCTTGTGCGTTCTACAGGTACTATAGTTCCTAGAATATATGTTCCTTTTACAGCAGTGTTTCAACTTACTAGGACTTGTAATGATGGCTCCAAAATTTTGTTAAAATCTTGGAGCTATTCTTACTCTTCATTACCATTTACCTCTAATATTACTCAAAACTTTAACTTCATGTATTGTGACAAAAATCCTAAACCTGGCTCTTATGTTTATGGTGTAGAATTGATAAGAATTAATTATGGTATATTTAATACAGCAATTAGTGATGATATAGAAACATTTTCAATTGAAAATTCTACACTTTCATTAACCGCCATAGACCGCTAAAAAGTCACATTAGCTTTCCCAACTTTTTATATTTTTACTGATTTTAAATGTCACATTATGATTTTATTTGTATATTATATACTGTAGATATAAATATTATAATAAAAGGAGGAAAGTTCATGTCTATACCTAGTAATCAATTTTCGCCAAAACCAGGTTTAATAAATAAAGAAGGTTTTCTTCCTGATCCTTTAGAACTCGTTTGTATCGAAGCTCAAAAAGTTTTTGATCAATGTCTTGTTAAAAGATGCCTTAAGTATAAAGATGGTCCTGATACTGACTTCTCTGATGAAGAGTTAAGAAGTAACCCATTACCTAACGCTAAAATTTTTGTAAGATGTAGAGACTTTAATATAAAACTTTTATCTTTCGATAAAACACCTCTAAAAAATCATGATGGATATAATAAAGTAGTCATAAATTTCTTAATATCATTTTATGCAGATTATATAGATAATATGGGTAATACTATGTCTGAATTATTTGAAATAAATAGAAGTGAAACTATTTCTAGATTATATTGTCCTGACTCAATAGCTAAAAGTTCATCAAGCATTGAATGTGACTCTGAAAATTTTAATACTGAATTTTTAAAACTTGAATTAGTTGCAGATTGCCTTGATGGAACTTTTGTTGAAGGCTGCAATGGATGCATATATTTAGATATAACACTTGGTTTCCACTTAATTGTTAAGTGTGAGCTTTTAGTTCAACTTTTAATTCCAGCATATGGCTACTGTCCTGTTCCAAAACCTTGCAGACCTATACCAACAGAAGATCCTTGCAGAAGATTTAGTAGATCTGCAGCACCTAAATTTTATCCAGATCAAAAGTTAAGACCATTATTTGAAGATGACGATTGCGATGATATTTGTGATTGTGATGATGATTGTGATGATATTTGTAACTGTGATGAAGATTGCAATGATTCTTCCAATTGTTAATTAAAAATTATCTTAAATAATATTTTACAACCATTAAAAACGTGTAATTATTTTAATATTAAAATAATTTTAAATTTGAGGAGGTTTATTTATGAATTCAAATTCTTGTAATTCTAATTATATAGATAACTATAGACGTGACTCTAGATGCTGTAATCAAGCACATTGTACACCTGGACATCCATTACCAACATGCTCATTATTTGCTTGTGGACAAGGAACTGGCGTAGCTATTCCTATACCAAGTGCTTTAAATCCAACTTTTAATCCTATTCCACTTGCAAGCGTTACACTAGATACAACCTGTTTGTGTAATCCTTCAGTTAAAATAGATTTTAACTCTTTAATAAATTACCAAGCTCTTATAAGTATAGCTGGTACTTTAAGTACTCCATTTACAGTAACTTTCCAATTAAGCAAAACTTGTAATTCTGGTTCAAAAGTTACTTTAGGAACTTGGGATTATTCTTATGGTACAGTAGCTCTTGCTACAAATATTACTAATTCATTTAATTTTAGTTATTGTGAATGTAATGCTTGCCCAGCATGTTGTGTTTACACTGTAGAAATAGTTAGAGTTACTGGTAGCTTATTAACAGCAACTGGTTTAACTATTACTGAAAATGCTTCTATAAGAAGTTCTAGTATTTCTGCTACAGCTATTTCCCACTAATATTATATTTATATTAAACTCTAAAATTAAATGTTTAATTTTTTAAACATTCCACCAAGACCTTATGGAATATTTTTTCCTAAGGTCTTTTCAATCTAAAGATAGATTATAAGTCAAACTTGTAAGGAGGAATCAATAATGGATTCATGTGACTGTAAAAGTTCTGATATAGATGATTATAACTATTGTTTTACAAACAATTGTACCTTTAACACTAATCATTCCTTGCCATCTAAAAACCTTTTTAATTGCAAAAATGGAAGTGGAATAGACATTCCTATACCATCATTTATCAATCCCACTTTTAATCCTATTCCTATAGTAAATACTAAACTTGATACTATATGTTTATGTAATCCTAATGTTAAAATAAATTTTAACTCTATTATACATTATAAAGTTATTTCCCCAAATATAGTATTGAACAATCCATTCATAATAACTTTTCAATTAAGCAAAATATGTAATAATACTTCAAAAATTATTTTATCAACATTTGATTACGCTTATGGAAGTGTAGTTACTACAGACATAAGAGAATCCTTTAATTTTAATTATTGTGAATATAATATATGCCCAACTTGTTCAGTCTATTTAGTAGAAATAATTAGAGTAACTGGAATAGATCCTGTTGCTGCTTTTGAAGAAGCATCAATAACTAATTCTTTTATTTCTGTTAATGCAATATCTAATTAAACATTACTTATTTTAAAGTATTAAGGAGATGCTTTTATGATTTCAAAAACTTGTATTGATAAGGATAATAAATTGGCATTTTCTAAAGAGCTAAATCACATTAATAAAACTCAATCGTTTCCTAAACTACTCTTTTCTTATGGAGAAGGTAGTTCTATATTGCTTCGTGAGCCTAGCTATATAAATCCATACTTTCCAGAAACAACAATTGCAAAATTAGAAATAGATACAACTTGTTTATGTAACCCTAAAATTAAAGTAAATTTTAATTCTATTATAAGTTATCAAGGTAATTTTGGTGGTACAAATTTAAGATTATTAAATCCTTTTACCATAACATTTCAATTAAGTAAAACATGTAACCTTGGTGAAAAAATTCCTTTGGAAAGTTGGACTTATGCCAATGGTAATATAAGTGCCAATACTACGCTTTCTAATTCATTTAATTTTATTTATTGTGATTCTTCTTGTGATATTGGATGTTTCGTTTATACAGTAGAAATAATACGACTTACAGGTAGCTTAATAGCAGGAGTTAATCCTACTGTAGTTGAAAATGTTTATATAAAAAGTTCTAATATCTCTGCATTAGCTTTTTCTGAGTCTAAATAATATCTCTCATCAATAAAAAAACCTAGAAATTTAAAATTTCTAAGTTTTTTTATTTGTAATTAAAATAAAATTTATCACTTAATAAAGATAGATTCTTAAACATCATCTTGAAACCCTATAACAATTTAAAATAGTAAATAGTAATAATACATCATTTACTCTATATTTTATTAAATAAAGTAACCTCTTCTAATAATACATCATATTAATATAATAAAAGTGTTTTGATAAAATTATATGTTATTTACTTTTGAATGGACAAATTTAAAGGATATATAAATTAATCTTTTAAATAGACTTTAAGTATTATGTAATTTTTAAGGAGGATTTATTTATGAATTCCAATTCCAGAAATTATTCTAACTATATAGATGAATTTAGAACTACCCATGGGTATTCTAATAATATGATAAACTATAATTCTCAATATCCTAGAGTTACATCATGGGTCTGTCCTAATGATTCATGTGCTTGTAACTCTTCTAATTCATGCTGTTGTCATTCAAATAATAATTGCAACTGTAATTGCAATAATAATTGTAATTGTTCATCTAATAGTGGCACAGTATTTTCTTGTGGTCAAAGTAGTGAAACAGTAACTATTCCAGTAACTATTACTACTCCCATTCCAGTATCAACTGTATCAATAAATACTAGCAATCTATGTAGCCCTTCAGTAAAAATAGACTTTTCATCTACAATAAATTTTTCCGCTACTTTAGTTGGAGCGATCCTAACATTATTATCTCCATTTGTAATAGTATTTCAATTAAGTAAAATATCTAATTTTGGATCAAAAATAGGCTTAAGAAGCTGGAGTTATACCTACACTCCACCAGCATTATCACTTATTATAAATTCAAGTGCTCCTTTTAACTTTACCTATGTTGAATGTGATACTTGCCCTGGTTGTTACACTTACTCTTTAGATATAATCTCTGTTACTCCTCTAGCATTATCAGTTGGTTCAATAACAACTCAAAGTGCATCTATATCTAATTCAACTCTTTGCGCTACAGCAATATCTAGATAATCACTTTTATAAAAATATTTCAGTTAGCAAATATATAGATTTTTTATTAAAGGTAGATATGTAATATCTACCTTTTTATGTTTATCATTATATAATAGTAATATATGTATATTAATCTATATTGCTACATTAATATACATATATTATATTCAATTTAAAAGGATTCAGAAAAATATAATATATAACTTTCTGAATCCATATTTTATTACATCTATCCTATTCTATGAATAGACCAAATTATACCTCCAGGACTAGTACCTAAATTAAGATTAATTGTTAATCCACTAGCTTGATAGAAAAGCCCTATTATATCTCCTGAATTTAAAAGCACATCTCCTACTAAAGTTACTGTTCCAGCACCTAGTATTGTTCTTAAATTCAATACCAATGCAATATTAACATCTAATATTGGGAAATTTCCAGTAATTAAAGTTGCTGCACTTGGTGATGTCCTCTGTATTGTAAATGAAGGATTTACTCCAGCACCAATAGCAACTGATATAGTTGCTGCTGTATTATAACTTATCTGTGCTTTAATAGAGTACCTACCTGTATCTGGAACCGTATAATTTCCTGTTCCTGCATCGAACCCTGTACCTGTATAGTATGGTGATGTTACTGTCCATCCATTTAATTGAGTCGTTGCATTAAGTGTTAATGATGTTCTAGTTGCTGAGAACCCTGTTGTTCCAAATGCTGGGCCTGTTGGGCCTGTTGGTCCTGTGGCTCCGGTTGCTCCCGTAGCTCCTGTAGCTCCGGCTGTTCCTGTGGCTCCGGTTGCTCCCGTAGCTCCTGCCGTTCCAGTCGCACCTGTAGCTCCAGTGGCTCCGGCTGTTCCTGTGGCTCCTGTTGCTCCTGTTGCCCCTGTAGCTCCGGCT
>NZ_JBWKMH010000006.1:0-229633 GCF_056431285.1 Clostridium amazonense | reverse complement strand
ATCTCAAGTTTGCTGACTATAATAGTCAATTTTACATCTTTCGATGTGATCTTCTAATTTGATTAGAATCTCAATGAATTAACTGGTTTTACCTATATATTATCTGTTTAATTTTCAAAGACCAATTTGTTACTTTTTTGTCAGTCATTATCGACTGCTTATTTATAATAACATTTTGTTTTTTTATTGTCAATAACTTTTTTCAAGTTATTTTTAAAACAATTCACTGCTTTTCCCTCAACAACTTGCTGATGTCTCGCAGCGACAAGATTTATTATATTAGTATTTATTCTATTATATAATTATTCTCCCACCGATTTAATAAAATTATTCACTTATATCTCTTTTTTTCTCTTTTTTTTTCTTAAATTCATTTATTGATACACTAGGGGTAGTTTTTGCTTTATTTTTATATTATGCCTATTTAACTATACTTTTAAGCTATATTTCTTAAAATTTATTGCTCCATCTTTATTGAAAATGTTAATATAGGGTTTAAATTTAAAATAATACATTTATCAAATGATACTATTAAGCTTACAGTTTATTCTATTATAATGTTGAGCACCAAGTAAAAAGTAAGAGTGAATAGTGAATAGTGATGGTGAATATCACTCACTTCGTTCTTAATATTTATGGCTAGAACTCCATAAAAACTATGTTTTTATATAATCTTTAATCAATTTATTCTCTCTCAATTAGAATAATTCCATTTTTCAACTTGTTTCCTTATAATAAAAATAAGTTTTAATTTATAACAATTAAAACTTATTTCTATATTTATATTATTTTATTTCCTTAATTAATTTTTTAAACTTATTTCCTCTTTCCATAAAGTTAGGGAACATATCAAAACTTGCACACGCTGGTGATAGTGTTACAATATCTCCCTCTTTAGCTATTTCTCTTGCAACTTCTACAGCTTCTTCAAGTGTTGATACTGTGTTAATTGGAACTACTATTCCCTTTTCTTTTTCTAGTCTAGAAAATTGTTCTTTTATCTTATCTTTTGTTGCACCTAATACTATTAGGTGTTTTATAAAGCTATATCCTTCAAATGCTAAGGGTTCAAACGGTAAGTTCTTATCATATCCACCAGCAATAAGAATTACAGGTTTTTCAAAAGCTTTAATACTTGCCAATGTTCTAGTTGGACTTGATGCTATAGAATCATTGTAGTATTCAACACCATCTATTTTTCTTATAAATTCGCTTCTATGCTCTACTCCCCCAAATGTAATAGCTACATTTTTCATTGACTCTACACTTACTTCATCACAAGTTGCAGCAAATGCAGCCAATAAGTTTTCAACATTGTGTAGTCCTTTCAGTTTTATATCTTCCCTTTTACAAACTAACTTACCTTTAACATATAATCCGCCATCTTTATATATAGCATCACTATCTTCTGATTTTCTAGTGAATGTATATACTCTACCTTTTGCTTCACTAATCATTTTATTAGTTATATCATTATCAAGGTTAAGAACTAATAAATTTTCACTTTCTTGATACTTAAATACATTTTTCTTACTATCTACATATTCATTCATATCTTTATGCATATCTAAGTGATTAGGAGATAAATTTGTTACTACAGCCACATCTGTTGATGTATCCATAGTCATAAGTTGAAAACTTGAAAGTTCTAATACAACTCTATCATTCTTTGTCATCTTCTCTATATTTGCAAATAATGGTGCTCCTATATTTCCACCTACCCAAGTGGTATATCCAGCTTCCTTTAAAATTTTATATATAAGAGTTGTTGTCGTTGTCTTTCCATCACTACCTGTTATTCCGTATACTTTAGCAGGACAATATCTTACAAACTCCTCCATTTCAGAAGTTACATATGCACCCTCTTCTTTAACCTTAACTAATGCTTCACTATCAATTCTCATAGATGGAGTTTTGAAAACCACTTCAAATCCTGTTAGATTTGCTAAATAATCTTTTCCTAATTGAAACTTAACACCAAGTTTTGAATATTTATCTACAACTTCTTTAAGTTCATTTTCCTCTTTTTTATCAAATGCAGTAACCTTTCCCCCTAATGATACTAAAAACTCTATTAGTGGTATATTACTAACCCCTATGCCAACTACAGCAATATTCTTGTTTTTTATATATTTCTTGAATTCATTAAAATCTTTTTTCATTTCTATTTTCTCCTCCGAGATTAGTCGTAATTTTAATTATGCCTTACACATTCTATTTAATATCATTATATCATTTTTTCCTTTGCTTTTAAAATTTACATGCTTTAATTGTGATAATTTTCTTTCATTTTATATCATTTCATATTTTAGGCCTTTTTTTAAGTTCATGTCTTTGTTTGTTCATGTCGAAATTTTGAGAATTTATTTAATATATAAACTTATCATTTTTATATTGCACGTTTACCCATTATAGTGCTATACTTTGGTTGTGCCGTAAGGAATATGTTAAAATGATTCCCCAAAGTTTTAACATAACACATAACATATCCCCATGATTAAACCCTATTTTTTACCGGATTTTTATCCGGTTATTTTTTTTATTCTTAAATATAATTAAAAACTCAACAAATAATTTGTTGAGTTTTTTTTATTTATTCATACAATATATAGTTATCTTAGAATTCTACTCTTTCTTCTATATACTTAGCTAGTTCATCTATAGATATTCTAACTTGTTCCATAGTATCTCTATCTCTAACTGTTACTGTATTATCTTCCATAGTGTCAAAATCAACAGTAATGCAGAAAGGTGTTCCTATTTCATCTTCTCTTCTATATCTCTTACCTATACTTCCAGCTTCATCATATTCAACATTGAATTTTTTAGCAAGCATGCTGTGTACTTCTAATGCTTTTTCACTTAATTTCTTACTTAGCGGTAATACAGCTGCTTTAAATGGTGCAAGAGCTGGGTGTAAGTGTAATACATTTCTAGAATCTCCACCTTCTAATTCTTGCTCTTCATATGCATTTATTAAGAATGCTAGTGTTACCCTATCAGCACCTAAAGATGGTTCTATTACATATGGTATATATCTTTCATTTGTTGTTGGATCTAGATAGTTCATATCTTCTCCTGAATGTTCCATATGTCTCTTTAAGTCATAGTCAGTTCTATCTGCTATACCCCAAAGTTCTCCCCATCCAAATGGGAATAAATATTCTATATCACATGTTGCATTACTATAGAATGATAACTCCTCTTGACTGTGGTCTCTAAATCTTAATGAATCTTCTTTCATTCCTAGGTCAAATAAGAATTTTTTACAGTATTCTTTCCAATAATCAAACCATTCTAAATCAGTTCCTGGTTTACAGAAGAATTCAAGCTCCATTTGTTCAAACTCTCTTGTTCTGAAAGTAAAGTTACCTGGAGTTATTTCATTTCTAAAAGATTTACCTATTTGAGCTATACCAAAAGGTACTTTCTTTCTTGATGCTCTTTGAGTACTTTTAAAGTTTACAAATATACCTTGAGCAGTCTCTGGTCTTAAATATATTTCTGATTTATTATCTTCAGTTATTCCTTGGAAAGTTTTAAACATAAGATTAAACTTTCTTATGTCTGTGAAGTTTTTCTTTCCACATTTAGGACAAACTATTTCATGTTCTTCTATATATTTTTTATATTCTTCATTACTCCATCCATCAGCAACAGCAACTTCTGCTCCTTGTGATGTCATATAATCTTCTACTAATTTGTCAGCTCTAAATCTAGCTTTACAATCTTTACAATCCATTAAAGGATCTGAGAATCCGCCAACATGACCTGTAGCAACCCAAACTTGTGGATTCATTAATATAGAACAATCTAATCCTACATTGTAAGGACTTTCTTGAACAAATTTTTTCCACCAAGCTTTTTTTACATTGTTTTTAAATTCTACACCTAAAGGACCGTAATCCCATGAGTTAGCTAAACCTCCATATATTTCAGATCCAGCAAATATAAATCCTCTATTTTTACATAAACTAATAATTTTATCCATAGTTACTTCAGCCATGAAAATTCCTCCTCTATTTATTTATTAAAATAAAAAAACTATTACTTATTTAAGGGACGAAATTTAATTCCGCGGTTCCACCCTTATTAGCAATAGCTCAACTTTCATATTCAGTACTCAAAAGCGCCCTTCACAATAACTCTTTAATGATTTTCACCAACCATCATCTCTCTATAAAAGTTTTATTGTTACTCCTCTTTATCATCATACATATTAAATTATATAAATAATTTTATCAAAAACATTAATATTGTCAAGATAATTATTGTTATACTAAAAAAGCAATACATAAGTACTGCTTTAAATATCAATTTGGCTCCGCGAAAAGGATTCGAACCTTCAACCTATCGGTTAACAGCCGAGTGCTCCACCGTTGAGCTATCGCGGAATATTTATCTTATACTGTAATTATATACAAATCAATAATATTTTGCAATACTTTTTTCAGTTTTTTATAATTTTTTATAAAAGGGTAGGAATTATTATTCCCACCCATAGTATACATTATTTATTTAATGGTTTCATTGTAGGGAATAAGATTACATCTTTAATAGATGTAGCATTTGTTAAGAACATTATCATTCTATCTATTCCTATTCCTAATCCACCTGTTGGAGGCATACCTATTTCTAAAGCATTCATAAACTCTTCATCTATCATGTATGCTTCATCATCTCCAAGTTCTCTTTCTTGTTCTTGTTGTTCAAATCTAGATCTTTGAACTATAGGATCATTTAATTCTGAGTAAGCATTACATACTTCTCTACCATAAACAAATCCTTCAAATCTCTCTGTAAACTCTTCATTTCCACGTTTCTTTTTAGTTAGTGGTGATATTTCAACTGGGTAATCACAAAGGAATGTTGGTTGTATTAAATTCTTTTCACCATATTCTTCAAATAGTGCATTTAATACATCTGCCTTTGTACAGTCTTTTAATTCTTTTTTGAATTCTAAGTGTTTCTCTTTTGCTATAGCTTGAGCTTCTTCATCTGTTTTTATTTCATTGAAATCAACACCAGCATATTCTTTAACAGCATCAACCATAGTTAATCTTCTCCATGGTGGTGTGAAATCTATTTCTGTATCTTCATACATTACTTTTGTTGAGCCATTAACCTTTTCACAAACATAGGCAATAAGTTGTTCCATTATTTCCATCATGTCATTATAATCTGCATAAGCTTCATATAATTCTATACATGTGAATTCTGGGTTATGTCTTATACTCATTCCTTCATTTCTGAAGTTTTTACCCATATCATAAACTTTTTCAAATCCACCAACTATACATCTCTTTAAGTATAACTCTGTAGCTATTCTTAAATACATGTCTATATCTAATGTATTATGATGTGTTATAAATGGTCTAGCTGCAGCTCCTCCAGCTATTGGTGATAGTATAGGTGTTTCAACTTCTATGTATCCTCTGTTGTCAAGGAACTCTCTTACACCTTTTATAATTTGAGATCTCTTAATAAATGTTTCTCTAACTTCTTTATTCATTACAAGATCTACTTCTCTTTGTCTGTATTTTAAATCTGGATTTTTAAGTCCATGCCATTTTTCTGGTAATGGTTTTAAAGATTTACTTATTAATTGAACTTCTTCTGCACGAATTGAAGTCTCACCTGTTTTAGTTACAAATGCAGTTCCTTTAATTCTAACAAAATCTCCAATATCAAATGTCTTAGCATCTTTGAATGACTCTTCTCCAACTGCATCTAGTCTTATATACACTTGGATTTTTCCATATCTATCGTGTACATCACAGAATCCAGCTTTTCCTTGAAGTCTTTTTGACATTAATCTTCCTGCTATAGTTACTCTTTCTTCACCTAAGCTTTCAAAATTGTCTTTAACTTCTTGTGATGTGTGAGTTCTATTAACTTTATAGACATCAAAAGGATCTTTTCCTGCTGCTTGAAGCTCCGCAAGTTTTTCTCTTCTAATTCTTACTTGTTCATTAAATTCTTCTTCTTTAGCTTTTATATCTATTAATTCTTCATCAATAGTATTTGAATTGTTTTCTGCCATTGGTTATTCCCCCCTATGCTCTTTTAATCTCAAGTATTTTATATTTGCTTACTCCATCTGGAATAGCTACTTCTACCATTTCCCCTACTCTTTTTCCTAAAAGAGCACTTCCTACTGGTGATTCATTAGAAATTTTATTTTCCATTGGATCTGCTTCAGCTGATCCTACTATTAAAAAGTCAACTTCTTCATCAAAGTCATAATCCATAACTTTTACAGTAGATCCTACACCAACTATATCTTTGTCTAACTCTGATTCATCTACTACATTTGCATTTCTTAGCATATTTTCAAGTTGTATTATTCTACCTTCAACAAAAGCTTGTTCATTTTTAGCTTCATCATACTCAGAGTTCTCACTTAAATCTCCGTATCCTAGTGCAACTTTTATCTTCTCAGTTATTTCTTTCCTCTTTACTGTTTTTAAATATTCTAATTCCTCTTCTAGCTTTTTAACACCTTCATAGGTCATTACATACTTCTTTGAATCACTCATGTCTTTCTCCCCTTTAATTATTTATAATTAAATTTATTCTAATTTCTTACTTTAAATTCGCGACTTGTGTATTTACCAATACTTTAAGTTATTATAAATCAGCTATTTAGTTGTGTCAATAAAAGTATATGTGCATGCTTTCCTATTATAACAACATATTCTTATATATTATCCACAAATACACTTTTATATTCAATTAGTATACTCATCAGCTCATCATAAGTTACTGCTGAGTTTACTTTGTCCTTAATATCTGTACAATACTTTAATCCTTTTATATACCATGCTATATGCTTTCTCATTTCTCTTATAGCCTTTTTCTCTTCAAAATATTTAACGGCCAAATTTAAATGATTTATGCACATTTCAACTTTTTCTACTCCTGTTGGTCCTACAACTTCTTTTCCATCTAAAGCTGCTTGTATTTCCCTAAACAACCATGGGTTACCCATAGCTCCTCTTGCAATCATTATTGCATCACAATTAGTATGCTTTTTTATGTTTAGAGCATCTTCATAAGAAAATACATCTCCATTTCCTATAACAGGTATTTTCACAGCTTCCTTAACTTTTCTAATTATATCCCAATCTGCACTTCCATTGTACATTTGCTCACGTGTTCTTCCATGTACAGCTATAGCATCAGCTCCTGCTTCTTCTAAAGCTTTTGCAAATTCAACAGCATTTATGTTGTCTTCATCAAAACCTTTTCTAAATTTAACTGTGATAGGCTTTTTACTTACCTTTTTCATTTCACTTACTATTTCAGATGCTAACTTAGGATTTTTCATTAGTGCAGAGCCTTCTCCATTTTTCACAATTTTAGGCACTGGACACCCCATATTTATATCTATTATACGTATATCATCATTTTCACTAAATACACTAGCAGCATAAGCCATAATTTTAGGATCATTACCGAATACTTGAATAGCTACTGGTTTTTCCTCATCTGCAACTCTCATTAAAACTTCAGTATTTTTACTTCCATAGAATAATCCCTTAGCACTTACCATTTCTGTATACACGAGTCCACATCCCATTTGTTTACAAATGCCTCTATAGGCTATATCTGTAACTCCTGCCATAGGTGCTAAAAACACCTCATTTTCAAAATGAAGATTTGCTATATCCATAAAATCACCTATTCCTTGTTCTTTTCATATATAATTCTAAGTCCATCTAATGTTAAAATTGGTTCTATTTTATCTACATACTTCGATTCTTCTGATATTAATGTAGCCAGACCCCCTGTTGCAATAACTATAGGATCCTCTTCACCTTTATCAATCATTTCTTGTTTCATTTTTTCTACTATATAATCAACTTGACCAACGTATCCATATATTATGCCTGCTTGCATACTTGAAACAGTATTTTTACATATTACAGTTTCTGGCTTAACAAGTTCTACTCTTGGAAGTTTTGCAGCTCTTTCAAACAATGCATCTGATGCTATTTTTATTCCTGGACAAATTGTACCACCTAAATAATCTCCATTTTTGTTTATAGCACAAAATGTAGTGGCAGTTCCAAAGTCTATTATTATCATAGCTTTTTTATATTTTTCAAAGGCCGCTACTGCATTTACTATTCTATCTGCTCCAACTTCTTTTGGATTATCATATTTAATATTTATTCCTGTTTTCACTCCAGGTCCTACAACTATAGGATTTTTGCCAAAATACTTTCTAATCATATGTTCTAATGAATACATAATATTAGGTACAACTGATGAAATTATTATTCCTTTTATATCATCTTTATTTATATTATTTTGTTCAAATAATTGTCTAACTTGTATACCATACTCATCTGCACTTCTCTTATGATCAGTAGATAATCTCCAATCGGCTATTAATTTTTTATCTCTATATATCCCTAAAACTATATTGGTATTTCCAACATCTAAAACAAAAATCATTTAAATCCACCTCTATACAATTAAAAGCAGCCCTTAGAGCTGCTTTATAGATTATGTTAATAAGTAAATGTGTAAATTAATAATTTAATTTTAACAACTTAATATATTTTGTCAAGTATTTAACTAGCTTTAACAGCTTAAATTTAAGGCTTTAACATAGTTTATTTTCTCTTACCCTTATTTATTTTAATACATTATTCACAAATTGTACATTATAATAATACAATTATACAATTAGTAAACTAACCATCTGTAAGTGCATTTGTTAAATTTTCTATAATTATATACATTACATATTAATTTTTTATAACATCTAGGGTTACAAGTTCAAATTTTAATAAATAACTTAAAGTTTCAACTTGTATTCCTGTAGCTACTTTTTATTAACTTTAATAAGATTAATCAAGAGTATTATTTAAATTCTTGATTAATCTCATTAAATTAATTATATTTATTGTTACTTTGCTAACAATACTAAATCCTGGTTATCATCTAACTGTTAGCTTTATTAAATATTTAAGTGTTCTTTTATGACATTTCAAATTTCGGTAAGGTATTAATTATTTCTTCTTCATCTTTTAATATTTCATATATTTCTTGTTTAAAGCTACCTTCTCTTGAATTCATTACTAGTCTTTTATATGCGTCTTTCAAACTTTCTTCTTTGTTTTTTACATATCCTGCTACAACATTTATTGCATCTTTATTCTTATTGTTAAGCTGCACGTTAATTACCCCCTAACATATTTTGTAATGCTTCAATATGATTGCTGTGCTTATTAATTAAACCCTCTAAAGAGTTTATAGCCACTTCATCACTTGAGTGTTCCAAGTATTTTTTATACTTTCCAATAAGCACTTCCTCTTTTTCAATAACTCCTCTTATATCATTTTTGTTTTGAAATATCATAAGTGAATCACTCCTTTTTCTTTTATTATGGTCAATATAAAAAAGGTATATACCCCTTTTGGATATATACCTTAATAATTCATATTTTATTCACTTTAACCAAACATTGAAAGAAGTACACCTGCTGCAACAGCACTACCTATAACACCAGCAACGTTTGGTCCCATAGCATTCATAAGTAAGAAGTTTGTAGGATCATATTTTTGTCCCACAACTTGAGATACCCTTGCTGCCATTGGAACTGCTGAAACTCCAGCTGATCCTATAAGTGGATTTATCTTTCCTTTAGTTACTTTATACATTATTTTTCCTATTATAACACCTGATGCTGTTGCAATAGAAAATGCTAATACTCCGATTACTATTATACCTATAGTTTTTGGAGTTAAGAAAACTTCTGCTTTTGCAGTTGCTCCAACTGATAAACCTAAGAATATAGTAATTATATTTATTAATGCATTTTGAGCTGTGTCTGCAAGTCTTCCAACAACTCCTGATTCTTTAAATAAGTTACCAAGCATTAACATACCAACTAATGGTTTTAATGATGGTAAGAATAATATTACAAGCATCGCAACTACTATTGGGAAAATAACTTTCTCAGCTTTTGATACTTGTCTTAATCCTCCCATTTTTACTGTTCTTTCTTTTTCTGTTGTTAATGCTTTCATTATCGGTGGTTGTATCATCGGTACTAGTGCCATATATGAATATGCCGCTACAGCTATAGGTCCAAGTAAGTCTGGAGCTAATTTATTAGTTAAAAATATTGCTGTAGGACCATCTGCTCCACCTATTATTCCTATTGAAGCTGCTTCTTGTGGTGTAAATCCAAATAACATAGCAACTGTAAATGCAAAGAATACTCCAAATTGAGCTCCTGCACCCATTAGTACGCTAGATGGGTTTGCAAGTAACGGACCAAAGTCTGTCATGGCTCCTACACCCAAGAATATTAATGGCGGGAATATCTCCCACTTAACACCTCTAGACAAGTAATACAACAGTCCTCCTGCCTCACCATGTGCTGGAGCTGCCATAATGTCTGCTACTGGCAAGTTAGTTAAAAGCATTCCAAAGGCAATTGGCAATAGTAATAATGGTTCAAATTGTTTTACTATAGCTAAGTATATTAAAACACCTATTATTACAAACATTATTAATTCTTTATATGTTAATGCTGCGAATCCAGAGGAAGCTATAAGGTCTTTTAGAACTTCTAAAATATTCATTTATTTTGCCTCCCTTTTATTATCCGATTACAGCTAATACGTCTCCTGTGTTTACAGCTGCTCCTTTTGCTACGTTTACGTCAGCTACTACACCATCTACTGGTGACATAATTTCATTTTCCATTTTCATAGCTTCTAAAACAAATAGAACATCACCTTTTTTAACTGTTGCACCATTTGTTGCATTTATTTTAACTATTGTTCCTGGCATTGGGCTTGTAACCTTTTCGCCACTTGCATTTGATTTTTTTGGTGCTGCAGCTTTTGGCGCTTGAGGTGCTGCTTTTGGTGCAACTGGTTGTGGTGCTGATGTAAATTCACCTTTTACTTCCTCAACTTCTACTTGATATATATTTCCGTTAACTGTTACGTTATATCTTTTCATAATTCTTAATTCCTCCCTAATTTAACAAACTCAATTATCTTAAATTGTTCCATTTAGAATTTGAAACTCTCTTTATACTTCTTATATTTAATCCTTCTAATGATGTTCCAAGTTCTAATGCTAAAGCTCCCATTATAGCAGCAACTATTTCAGAATCATCTTGAATATCTATTTCTTCAAATTCTTCAACAGACTCAGCTACTACAACTTGTGTAGATTCATCAGATTTTTCATTTTTAGCTTTTTTAGTTGTTTTAGCAAATATAAAACTTTGAAATTTTATTATATACATTAAAATAACTAATACTGCAAAAACGATTAACATTGCTACTACTGAAACGCCTAATGAATAGGTTAATTTTTCAATAAAAGTTCCTTCCATATCTGATACCCTCCTACACTAATGTGCTTCCATGTTTTTTAGGGTACTCTAATTCTCTTTTAGTTTGTAACATGTCAAACATAGCAAATAACACTTGCTTTGTTTCACTTGGTTTTATAATGTCATCTATTAAACCAACTTCAGCCGCTAAATAAGGATCTGCTACCTCTTTTGTTTCATTTGATTTTAAAGAAATCTTAGCTGTTGGCCAAGCTATAGCTTTATCAAATGCAACTTCTTTGCTTGCAAACGCCAAATATCCAGCACCATAAGCTTCACCTGTAACTAAAGCAACTTTTGGTACTGTAGCATCTGCAAATGCATAAACCATTTTTGCAACATTTGAAGCTAATCCATTTTTCTCTTCTTCTAAACTAACCACAAATGCTTTTGTATCAACTATTGTTAATACTGGTATATTGAAACTATCACATAATCTAACAAATTTACTTACTTTATTAGAAATGTTTACATTTAATTCACTTTGCTCATTTCCTGTTGCAACAACTCCAACAGTTAATCCATTTAATTTAATAAAATAAGTGCTTATTGCAGTTTTTTCACATTTATTTATTTCTAAAACTGAATTTAAATCTGAAATAGCATTAACTATTGAATCTTTTGTAAATGTTTCATTTTCCATTTCATTATTTAATTCTTCTTTTGCTATGTTTAAATCAGAACATTCTTCTCCTAAACAAGCACCTTCTAAATTGTTTGATGGTATGAAATCAAATATTTTCTTTATAGTTTCTATAGCTTCCATTTCACTTTCTACTGCAAAATGTGCATTTCCACTTTTAACAGCTCCATCACCACTATAACAATTGTTATTTATGTATAATGCTTCCTTAATTCTTAAGCTATCATTTGTACTAACACTTAATTCTGATATATTTTTAACTACTACAGTAAAATCACTTAAAGTAGCATTCATCGCCATAGTTCCATTACATGGTCCTGCAACCATTGATATTTGTGGAACAACTCCACTTAATTTTGATGATTTTCTTAAAATATTTCCATAAGATGCTAAAAGTTCTAATCCTTCTGAAACTTTTCCACCTATTGAATCAAATATTTTAATTATAGGTGCACCCATTTTTGCAGCTTCATCCATAATGTTGCAAATCTTTTTGCTTACAACACCATTAAAAGATGCTCCTTCAACTGTGTAATCTTCACTATATACATAAACTAATCTTCCACCTATAGTTCCATGTCCAGTAATTACACCTGCACCATTTTTTTTCATTAAACCGCCAACTTCTATAAAAGAACCCTCATCCAATAAATTTAAAATTCTTTCTCTAGCAGTCATTTTCTCTAAATTATGTTGCATTGCAACTTTTTCTTCTCCACCGCCTTGGTGAGCTTTATGTCTAACTTCATCAAAGACATTCAGTTTATCCATATCATTGCCTCCTGACTTTTGAATACTCATGTTACCCACAAACAATAATATCATAATTGTTTCAGGTTGTATACAATATTTGCAAGTTTTATTTCATTTTTCTGTGTATTGAAAAAAAACTTCTGTTTATCTATAAGAAAGAATTAAATTATTCGTTTTTCAAATATTGATACTAAAAAAATAATATTTATATCAACTTTTAAAACTTCATAACAATAGAAAAAGACTAACTATAAAACTACATTTTTATAATTAGTCTTTTTTATTTTAATTATTCATTATATAGGTCTCCAAATTTTAGAATTAAATTTGATTTTCTATATTTTTAAAACTAAATTCTATACTTTAATTTTTAAATTAGAATAATCCGTATATAACACCATTTTCATCTATATCTATTTTTTCAGCTGCTGGAACTTTTGGAAGTCCTGGCATTGTCATAATATTACCTGTTAATACAACTATAAATCCTGCACCATTAGATAATCTTACTTCTTTTATAGAAATTTTAAAATTTGTTGGTCTTCCTAATAACTTTGGATCATCTGATAGTGAGTTTTGTGTTTTAGCTACACATATAGGTAATTTGTCTGCTCCTATTTTTTCAATCTCTTTTATTTGCTTTTTAGCTGCAGGTAAAATCTCAACACCATCAGCTCCATATATTTCTTTTGCAATTCTATTTATCTTTTCAATTATAGATAGATTCTCATCATATAATACTTTGAAATCATCTTTTCCTTCCTCTATAACCTTAACAACTTTTTCAGCAAGGTCCATTCCACCTTCTTCACCTTTTCCCCATACTTCTGTTAAAGAAACTTCTACACCTAATTTTGCACAGAATTCTTTTATGAAGTTAATTTCTTCGTCACTATCACTTACAAATTTATTTATAGCTACTATAACGGGAACACCAAATTTTTTAACATTTTCTATTTGTTTTTCTAGATTTCCTATTCCTCTAGATAAAGCTTCTACATTTGAATTGTTTAATTCATCTTTAGCTACACCACCGTGATGTTTTAATGCTCTTATTGTTGCAACTAAAACTACAGCACTTGGTTTTAAGTTTCCATATCTACATTTTATATCGAAGAATTTTTCTGCACCTAAGTCTGCTCCAAATCCTGCTTCTGTTATTGCATAATCACCTAACTTTAATGCCATCTTAGTAGCTAATATACTGTTACATCCATGTGCTATATTAGCAAAAGGTCCTCCGTGAATTATTGCTGGTGTATTATCTAATGTTTGTACTAAATTAGGTTTCACTGCATCTTTCATAAGCATTGCCATTGCACCATGAACACCTAGCTCCTTACAATAAACTGGCTCTCCATCTAGATTATATGCAACTAATATATCTCCAAATCTTTCTTTTAAATCCATTAAACTATTAGATAAACATAATATGGCCATAACTTCTGATGCAACAGTTATAGTAAATCCATCTTCTCTTGTAAATCCATTGGCTTTTCCACCAAGTCCAACTAGTACTTGTCTTAATGCTCTATCGTTCATATCTAAAACTCTTTTGAATAAAATTCTTCTTGAATCAATTCTAAGTACATTTCCTTGGTGAATATGATTATCTATTGCTGCACTTAATAAGTTATTTGCACTAGTTATTGCATGCATATCTCCTGTAAAATGAAGATTTATGTCTTCCATTGGAACCACTTGTGCATATCCACCACCAGCAGCACCACCTTTAACACCAAAAACAGGTCCTAATGAAGGTTCTCTTAAAGCTATAACTGCATTTTTACCCATTTTATTCATTGCTTGTCCAAGTCCTATTGTAACTGTTGATTTTCCTTCACCTGCAGGAGTTGGATTTATTGCTGTAACTAATATTAGTTTCCCATTTTCTTTTTCTCTATTAAGAACATCCAATGATATTTTTGCTTTATATTTACCATAAAGCTCAACATCATCTTCCTTTAATCCCATACTTTTAGCTACCTCTACTATAGGTAACATTTTAGCACTTTGTGCTATTTCAATATCTGTTTTCATAACTTACGCCCTCCTAAAATTAATCTAATTTTTCTTTCTTATTATATAGAGTTACAAATTACAATTTTAACTTACACCTTTATTCATTCATAAATTTGAATTATCTTTTAACAATAGCCTTCACTGAGTTATTCTAAAATTATGTATAAATTATAATTCTACTTTGTTTCCCTACTATTAATAAGCCCCCTTTTATATATACTATTTTAACTTCAATTAAACCTACAATAAAATGTTAAAGATTTATTAATATTTTCAATATCACGTACATTTTATTTGTTTCATATAATATTATACGACATATTGCGTACTTTTTCACCTGTTTTATGAATTTTGTTAATAAAAATAAATAGGTATGAATTCATACCTATTTATCAAAATTATATTTCTTTATTATCTGATTCTTCATTTGAAGCTTCTTCTTTTGAAGTTTCCACTTCTTTTGCTTCATTAATCAGTTCATCTTTAACTATAGCTTCTTCTTTATCACTATTTTGTGAAGTTTCATTAGAATTTTCTTCTAATTGTTTTTCTTCATTTTTAACAAGTTCATCTAAACTTTTTCCATCCATAATAGTGTTAAATTCTTCAGCTGTTAATTTTTCTCTTTCCATAAGAGCTTGTGCTACAGCATGTAATTTATCAACATTTTCAGTTAGAATTGTTTGAGCTCTTTCATAAGCTTCTCCAACTAACTCTCTTATTTCTTTGTCGATTAATGATGCTACTTCTTCTGAGAAATCTCTTGAATGACCAAGATCTCTTCCTAAGAATACTTCACCTTGCTCTTTTCCAAATGATATTGGTCCAAGCTTTTCACTCATGCCATATTCCATAACCATCTTCTTAGCTATAGAACTTGTTCTGTCTATATCATTTTTAGCACCAGTACTTATTTCTTTAAGTATTAAAGCTTCTGCTACTCTACCGCCTAGAAGACCTACCATCTCATCTTTTAATTTAGAACGAGAAGTGTAACTTGTATCTTCATCTGGTAAGTGAAGAGTATATCCACCTGCCATACCTCTTGGAATTATACTTATTTCATGTACTGCATAAGAGTTTGGAAGATATTTAGACACAACTGCGTGACCTGCTTCATGGTAAGCAGTTAATCTCTTATCTTTATCACTTATAACTCTTGATTTCTTTTCTGGACCTGCAATAACTCTTGTTATAGCTTCCTCAAGTATATCCATAGTTATAACTTTCTTTTTACCTCTTACTGTTAATAATGCAGCTTCATTCATTAAGTTTTCTAAGTCAGCACCAGTAAATCCTGGAGTTCTCTTAGCTAGTACTTTTAAATCAACATCTTCACCTAAAGGTTTATTTCTTGAGTGAACTTTTAATACTTCTTCTCTACCTTTAACATCTGGTGGACCAACAACTATTTGTCTATCAAATCTACCTGGTCTTAATAATGCAGGGTCTAGTATGTCAGGTCTGTTAGTTGCAGCAATCATTATAATTCCTTCATTAACCCCAAAACCATCCATTTCAACTAGTAATTGATTTAATGTTTGTTCTCTTTCATCGTGACCTCCACCAAGGCCAGCTCCTCTTTGTCTTCCTACAGCATCAATCTCATCTATAAATATTATACAAGGTGAGTTTTTCTTTGCTTGCTCAAATAAATCTCTTACTCTTGAAGCACCTACACCTACAAACATTTCAACGAAATCTGAACCAGAAATACTAAAGAATGGTACTCCTGCTTCTCCTGCTACTGCTTTTGCAAGTAATGTCTTACCTGTTCCTGGAGGACCAACTAAAAGTACACCTTTTGGAATTCTTGCTCCAACTTCTATATATCTACTTGGATTTTTTAAGAAGTCTACAATTTCTTCCAATTCATCTTTTTCTTCATCTTCTCCTGCTACATCATTAAAAGTAACTTTCTTTTTATCAGGTGTAGCCATTTTTGCTTTGCTTTTTCCGAAGTTCATAACTCCACGGTTTCCACCGCCGCCGCCACCAGATTGTTGCATAAACATGCCCCAAAATGCTACTAACATTATTATTATTAAGAATGTTGGTAACATTGTAAACCAGAATGGGACTTCTTGAGGTGCTGAATACTTAACAGATTCTATTGTTTTATTTTCAACATCACTTCTTAATTCAGCAAATTCTTGACGTGGCATTTGTGTTATATATTCTGTTCCATCATCAAGTTTTCCCATAATAGTTATGCCATTTTCGTCCATAGTGGCCGTTTTAATTTTACCATCTTTCCAATTCTGTTCGAATTGTATGACATCTAATTGTTTTATACTACTTTTTCCATCATATAAAGAAAAAGCAGATACTATTACCAATATTAAAACTATTAACCAGACCGTTGCGCTAGAAAATTTCTTCACTAAAGGCCCCCCTCTCTTTCTAATAGTATTTTATAGTTAAACTATTAAATATTATATCATAAACAAAAAAATATGAAATAATAATAATATAGTAATTTATTCATATTATTTGTAAATTGACTCTTTTAAAATACCTATGTATGGTAAATTTCTATATTTTTCAGCAAAATCCAATCCGTATCCTACTAAAAAACCATCTTCTACATCATCAAATCCAATATATTTTGCATGTACTTCTTCTTTTCTTCTTTCAGGTTTATTTAATAAACATGCTATTTCTAAGCTTTCTGGATTTCTAGCACTTAGATACTTCATTAAATATTTAAGTGTAACACCTGAATCTATAATATCTTCTACTATTAATACATGCTTTCCTTTAACTTCAAAGTCTAAATCTTTTATTATTTTTACTATACCTGAGCTTTCACTAGAACTTCCATAGCTTGATACTGCCATAAAATCCATAAAACATGGTATTTTTATTTCTTTTACAAGATCAGCCATAAATATAACAGAGCCTTTAAGTATTCCTAATACCAAAAGATCCTTACCTTCATAATCTCTAGTAATTTCTTTCCCCATCTCAATTACTCTATTCTTTAGTTCCTCTTCTGATAATAGAACCTTTTCTACATCTTGTTTCATGATTTTCCTACCTTTCTATAGCTACCATTAAAATATTTTTAGTATCTTTATCTATTTTAAATTTTTCACTAACCTTATATCCAACAATCCACCCAACTTCATTTCCAAAACATACTAAGGGTGTTATGTCTCTAGTCTCTCTAGGTACTTTCATATTAATAAATATGTCCTTTAACTTTTTAGTTCCTGTCATACCTAGTGGCGAAAATTTATCTCCATCTTTTCTATATCTTAATTTGATTTCTCCATTTATTTTATCCAAATCAAAATATTTTACATTATCACTTTTTTTAAGTTTTGAATTATTTATCTTTTCTAAAACCTTTGTTTCTACATATGCATCTATTGAATCACAATATTTTCTTTCATTAATATTTATATTAAATTCTAACTCATTTTTATTATTACTTTTTTGCATATATATATGTAGATTTTTATATACATTTTCAACTTTTACGTTTCCAGGTACAAGGACAAATTTACCAGTATTGTGATTATACAATTTTATTATGTCATTAATGTGACTACTTTCTATATTGTATAAGTCACCTTTAACACTTAAAATTGCTTTTCTAATAACTCTGGATACAACAGCCTTATGCTCATTAAATAGTTCACTATATATTATAACCCTATCTTCTTTTTTATCACACCATTTATGAAATTTTTCATTAGAAACTTCCTCAATAAATTCATTATCTTCATTTAATAATGTACTCATTCTGTTTAATGTTTTAACTATATCTTTATTAAAGTTTTTTTCAATATATGGTATCAACTCTAATCTGACTTTATTACGAGCATATATGCTTTCATAATTGGTTTTATCTATTGCTGGAGTTAACTTTTTATCGCTACAATAATTTTCTATTTCCACTCTAGAACATTCAATTAAAGGTCTTATAAAAACCTCATCTCTTACAGGCTTTATTCCTATTAATCCTTCACTTCCGCTACCTCTCATTATCCTCATCAAAACCGTTTCTGCTTGATCATTTAAATTATGAGCTATAGCTACCTTATTATAATTATTTTCCTCTGAAACTTTTTTGAAAAAATCATATCTAGCTTCTCTACCTGCCATTTCATGTGACATTCCAGTAGTTTTAGCCATTTCATTTATATCTATTCTCAATAAATGAAATGTTATATTTTTTTCTTCACAGTATTTTCTACAAATATCTTCATCTCTTTCTGCATCATTTGCTCTTAAAAGATGGTTTACATGTGCTGCACCTAACTCTATGTCTAATTCATCTTTTAAATCATTTAATATGTTTAAAAGCGTCATTGAATCTGGGCCACCAGATAATGCAACTAATACCTTATCCTTTTTTTCTATCATTCTATTTTTTTTAATTGTTTGTAGAACTTTATCTTTCACAAAATCACTTCCCAATTCATGTTCATCTAACCATATTAACATATATTATCTTTTAATAAAATACTATCATTCGTTTTTTTCATTTATAAAATTATAAATTATATTTTTAAACTACCATTATATAAGTTATTTTTTGACTTCATATTATACTACATAATTACTTATGTTTTCGTTTCAAAATAACACAATTTTACATATAGGTATTTTAAATTTTACACTTTATTCGATGTTTGACAATCCTAACTAATATTATTCACTTTTTAGTTTTGATTCCATTTATAGAGTTTTAAGTTCAAATTTAAATAATATACTTATTAAATGATACTACTAAGTCACCACTTATTCATATTCATAGCTAATTTAATATAGATTATTGATAAAAAAAGAAAAAAAGTGAAGAAATGTAAAAGCACACTTCTTCACATAAATATAACAGTAAATTAAGGGAGCTTTTCTAGAGGATTTATAAACTAGCTACAACTTTATAAACCCCATAGGAGAGAATCTATTTTTATTTTACTTGTTCTCAACTTTTAATTATATACATTAGACACTTTTGACACTATTACTGTCATATCATCATTCACCTTATTCTTACTAATCTTCTTCGCTTCCTCAATAATTCCATTTGCAAGTTCTTCTACATTATCTTCATGCCTTATCATATAATCTAATATCCAATCAATCCTTCCACCTTCCTCAACATCTGAAATTCCATCACTTATCATAACAATTAAATCTCCATGTTTTATTTCTCTTTTATATGTTTCAATATCCGCTTCATCTAAAACACCTATAGGTAAGCTTTTTGATTTTATAATATCTACCGTATCATCTGATTTTATAAAACTTGCTACCGCTCCAACTTTCATAAAATCTATCTCTCCTGTATATAAATCAATACTTGCTAAGTCTATAGTAGAAAACTTCTCCTCTTCACAGAATTTTAAAGTCATTATAGAGTTTACAGTGTTTATCGCTGTTATTTTACTAAATCCCGCACCAGTAAATTTCTCAATTAGTTCAACAGCCGCCTCACTCTCCCTTCCAGCTTGTGGCCCTGATCCCATACCATCACTTAATACTGTCATGTAATTTCCTATTCCCATATTTCCAAACACGAAACTATCTCCATGTACATTAAATCCTTCTTTACTTGCCTTTGCTACATAAGTATTAATTTTAAAGTTAGGTGCTTCTTCAAAAACTATAGTGCACTTATTAGTTTTTGGATTTATATTGCACTTATCTTCATTTATTATCATAGATTTTCCTGTAGCTTCATTTATTAATGGCAATATTTTATTAGAATATATTGTTAAAGACTCATATTTTTCAGAAGTTATCCTCACAACATCCCTTCCTTTATCGTCTACAATACAAAATACATCATCATAATATAAAGCATTTTTCTCTAACAACTTCAATATATCTCTTTCAAGATCTCCATCAGTTTCAATATCCTCATTAAATTCATCAACAAGCTCCTCAACAGATTTTGCCATGTTATTTATTTGATTTGATAAAAGTTCTCTCCCTTCACTTAATCTATTTCTCCACATTTCATTTATTATATATTTATTTACAACATCTTCTGAATTTCTAGTTAATGCTCCTTTCTTTAAACATTTTCTTTCTAATTCTATTGGAAAACCTCCTATATTTTTTTGTTTATTTTCTATAAGTTCTGCAAATGCACTATACGTTGCATGATGCTCCCTACTCCAACATATACAATTAGCATTGCACTCCGAACAAACTCTCGTAGCTAAATTATCTATAAGTTCAGCACTTTTCGTTTGCATCATAAGTTTATCATTATCTACTAAATCAGCTAAAATCGTAGACATATTCTCTAACACATCAGAAAAACTATCTAATTTTCCTAAATATATATTTCTTATATTGTTTAAATAATTTCTATCTAAATTAATCTTTTTCTTTTCACTATTTATTTCTGCTTCTATATTATTATAAAATTTCGAAGGTATTAGAAAGAATAATCCTACTGCAATAATTCCGTCTATAAGTGCAAAATTTTTATCTGGTAAATTTACACTTGACGTGATTATATATACTCTTGCAATAAGAAATGTAACCAAAAATGATATTGCAACAAAACTCTTCCCAGCTTCTTTAAAAGCTCCAGCTATTAATCCAACCATTCCAAGTACTGCAATATACAAAAGTATTGATTGATTACTCATTCCAATTATAGCTCCCATTGATATACCAACAGTTGCACCTATTGCACTACCACTAGTAAAACTAAAAAGAAGTACAATAGTAAAAGCTAATATGTTAGTTAATGAAACTCCAAATAATTCAATTCCCCAAGTTCCTGCAACTAATATTGAAACTACTAGTGACATACAAATAATTTCTTCATCTCTAAATAAATGTTTTGTTTTTATTTCTTTAAAGAATGTATTACTTGTTTGTAACATAAAATATATTGGGAATATACAGCAAAGACTAGTTACAGTAACAACTAATGACATTGTAAAATTAAACTCATTACTAAATAAGTTATATATCAAAATTGTAGAAGAAAGAACTGCTGCCATAGCTATTTTTCTTTTCTTTTCATCTAACTTTGTTTTTGATAATGTTAGTGCCATAATTGTAACTATAGGAACTAATGCATAATACATACTTGCATTTTTTATATACTTTTCCATTGTTATATATCCAAGCAATGTTCCAAAAGCTGAAATTAATGACATCTTGCTATTTTTGTTACTTAATACAACTATTAAAAACGCAATACCAAAAGGAGCTGTGCTATTTATCATCATTGTTCTACTTATAAAAATACTCATAATAAATAAAATTCCGGCTTTTAAATATATGTTTTTACTACTCTCCTCACATTTAGTTGTATTTATCTTTCTAATTCTTTCATATGAATTTATTTCTGCACCATATTGCACTTAAATCACCCACCTATTAATTTATAAATTTATTATAACAAGGCTTACTGGAAATTAATGTCATTCGATGGGGTTGTCCATTAAGTTTTTTCTGACATGAATTTTTTATTTTTTACTTTTAAATTACTTGCTAAAAAGTCATCTAAATGGCTAGCTTTTACATTATATGGTAATTATTGGGTTTGTTTTTCCATTTAAAATTTGAATTAAATATATGTTTAATGTTGTCATATCAAAGTGGTTTTTATTATAAAATAGGATTTTTTTAATTAATTTTTGTGTAATAAATTTGGTAACAGATTTTTATGTGGTTAGATGTCAAAATTTATTAAGAGAAATAAAAAAAGACTTGCCATTGCAAATCTTAATGTGGTAGCGGAAATAGGACTTGAACCTACGACACTTCGGGTATGAACCGAATGCTCTAGCCAGCTGAGCTATTCCGCCATGTTGGTTGCGGGGGCAGGACTTGAACCTACGACCTTCGGGTTATGAGCCCGACGAGCTACCAGCTGCTCCACCCCGCGATATTGGTGCTTGAGACCGGAATCGAACCGGTACGGTGTTTAACCACCGCAGGATTTTAAGTCCTGTGCGTCTGCCTGTTCCGCCACTCAAGCGTATTCAATTTACATTGCTTTGTGTTTTGTTTCGTCGCTTTCAGTTCCCAGCGACAATATTTATTATAGTGGAATCACACCTTCTTGTCAACACTTTTTCTACATTTTTTTTGTGTTTTTTAAAACAGTCCTCAAACGCAGTGTTTTAAAGGCTTTCAGATATATTAGTATACTCCATATTCATTAAAAGTATGTATTTTTTATAAAAAAAAGTATAAAAAATAGCTTACAAATTTCATTTTATCCCTCTTAAAAATTATAAATTATATATAATAGCAAGGTTGAAACCTCGCCTACCGATCTGTTGGCACTCACCTACAGAGATTGGCACTAATTGATACTCTGCAATGGACATTTGATAATTGTGGATAGTTGACAGTTTCTATATAAAAAAAAGGAACGTTATTTAAACGTTCCTTTTGAAAGATTTATATTAATAACTTGAGCTTTTTCTTGAATAGCCACGACCTTTATTGTCTTGACTTTTTTTCAAATCTTGAAATCTTTCTTCACTGTCTTTTGAGAATTTAGATAACATATCTTCAAAAGATGATGAAGTAGCTTTAGCTTTTTCTTTATCCCAATCTATTTCAGCAGGTTTCATAGATTTTTTAGGTACACCTGCTTGTTTTATTGATAGACTCATTTTTCCATTGTCATCAACTGAGATAATTTTAACTTTTACAACATCATTTTCTTTTAAATGTTCTCTAACATCCTTTACAAAAACATCAGATACTTCTGAAATGTGTACAAGTCCTGTTTTACCTTCCACTTCTACAAAAGCTCCAAAATTAGTAATATTCACAACTTTACCTTCTACAATACTTCCAGCCTTTAAGGTCATATTAAAAAGACTCCTCCTTAAATAATGTTTAAATTTATATTATGTTAAAAAACATAAATGCTTATTTTTTGTTTACACTTTCATCTATTACAGGCGTCTCACCATCTTTAATAAGACCAAGTTTTTCACGAGCTAGCTTTTCAATGTATTTGTCTGTTTTAGATAATTCTATCTCATCCTGTAATTTTATATTTTCTTCTTTTAGTTTTTTAGATTCAACAGTGTAACCATCTAGATTATTTTTTTGTCTCTTCATTATTATTTGTTGATTTATCAAAGTGCCCGTTAAATAAATACCTAGAACCCCTAGTATACAGTACTTCGTTTTTTTCTTCAATATTCCATTCACCACCTAAAACGAATAATACCCTTAATTATATCCTCAACAAAATAAAATATACTTATTAACTAACTCATAAGTATATTTTAATTTGTATTTTCAATTAGTTCAAGTTATTTTGTGTTAATTTTTAATTTTTCCGTTTATTTTATATATGCAAAATCTTACAGGATAAGACACAAGGTAAAAGATTACTCTTATTATTTTTGTAAAGCTATGTAATAGCTTGTTTAAAATGTCTATAAACGTAGAACTTATAACCTTTATGTATATTAATAATCCTGTCAGTATATAAACAAAAACATTAAAATTCATATATGCGTAATTAGTATACATCATGAATAGAAATACTATGCAGCCAGTAGCTATCCAAAACAATACATCTTCTACTACCGTTACTATCTTGCCTATATTTTCAAAACCTCTAATTATTCTATATAAATCAAATAGAACTCCTATAAGAACTCCACTTACCAAACTAAAAATGAACAACAATAGTTGCCTCTCCATTGTTAACAACATAATTTAGTTACCTAAAAAGCTTTGAAAAAGCACCTTTCCCTTTTCTTGGTTTCTTTTCCTCACTAGTGTAAACTATATAATCTATCTTTCCACTAATCATTACATCACCATTTTGCACATCTAATTTGTTCATTTTTAAGTTACTACCTCTTATCTCCATTGAACCTAACACAGTTGTCAAAAGAATTTTCTCATCATCAAAACTTATTATTTCTTGAACTCCATTAAGTGTCATCTTTTTTCTTGAATCTAATGTCAAATAACTTTTTTTATCTTCTATTTTATTATTTTTATTTTCCATATGGTCCTCCTTGCATATTCTCTCCATAAATATAGTATTTCTATAGTATATATATATGCTTGAAAATGGAAAATATTTTAAATTCATATGTACTTCTTAACTTATTTAATAAATTAGTTCTAAATATTATATCTTAATTTTTTTATATTCATATCAAAAACGCCAAGATTGAAATCTCAGCTACTAAGGTGAAAAGATTAATATGCAATATATATTTTATGTAGGGTGGAATTCATTCCAGCCATTTAAATATACAAATAAGGGTATTATGAATGAAATGAATAATATTATAAATAACTGTCAAATGTCCATTGTCAACTGTCAATTGGTAAAGTAGGCGAGGTTTTAACTTTGCAATTGCATGATGTTATATTAAAAATTATATCCATATTGAAAACCGCCAAGATTGAAGTCTCAGCTACTAAGGAGAAAGAAGTTAAGATAATCTCTACCATAACTTTTCACCTTTCACTCTTAACTCTTACTTGGTTCCAAATATAAAAATAGCAATAACCTATAAGAGTTATTCATGTTTCAGTTGAGAGTTTTAACTCTAAGTTTTAATCTGTATTTTTAAAATTGTCAATTTTCAATTGTCAACTGGTCCCATATATAAATATAGCAATGAACTGTAAGATTAGTACTATCATTTGAGAAATACATTACTTTAAATTTGAACTTGGAACCCTATATTATATCTTAATTAAAAAAAATTTTGCGTAAAGTATCTATCTCCTTTACACAAAATTTCTTTATTATTCTTTATCTTCTTCACCAGATATTATTTCATACAATCCTTTAGCATCTTCTTTTGTAACATGTGATGCTATGTTTATAATTCTTGCTTTTAAAACTTGAGTTGCAAATTGTATTTCTATAATATCCTCTTCTTTTACATTTGTTCCCGCTTTAGCAACTTTTCCGTTGATAAGAACTCTTCCACTTTCACAAACTTCTTTCGCAACAGTTCTTCTTTTTATTATTCTTGAAACTTTTAAATACTTATCTAATCTCATTTTTTACTCCTACTCTAATTGATATAATATTCTGTACCTTTGAGAAGTTTTAAATTTTAACAAATAAACCTTCAAAGTTATTATCTCTTTAAATATCATAACATATATATGCTATATATTTAAAAAAAACCCAGAAAATTTCTAGGTTTTTAACAATATATTTTTATATATAATTATTTGTTAACTATATCTTTGAATTCTTTTCCAGCTTTGAAAACAGGTGCTTTTGATGCTGGGATATCTATTTCTTCTTTAGTTCTTGGGTTTCTTCCTTTTCTAGCTGCTCTTTCTCTAGTTTCGAAAGTTCCAAATCCTACTAATTGAACCTTTTCTCCTCTTGCTAAAGCCTCTTCAACACTTTCTATGAATGACTTTAAAACAACTTCAACATCTTTTTTAGTTAAACCTGATTTTTCTGCCATGCTTGTAACTAATTCTAATTTATTCACAATAGTACCTCCTTAATATTAAAACGCTTCTTCATTCATAACTTCATATACATTGAATATAAGATAGCATATTATCGACATATTTTTCAAGCTAAATTTTATTTATTTTTACTAAAAGTTTGAAATTTATCTATGCTTTGCTTCTTCCCATAACTCATCCATTTCTTCAAGTGTCATGTCCAAAAGGTTTAAGTTTCTGTCTCTTGCACAATCTTCTATAAATTTAAAGCGCTTTATAAACTTATCTATAGTATAATTTAAAGCAATTTCAGGGTCTATGTCAAGAAGTCTTGCAATATTTACTGTTGCAAATATTAAATCTCCCACTTCTTCTAGTATTCTTGACTGGTTTTCGCCATTATATACATCTTTTATCTCATTTAATTCTTCAATAACTTTATCCATAGCAGGATTTACATCATCCCAATCAAATCCTACCTTTGCAGCCTTTTTCTGAACTTTGTCTGCTTTTAATAAAGCTGGTAGCATTTTAGGTACATTTAGCATATCTTCTGTATAACTATCGTACTTCTTTTCTTCTTTCTTTATAGTTTCCCAATTTTTTAATACTTCATCACTATCTTTTACAACAGTATCTGAGAAAATATGTGGATGTCTATTTATCATTTTATCACATATGCCTCTTATTACATCATTTATATTAAAAAATCCTTCTTCTTTACTTATTTGAGCATGGAAAACTACTTGAAGTAGTAAATCCCCTAGTTCTTCTTCTAAGTTTATGTCATCTTCGTTATCTATAGCTTCTATAACTTCATAGCACTCTTCTATTAAACATCTTTTTAATGATTCATGAGTTTGCTCTAAATCCCAAGGGCAACCATCTTCACTTCTTAAAGTATTCATTATTTTTAATAAATCATGAAAATCTTTAACTTCATCCAACTTTTTAGGAATATATATAGATGTTAAATAATCTATATCTTCTTGTCTATCTAGTTCATATAATTTTATTTTTCTTATACTCTCTAAACCTTGCACTCCTGCTGCTCTAACAAAGTATATTTCTGTCTCGTCATTGTAATATTCTAATAATGCAAGCTTTGTTTCTGATGCTATAAACTTATTATAAACCTGTGTTATTATTAATCCTACTCTTTTATCTAAAATTTGATTATTTATATCAAATGCATCTATTATTTTTATTCCGCTTATAGGATCTATTTTTAAACTTTCCATAACAGCATCTACAAAACTAACTGCTGGCTCTATTTTGTATGGAATATTAAGTTCTTCACATTTTTTTATTAATAACGTAACTGAATTCTCTGCAACTAATGGATGCCCTGGCACTGCATACACAATTTCATCATTAGTTTCATATTTTTTTATAATGTCATCAGCTATAGACATATATACTTCATCAAAACTCTTGCTTTTTTCATACATACAATCATAGCTTTCAAATTTTACTCCTAAGGACTTTAAGTACTCTACATTTGGATGCTTTTCAGTTCTAAATAAAACAGTTTCACTGTTTCTTAAAAGTTCTAAAGTTCCAACTGTAAGCGCTTCTTTAGCCCCAGGTCCTAATCCTACTATTTTAATCATTGGCTTCACGCTCCCTATATTTTATGCTTTTTCATAGGATTTCAAAATATATTTTTAAATTATACTTTTATCAATTTGAAAATTCAAGTTTATAATTTATTCATAATTATAATTTTAAATTCTATACCTATATTAAAATAAATAAACATTATATTTTAAGCTCTAAATGTTTGTTGAAATTTCCAATTATAATTACAATAGGCCTTTAAATAATTGATGTATAAATAAAAATTTTAGTTTTGTTTTCCCATAAAATTAAACATTAATCTTTGCAGTTTTTTTATCTCTTTTTATATCATTTATATCAAATACTTTTAATACTAGTATTAATACGCCATATACAATTTCACCCGCTATAATAGCTACTAAACAAGCTATTGTATTGCTTATTGTATAATTATAGACAGTATTATATATGAATACAACCACAACAGTCATAAATAAAGTTGATATTGCTGGTTTTATTAAACTTTCCATAATATTTAATTTTACATCAAACACTTTTTTAATTTGTCTCATATTCAAAAATACTGTTACCATATATCCACACATTGTTCCTATAACAGCACCATATATGTTTATTACTGTTATAGGTATTAATACATAACTTATAATTACTTTAACTATGCAACCTATAGCTAAATTATAAACTGGTTTTAAATAATTGCCAACACTTTGAAGAAGTGCTGTAGTTGTTTGAGTTATTACTATAAACGGTACTGTAAGCGAAACGAATTTAAGTATATTATATCCCCCAACATCTTTCATAAAAATTAAATGCATTATAGGTGCTGCTAAAGTATATAATCCCATTGTGCATGGCAATGCTATTATAAAAGATAATTTAAAAGACATATCAACTCTTCTATTTAGTTCAAATTTATGCCCTGCAGCATAAGCTTCTGCAATTATAGGAACCAATGTTGAACAAAGTGCAATAGATAATGCAAGTGGTACATTTGCAAGAGTCATTGCCTTACCTGTTAATTGTCCATAAAGAACTGTACTTTCTGATATGTCAAAACCTGCTTTTAAAAGTCTTTCTGGAACTATCATTGAATCAATTAGTGACATAACTGTTCCAACAGCTGCTCCTAACGATATAGGAAGTGCAGCTTTAGCTATTTCTCCTAACATGCTCTTAGATTTCTTTGTAACATAATGTCTTTGAGTATTCTTATATCTCAAGTATGCAGATATTAAATATATAGTACCCATGACTCCACCAATAACAGTACCTATTGCAGCTCCTCCTGCACCATAAGCTATTCCTCTAGATACTAACACATAAGTAAAAAACACTCCGCCTATTACTCTACCGAATTGTTCTATTACTTGAGACACACCTGTATAAGTCATGTTTTGCATACCTTGGAAAAAGCCTCTTAAGGTACACATTATACACACAAATATTGGTGCTACTGCTATTACCATAAAGGCTATATATGAATTTTCATGCCACTTCATACCTCTTATTATAGGTTTTGCAAAGAACATCATTAAAAGTGATACAATTATTCCAAGCGGAAGCATAAATCTAAATGTATCCCTTAATACTTTTGTTGCTCCATCATAATCTTTTTTTGCATTTAATTCTGCAATTATCTTTGACATGGCTATCGGAACACCTGATGCTAATGCTACAAATGTCATATATAAAGGATACGACATCTGATAATATCCCATTCCTTCATCACCTATCAAAGCTTGTATAGGTATTCTAAAAAATAAACCTAAAAACCTTGCAAAAATAGCTGTAAAACCTAGTATCATTGTGCCCTTTACAAGCGATTGCTTCTTCATATTAGTTTCCCCCCAAATATTTTTTTAATATCAATATTATCTATTTAAAATTTATTGATTTCTTTTTTTATTTTCATATGAAGTTTGTCCATCTTTTTTTAATCCAATAACAACTATTAGATCAGTTGAATTTATATTTTAATATTACTTTTTAGATTTTTATTTTTATTATTTTTCTTTGAATTCTATATATTTAAATAAATCATTTTATATGTATACTTTATTTTCAAATTTTCAATTTTATTACTTTTGAAACTAATATATTGAATAAATAATTCTTATAAATACATGGTTTTTCAATTTTAAAATTTCCATTTTTACTTAAACAAGTTTATCTCTAAACTAAATTCTTGATTTTAATATAAAAAATGAATTTGAACATTTATTCTCATATTTATCCATGACTTTGTAAATATTTTATTAATATTTTATTATGCAGTTTATTTGTCTTTTTTATGTCAATATTAATAAATGGTGGTTGCAGGGCAATAAAAAAATAATGGCATATAAATGCCATTATTGTTCCATTTGTTTTGCTAAGAAGGCGGATGCTGTTTCAGCTAGTTTTAACTCTAAATCTCCGAATTTTGCATTTTCCTCTTTAGAAACTATTATTACAGCTCCTATAGCATCTCCTTCTGCAACTATCGGACTTATAACTTGAGCTTTATAAACATTCTCATCTTCACTATCATATAGTGGAACTACTTTTTCTGAACCACTTCCTAATATAACAGCTCTTCTTCCCTCCATTATGCTTTCTATATCACTTCCAACTTTTTTATCCATATATTCTTTTTTAGAGCATCCACTAACTGATATAATACTGTCTTTGTCTGCTACTATTACTATATTTCCTATTGTTTGTTGAAGTGCTTCTGCATATTCTTTAGAAAACTCACTTAGCTCTTCAATTGGAGAGTATTTTTTTAATATAACTCCACCTTCTCTGTCTGTGAATATTTCAAGTGGATCTCCTTCTCTAATTCTAAGAGTTCTTCTTATTTCTTTTGGTATAACAACACGACCTAAATCATCTATACGTCTTACTATTCCTGTAGCTTTCATTATTTGATTCCTCCTAATAAGTTCAGTTAATTGTTTTATGTTGTGCTATTATTATCCTTCTATTTTTGAAATTTTATACACTATTATATAAATATTAGATTTATTTTAGTGAAATTTTTCATAATAAACCTATAAAATTATATATTACTAAATTTTTTGTCCTCTTTGTACCTGAGATTTTACCCTAAGTTTATTATGATATGAGTATAAAATACGTTATGCAAGAATGAATTCTCGCCTACAATGGTTGGAACTTTAATTTTATTTAATTCGTTTCGTAGCTGAGGTTTTAACCTTGGCGGATTATAATGTGGGAATAAAAGCTTAAAATAATATATTTAAAATACGTCTCGCAAGAATGAATTCTCCCCTACAATGGTTGGGACTTTGTTTTGAAATTTAATTGCTCATAAAAAAAGAATTATAGTTGGGGCTTTGATTTGAGATTTAATTTATTATAATAAAAAAAGAATAGCAAATTTCTTTACTATTCTTTCCATAAACATTTTACTGTAGATTTTTTTCATATACTTTCATTTCTTTTTTAGCTTCTTCTTGCCATTTTTGTGCTGCTTCTTGCCAAGCAGTATTTTGTTTATTAGTTAGTAATTCAGATTTTATTTGTTCTTTTAAACCGTCTAAAGGTTTTACTGGATACTCTTTTTTGTCATAACATTTTATGATATGATATCCAAATTGAGTGTGAACAGGTGCTGTAGTGTATCCACCTTTAGTTAAAGGCATTGCAAACTGCATAAATGTTGGATCCATTCCTGAGTTTACATAGTTAACCCATCCTAAATCTTCAAATCTATTCTCTTTTGCTGCTTCACCTTGTTTATCTGCTGATTCATCTTTTTTCTCTTCGTCTTTTTTGTCTTCAGATTTATTAGCATTCTTTTCTTCTTGAGCTTTCTTAACTTCATTTCCAAGCTCATCAAAGTCTTTTCCTTCTCCTAATTTTTTAATTATATCATTAGCTTCGTCTTCAGTTTGAACTAAAATATGTTTTAACTGAGTTTGATTTGGTTTTTCTGTATATTCCATTTGATTAGAGTCATATTGTTTTTTAACCTCTTCATCAGTAACTTCAATATCCTTAATTACATGCTCATGTAACTTTTCAGATACTAATTGGAATTTTATATTTTGTTTTAAGCTTTCTTCTGTTTCACCAGTTTGTTTTAAAGCCTCTTTGAATTTATCTTCACTATCAAAAGAATCAACTATTTTCTTGTATTCTTCGTCTACATATTTTTTAGTTTCTTCTTCAGTTGGCATAGCTTTTAATTCTTCTGCCTTTTTCTCTATAATTTTTTGAGTAACCATATTATCTAATACTTTTTGTCTGTATTGTTTTAATACGTTTTTACCCTCTTCTGTATTTTCATAGTTTTCTCCATTTTGAGCTTTCATTTGATTTTTAACTGGAGCTAATTTTTCATCAATTTCTCCTCTTGTAATTTTCTCACCATAAATTTTAGCTGCTGTAGCTTTTGCTAATCCTTCAGGTGTTCTTTCAATTAAATTACATCCTGCTAATAGTGATGCAGTCATTATAGTCATCATAGCCACTGCTATTATCTTTTTAACACGTTTCACTGTTATCTCGTTGCCAATAATTTTTAAATCCTATGTAATTTCTGCAAAATTCATTAGAAACCATTTAGATTTATCTATTTTTATTGCAACAATTCACCCCTTCCATTTGGTATTTTATAAATTTTAAAAAAATTAAGATTAAAACTAAACCAAGGTTAATTTTAAAATATCAATATTGCATATGTGTGACATTTACATTATTTTATCACATCTTTTTCATTTTTAACATATTTAACCATTAATTTAAGTTTTTCTACTTACTTTTCTCCACAGAACCCGTTTCACCATTTTTAAGTTCTATCATGTATTTTACCATGTCAATTAAGTCTTTTAAAAGATCATTTTTCTTGCTATCTACAATTTTGTATGCTAAAGCTGGAGTATCTCCTAGTTTGAAAGTAATAGTTTTTATATACTTATCAAGAATTCCAGTTATTATACTTTGTGTCAAATACTTTTTATTTTCAAAAGTTATTAGAACTTCACTTTTATTCTCTTTTATTTCAATTATGCCAAGTTCCCTTGCCAAACATCTTAAATATGCTATATCCATAAGATTGTACACTGATTTTGGAATATCTGAAAATCTATCTTCTATTTCCTCTTGTAATTCCATCATGTATTCATAGCTATCTATTGCAGCTATTTTCTTATACACTTCTATTTTTTGAGTTTCATCAATTATATAATTTGCTGGTATATAAGCATCTGTTTTTAATTCTACAGTTGTTTCTAGAGGTTCATTTTCAATTTCACCTTTTATAATTTTTATAGTGTCTTCAAGCATTCTACAATATAAATCATACCCAACTACAGCCATATGTCCATGCTGTGATGATCCCATTATATTTCCTGCTCCCCTTATTTCTAAATCTCTCATTGCAATTTTAAATCCTGAACCAAGCTCTGTAAAATCTTTTATGGCTTTTAATCTTTTCTCTGCAACTTCCGTTAAAATCTTATCTTTTGTGTATGTGAAATATGCATACGCTATTCTATTACCTCTTCCAACCCTACCTCTTAACTGATAAAGTTGAGAAAGTCCCATTTTATCTGAATCATAGATAATCATAGTGTTTGCATTTTGTATATCTATTCCTGTTTCAATTATAGTTGTACATACTAAAATATCATATTTATAATCAGTAAAATCTAATATTATTTGCTCTAGTTCTTTTTCTGACATTTGTCCATGTGCTATTGCAACATTTGCTTCTGGAATAAGCTTTTGTATGTATGCAGCCATGTCTTTTATTGTTTCAACTCTATTATATACAAATAATATTTGACCTTCTCTATTGATTTCCCTCATTATAGCATCTCTTACTAATTGCTCATTAAACTCAACTACATACGTTTGAATAGGGTATCTATTTTCTGGTGGAGTTTCTATAACACTTATATCCCTTACACCCGTTAGTGACATATGAAGTGTTCTTGGTATAGGTGTTGCTGATAATGTTAGAACCTCAACATTCTTTTTCATGTTCTTTATTTTTTCTTTATGAGTAACTCCAAATCTTTGCTCTTCATCTACAATTAAAAGTCCTAAATCCTTAAACACAACATCTTTTTGAAGTAATCTATGTGTTCCTACAAGTATATCTACATTTCCTTCTTTTAGTTCTTTTAATGTATTTTTTATCTGAGCAGAAGTTCTAAATCTACTAACCATATCAACACTTAATGGGAAGTCTGAAAATCTTTTCATCATATTTTTATAATGTTGTTGTGCTAATATTGTTGTTGGAACTAAAAATGCTACTTGTTTACCTTCCATTACACATTTAAATGCAGCTCTAAGTGCAACTTCAGTTTTACCATAACCAACATCACCACATAAAAGTCTATCCATTGGCTTATCACTTTCCATATCCTTCTTGATATCATCAATGGATGTTAATTGATCTGGTGTTTCATCAAATGGAAATTCCTCTTCAAACTGTTTTTGCCAAACAGTATCTTTTGTGTATTTATGTCCCTTTATTTGAGCTCTTGTTGCATATAATTTAACTAAATCTTCTGCTATATCTTCTATAGATTTTTTAACCTTATTTTTAGCTTTTACCCATTCTGCACTACCAAGCTTATTTATCTTAGGCGGATTACCGTCTCCCCCTATATACTTTTGAACTAAATCTAATTGTTCTGCTGGAACATATAAAGTATCTCCATTATTGTAGCTTAACTCTAAGAAGTCTTTTTTATTTCCTTGAACTTCTAATTGTTTTATTCCTTTGTATACACCTACTCCATGGTTTACGTGAACAACATAATCTCCAAGTTTTAATTCTGTAAAACTCTTGATTTTGCTAGCACCCTTTACCTTTTTCTTTCTTGAACTCTTTCTTTTAGATTGTCCAAATACTTCCTTATCAGATATTACACATATTTTAAGACTTGGATATTCAAATCCTTTTAATAAATTACCAAAAGTTACAACAACTTCTCCAAATTGAATATTATCAATTGTATCCTTATAAACAGCTTCTATATCTCTATCCTTAAGTGTGTCTATAAGCCTTTCTCCTCTTGTTCTTGTACCTGATAATATCACAGTCTTATATCCTTTTTTCTTCTTTTCCTTTATATCCTCTATGAGCATATCTAATTGACCATGATAATCATAAATTGTTACTTGAGAAAAACTTGAAATACTACGTGGTTTTAAAATCTTAGTTGATTTTGCCATTGCATCAACAGTTATAGTGTTTTTATTTTCTAAAAATTCTATAACTGATTTCGGTGGAATTAATAATTCACCTTGTCTTGGAAGAATATTTCCTCTATTTAAAAATGTTTCAAAATTTTGTTCAAATTCATAATATACACTTTCTAATTTCCCATTACATCTTTGAACTTCATCCACTATTACATAACAGTCTTTGAAATAATCAAATAATGTTGCTGTGCTTTCATAAAAATATGGCATGTAGCTATCTATTGTTTCAAAACTCCATGTTTCTTTAAGACTTTCTAGATTTCTAGTTATAATTGCATTTAATCTTTCTTTAGAATCTGAATCTTTCTTTTTGGTAAAGTTTTTAATCATGTCTTTAAAGTCAGATTCTATGCCCTTACATGCTTCTTCTATACTATCACTATTTATTATGATTTCTTTTGCAGGAAACACACTTACAGTTTTAACCTTGTCTATGCTTCTTTGGCTATCTGGATTAAAAGTTCTTATAGAATCTATTTCCTCATCAAACCATTCAATTCTATATGGGTATGCACCTATAGGAGGATATAAATCTAATATTCCTCCCCTTAAAGAAAACTGTCCTTTTGACTCTACAATGTCGCATCTTTCATATCCACATTCTATAAGTTTTTCTGCAAACTCTTTAATATCTACTGTATCTCCAACTTTAAATGAAAACATATATTTTTTAAACAATTCTACTGGAGTATAAGTAGATAAAAGTACATCTATAGATGCAACAACTATCTGAGATTTTTTCTTTAACATGCTACTTAGTATTTTAAGCCTTTCCCATCTTAAATCTCCTGATATTGCGTCTACATTATAAAACACTATTTCCCTAGATGGAAAATAGCTTATATCATTTACATATAAACTTAAGTCTTCATATATATTTTTAGCTTCAACATCACTATGAGTTACTATTAATATTTTTTCATTTATATGCTCATATATAGAATTTATTAAATAACTTTTCGCTGATTCCGACACTCCATACACAGCAATTGGAAACTCATTTTTATCTATACTTTGAGATATAACTTTAAATTCACTACTATTCCTAAGTGGAGCCATAAGTCCATTCAATCTCAAAATTATCACCTCTACTAAAATATCTATTTTAAAAATTGCTACAAATTAGTTCATATAATATATATTTTATAAATAAGGATAAAGCCTGTTTTTATAGAATAAAACAATATATTCAAAACTTGTTTTATCCATCAGGCTTTAATTATATATAAAATATTAATCGTCTAATCTTCAGATGCCTTAAATCCATTAAACTTATTCATTGCATCTTGTATACCGCTTGATACTATAGTTTCTATAGCACCAATGCTTGGTTCAAAAGTTTTTTCTAGTAATACTCTATCATCATTTGAAAATTTACCTAATACATGCTCTATAAGATCATACTTAGGTGCTCCTACTCCAACTTTTATTCTTGGAAATACTTCTGTGGTTAAATTAGCAATTATGCTTTTTATTCCATTATGTCCACCAGCACTTCCTTTAGCCCTAATTCTTAAAGTTCCAACATCTAAGCTTATATCATCATATATTACTATAACATTTTCATTTGGTATTTTATAAAAGTTGCAAAATTCTCTTACACTATCACCACTTAAATTCATGTAAGTTTGTGGTTTTAATAGTATAACCTTTTCTCCTTTTATTGATGTTTCACCATACATACCTTTAAATTTTGTCCTATTAATAGAAATATTATACTTATCTGCAAATAAATCTATAACATCAAATCCGACATTATGTCTTGTTTTATCATATTTTTCTCCTGGGTTACCTAATCCTACTACTAAATACATTTCATCCTCCATCGTATATTAAATATTCTAAATATAAATTCTATTCAAAAACAAATATAATTATTTATAATTTATATCCATTTTTCAATAATTTATTATGAATTCTCGTTTACAATTTTAAACTCAAATCTGTAATGTATATTAAATAACGTTATGCAAGGTTGAAACCTCGCCTACAATGGTTGGGACTTTAATTTTATTTGCTTTGTAGCTGAGGTTTTGACCTTGGCGGATTATATCCTTGCTAAGTTTTATTACTTCTATTCTTAAGATATACCAATCAACAAGAGGTACAGAGACATATTTAGGGCTATTTATTTTCTCATAATTTATTTCCCTTTTAAAAAAGATATTTATCTAAACTAGTAAAGTCAGTCCCTAAAAAATTTAAAATTAAGCTCAAATATTAAAATTTTAAAATGTGTCTTGCAAGAATGAATTCTCGTTTACAACTTTAAATTCAAATTTGTAATATATATCAAATTACGTTATGCAAGGTTGAAACCTCGCCTACAATGGTTGGAAATCAATTTAATTATCCTCGTAGCTGAGGTTTTAACCTTGGCGGTCTTTGATTTGGATATAACGACTAAAAAACAATACCTCATAATACCGTTTAGCAAGAATGAATTCTCTCCTACAATTTTAAATTCATTTTTAATCTTTCATTTCTATAAGTTTTAAAGATATATTTGAAATTGTGTATTTTTCTGCAAGTTTAAGGAACGGTTTGTTGCCGTTCCTTAATTAATTATAAATATATTAATATCAATCTTATATTAAATATAACAAAATTACAATTATTTTTTAACATACACTTTAAATTTTCATATGAATCTTTGTCTCAATTAAAACCATTTCATTTAAAGTTTAATGTTATTTTATAAAATTAATTAGTCATTCTATAATAACCTAACCTTACATTTACAAATTCATATTTTCCTTTTTTAAGGATTTTGCATTCTACTAATTCTCCATCTTTTAAGCCTTTTAAACATCTATTTAAATCTTCAATTTCTTTCACTTGTATATTGTTCACTTCAACTATAATATCTGTTGGTCTTAATCCAGCTTCATATGCATTACTTTCCTTTAATACATCTTTAATATATATTCCTGTTATTCCTTCACTTGAACTCTTTGGTATAGCCTTTTCGCCAACTATTCCTAGTCCTAATTTCAATGAACTTCCTTTTTGCATCAATGCATCAATCACAGCTTTTGACTCTTTTAAAGATATTGCTAAACTTTCGTCTTTTAAGTGTTGTGAATAATTTAGTGCATTATTATTTATTCCTATAAATTCTCCCCTTAAATTACAAAGTGGTGTTCCTGTATCTCCAGGCAAAATTTTAACTGTATTTTTTATTGTTGTATATCCTATGGGCTGTCCACTTTGTCTATCTACTATTGAAACCCTTTGTTCCTTATTCTCTATTTTCCCATGTGAATAGTTCTCTTTAAATGAGTTAGCAATAGGATTTCCTATTGCTAACACTTCATCTCCATTATTAACCTCATAACTATCATTTATCGCCATTGCTTTCAAATTCGTTGCTTCTATCTTTATAACCGCTAAATCAAGCATTGCATCTACACCTATAACTTCAGCATAATACACTTTATTATCATTTAATTTAACCTTTATTTGGTCAGCATTATTTATAACATGTCGATTGGTTACTATATAACCATCACCACTTATAATTGTTCCTGCACCGCTGTTAAATTCTTCATGACTTTGAGTATTAATCTTACTTATAGATACAACTGATTCTTCTAAAATATTAGCAAGTTCCTTAATAGCCAATTCCTTTTCTTCTGATGTAACATTTTTTTGCTCTAATTTAATATTTTTCTCATTAATATTCTCAAATTTATAATCAACTATAAACTTAGCTGCTATTGCTCCTGAAAGGGAAGCTATAATAACATAAATAATACAGCGTTTTACTTTATCATAAAACTCTTTCTTTTTATCCTTCGCCTTTTGAAATCTAATATCATCACCAATATTAGTAGACGACTTGTCTTCCCAGCTCTTGTCATTATTCATATAGCTCCTCCTTCCCTCTCATCATCACTAAATTGTAAAGTCTCTCCCTAAAACCAACAATCTAACTTTTTCTATAACGTATCTATTAATTTACTTCACTAAAATTTTCACTATAAAATTCAAATACTGATATTTCATTATTGTTTAAGCTAATGTTAACGTAAATACAAACATTACACCATCTTCAGTGTTTTCAACCCAAACTTCTTCGTCTAACATAGTTATGATTTTCTTTACTATTGATAATCCTAGCCCAGAACTAACTCTGTTTGTTCTAGATTTATCTCCTCTATAAAATCGTTCCCATATGTTTTTAAGTTCATCATCTGATATATGCTTACCTTTATTTTCTATAGATATATAAGCTTTTCCCGCTTTTGTTTTGCAAGATATAATAATTAATGCCCCTTCATCAGAATGCTTTATAGCATTATCTAATAAGTTTATTATCACTTGGAATATTCTATCCTGATCTCCATAAACTAATAGTTCATCAGATTCAAAAAATACATCAACTTTTATTTTTTTCTCTTTTATTTTACCTTCATTCTTTAAAATGCTAAGCCTAATTATGTCATTAATGTCTATCTTCCTTAATGCTAACGTTATACGTCCTTCTTCAATTGCTGACATGTCTAAAAGATCATTAACAAGTCTTGTAAGTCTTTGCGTCTCTTCATAAGCTATTGTTAAATAATGTTCTTCCTTTTCTTTTGGTACAACACCATCTAATATCCCTCTAATAAATCCATTTATAGATGTTATTGGAGACCTTATATCATGAGATACATTGCAAATAAATTCACGTCTATTTTTCTCTACCTTTTCTAATGAATTAGCCATGGAATTAAATGCTTCTGCAAAGTTTCCTATTTCATCATTGCTTTTTATTTCAACTCTCTTTTCAACATCTCCATTTGCTATTTTCCTTGCTACTGTACTCATATTTTGCAATGGTTTTATAACTATTTTATCTACAAAAATGTAGATTATTCCAATAGATAAAATCATTACAATAGCCGTAGATAACCATATAATTCTATATATATTTATAAGTGATTCCTTTAATTGATTTGTCTTAACACCAACTATAATAGTTGCTACAACCACATTTTCATCACTTACAATGTCTTGCACTAAAGAATAATCTCCTGTAGGTATTAATTCATTTTTTTTAGTTACCTTTTCAAGAACGTTTTTCTTATTTTGGCCCAAGACATTCTCGTCATTTTTATCAAACACTTGCTTTCCTGTAATATTTTTTTCTTTGTCCTCTATGGATACAAATACATAGCCATTAGCATCCACTAAAAATATACTTTCTTCAAAGTGTTTACCAATAAATTTAATTCTACTTTCTAATTCGCCTGACTCTAAGTTTCCTTGCATATAACTTAAAGTTAATTCTTTTATTGCGCTTGCATGATTTAAAACCTGATCTTGTTTTTCTTCTATATAATGATTATTAAACCAAAGTGACAAAACTGTTGCTATTAGTGACAAACTAAAAAATATAATTACTGTGTATATAAGCACCATTTTTGAGAATAGGTTTTGTCTTGCCATTACTTCACCTCAAACTTATATCCTACACCCCAAACTGTTTCAATTTGCCAATTTGATCCGCCTTCAATCTTTTCTCTAAGTCTTTTAATATGAACATCTACAGTTCTTGAATCTCCTGGATAATCATATCCCCAAACTTCACATAATAACTGTTCTCTTGTAAATACTCTATTTTTATTACTAGCTAAATAATATAATAATTCAAATTCTTTAGGTGGCATTTTAACTTCTTGATTTTTATAAACTACACTATAAGAATTTGCATCTACTATTAAACTATCATATGTTATTGTTTCTTTATTTTCTGATTCCATTGTATATCTTCTTAAAACAGCTTTTACCCTTGCAATTAATTCCTTAGGCTCGAACGGTTTAACGATATAATCATCAGCTCCTAATTCTAGCCCTAAAACTTTATCAAAAGTTTCACCTTTTGCAGTAACCATTATAACTGGTATTTCGCTGTCTTTTCTTATCCATTTTAATACATCCATTCCATCAAGGTATGGTAACATTACGTCTAATATAACTAAATCCGGCTTAAAACTTAAAAAACACTCCTGTGCTTCTTTTCCATCGTGAGCAGTTTTTATGTTATACCCTGCACTTTCTAAGTACATTTTTATAACTTCGCAAATATTTTTGTCATCATCAACTACTAATACCTTAGCTATTGAACCTTCCATAACATAAGCCCTCCTAATTATTTTTATATATTTATATATTTACAATGTTTTTAATACATCATATAATACTTGTCCTTATAATTATCATACTATTATTAATATTAATTATAAATTACAATTCATTATATTAATAGACTTGTCTACATAATCTCTTCCAGGAAAATATTACCTCATGTTTAACATTGTTATATTTATATATTTAATCATACTTCCATTATAATAGGTATGAGGTATAATTATAAGTTTTGTTACAAAACATTCACATTTTTTTGTAAATCTATGATATTACTATTACATTTTCATGAAAATTCATAAAAATAAGCATATAAATAAAGTGGTACTAAAAAAATAGTACCACTTTATTGTTTTATATTAATCAAATAATTTACTTACAGAAATATCTTGGTAAATTCTCTTTACAGCTTCAGCAAATATTGGTGCAACTGATAAAGTTTTTATTTTTTCTATTTGTTTTTCTTCTGCTAAATGAATTGTATCTAATACAACTAATTTTTTAATTGCAGCTTTTTCTATTCTCTCTATTGCAGGTCCTGATAAAACGCCATGTGAACAGCATGCATAAACTTCTTTAGCACCTCTTTCAACTAAAGCATTTGCTCCATTACAAATAGTTCCTGCTGTATCTATCATATCATCGATAAGTATAACTCTTTTATCTTTTACATCACCTATTATGTTCATGATTTCACACACATTTGCTTTTGGTCTTCTTTTATCAATTATAGCTATTGGTGCATTTAATCTATCTGCAAAGTTTCTTGCACGAGTTACACTTCCAAGGTCTGGTGAAACTACTACAACATCATCTGCATCTTTAAAACCATTTTCTATAAAGTGTTTAGCAAGGATTGGAGCTCCTGTTAGATTATCAACTGGAATGTCGAAGTAACCTTGTATTTGAGCTGCATGTAAATCCATTGTTAATACTCTATCAGCTCCTGCTGCAGTTATTAAATCTGCAACTAATTTAGCTGTTATTGGATCTCTTGCCTTAGCTTTTCTGTCTTGTCTTGCATAACCATAGTAAGGAATAACCGCTGTTATTCTTCCTGCTGATGCTCTTTTTAATGCATCAATCATTATTAAAAGTTCCATTAAGTTATCATTTACTGGTGAGTTAGTTGGTTGAACAACAAACACATCAAGTCCTCTAACTGTCTCAGCTATATTAACTGATATTTCTCCATCACTAAAGTGTCCTACCTTAGAGTCTCCAACTTTTAATCCTAAGATATTTGCTATATCTTCTGCTAATTTTGGATAAGAATTTCCTGTAAAAATCTTAATGTTTTTACCATGTGATATCATACGTAGTCCTCCCATTTTTATTACTTATTTTTTTTTACCCAATTTTCTTTATTTACTTGTCTAGCTCTTGCAATAGCTAGAGAATTTTTTGGCACTTTCTCTGTGATTGTTGAACCTGCAGCTATATATGTATCATCTTCAACTTCTACTGGAGAAACTAAATTAGTGTTACATCCTATAAATGCATTATTTCCAATAATAGTTTTGTTTTTATGAACTCCATCATAGTTAACCACTACAGTTCCACAACCAAAATTACATTTTTCTCCTACTTCTGCATCCCCTATGTATGTTAAGTGAGATATCTTTGTTCCATCTCCAATTGTAGATTTTTTGATTTCAACAAAATCTCCAATTTTTACTTTGTTTCCTATAACACTTTGTGGACGTATGTAAGCAAATGGTCCTACTGTTGTATTTTTTCCTATACTACTTTCTATTATAACTGAACTTTGAATTGTTACATCTTCTTCTATTTTACTATCGTTTATTCTACAACCTGGATATATTATACAGTTATCTTTTATAACTGTTTTTCCTTCTATAAAATTGTTTGGATATATTATTGTATCTTTTCCTATTTGAACATCACAATTTATATATACGTTATCTGGATCTATTAGGATTACTCCATTCTCCATATGTTTTTCATTAATTCTTTTTCTCATTATTCTTTCAGCTATGGCAAGCTCACCCTTAGAGTTTACTGCTGTAATTTCTTCTACTGGCACATCAACTGCACCAATTTTCTTTTCTTTACCCTTTAGAATTTCTATAACATCTGTTAAATAATATTCGCCTTGGTTATTGTTATTATTTAAATTTGATAATGCAGATAATAATTCTTCAATATCAAAACAGTACATTCCTGAATTAATTTCTTTTACTTTTGCTTCTGTTTCATTACAATCTTTAAATTCAACTATTTTTTCTACTTCATTATTTGAATTTCTTATTATTCTTCCATATTTAGCTGGATTATCCATAATAGAAGTTAATATAGTTGCACTGAAACTTCCTTCATTATGATAATTTAAAAGTTTATTAACTGTTTCTTCAGTAATTAAAGGTCCATCTCCAACAAAAATTGCAACTGTTCCTTTTTTTCCTTTTAGGAATTCTTCTGCACACATAACAGCATGACCTGTACCTAATTGTTTATCTTGAACTGAATAAACAACATTTCTATCTTTTGTTCCTTCTTTTACTTTTTCTGCGCCTTTTCCTATAACTACATCTATATCTTCAACTTCACATTTTTTTAAAGTATCTATAACATGATTTATCATTTCTTTTCCGCATACTTTATGTAGAGTTTTAGGCGTTTCGGATTTCATTCTTTTTCCTTCTCCTGCCGCCAATACGATAGCACATTTATACACTTAATACACCTCTTTAAACTATATCTTAATTTTATACAAATTAATCCTTTAATTTGCATTATATATTCTAATACAATCAACATTTTTTATAATAATATTTAATTTTTACTAAATATTATTATTCATACCTTTATTAATTATATTTTATATAATTTATTTTTGCAAATAAAAGTGAATATTTTTTTAGTTTTTTTTCAAAAAGTACACCTTTTAATAATTTTATTCGCACTTTTATATGGTTTTTTTTAAATAATAAAACGCATAAAATACACTTTTTAACATTATTTATGTGTTCTATTGTTATAAATATGTTGTACAATTATTTTTTTGCAAAAAAATAAAAAGGAACAACGTCCTTTTTATTTTTACAAATAAATTTATTTTTCTTCTGAATCAACAACAGTTTCTTCATTTCTAACTTTTTCATACTCACCTAATATAGCTGATTGTATTTTTTCTCTTGTTTCTGTGTTGATTGGATGTGCTATGTCTTTAAATTCTCCATCTGGAGTTTTTCTACTAGGCATAGCTATAAAATATCCATTTTGGCCTTCTATAACTTTAATATCATGTATAACAAATTCATTATCTAATGTTATAGACACTATGGCCTTCATTTTTCCTTCTGTAGCAATTTTTCTAACTCTAACATCTGTAATTTGCATATGAACTCCACCTCCAAGCTGTGCTATAGTGTATTATTCTCCATATTTTTTAAATATCCTCTTTATTTTTTTGCAATTTTTTATTTTCTAACTATTTTAACAATTTATTAAAATTTTTCTTATAAATTTTCCTATAAATAAGAAAAGAAGCATTATAAAATGCCTCTTTCTATTATAAATTCCTATTGCCTATATTTTATCTATGTACTTTTCTGATGGCTTCACAATAGCTGTTCCGTCTTCACTTATTCCATTATACTCTATAAGTGATACATAATTTTTTATTATTTTCTCTTTTGCATCAAAGTTGTTGTCAACAAGAACACCACAACCTACAAGTTCACTATCAAACTCTTGTAGAAGCTCATCTATTCCCTTTGCAGTTCCGCCACCTCTCATAAAGTCATCAATAAATAGGCATTTACTATTTTTCTTCATTGCTTTTCTTGATAAAGACATAGTTTGGATTCTCTTATTAGTTCCTGATAAATAATTAACATTAACACTTGCACCTTCTGTTACTCTAGTTCTATTTCTAACAGTAACTAACTGGACTCCTAAATTTTTAGCTACTTCGTATGCTAGTGGTATTCCCTTAGTTTCTATTGTAACTATATAATCAACTTCTATATCTCTAAACATAGCAGCTAGTATTTTTCCTGCTTTTGATATAATGTCTGGATTAAACATTAAGTCTGTAACATATAAAAAATCTCCAAGCATTATTCTATCTTTTTCTCTAAAAACATCACAAAGTTCTTGTATAAATAAATTTTTTTCATATTTAGACATATCTATAGTAAACTTTATTCCACCAGCTGCTCCTGAAACTGTTTCAACTTTTCCCATATAAAGTTTTTCTAAAGTTTCTCTAACAATAACTACATCTTCACTTACTGTAGATTTTGCTGCATTAAATATTTCTGTAAATGTATTTAAATTAACTACTCTGTTTGGTGACTCTGTTAAAATTTTTGTTATTCCAACAACCCTTTGATTTCTACTAAACTTCTCAGATGATTTTTCCATACTCTAATTTACCTTTCTCAACTTATAATCTTTTAGATCTCTTTTATATCATAATTTATATATCAACTTTTTTATCTATTCCTTAAACAAAACTTCTATTATTTCTTTTACTTTATCATTACATATATAATAGTTTACTTCAAGTCCATCTCTATTTCCTTTTATTATACCTGCTGCCCTTAACTTTTGCAGATGTTGAGACACTGTTGACTGTGGAAGCTCTAAGCAATTTTGCATACAAGTTACATTTCGTTCACCCTTTTCAAGTAAACTTCTTACTATACATAACCTTGCTGGATGTGCTATAGCTTTTAAAATTTCTGCATACTCTATATATAATTCATTATTATTCCCCATAAAACAAACAACCTTTCTAAATTTCTCTATAGGATTTAAATCTTAAACTTAATAAATATTATCTTCCTTAATTAATAATATTAATTTTGAATTTATATCATTCATAGGATTCCAAGCTGGAATTTTAAACAATAGATTTATCAAATGATGTTACTTATATTACAGTTTATTTCTATTTTAAAATTCATTGTCCAGTGTCAATTTTAAAAATGTAGGTGAATTAACACATTTTATTTTCCTTTACGGACTTAAAAACTATAACCCCTTTGTAGCTGAGGTTTTAACCTTGGCGGATTATATCCTTGCTAAGTTTTATTGTTTCTATTCTTAAGATATACCAATCAACAAGAGGGACAGACATATTTAGTGCTAGTTACCTTCGCATAATTTATTTCCTTTTTAAAGAAGCTATTTATCTAAACAAGTAAAGTCAGTCCCTAAAAAATTTAAAATTAAATAGTTAATATTACTCATTTCATTCCTAATACTTAAAATAGAAATACCTAAAAACTACGTTTTTATATTGTTTTCAACATAATTTGCTCTGCAAATTATTATAAAATTTGATTTAAAAAAACTGAGACGTCAGTTTTATCCTTCATTGTTAATTGTTAATTGTTAATTTTTTATAGCACTTTCTCAACTGAAACATGAATAACTTAAAGTTTCAACTTGGACTCCTATATTATTATATACATTATTCATATATTATGATTTATAAATATATTATAAATAATAATATGCAAATTTAAAACACATTTTATACAATAACTATTATTTCACTTTTTTCCCAATGCTAAACCTAATTATGCTAAAACTTCAAACTTGTATCTAATTATTAATTTTTGTATAATCCTCCAATTAAAACATGAATAACTATATGTTTTTGAGAAATACTATTATAAGATTTTAAGTTACTTATATTTTTTTACTACAACTTGATTATAAAGAGGTGTTATAATGAAAAAACTTTTTACAGAAGAAGATTTAAAACATGCTTTTGATTTAGGAAAGCAACAAGCTATCCTAGATTCAAAATCAAACCAAAATAATGCAAGACAAAATGAATTTTCATCTGAGATTTCCTCCAAGAATGAAAATAAAGATTCCCAAGATTTATTTTAAATACACCTTAGCACATATTAGAAAAAGTGGATTTTAAAATCCACTTTTCTCTTTTACATTTATTTTCCTTTTGTAGCTAAATATAGGGTTCCAAGTTGAAACTTTAAATAATAGCTTTATCAAATGATACTACTATTCTTACAGTTTATTCCATTATGGTATTGGGAACCAATTAACAATTAGCAATTAACAATGATGGTTAATATTATTCACTTCGTTCCTAATATTTTTGAATAGAAGTCCATAAAAACTAAGTTTTTATATAGTCCTTAAATAATTTGTTCTACAAAGTATTTTAAAAATCCATTTTTTAAAAACTGAGCTTTCAGTTTTATCCTTCATTGTTAATTGTTCATCATTAATTGTTAATTTTATATAACACTTTAAATTGCTCTTTCTCAACTGAAACATGAATAACTTAAAGTTTAGACTTGCTTCCCTATACTAATGGTGATGCTTATAATCTTATAGCTATTTAATTTTGCCACAATTTCATCATAATTATAAATTTAGATTTTTCTTTCCTATATAATTTGGAATATAAGGAACTTTAAGTAGTATGACTCTTCATCATCAGTCCACAAAATTGGGTGGTCTGGTGCTTGAGTTTTAAATTCAACCTGTCTTAAAAGTCTTCCTGCATCTTTAGCTGCTTCATATATAGCTTCTTTAAAAGATTTTTCATCCATAAAGTGTGAACATGATGCGGTTACTAAATATCCACCTTGTTTAACAAGTTTTATTCCTCTAAAGTTTATTTTCTTGTATCCTTTTTTAGCATTTTTTATAGTTTCTCTAGCTTTTGTAAATGCTGGTGGATCTAATATTACAACATCAAACTCTCTATTTTCATAATTAAATTCTTTTAAAATTTCAAATGCATCATGACATTCAAATTTTACTATATCCTCTAGATTATTAAGCTCTGCATTTTTTCTACAGAAATCAACTGCGTGCTGTGAAATATCTATTCCTAAAACACTTTTCGCTCCTGAAATTCCTGCATTTAATGCAAATGAACCTGTATGTGTGAATACATCTAAAACTTCTGCATCCTTACATATTTTATGTATTGCTTTTCTATTCTCTTTTTGGTCTAAGAAGAATCCTGTTTTTTGACCATTTTCTACGTCTACATTATATTTAACACCATTTTCTTCTATTGTTATCATAGTATCAAATGGTTCAGTTAAAAATCCCTTTGTAAGCTCCATGCCTTCTTTTAATCTTACATTTGCGTCACTTCTTTCATAAACGCCTCTAGCACCATACTCTTCTTTAAGTATATCTACAATGATTCCTTTGTACTTATCAATTCCTAGTGCTAATGATTGAATAACATATATATCTTCAAATTTATCTATTACCATGCCTGGTAGAAAGTCTGCCTCTCCAAATACAAATCTACAAGAAGATGTATCTATAACTTTCTTTCTATATTCCCAAGCTGCTTTTAATTTTCTTCTAAAAAACTCTTTATCTATCTCTTCATTTATATCTCTAGTCATAATTCTTATAGTAATTAAAGATACATCATTTATATATCCTTTTCCTATAAATTTTTCATCTGATGTATAAACTTCAACTATATCACCATTAGTGTATTCTCCATCATATCCAGCTATTTCATTTGAATAAACCCATGGGTGTCCACTAAGTGTTCTCTTACCTCTACCCTTATCTAAATAAAATTTACAAGCCATTCTAAACCCTCCTAAATGTTAAACTTCTTAATATTTATATTAAACTCTTCTAACTCAGTTTTACTTTAATTTAATACGCTTTTGTAGTATATCACACAATGATATTTTTAGAAATGCATACAACCCTTAAACTGTATTATTTATAACTTTGCCACAAAATTCTTTTGACATACACACTCACTATAATTTAAACTATAAGCTGAATATTTTTTTAAAACAAATACATATAGGGTTCCAAACCAATATTTTAATTTATATACTTAATTAGCAAGAATGAAAATGAATTATCAGCTTTTTAATATTTAAAGTAATAGTACTATTTCCTGTTTAAAATATGGTTAGTAGAAATATTATAATGGGGAATTTATTATCCAAAATGAACTTTCATGGATAAATATCAAATTAATTTTATTTGAATTGCAAATAAAACATTGCAGCAGGGATTTCAATCCTCAGAGATATTCACCATCATTATTAATCGCTAATTAGTTTAAAATATGAAAGCAATACTAATTTACAATTATGAAATTATTATTTTATAATTAGGTAATTTAAAATTTAATTTGAACCCTATAGAATTATATATATACGGAGGAATTTTATGAGTATACTTACGGTTAAAAACATGAATCACGGATTTGGTGATAGAGCTATATTTGAGGATGTTTCGTTCAGACTTTTAAAAGGTGAACACGTTGGTCTTATAGGCGCTAACGGTGAAGGAAAATCTACTTTCATGAATATAATTACAGGTAAGTTAATGCCTGATGAGGGAAAAATTGAATGGTCTAGTAGAGTAAGAGTTGGTTATATGGACCAGCATGCCCAACTTCAAAAAGGACAAAGTATAAGAGATGTATTAAGAGGTGCATTTAAATACTTATTTGATTTAGAAGCTGAAATGCTTCAAATAACTGATAAAATGGCTGATGCAACTCCAGAAGAACTTGAAAAACTTCTTGAGGATATGGGTACAATTCAAGATTTGCTAGACAATAACGGATTTTATGTTATAGATGCAAAAGTTGAAGAAGTTGCAAAAGGACTTGGTCTTTTAGATGTTGGATTAGACAAGGATGTTGCTGATTTAAGTGGTGGACAAAGAACTAAAGTTCTACTTGCTAAACTACTTCTTGAAAATCCAGACATACTACTTCTTGACGAGCCTACTAACTATTTAGATGAAGTACATATAGAATGGTTAAAGCGTTATCTTCAAAATTATGAAAACGCATTTATATTAATATCTCACGATATTCCATTCCTAAACTCAGTTATCAACCTTATATATCATGTTGATAATAGAAAGTTAAATAGATATGTTGGAAGTTATGATGATTTCCAAAGAATATATGAAGCTAGAAAAAAACAACTTGAGCAAGCTTATGAAAGACAACAAGCTGAAATTGCAAAACTTGAAGATTTCGTTGCTAGAAACAAAGCCAACGTTGCTACAACTGGTATGGCTAAAGCTAGACAAAAGAAATTAGATAAAATAGAAAGAATAGAACTTGCAGAAGAAAAACCAAAACCAACATTGAACTTTAAAGAAGCTAGAGCTGCTGGAAAAATGATATTTGAAACTAAAGATTTAGTAATTGGATATGATTCTCCACTTTCTAAGCCATTAAACTTATATCTTGAAAGAGGTAAAAAAGTTGCTCTTGTAGGGGCTAACGGTCTTGGAAAAACAACTCTATTAAAAAGCTTAATGGGTGAAATAAGAGCTTTAAGTGGTAACGTAGAACTTGGTGACTACCAACACATAGGTTACTTCGAGCAAGAAATAAAAGATGCAAACCACAACACTTGTATAGAAGAATTTTGGAAAGACTTCCCTAGCCACACTCAATATGAAGTGCGTGCTGCTCTTGCAAAATGTGGTCTTACAACAAAACACATTGAAAGTAAAGTAATGGTTCTATCTGGAGGAGAAGCTGCTAAAGTTAGACTTTGTAAAATACTAAACAGAGAAACTAACATCCTAATCCTTGACGAGCCTACAAACCACCTAGATGTAGACGCAAAAGACGAACTAAAAAGAGCACTAAAAGCATATAAAGGAACAATCCTAATGGTATGCCACGAACCTGAATTCTATGAAGACATAGTAACAGACATCTGGAACTGTGAAGAATGGACAACTAAAATAGTTTAATATAAAAAAAGCACTAATCTTTTTTAGATTAGTGCTTTTTTACATTAGTTTTACAAATAATTAGAATACTCCATAATGAAGAAATTCAAAACGTTAATCTGTGAAAAAATTTATATGTTTTCTTTATACTTTTATAATAATTTTAACGTTAGAGTATAATTTTAGTGGGCAAAAAAACAAGAGATATTAAAAAATCCCTCTCTTATATCAAAACTATGTCTTATAGTATAATTGTTCAAAAAATATTAGAGGTGAGTATTTTGGATAATTTAAATTTATAAAAATAATACGGAATTACTGCGCCCTAAAATTGCCAATACCAAGAACTTGTAAAGATTAAAAATATAGTCATGTTAATTTAAAATATAAATTGCAAACTTTTACTTGACTCAAACTTAATCTTTCTCATTGTTTGTTTATTAATTCCAATAATGTATAATAAAACAAGGAGGGGTGTAAAATGAATATTAATAATTTATATAATTTTAAAAATCCAATCAAACACTTTGTTAACATCAGCAACATGAAATTACCAAACGATTTAAATACCTTAGCTCTAGATAATTTTAGTTGGGTTAATCCTATAAATTTTCGAGTAAGAAAACACGATGATAAATTTAGGACATTAAAAATTCCCAATATTTTGAATTTTTGCAGAGCATATGAAGAATTTAAAGATTATGATTCCTTTGATTATATCCAATCAATGGATCCGCAAAGGAAAAGATTATCAGCCAATATCGAAACTGGGGATTTTGAAGAAGGTGAATATGATAGGCAATTAGAATACGATTTTGAGAGGTTATGTATATACGATAATCTAATACGAATTGACATAAAAGAGTACTATGGTAGAATATACACTCATGATTTAAACCTTGGAAAACCTGCTGAAAATTTTATTAGTAATATGAATTCTGGTGCGACAAATGAATTAATCATGGGTAATTATTTGTCATTGTTTCTTGCTGAAAGATATCTATCTGAAATAAGTAATGATTTATACCAAGAATTTAAAGCTAGTAATATTGATTGTGAATTTACATATTTCTCAGATGATTTCTATTTCTTCTGCAATCGTGACAATAATGATAATATTATTAAAATTTTTGATAAAGTCTTAGAAAAATATGATTTAGAGCGTAATGAAGATAAAAAAGAAATATTCACATATGAGAGATATAACAACTATAACCTAGTAGCTAGATATTGGAAAAAGTTAATTGCACATTGCAATATAAGATTTGATAATCATAGGGATAATAATAAAATGTATTTTATCAATCAACTTGTATATAGGATATCAAAATTAGAAGATGATAAACTAAAAAAAGTCTTTATTAATAATTTTTTTAAAACTAAATATTTTAGAGATTTGGATTTAGAGAAATACCAAATCAAACCTTATGATTATCATCAATTATGTTTCATTTTAAAATTTTCACCGGAAGCTATGTTATATTCTGTAGATAAATTTGCCGATATGTCAGAGTTTTGTAAAGAAAATGTAAAAAAATTCTTTACGATTAGATATAAAGAATCATTAAAAGAATCTTTTAATGATGAACAGTTATATTATTATTATGCTATAAAGATATTTGGATTCGATGATATTTTAAAGTCATTTAGTAAGTTAGTTACTAATACCAAAAATCAAATATTAATTTCATATTATCTAAAAGATAATATTTTTGATGAAAGTGAAATAGAGCAATTAGAAACATTGTTGGATGAAAAATATTGGTTTCAAAATTATCATTTAATTCTTTATACTGATAAATTATATACTAATTTAGAAGATAGCATTGAAAAATACTTAATTCCTGAGATGGCAACAAAATTAAAGTCAAAAGAAAATTACAAAAAATTTTACTTAGACAATTTAACTTCTAGAAAACCAATTATTCGAAATATAACTGACGTAAATGAAGAAATAAAGAAGTATCTACAACTAAAAATAGAGGAAAGTGAATCTAACTTTGAAGATGACTAAATAAACAAATTACATTAATTAAACCTAAGGAGTAGTGTTATCACATTATTTCTTAGGTTTATAATAATATTATTCTAATTCAGCTTTAACCTTATTTCTCCATACTGTTGAAACTTATTCAATATAGTAATCATCTTTTAAGTGTTGCTTAACCCTTTTTTTATTGTGTCCTTGGCAAAGAATCCATTTTATTTTATTATCTTTTTTTATATAACATACCTAATGAAATACCTCCTAAAACTATGAAACTACAGATAATTAGAGGATAGTAGTTATGTTCAGAAGTTTTGTTTATTTCAGTAGTATTTATAGCTGATACATTTGCTGGGTTAAGGTTTTCATAGTTTATGGCACCACTTGAACACAGATTTCTTTCTACAGCTGGCTTCAATGCTTCTTCTTGAAATTTTTTTTCAATTTCTAATGCTGACGTCTTTCTAGCTTTAAAAAAATCACTTGCTAAATATGGAGTAAACGCTTTACAAGTTTCAACATTTTCATCATAAGTATCTCCATCACTTAAGGGAATTATTATTGGTTGTCCATTTTCTTTTAAGTATAATGCTGCATTTACTCCTTGAATTCCAACAATAACCTTTAAATCTTTAGGGTTTTTTATGCTTAGACTATCTAATAAATCTTTTATATTTTTCTCATTAGATAAAAAGTGGATAGTATCTTCTGCCATTATAAAAGTTCCCGAACTAACACTTGCCCAACCGTCTATTGTTATTTCGTCACTTTCTGGATTTTTTATAAATAATATAGAATCAATAAATTGTTCTTCACTATCTCTATATACTGTTATAATAGCATTTTGTTTAGCAATAAATTCATCCAAGTCACCTTTTTCTTCATAAGTTTTATAAAAGTCAGATGGTAAAATATCAGCAAATGCATATATTTTTATATTTTCTTTTGCTTTTACATCTTTAGGCTCTATAACTTGTAACTCCTTATTTTTTCTTTGTTTTCTCTTATATGATTCAATAACCATATGTTTATCTGGAGACATATTTACAATAGTATTATTGAAACTATCGCTTTCTTCTGTTGAAAGCAATATCTGTTCATCTAATTGATTTTGTACATCATTAGTTTCAGCTAATACTGATGTTGTTACTACTGTTATTATTAAGAGTGTTAAAGCAATTATTTTCTTCATATTTATTCTCCCTATTAATTAATTTACACTATAGCTACACCAAGTTTCATTTAAAAACTGTTCTGTGTGAACATACCTTATTCTAGATTAAAATCCCCTAACCAAGTTTTGATTTCTTTCATTCTATATGAATTTCCTTTCATATTTATTACAAAAGATTTATGAATTAACCTATTGGCCATTTCAGTTGTCATTACTGAATCTATAAAAATTTCACCACACCTATAAAAAGATAAATTGGTATATAATAGGATTTATGATTAAAAAATAAGGCAGATTATTGACCTGCCTCAGTTTCTTTTCTTATTTTTATAACTTTATCTATATTAAGTCCTACTTTTGATGCTATAGTTTCATCATCTAAAATATCTAATAAATTTCTAGCTAACTCTAATTTTTCTTCTTCTCTTCCTTTTTTTTCTGCTTTTTCTTCCATTTCTTTTATTATAAATGCGTTGTTAGCTACCATATTCTTAACCTCCTCTTTACTTGCGTCTAAAACTTCCCTTGCCTTTTCAGCTAGTCTATCCTCGGTTGTATTTTTTATCCAGTGTTTTATAGCTTTTAATTCTTCCTTTGTAAGTTTATCAAAGAATAATGCTAGTGTTTTAACTCTTTCTAAAAACTCTATTGGTGTTATTTTTTGATCTAATAAAAATATAGCTGATGTTACATTTTTATTTTCCACCAACTTTTCTTTTGTAAATCCATTATTTACATCAATTATATCATATGTAAAATTTTTAATTATATCTAATTGGTTCTATACTTACTAGATTTAATTCTTTAAGCTTAAAGATACCAATGAACAAAATGTATAGACGTTTTATGGACTAATTCCCTTTGCTTGATTCATTTACCCTTTTGAATGAGATATTTACCTAAGCAATCAAAGTCAATCCCTATATCGTTCCTAAGTTTTATTGATTTAACTTTTTAAAATATCAATTAATTAAAGGAAGCTTACCTTCCGTAGCCATTGGCACTAGCTCCTCATACTTATTAGTGGATATTCACATATATTCTAGATATCTCTTATTGAATGATAGACAAATTATATGTATAATTATGGAATATAGTTTATAATTATTAGTGGGGTATGTAATTATGATTAACAAAAAAATTATTGAATGTGAACTAGAATATATAAAGTGTTTTTCAGAGTTTGAACAAGATGATGCTATTATTAGATTTTTTGATAGTAGTCTTCAGGATATGTATTTTCATAATTATACATATGTAAAAAATGCTATGGATAAATCAATGTTGAAAAGTATTATAGAAAATGAGATAAAAATTAGACTGCATAACAAGCATAATTTTTGCAATATTCTTTTAACTTCCGAAATTGATAAATCTTCAATTCCTTCATTTAATTATAAAGAAGCCTTGTCTACATTCGGATTTTATTCCTTTAATTTATCAAAGCTATCAAAGTTAAATTCTAGAGAAGATTGCATAGTAAAAATTGTTTCTAATAAAAAAATGATAGATGATATTTTATTTTGTGATTTAGCTCATGATGAAGAAACTTTAGGTAGAGATTTTTGCACAAGGAGATGTTATAGACGTGGACAAGTATATCTTTCTGATAAAGGCGTAAATTCTTATATCTGTTATCACAATGATAAAATAATTGGCAACTGTGATTTATTTATTCACAATGGAGTTGCTAAGATAGAAGATTTTGCAGTTATCCCCAAATATCAACGTATGGGATATGGAACAACCATTTTAAAGCATCTTATTAATATAGCCTTAAAAGAAAATTGTATCATTTGCTATTTAGATACTGATGAAGATGATACAGCTAAAGAAATGTATGAAAAAATTGGATTTACTAAGCTTTTCGAAAGAAATAATCTATTTTTTAACTTAAATGTTAAATACTAAAAAATTATTTAATATAAAATTGTCACTAATCTCTTTTTAGATTCGTGCTTTTTTTCTATTTTTATAATGCTATTAAATATTATTGTTTAACGTGTTAAGTTTATATTAATTTTGTAAATTTTTATACATAATGCATAATTTATAGTGTTAAAATTATATGTAATTTTTAAGATTATGTATATGAGGTGCAATATGTTTTATTTAAAAGATTTTTTTAATACACTTACTATTAAAGATGATAAAATAAAATTTTTAAAATTGCAGAAAAATATTACTAGAGCTTTTTATATTTCTATTTATATGATTGGTGCAGAATTTTTTACTTTAATATCATTTATACCTTTTAAGGATAGATTACCTACAAAATTTAAATATATATATATTTCTTTATATATTTTGTTTCTATTTTTAAGTATTCTATCTTTATTTATTTCAAAGAAGGCAAAAGACAATAGTGAGTATTTACACAATCAAAGAAGATTTTTAAATTTTTACTTTCACTCTTTTGTTTTTCTTTCTATACTTTGGTCTGTAATTATAACACTGCTTGATCAGTTGGTTTATGGTCAAATTATTGCATTTGCAATAAACTATGTTATAGCGGCTACACTGTTTATCATAAGTCCTAAGCATTTTTTTCTTATAGAGATTATACCAATATGTATTTTAATGTTTGCATTACCTACATTTCAATTGGACAATGATATTATAGTTGGTCATTATTTTAACTTAATTATTTTAATTACTTTCATAACTTTAAGTAATTACTTTTTATATACATACTTTTATGAAAAAGAATTATCTAGTGAAAAGTTGAAAGCATTATCAGAGAAAGATGAAATTACAAACTTATATAATAGAAGAAGTATGCGTCAATATTTTGATTCAAACTTTTTCAAATTAAATAATGAAATACATAGTTTTTCTATTCTCATGATAGATGTCGATTTTTTTAAAAAATATAATGATTTATATGGACATCCTTCTGGAGATGCTGTGTTATCTTTAATTGGAAATATACTAAATTTAATTGCAAGTAAGCACAATGTTTTTTGTGGTAGATATGGTGGAGAAGAATTCTCTGTAATTATAAAAAACAAATCTCATTCTGATGTTTATGAAATAGCGAGTGAAATTCAAAAACTAATGAATGATTTAAACATTGAACATAAGGCTTCTCCTATTTCTAATATTGTTACTTTAAGTATTGGTTTATATCATACTAATAAAATTGAAAAAAATGCTGATATTGTAGATTACATAAAACAATCTGATATTGCATTATATAAGGCAAAGGAAATGGGTAGAAACCAAATATGTGAAATCACAAACATATAAAGTTATAATTAATTTTTATATTATAATACTACATAATGCAATATACTATAGATATAACTATTTCGTGAGGTTTTGAAATGACAACATTCTTAAAGAAAAATATAGTAATTATTATTTTAATGATTTTACTTTTAGCATCATTTTTTTACAATATTAAACTTAGAAATGATATTTATAACATTACTAATGTAGATATTGTTGGCACTTTTAGTACTGAAAATGAACATGATGCTGAATACTTTGTTTTCACTAAGGATGGTAAGTTTTATAATTATAAACAATTTAAACTTTTGCAAAAAGGAACTTATGAAATTGATGAACATATTTTAACTTTAAATTGCAACGATATACAAAAGCATGTTGTATTTGAAAATAAAAATATTTATTGCTTCAACAATGCTGAAAATAATATTTTTAAATACTCAAAAATCAATGAAACTCCTCTTTTTATAAACTTAGAAGGAGTAACTATTGATTAATTTTAAATATATAGAAAAAGCACTACTTCAAAGAAATAGTGCTTTTATTTTTAGTTATTTAGTTGGATTAATTTCAATTTGTCCATTCCATGAACCTGATGTTTTTCCTATTTTATTTATGTTAATATCTAAGTTTACAGGGTATTCTAAAGGATCAAAACCCATAAATGTTATAGTTCCTTCTGCTTTTTCTCCAAGTTCACGAACACCAATTTCTAACTTTTTGCCATCTTTAAATAATTCAAATGGCATACGTTCTTCTTTGCTTTGTAAAAAGTTTATTGTTGAGAATGTGCCAGCTTTCTTATCTAAATAATATTCAGGATTGTCTACTTGTTTTCCATCTACAATACCATCATATTTTAAGTCTAATCCTTCTGTATCATACTCAAGCGGCACAATATTTCCATATTTATCTTCTATTCTATAGTTAACAGATACTCTAGATTCTGAAACATATAATTCTGTTAAATGAACAGTAATGTCTTTATCGGTAATCTTTTTATCTATAGTTTGAAACTGACCATCTTTAGTTCCATCTACAACTGATCCATCTTCTTTAACTAACGTTTCATTGACAATAGTATCATCTAATACATGACTTGAAAATAAACTCTGCACTCCTCTTGCAGCCATTGGTAATGCCATTATCATTAGTGCCGACACTGTAACTGTAGTAAATTTCTTTAATTTATTCATATTCATAAACGCTCCTCTAATTCTGCTAATTACATTTCTATTATTTAATTTTTCTTCTAACTCATTCCATGCTTTTTCTACATCAATTGCATCTCTTTCTATATGTTCACTTTTTAATTCAACTTCCCATTTATTCATATCTAATAATTCATCAAATTGCTTTTGGCACACCTTACATTTATCTAAGTGGTCAGAAACTTTCCCCATCATTTCTTCTGAAAGTTCCCCATCAATATATGATTGTAAAATCCCTGTATCATAACACTTCATATTTTTACCTCCAGTTTTCTTTATATAAATCTCTAAACTTTTTTTGAGCCCCAACTAACATTGTACCAATATTAGCTGATTCTATTTGTAGTATTTCAGCTATTTCTTTATATTTAAGTCCTGAATATCTCAATAATAAAAGCTTCTTATCTTGCTCTTTTAACTTATCCATAACATTTCGCACATTTTCAATTTCTTCTTTTCGAATAAATGTCTCCTCAAGTGCCTGAATATCTTGTTCTTCCATAAAAGCACCTGCCTTTTCTACTCGTGCTTTATGCCTTTTTTCTGATCTTAAATAATTATATGAAACATATATAGCTGATTTATTAAGCCACACTGTAATATTCTCAATCTCTTTCCAGTTTATCTTATATAATTGCATAAACACTTCTTGTGACAAATCCTCAGCTATAGTTTGATTTTTTACAATTTGCATAACTTGTTTAACAACATACACATAATACTCTTTAAACAACTCCTCGAATTCCATAAATGCTTCAATCATCTCCTCGTTCTACCTCTAATTTTTATCTCTTGTGCAACCTTTTTTATATTCTTTAGCTAATTTGCTTTGCAAATTATTATAAAAATTCACTTTTAAACTTGTATTCCTATAATTCTCAATTAAGATATAAAAAGTATACCTTCCACTCAAACTCTCTTAGATATTTATTTTATCCTTTATCATTTTGTCTAGACATATATATAGAAACCACCTTTTAGTTTTTTATAACACTTTTTTTATTTTTACTTTCATATGTTTTTATATAATCAAAGTTTTTTATTTTATATCTTTTATTTTTTAAAAATAAAAAGCACAACTCTTTCGAATTAGTGCTTTTACTTATATACTACTTTATTTCAAAATCTTCAAGCCATGTGCTCATTGCTTTTGCTAGTTTGTTAAGGTAATCATAATCTAATGTTTCTACTCCATCATTTGTCCTATCATCTAATGACTCTAGCTTAGATTGAGCTATGTGAATGTTTGGATATCCTGCGTGTTCAAAGGCTATATAATCACTAGCTCCAAGACCATTCTTCAACAATTTTTTTATTTTTTCTGATGAAATTTCCTCTACAAACTCTATATCACTTTCACTTAAAACATTTTTTATTGACAGATACAGCTTTTCAGATTCATCTATCTTACTTATATTTTTTAGTGCAAGTGGAACATATGTCTTTAACCCAATACAATCAACATTAACATTATATATTTTGTCATATTTATCTTTAATATCATCTATAAAATTCTGACTTCCCATAAATCCCTTAAGTTCTGCATTAGTCACACAAAATATTAAATCTTGTTTTAATTTTTTATCGCCTAAATCATTTTTCATAGTATTAGCTATTTTTAAAACCGTTCCAACTCCAGATGCATTATCTAACACGTTTTTTTGATAGGCATCAAAATGAGCAGTTATAACAATTGCATTTTTAGTGTTATTACCACTTATTTTTCCTACAACATTATTAATAGTAATAATATCTGATTGACCCGTAACAGCTCCATTTTCATATTTAAACGCTTCTAAATACGCATTATTAAAGACATATTCTAAACCTATATCATTGAATAAATTCTCTATATATTTAGTTGCTTTTTCATTTCCTTTCTCTCCAACACTTCTTACTCCAATTTCATCTGAACATAGCTTACTTACCATATTTTCTATATCTATATTAACCTTATTCTTTACTACATTTTCGCTGCTTGTCCCCTTAGATTCCCCAGTTTTTGTTTTATTGCTAGTTTCATTAGACTTTTCTTTTACTTCATTATTTTTACATCCAACTAAAAAAATACTAATAATTAAAATTATATATATTATTTTTTTCATTTATTTCTCCTCCTTATTTTTACAATACAGCTATATACTAACACATATTTTGAAATATTGTAAATATATGGATATAAAATCTTTAAAAATAACTTTACATAAATAAACACCATTCTCATCAGGAATGGTGTTTTCCATTTTTATAGGGTTCCCAGTTCAAATTTAAAGTAATGTCTTTCTCAAATGATATTATTACGCTTACAGTTTATTTTTATTTTTATATTTGGAACCAAGTAAGAGTTAAGAGTGAAAAGTTATAGTTTATATTACTCACTTCGTTCCTAATATCTAAAAATAGAAATGCTTAAAAACTACGTTTTTATATTATTTTCAACTAATTTGATCTGCAAATTTAATAAAAAATCATTCTTTAAAATTGGGAATCCAATTTTTACATTCATTTTCAACTTTCAATTTTCCATTTTCAATTAAATTAATTAGAATTCTCAACTGAAACATGAATAACTTAAAGTTTCAACTTGTATTCCTATATTTTATAGTTTTTTAAGCAATTTTGTTTTATAACTTATAATTCCTCTTATACCTAACCCTACTATTCCCATTAAGAAAAACATCCATGCAATTGGTATTAGATAGAATGGTTCTACAAGTGTACCATCACTAAGAACTTCTGAACCTATCATATTAAATGCTACTAAGCAAATTGCTGCAATTCCAAATGGTATTAAATTTATAATATATTTTTTCATTTTTATTACCTCCATAAATGTGATTTCCTTTGAATTAATATTACCACTTATTTTTGTGAATTTCAATATAATTTTATTGTTTTTCAATAAATTTTTATCCCTTATTAATATTTATTTATTGTTTTAGTTTTATTTTCTCTAATAATTACTTTATTATTTTTGTATATCCTTAAATCTTAAAGGATATTCTAACTAAATAAATACAATTATGGAGAGTTTTTATGAATACAAATTTAATTGATGATAATATATATAAAATTCCTATTAAAGTTGATGATTATGATAGTCTATTTAATGAGTTTGATTTTAGCGATTTAAGTGAAAGAGACCTTAACGAGGATATAGATGATTTAATTGATAAGTATATTTTAAAATGTCCAAAAAAAATTAAACATTTAACTTTTGAGCTTATCATAAACTTGCCTAAAGAAGTTAAAAATCCTGAAAAAGAAATAGCTGTAGAAAAAGGCATCTACAATTACTATAACGGTTATTTAACTTATCAAAAAAGATTAACCTTTACTGGTATTAAAAGAATTGCTTATTATATGTTTTCTGCTTTTATTTTACTTAGTGTTTGGTATCTTATTAGACAAATTAATGGTGATTCTCTTGTATTATCATTATTAAACTCTGGTGGAACTGTACTTCTATGGGAAGTTATGAGTTTAATTTTTATTGAAAGGAAAAATGCTAATGACAAAGCTAATTTAAAAAGAAAACTTATGAAAATGAAAATAACATTTAGATATAGGGTTCCAAGCTCAAATCAAAAATAATAGCTTTATCAAATGATACTAACGATATTGCAGTTTATTATGATATCATATTGAGAACCAAGTAAAAAGTAAGAGTGAAAAGTGAATAGTGCTGGTTGATATTACTAACTTCATTTTTAATATTTATAAACTATTTAAATAAATTGCTCCATAAATAGGTGTTCTTATCCGAATATAAGATTAACATCTTATATTGATTTGAAAGGTTATAAAATTATGAAATACAATAAAAATAAATTCAAAGACTTTATTGGAATATCTATAGCTGCTATTATATTATTCTTAATAATATTTATTCCTATCTACTTTTTTGGTGGAGCTCTTTTCTCATTTTTAGGTTTAAAATACTCTAGTTTTTTTGCTCTTGGTAAGTTTTTTATAATTCTTTTTGTTATATACTCCCCACTAGATTTTTTTGTTGAATGTTTTTTCAAAGTACTAACGGAATTTAATAAAAATAATGCAAAACTTTATAATGTAATAAATAATTTATTATGTATATTTATAATGTTTTTTAGCATTGAAGTTGTAGACATTTTTTTAGAAGATATTGTCTGTCCACCCTTAACTGCTCTTCTATTTTCAATAATATTTTATTTGTTTTTTTATATTGTTGGCGAAAAACTACATTCTAAAGTAGATGAGTAAATGAGTTTCAATCTTATCGGTCTTTAATATGGATCTAAAATTTTAAAATACCAATATTTAACATCAAGAATGAATTCTCGCCTACAGAGATTGGCACAATTCTTATTTTGTTGGCACGTTCAATGGGTAGAATGAATTCCACCCTACAAAAATAGATATTACATTAACTTCTTTCCCATTTGTAGCTGAGACTTCAGTCTTGGCGGTTTTTGATATGGACATAATTTTTAAAATACAAACGTGTAACAGCAAGGTTGAAACCTCGCCTACAGATTTGTTGGAACATTTAATTGATAGACTGAATTTCATCTACGTAACAAGCAATATTTTTTGTACAAACATTAATTTATTGATAAAAATATTTAAATTCTAATTTTTTTTCTTTAAAAATGTTTTAATCTCTATATAATAAAAAAGAACTGATTATCTCTTCAGTTTAGTTAATCAGTTCTTTTTAATATTTTAATTTTTTAAATTCCAAATTCTTTAGGATACTTCATTTCTCCATTGATAGGCTGTGCATTTTCTTGTAATTTAATAGCCATGAAGTTTTCAGGTGGAATGCCATCGGGTGTTTGTATTCCTAATTGTTCAGCCTTAATATAGCCAAAGCGAGGATAATAGTTTTCGCTTCCTAAAACATTAGAGTACTTATAGCCTAATTGTTTTGCAATTTTATGTCCTTCCCTTATTAAAGCACTACCTACACCCTTTTTTTGATATTCTGGTGCTATAGCTAATGGTGCTAAAACAAGCACTTTATCATTTCCTACTTTGCCCTCTGTAAACATAATATGACCTGCAATTTTACCATCTATTTCTGCAACTAATGATAATTCAGGTACAAATGAATCACTCTTTCTTAACGCAACAACTAAATCTTGCTCTGTTCCATCACTATGTTCTGCAACTTCAAAAGCAGCTTTAACAACAGAATATACTTCATCAAAATCATTGCTATTTTCTTGTCTGATTAACATAAAACATACCTCCAACTTTATATTCGATTATTCTAAATTATTTAATACGCTATGTCAACAATGCCTTTAAGTATATATTTTATTGTTTCCTTTTTTAACATTAAAATATATCCCACCCTATAAAAATAGATGTTATCTTAACTTCTTACTCCTTTGTAGCTGAGACTTTAGTCTTGGCGGTTTTTGATATGGATATATAATAAAAAAGCATTGCACATACTTTTTATTTTGTGTGCAATGCTTTTACTATTTTATTCTCCGAAAGATTTTTTAGCTTCGTCTAGTGCTTTTCTAGTGTTTGTTTCTGCTTCAGTTAATGCATCTTTTGTGCTTTTTTCGCCTAGTATTATTTGTTGTAATGCTTTGTTCATGTTTTCATGTATAGCATATCCATTTAATACTTTAGGGTCGCAATATCCATAGTCAAATTCTTCTGTTGCTACAGCTTTTGCTGGATTTTCTTTTTCTGCATAGTCTTTAAAGTCTTTTGAATCTAAAACAGATTTTCTAAGTGGTAAGTATCCTGATTTTGTTCCCCAAGTTAATTGGCTTTCAGGTTCCATAAAATATTTTATGAATTTGAATGCTGCTAGTTTTTCTTCTGGTGATGGTGTATTAAATATTGTTACATCTGTACCTGAGAATAATGCAGCTTCTTTTTCATCTTTAGGTAAAACTGCTGTTTTAAAGTTTATGTTATTACCTTTGCAAGTTTCGATTATTTCTGGTAATGCAGATATTGAAGATATACCCATTGCAGCTTCCCCTCTTCCGAAAGGTCCTGTCATGTATTTTTCTTCATTACATATTTTAGCTGAACCATCTTTAACCATTCCAGCTAAGAAATCAAAAGCTTTTTCTGTTTCTTTTGAGTTAAATAGTATTTTATCATTTTCTTCATCTATAAGATGTCCGCCTGCTTGTTCTACCCAAAAACTTGAGTCTATTCCAACTGAAGAGTTAAATGCTAATCCATATTTTCCATCAGTAGTTAATTTTTTTGCTGCATCTTTAAGTTCATTCCAAGTTGTTGGAACTTTTACATCAGCACCTTTTAATATATCTTCATTGTAGAATAAAAGGTATGTACCTTTATTAAATGGTAATGAATGATGTTTTCCATTCCACATTCCATTGTCTCTTAAGAATTCAGGAATATCATTCCAAGCCTTTTCATCAAATCCTATTTCCTTGTTTTCTATGTATGGATTTAAGTCTTCTACTAAATCATTTTTAACATAAGCAGTTAATCTATTAGGATATATCATAGATAATGCTGGTAGTTGATTAGATTTTGAAGCTCCTTCAAGTTTAGAGAATAACTCTTTATAATGTCCTTGATACACTAAATTTACAGTGATTTTATCAGGATTTTCTTTGTTAAACTTCTCTGTAATTTCCTTAAGTACTGCTTCATTTTCTCCACTCATAGCATGCCAAAATTCTATGCTTACTGGCTCTTTAATTTCTGTAGCAATTTTAGCTGTTTCTTCTTTTTCACCTGCATTTGCTGATGTGTTTGCTGAGTTTCCACATCCAACTAATCCAAAAGTTAAAAGACAAGATGTTAAAATTGCTGTTAATCTTTTTAGTTTCATAATCTTTCCCCCTCAAATTTTTATATAATTAAGGTTTTGTCTTATTAAGACTTAACCCTTTATACCTGATTTAGTTATTCCAGAAATAATATATTTTTGAAGTACGAAGTATATTATCATTATGGGCACTATAACCGTTGTTGTAGCAGCCATTAATAAATGATATTTTCCGCCTACTTCTGATGTAAAATTCATTATTCCTACTGGCAACGTTCTCATAGTTGGTATATTTGTAACTATAAGTGGCCATAAAAATTCATTCCAACTGTTAACTATTTTAAGTAATGCTATTGTTATTAATGCTGGTTTTGATATTGGAACCATTATTGTCCATAAATATTTAAAATCACTACATCCATCTAACTTTGCTGCATAATAAAGTGAATTTGGTATTGTTAAAAAGAATTGTCTTAGTAAAAATACTGAAACTACACTTATAGTCCAAGGAATTGTAAGCCCTTTAAAAGTGTTTATCCATCCTAGCCTTGCAGTCGTTATATAGTTTGGTATTAACATTAATTCTCCTGGAACCATCATTGTTCCAATCATAATAGAAAAAATAATGTCTCTTCCCCAAAAGTTAATCTTAGAAAATGCAAATGCAGCTAAAATCGTTGTTATAAGCGTTCCAACTGTAACAATTGCCGTTATGATTACACTATTGAAAAAATAACGTACTATTGGAATTTGCGTTGCAACTTCTTTATAATTAGAAAACTTCGGATTCTTAGGTATAAACTCTGGTGGCATTATAAATACTTCATTAAGTGATTTCAAAGAAGTACTTAACATCCACACAAATGGAAGTAACGTTATTATGCATCCTACTATAAGAATGATATAAACAAAAATCTTAGAAATTTTAATTTTTTTCATATTCCCACCTCTTAATCATAGTTCACCTTTTTCTTTCCAATCTTAAACTGAATAGTATTTAACACAACAATTATAAAAAATAATACTAATGCAGCTGCAGAGGCAATTCCATATTGATAGTGGTTATAAAATTTATTGTATATATAATAAACCATAGTTAAACAACTATTTAATGGACCTGGTTGTTTATCAAATAGTGCAAATACAGAACCAAATACTTTAAAACCATTTATGCAAGTTATTATACAAACAAAAAATAATGTTGGTGATAATAAAGGTATTACTACATACCTTACCCTTTGCATAAAGCTTGCTCCATCTATTTTTGCAACTAATTCATACTTTTCATCTATATTTTGAAGCCCTGATAAGAAAATAATTATGTTGTATCCAAGTGTCCTCCAAACACTGACTATAACTAAACTCGTCATAGAATATTTAGGGTCTGTAAGCCACTGAATAGGGTCTATATTAAATATAGAAAGAAAATAATTTAAAAGCCCATGGTCACCATGAAAAATCCATCTCCATACCATAGATATAGCAATGCTTGATGTTACAAATGGTAGAAAGTATACACTTCTAAAAAAGCCTTTAAGCTTTATATTTGAATTTAAAAGTATGGCTATAAGAAGTGATAAACCTATAGATATTGGCATAACTAAAAGTACATAAACAAATGTATTCTTTATAGCTAAGAAAAAATCTGGATCACTTAAAAGATAAGCATAGTTATCTAATCCTCTTTCAAAAACTATATTTTTTTGATAGTTATACTTACTGTAAAAACTCATATCAAAAGTCTTTATTATAGGATATATATTAAAAATAATTAATATTATAAGAACTGGTGCTATATATAGTAGTCCTTTTAAAAAAGTTTTTAAATTCTTATTTTCATTAAGCAAATTTTATATTTTCTCCTGTCTCGGCATCAAAGAATAATAATCTATCCTTTTTTATACCAATTGAAATATCCTTAGTTTCTAAACTTAATAAATCATAAGGGACCACTATTTTAACCTTAGCACCGTTAATATCAACCTTTAATATTGAGTCTTTGCCTATATTTTCTCTATCCATAATTTTGCCATCAAAATATTTATTGTCTGCATTCACTACAAAATCTTCTGGTCTAATACCAACCTTGTAGCTATTAACTTTTTCCGATATTTTATCTATATTTTTAAAGTCATCCAATTTTAAATTCTTATCAAAAATGTTTAATACGTTTTTTTCTTTACTTATATAACAATCAAAAATATTTATAGACGGATTTCCTATAAAATTTGCTACAAATAAATTTTTAGGATTTTTATAAAGTTCATTTGGCAAATCATACTGTTGGAGCTTTCCATCTTTTAATATAACGATTTTATCCGAAATACTTAATGCTTCTTCCTGATCATGAGTTACAAATATTGTAGTTATATTCAGTTCTTTCTGAATTCTCCTTATCTCAGATCTCATTTCAACACGAAGTTTTGCATCTAAATTTGATAATGGCTCATCTAAAAGTAATATTTCTGGTTTTTTAACTAAAGCCCTTGCAATTGCTACTCTTTGCTGTTGTCCACCTGACAATTCTGATGGCTTTCTTTTAAGTAGTTCTTCAATCTTAACAAGATTAGCCATATAAAGAACGTTTTCTTTTATATACTGCTTGTCCTTTTTTTGTAATTTCAAAGGAAATGCTATATTATCGAAAACATTCATATGAGGATATAATGAATAGTTTTGAAAAACCATACCTATATTCCTCTTTTCCGGATCAACATTATCTATTACCTTATCATTGAAAGATATAGAACCATTTGCAGCTTTGTGTATACCTGCTATAGTAAAAATAGTTGTACTTTTACCACATCCACTTGGTCCAAGCAAACTCACAAGTTCTCCAGATTTAACATGTAAGTTAAGACCATCTACAGCAACAAAATCTTTAAACTTAACAGAAAGATTCTCAATTTTTAAATCCATAAATTCACCTTCCTAAATTTTTTTCTTAAAGAATTTGATTACTTCATCTATATTTAAACTGTCTATCCCAACTACAGGAACATCTAAATTTTTAACTTCTAATAATTTATAAAGTCTTTCAATAAGTACTCCTGGCTCATTAATAAGCTTTATAGAAGAAATCATCTCAGATAAATTCTCATTACTACCTATCTCACCATACCAATCTCCAGAGCAAGTTTTATCTACTCCACAGCTTGGACTACCATTGATACCTATAATACCTAAAACTGAAAAACCATTATTTATATATTCTTCTATTTGATTTATAGGTTCTTTTAATAATAAATCGCTTACCTCTCTAAAATGAGGTGTATCAAATTGCTCCTTAACATGTCCCCAACGCTTTAACCCATAGCAAGTTGTTTCAGGACATGGAAGTTGTAAAATTCCAACACCATTTTCAAAAAATAAAGAAAGAAGTTCTTTTTTCTTCATTTCAAACTCCTCATTAGATTCTTTAAAACTAACTACCTTCGAAAACGGATTTATTAAACAATGACTTAAAACAATAATTTTTTTACATGTATTTATATTTTTCATAAAACCACCTAAATTAATTAAAAAAAGTAATATAATCGTACGTTTACAGTATAAATATACAAACAAAATATTACAAATATACAATTTCAATAGATATTTGTTATCTATTTGTAAAACAAATAAACATATACATATAATGATAAAACAAAAGAACTGCATAATTTTGCAGTTCTTATAAATACTCTTTTAAATCATCTAAAGATTGCATATCTAATATTTCTGTCAAACTAAACACCTCCTTATTTATTTCAATTTTATCATCAGAATTCTATATTTATAGCATTTCTAGATTTTATATTTTTTATCTTAAAACATCAATTAACTAAAGGAAGTTAATTTTCAGTAGCCGCTGGGACTGGCTCTGATAAATTTATTTATGGATATGCACCTTTGTTCTAGACTCTTCTTAATATATATATAACACCTTGAGTTGCCTGTCCCTTTTGTTACGGCTTAAAACTTAGATAGTAATTTACTAATATACGGCTTCTAACTTTTTACTTGACTTTATCCTTACTTAATTTATCTTTTTAATCTTAAACATACCAATCAACAAGAGGGACAGACATTTTTGGGGCTAGTTACCTTTTCTTGATTTACTACCTTTTTTAATAAGCTACTTACCTAAACAAGCAAAGTCAGTCCCAACTAAGGAAGTTTACCTTCCGTTACTGCTGGGACTGGCTTTACTAAAGTTATTAGTGGATGTGTCCTTATACGCTAGACTGTTCTTAATGTATATCTAATATCTTGAATTGCCTGTCCCCCTTGTTACGGTTAAAAAACCTAGATATCACCTTAATAATTTATCTCAATTATTATTTTCAAACATAAAAAGACAGTTTGCTTATTAAAGTCCAATTTAATCTCTTCTTAATCTTATCTTTAGTCTTTATCATAACCTAATACTTTTTATAAACATTTCAAAAAATTCAATACAAATCTGATATAATAAAAATTGCTTTACTAAAGGGGTGTGAGATAAATTTGAGAAAAAATTATAATTTTAAAAAACTAATATTGGTTTTGGTATTATTTACATTTACTATTAGCTTTCCATTAGTTACATTTGCAAGACCTGGTGGTGGACACTCTAGTGGCGGTGATAGCCATTTTGGTCCGACTGTTTATCCTTATCATCATGCTAGTTCAACTTCACTAGATATATCATCATATGTATTATTTTTTATTATTTTGATATGTTTTATATTTGCTTATCTTATTGTTTTTAAAATACTTATGAATAAGAAAAAATCTAAAACTTTAAATGCTATAACTTCTTTATCCATGAAGAATTTCAATTGGAATTATGATGTTATTATGAAAGATGTTAAAAATACTTTTTATAAAATATCAATTGGCTGGATGGAAAAAAATCAAGAGCTTTGCAAAGAATATATGAGTGAAAATTTGTATAATAAACATAAACTTCAAACTAATTGTATGAAAATAAGAAATGAAAAAAACATATTGGAAAACATGGAACTTATAAAAGTGATTCCTATAGGTTTAAAATACTCTGAAGACATTAATAATGATTTCATATGGTTTTTTATAAAAGCAAAATCAATAGACTATACAATAAATGAAGAAACTAATGAGATTATAAATGGATTTAAAAATAAACATATTTGTTATCGTGAATGTTGGAAGTTTATACATATTGAAAATAAATGGGTACTTGATGAAATTAAACAAATTAAAGAAGTATCTTTTGACTTCTTTACTATAAATATTTCTTAGTATTAAGTATTTAATTATCCTTTCTGTACTCATCAGAAAGCTTCTTAATTTTTTTTACAAGTAACTTAATTAAATATATATGCTTGTTGTTTTATTTATGCTCCACTTTAAGCATGATACTTAACTAACCACCATAACTTATAATTTAAAAATAAGGCAGATTATTGACCTGCCTCAGTTTCTTTTCTTATTTTTTTAACTTTCTCTATGTTAAGTCCTACTTTTGATGCTATAGTTTCATCATCTAAAATATCTAATAAATTTCTAGTTATCTCTATTTTTTCTGCTTCTCTTGCCTTTTCTTCCATTTCTTTTATTATAAATGCGTTGTTAGCTACCATATTTTTAACCTCCTCTTTACTTGCATCTAAAACTTCCCTTGCCTCTTCAGCTAGTCTATCCTCGGTTGTATTTTTTATCCAATGTTTTATAGCTTTTAATTCTTCCTTTGTAAGTTTATCAAATAATAATGCTATTGTTTTAACTCTTTCTAAAAACTCTATTGGTGTTATTTTTTGATCTAATAAAAATATAGCTGATGTTACATTTTTATTTTCCACCAACTTTTCTTTTGTAAATCCGTTGTTTATATCTATAGGGTTCAAAGTTTCTCCTTATACTTATCCTTCTTATAACTTTGACACCCTTATTAGTGAGACTAGCTCGGAAAACCCTCTATAAAAATTTAAAATATATAACTTCAACATATTCATTTATGTATATATAATATTAAATTCGAGCTTGTTTCCCTACATTATATCATATGTAAAATTTAAAATTCCATTGTGAAATTTATCTTCATTATAAAAGAACTATTATCTTAAGATTAATATATCGATTTTGAATCACTAACTAAGTTTGTGATATCAAAATGGAATGTCTGAATCGTTTACATATATTATTTTAAATGTTATTATTTTGTTGAATTTATAAGACATATGAGAAGATATGTCGAAATATATTTTCTTTAAAGGGAATGCAGTGTAATTCTGCAACAGCCCACGCTACTGTGATGATAATACCTTATTACTATAGTAATTATAGTTCGGTTGATTCTAAGTCAGAAAACCTTCCGTGTATTGTATATACTATTATCTCGATGGGGGATACTTAGTACGACAAATTTCTGTTTTACTATACGTATAAAACAGCTGTGGAATTCCCTCAGCTGTTTTTATTTTTAAAATTATATTAAGGGAGAGAGAATATGAAAAAAGCAACTACTAAACGACTTTCTATTATTCTGACGGTGATGTTTGCCCTATTCACTTTTATAGGATGCTCGCCGAAATCAAACAAAGCTGAAGCTTCTAACATCGATCAAACACGAGAGATGATTTTTGCAGCTTCAAGAGATCAAGCACCTGGTGAAAAAGATGCACATTATTGCACTATTAATTTAGGTGTATGGGAACCACTTGTTACAAAAGATGAAGACGGTAACCCAGCCCCAGCATTAGCTGAATCATGGGAAAGCAATGATGCTCGTACTGAATGGACATTTAAATTAAAGAAAGATGTTAAATTTTCAAATGGAACACCTTTTAACTCTGACATTGTTGTTAAGAACTTTGATCGTTATAAAAAAGGTCCATTTCCATCATCTTTTTATGGAATGAACATAGAAACTACTTATCCAGGTCTTAAGGATGTTGTAGCTGTTGATGAAAACACAGTAAAACTTACATTCTCAAAGGCAAATCCTATGCTTACATATACAATGGCTAACTTCGGAAGTAGTATTTTTGAACCATCTTGCTTTGCTGAAGATGGGAATTTCAAAGAAATGGCTATTGGAACAGGTCCTTATAAACTAGTTGAAAATGTTGTAGGAGAATACTGTGTAATTGAAAAAAATGAAAATTATCATGGTGATGCCACAACTCTTCAAAAATTAAAATTCCGTGTTATAAGTGATGCAAATACTAGATACTCTGCATTATTATCAGGTGAGGTTCACGGATTATGTGACTTAGGAGCTATAACTCCATCACTTGCTGCAGAACTTGAAAAGAATAAAGACTTCACTGTAAGTGTTGGTGATTCTGGTATCACTCACTTTTTAAATGTTAACGGAAACAAATTTCCTTTCAATGACATAAAAATGAGAGAAGGATTAAGCCTTTTATTAGATAGAGAAGAAATTATAAATGAATTTTACAATGGATACGGACTACCTGCTGGTGCATTCTTAAATTACACATCACCTTTCTACAAGAAAATAGATGCTGTGCATAATGCTGAAAAAGGTAAAAAACTAATCAAAGAAGTAATTGGTGATAAAGAAGTTAATCTTGAATTTATTTTACCAACTGGAGATTGCAACCGTTACCCTTATGAAGAAGAAGCTGTTTATATACAATCTCTTTTATCTGAAGTGGGAATAAACTCAAATATAACAGTATTTGAATGGGGTAAATGCAAAGAAATGATGAAATCTGGAAGTTATGATATGTGTTTAAAAATTCAAGGACTTCCAAGTGCAGATCCATTTGGTCTTTTTAAAGGATATATGCATAGCAAAGGTGGTTCAAATGTTGGATATGGTTTAGGCTATAAAAATGAACATGTTGATGAACTTATTGAAAATGCTAGTAATGAATTAAATATGGACAAAAGAAAATCTATTTATGATGAATTACAAGATATATCATCAAAAGATTTTCCAAACATTCCAGTAATGTATTCTCAAGAAGTAGTTGCTTGTAGCTCAAAAGTTAAAGGTTACAAAGCTACTCCATACGGTTTAACTGGATACACTCAAGTTGAGTGGGCTGAATAAAATAAAAAAACAAATATCCCTGAAGGTCTTATGACTTTTGGGGTATTTTTTTAAGAGAGGTATTTATGGATTTATTTAAATATATATCAAAACGACTTTTAACTTTAATCCCTGTGCTATTAGGCATTACTTTTTTTGCTTTTCTTCTTGGTCATATATCACCTGGCGACCCTGCTGAAGAAGCACTAATTTCCATAGGCATAGAAGTTCCTAGCGTTGAGCAACTAGCTGAAATGCGCGAAAATATGGGCCTTAATGATAACATCTTTAAACAATATGGACGTTGGGTTAAAAATGCAGTTAAAGGTGATTTAGGCACTTCCTATTTCACTAAAAAAAGTATATCTGAAGAATTTAAAACACGAATTCCAATAACACTAAAGATATCTATATTAGCTTTAATTATGACTATATTCCTAGGCATTGGCATTGGTCTTTTAATGGCTATATTAAAAGATACATTTACAGATAAATTGCTCAGGTTGATTTCTGTATTATTTTTATCAATCCCAGGCTTTTGGCTTGCAATAATAATGATTATTATATTTTGCGAAAAACTACATTTACTGCCTACAAGTGGAAATGGTGGAATTAAACACATGATTATGCCAGCCTTTGTCCTTGCTAGTTCTACTATTGCAATGACTTCTAGGGTAACTCGTTCTACACTAATTAAAGAACTAGGTGAACAATATATTGTTGTTGCTAAATCTAAAGGTTTATCTCAAAAACTTGCTACATTCAAACATGCATTCATTAACTCTCTTGTACCTATTGTAACTCTTATAGGTAATTACTTTGGTGGAATTTTAGGTGGTGCAACCATTGTTGAATCAATTTTTTCACTTCAAGGAATGGGAAGTTATGTATTAAGAGGTATTAGTAGTCGAGATTACCCTATAGTTCAAGGTTACGTTTTATATACTGGTATCATTTACGTTGTAATAACTTTAACAATTGATATTATATATATTTTTATTAACCCTAAAATTAGATTGAATGGAGTGAACAATTAATGAATTATAAAGGAAAAGTCAAAATAAGAATTGCTTCATATAGCAGTATTCTCATACTTATTGTTCTAATAAATGTTTTTGCACCTTATATTGCACCCTATAATCCTAACGAAGTTGTAATGTCTCAAAAACTTCAAACCCCTAATAGTGCTCACCTTTTGGGTACTGACAATTTAGGTCGTGATATTTTAAGTAGAGTAATTTATGGTGGTCGTTCATCCATTTTAATTGCTGCCGCTGCTACCTCTCTTTCTATGAGCCTTGGGCTAATAATTGGACTAGCTTCTGGATATTTTGGGGGAATTTTAGATAGCATAATCACTATAATTTCTAATATATTTCAGGGGCTTCCAGGTATGACACTTATGATTGCACTTGTAGGTATTCTAGGTGCTGATAATAAAAGTCTTGTATTCTCTTTAGTTATCACCTCATGGGTTGGTTTTTCGAGATTTGTTCGTGCTGAAGTTATGCGTACAAAACAAGAAACATACATTGAAGGAATGAAGTGCTTTGGTGCTAGTCATCTTAGAATTATTATAAAAGGAATTATACCTAATATTTTAAGCAACTGCCTAATTTTATTTACAACACGTATAGGTAGAGTTGTACTATCAGTTTCTGGTCTTAGTTACCTAGGTCTTGGTATTCAGCCACCTACTCCTGATTGGGGTGCTATGATAAGTGAAGCACAAAAATATTTTCGAACAACTCCCCATCTATTAATTGCACCAGGCATTTGCATAATCATATTTTCACTTGCAGTTAATCTTTTAGGTGATGCTCTTCGTGACTATATGGATGTAAAAAATGACTCAATAAAGGAGTTTTAAAATGGATAAAAATAATATTAAAATAGAAAATTTAAATGTAAAATTTGTAACACCCTTTGGCTCTGTAAAAGCCGTTAAAAATCTTACAACTACATTTACGGCAAATAAAATAACTGGAATAATTGGCGAAAGCGGAAGCGGAAAATCTGTAATGGGAATGGCTATTTTGCAGCTTCTCCCTGAAAATGCCCTTATTAATGGTACATGTACTTATAAGGATTTTAATTTATTTAAATTAGGACCTAAAAAAATGCAAAAAATATGTGGTAAAGAAATTGGACTTATTCCCCAAAATCCCAATGCATCTCTTAATCCAATGATGAAAATTAGAAATCAACTTAAGGAACCTCTTTTAATTCATAAGTTAATGAACAAGAAAGATGCCAATAATGAAGTTAATGATTTATTAAAGCAATTTGGGTTTCATGATTCATCTGCAATTGGAAAAAAATATTCATTTCAAATGAGTGGTGGAATGAACCAACGTATTGTTTCAGCTTTAGGCCTTGCTTGCAAACCCAAGTGGATAATAGCAGATGAACCAACTAAAGGGTTAGATGCAATAATGAGAAATCAGGTTTACAGAGTTCTAAAGAAAATTTACTCTGAAAATAATTGTGGAATGATTGTTATTACACATGACTTAATGCTTGCCTTTCATTTGTGTGATGAAATAAGAGTAATGTATTCTGGAGAAATAATCGAGCAAGGTCCATGTAAAAATGTGTTTGAATCACCTTTGCATCCTTATACAAAAGGTCTTTTAAATGCATTACCTCAAAATGGAATGAAACCTGTTCCATATGGTTCTAAAAATATAGATGATAAGTCTTCTGCATGTGCCTTTTTTAATCTCTGTCCAAATGCTAACTCAAATTGTTTGAATAAAAAAATGGAAAACTTTTCGGTTAGCGAAAAAAGAAAGGTAAGGTGCTTTAACTATGCTTAAATTAAAATCTATTAATAAAAGTTTTGAAAGTGGAATTATCGTTAAACATACTATAAAAGCTGCAAATGGCATATCATTTAATATAGCAAAAGGAAGTACTCTTGGTCTTGCTGGCAACAGTGGTTGTGGTAAAACTACTATATCAAAAATGATTTTAGGCATTTTGCCTCCTGATAGTGGTGAAATTCTTTATAATGATAAAAATATATATAATTTAACAAAGCAAGAAATGAAACAATATCATAAGGATGTACAAATCATTTTTCAAAACCCTGAAGGTTCTATGAATCCTTCAAAAACAGTTTTAGATAACTTAATAGATCCTATGATTATCCATAGCATTCTTAACTCAAAAGAAGAGAGAATTAAAAGAATACATGAACTTTTAGATATGGTTGGTTTATCCAAGGGATTATTAAATCATTATCCTCATCAAATAAGTGGTGGTGAAGCTCAAAGATTAGTTATATGTAGAGCTTTAACTTTAAATCCTAAAGTTCTTATATTAGATGAACCAACATCAATGCTTGATGTTTCTGTACAAGCACATATTATGAATTTACTTAAAGACCTTAAAGCTTCACTTGGTCTTACTTATATTTATATTTCTCATGATATTGACCTTCACAAATGGTTTACAGATGAATTAATCATAATGCATGAAGGTTGTATTGTAGAGCAAGGTTCTACTGAAGCTTTACTAAATAACCCTAAAGAAGATTATACAAAGAAATTATTGAACTCCTTTGAAATATGGGATTAAAAAGAAAGTGGGGATGTTAAATGACTTATTTAAATGAAAGATACTTACCAATTGATTTTAATGAATACTGGGGAGAATTATTAAAACAAGAAGACGGCACATACTCTCAACGTATGAAAGATGACAATGTAGAAAGGGATTTTTGGAAAAACTTTATCAATAAAAAACATGGCTACAATCAAGATGCATCTGCAAAAATAGTAATGAATGAAATAAGAAATATCCTTTCCAATTATTCTATTAACACGATTTTAGAAATTGGGCCAGGATGGGGAAACTACACACTAGACTTAGCTTCTATATGCTCTAATATCACATGTGTTGATATTTCTAATGACATACTTAACTTTATAAACAAAATTGCCAAGGAAAACAATAAATCTAATATAAGTACTGTGTTTTCTAAATTTGAAGATTTTAGCGAAGATAAAAATTATGATTTTATATTTGGTTATAGTTGTTTTTATAGAATGAGAAATTTAAAAGATGTCTTTAAGAAAATGAATACTCTTTCTAATAAACTATGTATGGTAGGTATGGGAATGGGCATTGTAACTGACTATTATAAAGAAATGGAAACTAGTCTTAATCTAGAACTTACTCATAATAAAAAAGATTATATCCACTTTGCCAATATTCTATATCAAATGGGCATTGATGCAAATATAAAAATAATTCCTCTCGAAAAGAAAATTATTTATGACACTTGGGATGATGTTATAAAAAATGAAACTACCAGATTAATAGATACGGAAACTGTTCTAAAAAAACATTATGATTCAATAAATCAGGTTTTAAAAAAATATTTTAAATTAAACTCTGATAATAAATATGAATATACCTATAAATTTAGGGGCTCTCTAGTATACTGGGAACCTCAAGAAATATAAAAATGCGAGCTCATTTTCATACCTAAGATTTTAGTCTTTATTGTTTTAATATTACTCAAATTCACATATTCAATTATCATAGAATACAATATTAATGAATATTTTGATTGGAGTTATTTATATGGGATATTACATTGAATCAAACTCAAATGTAGACTTATACGTAGAAGACCTTAATCCAACAGGAAGTAACACTATAGTTTTTCTTCATGGTTGGCCTGGAAGCCACAAATTATTCGAGTATCAATTTAATTACTTATCTTGTCATGATTGTCGTTGTATTGGAATTGATCAAAGAGGATTTGGCGAATCAGATAAACCTATTGATGGATATGATTATGATACATTAAGTGATGATGTTAAGTGTGTTGTGGATGCACTAAAACTTAAGGACTTTACCTTAATTGGCCATTCTACAGGTGGTGCAATTGCTATAAGATATATGGCTAGACATAAAGAATTTGGAGTTAATAAACTTATTCTTTGTGCAGCTGCAGCACCAAGTTTAATTAGACGTTCTTACTTTCCATATGGATTAAAAAGAGAAGTAGTTGAAGAAATAATTAAAGAAACATATGCTGATAGACCCCAAATGTTAAATAATTTTGGAAAGATATTTTTCTATAAAAAAGTTAGCCAACCATTTTCAGATTGGTTTCTTCAATTAGGATTTCAAGCTGCAGGCTGGTCTACCGCCGCTATTGCAAAAGCTTGGCTAGATGAAGAACAATTATTTGATGATATGAAGAAAATTAAAGTTCCAACGTTAATTTTACATGGAATTCATGATAAAGTATGCTTGTTTCCTTTAGCTGAGCAACAAAAAAAACTAATTCCAAATGCAAAACTTATAAAGTTTGAAGATAGTGGCCATGCATTATTCTATGATGAACTCAATAAATTTAATAAAGAAGTATTATGTTTTATTAATAAACACTAAATTAAAAACATTTTAATTTTTGTTATGATATGATGCTTCATTTTAAAATAGAAATAAAACATATTTTATTTCTATTTTTGTTTTTTTATAAATTAATTACTCCTATATTACTTTATAAACATTAATGAATATATGATAAAATATAAATTAAATATAGAAATATAAAAGCTAATTTTAAAGGAGATATTTTATGGATTGGTATTGTGCCGTTTTTAATAGTGATAAAGTTTCAAATGCAATGGGAGCTCAAATTTTATATGATATGCTTTGTGAAGGCAATGATTCTTTAGTCGGTGATATTGAATTTATTGATGATTTTTATAATGATTTAACATCAAAAAACTTTAAAATAACTGCTGACAAAGGAAAAGGATTTGTCATTGTTGGATGCAATTTAGAGGATGCAGAATATCTAAATTATTTAATTCAAAGCTTAGCTAAAAAACATGGTCTTTCATACTATGAGCCACAAAATTTAACTTATGTATTTTAGATTAAAAATATTTTTTGGGGGTATTTAAATGAAAATCGCCGTTATTTATGGAACTGAAAGAAAAGGCAGTACATATAATATTGCTCAATTATTTATATCTAAATTATCTGATGCTAAAGAAGATGTAACTGAATTCTTTCTTCCTACTTCTATGCCTAATTTCTGTCGTGGTTGCTTTATGTGTTTTAATGAATCTAGTAACTGTCCAGACTATAAATATGTTAAGCCTATTTTAGATGCTATGCTTAATGCGGATATACTTATTTTTGCTTCTCCTGTTTATGTTTATCATGTAACAGGTCAAATGAAAACATTCTTAGACCACTTTGCATTTCAATGGATGGTTCATAAACCTAATGAAAAAATGTTTAAAAAGCAAGCATTAATTATTTCTACAGCTGCTGGTGGTGGTACTAAATCTACAATGAAAGACCTTAAAGATAGCATGATTTATTGGGGCGTTGCTAAAACTCATACTTATGGTGTTAATGTTGCTGCTGGAAGTTGGAATCATGTTTCTGATAAAAAGAAAACAGAAATTAAAAATACTGTAGATAAATTATCAACTAAAATTAAAAATAATAGCTCTCATATAAAACCATGTTTAAAAGTAAAAATGCTTTTTTATGGAATGCGTTTTTTTCACAAAAAGTTTGGTGTCAACAAACCAGACGTTGAATATTGGGAAAATAAAGGCTGGCTCTATAAAACTAGACCTTGGTAATATGTTTTATATTATAAAAATAATAAGCACTTTAAAATGCTTATTATTTTTATACTAATATATTTTAAGCAAAAACTATTCCTGAAGCACTAAGAACATCTATTTCTCCAAGTGCTTGAACTCTTAGTGAATTAGCCAAAATGCTTAGTATATATGAATATGCCAATTTTTTGTACGGATATATAGTTTCATTATTGGTTTCTTGTGAAATCATAAACCTCTTTTCAGCTACTATCCATAAAACTACATATCCAATTAAAACTATTTCTGCACCATTTAACGTAACAGTTGTAGCTTTAGGTCCATCTTCATCTATTTCTAAGATTTCTGTTACATCTATGTTTGCTCCAACTACAAATAAAGAATATCCAATAACTAATAATGTAGCTCCAATCTTCTCAAGATTTGCAAGTTCTATAAGTATATCTTCTTTTTCCATATAACTATTCCTCCATAAATGAAGTCATTTTATTATATGTAAAAAAGTTACATTTAGTGTTCCTAATCACAAATTTTATAATTGTATTTTCTCAAACAACTTAAAGGTAATTCCATCCTAACTGTTTTTAATGGATTTACTACCTGGCAAATAACTAAATTTCCTACCATCGATAAAAGCATTCCTGCATCATATACATCCATTTTTAACTCTTTCACTAAGAAATTATGCATATCCACTGTAGCTTTCTTCCAAGCTTCTTCAACAGTTTTACTAGATGCAACAACTATAAGTTTATCGTCAACTTCTATCATTGGGCCTTCTATTGACTTATTTTTTATAACTGTAACTTTTAATGTAACTTCTCCTTCAATTTCTAATCCACACATTGATATTTCACCATCACCCATTAAAGCATGTAAGTCACCTAAAGCCAAAAGTCCCCCTTCAACTTGAACTGGAAAATATAATGTAGCACCCTTCTTTATTTTTGTACAATCCATGTTTCCTCCATGGCTTCCTGGTGTTACCGTTGGCACTACGTCATTACTTGGTGCAACCCCTATTACACCTATCATAGGATCAATTTCAAAACTTAACTTTTCATTAAAATAAGCTATATTGTTTTTCACTTTAATTCTTTTTATTTTAGATTCTGTAAATTTATCTCCAAGGCACCCTTCATTTGCTATTGCACCTATTACTCCAACTTCACCAACTTTAATATCTAATACTTCTACTTTTAAAACGTCATTTACTTCAGCATTATTAACATAAATTGGTCCTGTTGCTGGATTAGTTAAACTCATATCAATTTCCTCTAATGCTTTAGAATCATCTAATAGTTGATTTTTAAAACAATCAAAAGTTTGTACTTTTATTACGTCACCTGACTCTATATTTTTAATTGATTTATTTTCTTTAGAAAAATTATAAATAACATTTTTTCTATCAATATTAATCATATTATTCGCCCCTTTTTATTTTAAAATTTTAATTTTTAGAAGTTGAAACCTAAAATAAATCTAATTTTATTTTCTATATTATACTATATACTCACTGATTTTAAAGTACATTTGTCTTCTCATCTGATGCTTCAGTCTCAATTTTATAACTTAATAAAAAAATAAACTAGCCAAAACTAGTTTATCTTTGAAACTTCTATATTTTTAGATATTGTATTTAGTGGTTTTATTTGATTTTTCATAACAAACCCTTTTAAATTCTTATATTCACCTGCTAAAATTAACTTTACTTCATACCATATGATTCCATATGCTTCACAGCAATCCACCACTTCAACTCTAGTTCCCTTTAATACGTTTCTTAGCGTTGGTAATGTTGTCACTGGTCCAACATGCATAGATGTACTGCTTATAACCTCACCATATTCAACCTCTAAAGGCAAATATGACACAGTTATATTATTTTCACTCATCTGTTCAAATAACTTTAACTTCTGCTGAAGTTCACTATTTCTCTTACTTAAAACTCTACACTTAGTATTCTCTTTATTAGCTTTTAACATTAAATTATAACTATACCCACCTAACCCGCAACAACTAAAAAATAAAATTAATATAAGAAACCCGCTCATTCTCTCCTCCCAGGATTAGCTATTACTTCTCTTAATATTTATATGTACTTTTTTTTAATTAATTACACCTTCATTTCATTTATAGGAATTCAAGTTAAAAAGTACAATTATTTTTGTTTCAGTTGTGAACTCTAATTAATTTAATTGAAAATGGAAAATTGAAAGTTAAAAATGAATGTAAAAATTGGTTTTAAACATGATAATAAAATAAACTGTACGATTAATAACATCTTATCAATTTTAATTTTTACGTATTTATCACTTACCTCAAAGTATAAACTTAATCTAAGTAAAAAAATAAAGGAAGAACACTAAGTTCCTCCTCTAATCATCTAATTTCTATGAAATTTTTTTATTTAATTCATCATATTCATTTATGAATATATCTGCTAATTCCTTCATTGCTTCATGATCTTTTGTTGAGTACTTATCATGTACACCAACAACTTTCATGTTAGCTGCTTTGGCACCTTTAACTGCTGGAAGTATGTCTTCAAAAACCATGCAATTCTCAGGAGCTACCCCTAATTTTTCAGCTGTTAAAAGATATACATCTGGAAAATCCTTACCCCTATTAACTTCATTTGTAGTTGTTATTACATCGAAGTATTCATATATATCATTTCCTTTTAAGCATGCTTCTAACAAGCTTGTACTATTACTAGTTGCTAATGCTATCTTTATATTATTTCTTCTTAGTAACTCAAAGAAAGTTCTAACTCCTGGCTTTAATTTTATGTTTTTAGAATATTCCTCATAAGCCATGTCATTCCAATGTTCTTTTATTTCATCAACAGTGTATGGTAAATTAAATGTATTCTTAAAATATGCTGCAACTTCATTATAGCTTAGATGTGCTATACTATCCTTTAAAGTTTCAGGTATTTCTATATTATGCTTACCTAAATAGTTTTCATCTATTTCATCCCATACCCACATAGAGTCGACAATTGTTCCATCCATATCAAATATTGCTGCTTTAATGTTCTCTAACATATCTCGTCACCTCTTTTATCCTAATTTATATAAATATATTTAAAATTCTTTTAAACTTTATTTATCAGTATAACAAATTATCCTAACTTATAAAAGATTATTTGTTATACATTATAGAATATATTTTCCAATTTGACACAAAAAAATAGGCCATTAATAAAAATTAATGACCTATTTTTTCTATTTAAAGCTTCTATGGAATATGTTTGTTTTATCATGATTTAAGAAGTCTTTTAATCTTTTTATATCTAACTCAGCTAATATTTCTTGCATTTTTTCACTTTGAGTTGCAACTTTAAATTCAGCGTCATCAGCACATTCATTTACTTTCTTAGTTCCTTCTTCCATAGGAAGTATAGCCTTAGGACCGCCTACACATCCACCTTTACAGCCCATTCCTTCAATAAAGTTACCATCTACTTCACCATTTATAACTTTATTAAGCAGTGCCTTACAATCTTTAACTCCATCAGCTTGTATTGCTGTTAAATTTTCATATTTATTAGGGAATAACATTTCAATAGCTTCTGTTATTGCCATTGAAACTCCACCAGTTCTTGCGTAAAGTCTTCCCCCTTTAGATGCATATTCTAATGTTTTTGTCTCTTCTAATTCAGCTGGATTTATATTTAATGCATCAAAGATTTCTTGAACTTCCGCAAATGTTAATACATAATCTATATCACCTTTTAAATCTGGTTCTTTAGCTTCTGATTTTTTAGCTATACATGGTCCTACAAAAACTACTTTCACCTTAGGATTTAATGCTTTTAAAACTCTTCCTGCTGCTATCATTGGAGATACTGATGGTGATACATGTTTTATTAAATCGCCATAAACTTTTTTAATCATAGCAACCCACATAGGACAACAACATGATGTTATCATAAAATCATCCTTATCTTTTACCATTGCATCAAATTCTACAGCTTCCTTTAAAGTTAACATATCGGCAAAAAATGCAACTTCAATCATATCTGTAAAACCAACCTTTTTAAAAGCTGTTCTCATTTGGTCTAAATTTGCATCATTAAATTGATTTGCAATAGCTGGTGCAACTGCTGCTATAACTACATCTCCACTATTTATAAGTTCAAACAATGGCAAAAACTCAACTTTGTCAACTATAGTTCCACCTTTACATGCCTCTACACATAAACCGCAATCAGTGCATGCTTCAGCATCTATATATCTTCCTGTTTCTTCTTTATTAAGTTTTATTGCATCAAAAGGACAAGATGCTTCACATCGTGCATTATGCTCACTACATCCACTACAATCCTCTGTTATCTTAGTTACTATTTTTTCATTGTTCTCACAGTTTTTAATAGCTTCTTTTAATCTTTTAGGATAATCTTCACTATACTCTAACTCAACTCCACACAAACTAGATATGTTTTTACATAAAACATTTTTATCTCCAGTTTCTTTAGACAATATTTCCTCTATTTTACTTTCAAACACTCCATTTTTATATGCAACAACCAATTCTTTAAACATATCATTATAATTCTTATTCAATAAAATCACATCCTAACTCTTCAAATCACAAAATTTATTTAAATGAAACTTAATTTCACCATATTTTTAAAATACAATATACTTCTATTATTTATGAATACTTTACCCTAATATAAATTAAAATATGCATAACTTACACATTAAAGAACATATATCCATAAAAAAAGAGACTATTCATTAAGTTGAATAATCCCTTTTATCTAATCTATAAATTAAAATTATTTTATCCTAATTCTCATATACGGTTCCTTCTTGAGATGAAATATTTGCTTCCTCATCCCCTAAGCATAAACTTCTTCTTAGTAAAATTGATGCAAGTATTACTATACTAGAAGAAATTATTACCACAATACTTGCTGGAATTTTATCATAAAGCATACCAAAAAACATACTTCCAAGTGGTGAAGCAGCCATTAATAATGCATTCATTACTGTTGAAACTCTTCCTAAGTATTGTACTGACACTTGTTGTTGAACAGATATACCTAGTGCCATGCTAGTAGCTGAACCTAATGCTACAACACATATACATAATACAGTTAAAATAATAAATATAATTGATTTATTTCCTATAATATTAATAATATCTCTTGATGCACATAGCGAAACTAAAAATACACTTATTCCCATAGATATAGTAGCTATAAACATTAATTTCCCGATTTTCATTTTCTTACATAAATATGCACAAAGAACTGGTGCTATAAACATTCCTATAACTAAAACTGATTGCATAATTCCATATTGATAATCAGATACTTTTAAAATCTGTTTACTAATATACAAAACTCCAATACTTATAAAAGAATTAAATGCAAAATTTAAAATTATACCTAACTTAATTATAGCTTTTATTACTTTTCTCTCTTTTACAAAGTTAAGTCCAGCCAAAAAATCCTGCTTAAATACTTTGAAATTAATTTTCTCTGGTCTTTTATTTAACTTAGGTACATTAATAAACATCTCACTTATTGCTGATAATGTAAAACTTATTGCATTTATAATAAATACTAATCCTAAACCCTTTATGCCATATAATATTGCTCCTATACATGGTGAAAGCAATAATCCTATATTCATTATGGTTGAATTTATTCCATTTGCTGCTACAAGTTCTTCTTTTTCTACAATTGACGGTATAATTGTTCCTACTGCTGGTTGAAATAGTAGTTCAATAATTGCAAGTGATACCGTAAGTACATATATATATGGCATTGATATTCCACCATTAATATGAAATATACAAGCATATAAAGCTATAATTAATCCATTTAAAAAATCTAATCCTACAACTATCTTTTTTCTATCAAACCAATCTGCAAAAACGCCCGCTATTGGTCCTAATATAATTTTAGGTATAACTGTTACGGCTAAAACTGATGCAAATTTAGTTGCCGATCCAGTCTTGGCTAATACATATAATGATAATGCTGTAGCTTGCATCTCACTTCCAATTAACGATACAAACTTCCCCTGCATTAACAATAAAAAATCTTTTTTCTTTAAAACACTACTCACCATATTCCCCTCCACAATTATTAAACAGATTTTTTCACTTTCAAATTCAATTACAGGTTCATATTATTTCCTTAGCTTATAAGCCTTTTCTATAATCATTCATATTCAATTTAGTTACACTTACAATTTTACATATAATTTCATTAATGGTAAAATATTTGTAATTGTTTCCTTATTCATTTTTGCAATATACATTTTCTTTTACCGATTATTCTATTGTTTTTTATACAACTTATTATAATTTACTAAAATGTTCTTTTTCAGAACATTCATTCTATTTCAGGGGGACTTTATAATGAATTTAGGTGATAAAATAAAGTTTTTTAGAAAAAAAGCGGGCCTTACTCAACTTGAGTTAAGTTGTGATATATTAAGTAGAAGTACTATTAGTAAAATAGAAAGTAATAAATACACGCCTTCTATACTTCAACTTCAGCATATAGCTAAAGCACTTAACATAGATGTATCTTATTTAATATCTGAAGCTGATGCTATAACAAAATTCCCTACTAAAACTTATAACATTAATCTTATAAGTGACTTATATGAAAATAAAAAGTATCTTGATATAATTGAACGTTTTACTCCCTTTGATTTTGTAACTTATTATTACATTGGTATGAGTTACTATAAGCTTGCTTTATTTAATGATGCACTAAAATACTTAGATTGTTGTGAAAAACTCTTTAAAGATTTATCAAGTGAATTACGTTTTATTAATGTAGAAAATCTATGTTATTCTTTAAATTCCTTAAGAATATTAAAAATAAAATCTTTAGGAGAAGATTTAAACAAACATTATTTGGAAAAAATATTAGCTTATTTAAATTACTATAATAAGTTAAACTGTGAAATTTACTTTATTGCTTACAATAATTTAGGTGTATATTATTTGAATATAAATGATTATGAGAAAACTATATATTTCATCGAGGATTTTTTAAGTAAAAATATAAAAATTAATTCTTTTAGTGTACTTCCAAACATGCACTTAATCTTAAACAATGCTTACTTTTCAATTAAAAATTATCAAAAAGCCATTGACTCAATGCTTAAATGCATATTCTTTTTTAATTATATTGGTAACTTTGATGCTGAACAGGAATGCTATATAATTCTGCTAAACTGTTATTTATATGCCTATCAATATGATAAATTTATTGAAACTTTGAGTGAATTGTTCATAAAATTTAAAGGTTGTGAATTTGAAGAGTCATATAAAGTACTTGACCTAGCACTTTTATATAATAATAATAAATTAAGTGAAATATTGTATAAAACTCGCACTATAAATGTAAATAAATTGAAATTAAATTCTAAAATGGACTACTATTTTATCTTAAGTCGAACTAATTTTATGTTAAACAATACTGATATTGGTTATAAACATTTTAAAAAATGCTATAAATTCTTAAAAGATAACAATAAATTTTTAGATTTATCTCTATTATATAAAGATTTATTTGTAGCTTATAACAATATAGAATATTATAACTCATATATTAAATATAAAAATATACATGAAAATAGCAACTATAATGTTATGAATCCTAATATTACTTTACCACACTATAGGGCTCCAAGTTCAAATTTAAAATAACATCTTTATCAATTGAAAAACTTTTTCTATTTCATCAAGAAACAGGAATTATTTAAATTAGTATTTCTTTAAAAATTGATTTAGAAAATCTTATTAATTTGTTTTTTATTTTCAAGACCTGAACCCAAGGACGGGTTCAGCGACTGCCTAGACAGGACGTCGATTCAGCCGTTTAGTCTTGGAAATTAAATGGCAAATTCATTAGAGTTTCTTTGAGATTTTTATGAATAACGTTTTAAATAATTCCTGTTTCTTGGAATACTACTATTCTCATCTATTATTTGAATAATTTCATTTTTCAGCTTGGAACCCTATATAGGGCTCCAAGCTTAAATTCAAAATAATAGCTTTCTCAAATGATACTATTAGTCTTATAGGTTATTGCTATTTTTATATTTGAACCCAAGTAAAAAGTAATAGTGAATAGTGTTTAATAAAAAATAGGGATGTTTCCTATTTAAACATCCCTATTTTTATTAATTAATTTAATTCATATTTTGTTTTGCTTGTCTCAACTAATTCTGCTGAATCCACCTTAACCAGCTCACCCTTAGATGTTTCAAACACATTTTTATCCACTACTAAATTCATAAATTTTAATATGTCATCTTCCACTAAATTATCCTTTACATTTTTTATAGTAATTCTGCTCTTTGTTCCACCCTGATTTATAAAAGTTAATACTAATTGTTTTGCCATTTGAAATTCCCCCTCATTTTTATTTTTAATATATCTGATTCTAATAGTTACCTTTTAAAGTATTATTAAAATCATTTTTTATTTATAGTTATAATTATTTCTAAAGATTTATTTAAAATAAACTTTACAGTAACATTTATATTTATTTTAAATAACTCTAAAAATAATTTTTTTAAGAGGAAAAGTAATTTTTTACTTTTCCTCATATGCCTAACCTACTAGTTCGCCTTTGTCTTCTTTTACTATCTTTTGAATTTCTCCCTCTAGCAAGCTTATCATTGCACTTCCTATTTCGTATAGTGCTTCATCAGGTGCATCCTTTTTGATCTTTGAAAATTTTTGAGATTTAACAATGTCTTTTCCATTCTCATCCTCTCCAACTTTATAAAATACACTTATGGCACTGCTTTTTCTAAAATTTTTTACTGCCATTATCATCATCCCCTTTCACTCTATATATAGGTGAAAATCACAAAAAACAACAAAACAATTTTTTAAAATTTTAATATCATCGGATTTTTACCCATTTGCTCTTCTAAAAAACACTAAACGCATTAGAACTTCTTTTAAATTAACATTCTATTTCAAATATGAATTTTTTAATAAAAATGGTGTTTATTCTTAATATTTAAGCTTTATATGTAAACATTCTGTTAAAGGTGACTTTTCAATTGTTGTTTTTTCGTTTTTTTCACTATATAGGGATTGAAAGTAATATTAAAAGTTAATTTGAGGGGGTTTTATTTATGTTTTCAATTTCAAATTTTAATCAATTAGAATCAAAAAAATTAGGCGTTTCTTTAGATGATTTACTTATCTTAAATTATATAAAAACTGGTGTTGATAATCTTACTCTTTTTTCTAAAGTTATAAACAAAGAAAAATATTATTGGATTGATTACGAAAAAGTTATAGACACTTTCCCTATTCTTAACATCAAAAAGGATACTTTATATAGAAAATTAAAGAAGCTTTGTGTATCTAAAGTATTAAAACATACCACTGTTAAAAGTGGTGGTACTTACTCTTTTTATACTTTTTGGGAAAACTTCGAAAAGATATTAAATGTTTCAAATAATTATCCACAAAACAAAGATAAATTTACGACTAATGTGGATAGAAATTCTTACACTGTGGACAATTCCAAAAACTCTAAAAAAGTTACAAATAAAAATGTAAAAAATATAGACTCTAATTCAGATAATACTGCTCTTAATGTACAAAATCCTAATTTTAATTTAGCTTCCGAGCATAATGGAATTTTTTCTGAATATATAAAATCTCAACCGGACTTCACGGATTTATATAACTGTGAATCTAAAGAAAATCCGTTAGCTAGTGAACTTATATCCAAAGTCATTGGAGATAACTCCTTAACTAAATATATATATAATATATTAAATAACATTAAAATGTTATTTAATAATATATCTAAGTCTAATTATATTAATTCTATAAATAGAATTAATAATAATAACAACTGTAGTAATAATAATAGTTTAGATAATGATTTTAATCCTGATAACTTGGATGTTTATAATTACTATACTGAATGTGGTTTAGGTACTTTGAATAATACTGCAATTAATCTTATCAACACACTAGTTAATAAACATGGAATAGAGTCTTTGAAAAAAGCAATGACTGAAGCTGTAAGACAAAACTCACCTAAACTTTCATATGTGGAAGGCATACTTAAAAACTGGGAAAACAAAAATAAAAAGCCAGTAAAAACTCAAGTTCCTACTGACACTAGTACTCAAACACCTACTAAAAGCAAAGATAGCTTTAATAACTTTGAGCAAAGAAAATATGATTTTAAAGAATTAGAATGGGACTTACTAGGCTGGAATAATCTTTAATTTCATAACTTAATTTTCTTTTATAGATCTTAATATTTGGTAGCCATCTTTTTTCTTTATAACTTCACAATTACCAAATAATTTTTCTAGTTTTTCTTGTGAGCTTTTAGCACCTTGTTTCTTTTGAATTACAACGTAGATAATTCCATCTTTATTTAGGTGCTCATAAGCTCCTTCATAAATTGAATGAACTACATCCTTACCTGCACGAATTGGTGGATTTGTAACTACAACATCATAGTTTTTTTCTACATTTTCAAATGTATCTGACATAAATACAGTAGTTCTGTCACTAACATTGTTAGCTTCAGTATTTTTCTTGCATAATTCTAATGCTCTATCATTTACATCCACCATTGTAACTTTAGATGACTCTAAATATGTAGCTAGTGAAATTCCAATAGGTCCATAACCACAACCAACATCTAATATTTCTATATCACTATCTTTAAAGTTTTTAACATCATCTATAACTGTTTGAATTAGCACCATAGATCCAAAATCTATTTTGCTTTTAGAAAAAACGCCATTGTTTGTGTAGAATTTAAAAGTTCTATCAACTATGTAATATTCTATTAGTTTAATTTCATCTTTAGTGCTTGAATTTTTACTAAAATAATGTTCCATAATCCGTCTCCTATACTAAGGCATACTCAATAAACTATTATATATATACATAAATTCTTGAGCATGCCTAATTATTTATAATTTAAAGTTAAATTTCATTCCAATTATACATTATCACTGTATTTATAACAACCATAGGGCCTTAAGCTAACATTTTAAATTGAAACTCTATCTATTCTAGAAATCTAATCTACTAAAACTCCAATAATATGAATCACCATTTAGTATATAACAAACTTGATTACTTCTAGTTTCAGCATTTACTGACACATAATAATCTTTATTTGGATCTATCAAACTATATGATTTACTTCCATCACTATTTTCATTGTATCCTCTTAATGTCATTGAATGTGCTCCGTTATTAGATAACATTCCTAAGTGAATAGGATGACCTCCATCTATTATAGATTTAACTTCTTCATAAGGCACTGTAACTGTTTGTCTTGGGTAAAGCCCCCAATTATTATATACCATTTTCATTTGTTTCCAGCTTCCGCCTTTTTCAATTTCTTCACCATATGCAAACTTAACTAACTCTGCTGCCTCTAAATGTGTGCCTTTTTCATAATTAATTATACTTGCACAAGTTGCTGCCCAACACCAAGGATGCTCCCCTTGTAAAACTATATTTATTGGTAAACTATTTGAGGTTTTTGATGTTGCTTTATAACTATTATCATTAATCTTATTATACTCATTTAATGGAGTTACTATTTTATTTGAATTTATAATTTTTTCATCTGATGCATCTATATTTTTTGTTAATCCATTTATATTAAATTTAGATTTATTTTCTTGGTTTGCGTTAGTGTCTGTATAAGTCTTAGCTAATACTATAGATTTAGTAGGGCTTACTGCTCTTAATTCATTATTGTTATTTAATATCCTAAATTCAGAGTGTTCATTCTCTACCATAGCTTGTAATTTACTTGCAAATCCTTTTTCGAATGTTGATGTATATCCCTTTTCTGAATTCTCACTTACACCTAAAACTGCAACTATTTTATTATCACTTGTAACTGGAAAATAGCATACCTTTGCCAAATCTTCTTTATAAACACTAAAAGGTTCTGCTAACTTAAAATTTTGTATATCATACCCTTCAAATCCATACTGTTTAGGTTCCACCATAACATTCTGTATATGTTTTGGGAGTTCTTTAATAGCATAATCCTTTAAATCAGCTGATATACTTTCAGAAATAATCTTAAAATCACTATTACCGCTATTTATTGCATAACCACTTGTAGTTAATATTAGAAACATTGAAAACAAAATAACCATAAACAAAGAAAGCTTTTTAATTTTTTTATACATATTCCCTCCAAATATAATATTTTTTATAATTTATTATATTAAAAAAGAAACAAATTCTTTCTTACTTAGTTTCCTTAAAACAAAATTTTATTATTTATACATTTTTTGTTCTTATTCTTCATAAATGTCTATAGGCATATAATTTGAAACTTTATGTTGTTTATATTTCAGTTGAGAATTTTAACTCTAAGTTCTAATCTATATTTAAAAAAATTGACAGTGGACAGTGAATGTAAAAATTGGATTTCCAATTTTAAAGAATGATTTTTTATTAAATCTGCATAGCAAATTAGTTGAAACAATATAAAAACGTAATTTTTAGGTGTTTGTATATTTAGATATTAGGAACAAAGTTAATAATGTCTGACATCATCTTTCACTTTTACTTCTTACTTTGTTTCAAATACAAAAACATCAATAAATTGTACCCTTAAAATTAAATATAACTGTTTCTTTGGATATTTTATAAAACTAAGTTTTATCCTTCATTTCTAATTATTAATTTTTATATAAATTCTCAATTTATATAATAGTAATTTCATTTTCAAGCTTGGATATAGTGTTCTTATTTTTCATATGTAAATATACTATATAGTATGGGGAAACAAGTTGAAACTTTAAGTTATTCAAATATTAAATGATAATAATGTTAGTAAATGAAACAGGAATTATTTAAACCGTTATTCATGTTTCATTTGAGAATTCTAATTAATTTAATTGAAAATGGAAAATTGAAAGTTAATGTAAAAATTGGATTTCCAATTTTAAAGAATGATTTTTTATTAAATTTGCACAGCAAATTAGTTGAAAACAATATAAAAACGTAGTTTTTATATATTTCTATTCTAAATATTAGGAATGAAATGAGTAATATTAACCATAACTGTCAATTGTCAATTTTCAATTGTTAACTGGTTCCAAAAAGAAAACTAATAATAAAATTCAAAGATAATATTATCAATTAATAATTGTATAAACTAAAATATTAACTTGGAACCCTATATAAGGAGGTGTTACAATTTGAAAATTAAAGTTACAATCGGCATTGCAATGATACTTGTAATTATTTTTATTATTCAATCCTTCTCAACTACAAAACTTAATATAGGTTCTGCTAAATCTTTGCTTACAAAATTCACCTATGATTTAAACTTTAAAATTGGAGAAGAATATGTTTATGTTATGGTTAAGGACTCATGCACTTCAAAGATTAATAAACTTGTTATGAATAAGAATGTAAGTGCTGATAAAAATCCTACAATATCCGTTCCTAAAAATAGCACCATATATATATCCCTATATTCAAATGCCACAATTCTAGCTGACTGGAAACTCTCCAATGAATCTAACCTAAAAAACTTAAATTATAAAAATTCATTTTTTACATTTCCTAAATACAGCAATTTAAACTCTAAAGCTGATGGTTCATCACCACGTAGAAACAACTTTGAATTTGAAATAACAAATGTAGGTGAAGAAGCTCTTAGTTTTGAATACATTGCTACTGAAACAAAAGAAGTATATAACACATTAAATATGAATATAAAATCAGAGTAAAAATACAAAAATAAGCAGTTACTTTATTAGTTAACTGCTTATATTGTTTTCAATTAAATTAATTTCTAATATATTTTTAAAATCATACAAAAAACCCTTATGACTTAAACGTCACAAAGGTTTTTTATTAATTAATTTTATATTTTAAAATCCTGAACAAGTAGATTCCCAATAGAATCTGTATCCACCTAGTATATAACAAACATTTCTGCTATCTCTTTGAGCACTTACTGATACATAGTAGCTCTTGTTTGGGTCTATTAAACTATATGATTTAGTTCCATCACTATTTTCTGTATATCCTCTTAATGTCATTGCGTGTCCACCAGCTTGATAAGAAACCATTCCAAGATGCATTGGATGTCCACTATCTATAGTAGCTTTTACATTATTATATGGTACTGTGTTAGTTACATTTGGATAAAGTCCCCAAGCATTGTATGCTTTTAATATATCTTGCCAAGTTCCACCTTGTTCAACTTCTGAACCAAATACATATCTAACTATATCTACAGCTTGTAAGTTTGTTCCTTTTTCATAATTTATTATTCCTGAAGCTGTAGCTGCCCAGCACCAAGGATGTGAGCCTTGTAAATTTATTTGTATTGGTAAATTGTTGCTATTTTGTGCTGCTTGTACATAATTATTATCATTAATTTTAGCATATTCATTTAATGGTGTTGTTATTTCTTTTGAGTTTATAGTTTCTTCTTGTGCTTTGTTTATATTTTTTTCTAAATCGTAATTATTAAAGTTAGATTTTTTAGTGTTAGCCTTATTTGTCTCTGTGTATGTTTTGGCTAACAATACAGATTTAGTAGGACTTACTGCTCTTAACTCATTATTATTATTTACTATTCTAAACTCATGGTGTTCATTTTCTACCATTGCTTGTAATTCACTTGCAAATCCTTTTTCAAAAGTTGTTGTATATCCTTCTCCTGAAACTTTGCTTACACCTAAAATTGCAACTATTTGATTATTGTCTGTAACAGGGAAATAGTATACATTACCATTTTCTTCTGAGTAAACGCTAAAAGGTTCTGCTAATTTAAAGTTTTGAACATTATAACCTTTAAATCCATATTGGTCAGCTTCCATTCTTACATTTTGAATATGTTTAGGAAGCTCCTTTATAGCATATTCTTTCAAGTCACTTGGTATATTCTCAGAAATAATTTTAAAGTCACCACTATTTCTAGTAGTTAATGCATAACTACTAGTTGTTGTTACAATAAACATTGAAAACAACATAATCATAAAAAGTGCAATTTTTTTAATTTTGTTTTTCATAATTCCTCCTAATATATAAATACTTATAGTTCATTATATTAATTAGATACAAAAGTTTTCATGTTTTGTAACTTGAAATTTAAAATTAATTCTTTATACATATTTCACGATTTTTTGTACATATTTTTAAATTTTTGTTCAATATTTTATATAATTTTTAATATATTTTGTAGTAAATAATATCTTTTTATCATATCTGTTATTAAAAGTTCTATATATCCTTAATTATTTTTTTATTTCACAACAGACTCTCTCAAATCAAACTTTAACACTTTAACTCTTGTTTTTGTTACTATTCTGCTATTATAGTACAATAAATAGTAATATATGTTATTTTATATTATGATATTGATACTCTTTAAATTTAAATAGTATCAATATTTACTTTTTATTTATTATTTCTATTGATTATTTAATTTGTTATAGTATAATTATTAGTATATTGTAATATTATGTTATTTATTTAATTTTATGGTATTAATTTGTTTCATTGTGTGAGGTGATATATTTGAATTTTCTGGAAGGAAGAGAAAAAATAGCATTCTTAAGAAAAAAATTAAATATAAGTACTGAAGAATTAGCAACAGAAAATTTAACTAAAGATTATCTACAACTTTTAGAAAGCGGAAACTCAATTATATCTAAAGATGTATCAAAATTATTGATATGTAGATTTAAACAAATTGCATTAGAGAAGGAATTAAATTTAGACATAGAACTTGACGAAAATTTCTTTTTAAGAACAAAGCAAGAAGAGGCTAAAAGATATTGTGTTAATCATTTAAATACTAACTCTTCTATAGATGAGTTAGAGATATTATTAACTATTGCTAAAGAATATAACTTAGACTTCATTAAAGCTCAAATCTATACAAAAATAGGTGATTATTATTTTGACATAAATAACTATAACACTTCATTAGAAAATTATTTTACATCTTTGAATCTACTCAATTCTATTAATTCAGACACCACTAGTTTTTCAACTTATATATATAAAAAAATAGGCTCATGTTACTACAGTTTATTAGATTATTATAATGCAATTTCATATTTTTCTAAGTGTAAATCTATTGCTGAAAAAATTAACCAAACAAGTTTAACAAATACTTGCATATATAATTTATCTTTATGTTATATGAACATAAAAGAATATGATAAATCTATTGAACTATCTAAAATATTTATAAATAGTTTAGATAATGATCCGGACTCAGATTTAATGCCTAATTATTATATATATTCTAAATCAGTACAAGCTTCATGTTATGCATTAAAAGGTTCAATTAGTGATGCTATTGAAATTTTAGAGTCTATTTGTTCTAGTGACAAACCTATAGATTCTAAGGTTCTTGCTCACATTTATACAAATTTATCTTCATTCTACACTGAAGATAATCAGCTTGACAAAGCTATTTTATACTCTAAAAAAGCACAAGATATTCGTTCTAAAATTGATATTGAAAAACTACCACATACACTAATTGAAAAAGCATCTATTTACATGAAAAAGGGATTGTATAACAATGCATTATCAATACTAAATAAGGTGGTTATAAAATCAAAAGAAACCAATAATAATTATTGTTTAATGAATGCATATGAATTACTTAAAGAAATTTATATAAATTTAAATGACTACAAAAGAATTGAAGAAGTCATACAAAATATAATAGGACTAGCTTCATACACAAATAATCACATTCTAAGTATGAAGTCCTACAATGAATTATTAAGATTATATTCAAACTATAATAATTTTAAAACAGTTTTGGAATACAATTCTAAAATGGATTTTGTATTAAAAACCATTACTTAGTTTATTACTATAAATATTTATTTTTATATTGAAAGGTAGGTGATTTTTGTGAAAAAATTTTCAAAATCATTAATAATGTTGACTTTATCTTTATCATTAACTATTCCATTTTTAGGTGGTTTATCAATAGACCTATCTAAAAATACACAAAGTCAAACTGCACTTGCATCAACTATGTCTGAAGAAAATTTAAATCGTTATGTAATAGAACCACCACCACTTGCTTAATCATTAAATACTACGATTTATAAAAATAATAACAACATTTTATTGTTATTAAAGCAAAAGATACTAGCATTTACTTTGTTTATGCTAGTATCTTTTATTATTTCAATTTTATTTTCTTCATAAATTAAACCTCTTCAAGTAAAAAAGAGAGTTGCCTATGCAACTCTCTTTAGTGGTCGGGGTGACAGGGATTGAACCTGCGACCTCATGGTCCCAAACCACGCGCGCTCCCATCTGCGCCACACCCCGGCGACATAAATTATTATATTACACGTGTATAAATATGTCAACACTTTTTTTATATTTTTTTATTTGAAATAATTAAGCTTCCAAAATTTATTGATTATCATCCTTTTCACATCATTACAATCATAGTAATGTCAATAATTTCTCTCTAATTTTACTTAAGAAACTTAAATGTTTATAAAATAAAAAATAGGTTGTTTCAAAATAATATAATTTTATTTTGAAACAACCCTTAGTTAATAGTGATTTATATTTTTACTAATAAAATTTAACTTTAACTTACTATAAATCCCCTCCTTTACATTTTATTTATATACAGAATTGTAGTGTTTCTTCTTACTTCATCCTTTGTTTCTAATTTCTCTATTTATAAATCTTTGTATATTTTCTCTTTTTTCGCTGTTTTGTAGGCTGCTATTGTAAATAATGCTAATGCAAAAAGTATATCTATTAATAAATTTAAAGTTATATTGCTAAATTTTGCTCCTTGTTGCAAATCTAATAATGCATCCATAGTCCATCTAGTTGGTATAAAATATGATATTTTATTTATAAATTTTGGGAAGAAACTACTTGGTAAAAACCATCCTCCAAGTGCTAATATTCCCATGCTAACTACATTAAATATCATTCCTGAACCTTGTATATCTCCTGAAATGGAGAAACATACTATTCCAACCGATACAGCACTTATAGCTACAACCAATAATATTATAAATAATTCCCAGCATTTTAACCCAGCATCTATATTTACTAAAGTATTTAAACAAATAAGGCAAATTAAAATTTGAATAATCATAACAACTAAAGTCGAGCATATATTAGCTAAATAATACTCTGTACTTGTGACACTTCCTGAAAAAATTCTAGTGTAAACTTCACTCTCCTTATCTTCTACCATAAGTTTTGCTCCGTATAATCCCCTATAAAATATAAACATTGTTACAATTGTTATAAAAAACCTAGATATATGATGATTAGCTCTCAAATCTTTAAGATTTAACCTTTCTATACTTACAATTCCATTATCATATTTTTTCAATGTATCTTTGTATAACTCATGATTTTTATTACTAACTGTAGATAATTTTCTTATGTTGTTTATTTCTATATTTAACTTTTCTTTAATTCCACTAGAAATCTCACTATTTTTACCTTGTTTAAATATCACTTCACTGTCATCATCCATTATTATTGCATTTTCAAATCCTTTAGGTATTGTTATACATAAATCTAAATCATAATTCTCTATAAATTCATCAATATTCTCTTCTTTTATATCTTTAATCGATAACCCTTCTATATTATTTATTTGCTCTACTATTATTTTAGATGTAGTTGTATTATCCTTGTCATTAATAACTGTTCTTAATCCCCATTCCCCTATTGTAAAATACTTAACTGAAACAATAAGAATTATGACTGGAATAATAATACTTATAGCAAAAGTACCTGTTTGCTTTTGAATCATTCGTTTCATGTTGTTTTTAAATAAAACCCAAAAACTCATATTCTAAATAGCCTCCTCTCTTCTCGCATATTTATTTAACATGCATAAAAAAATTATTGAAAGGATAATATCTAACAATATGGCTACTTTTATTACAGAATAATCGTTAGAGTTTGCCATTTTAAAAATTCCTAAATTAGTCCATCTTAAAGGTGAAAGACTAGCACTTTTAAATCCACCTTCATCAGGAAAACTAATATAACATCCTCCTAAAAAACTCATAACAGGAAATATTATTGAGTATAATAATTTACTAAGTCCATCATTCTTTTCATTTGATATACCTCCAATTAAAAGCCCTAGACTTATAAACATCATAGCCAAGCTTATTATTCCCACATATGCTAAGATTGGATAGCTTCCAAAATTTACTTTAAAAATAAATCTTGCAAATAGATACCCTGGAAGTATTATTAAATTTCCTAAAATAAAGTATCCTATTAGTTTTGCTATATAATACTTGCTTGGAGATATATTAGTAATCATTATTCTATTCTTCGATTCTAATCTTTTATCCCTTTGTATTCCGTACATAGAAAAGAATAAAAGATAACTTGCCATCATTGTAATTTCAACTACACCATAGTAATCAAAAGATGTTTGTGCTCTCTTTTGTTCAACTTTATCAAACGCTACATTTTCTCTATCATTATTTCTCTCTAAATTATATTTAATTTCATTATTATTTAATTTTCCTACTTTATTTTCTAAACTTATCTTTCTATTTATACTTTCAAGCAATCCATTAATCATTCCACCATTTATAAGATATTTATTGTTGGAATAAACTTTAATTGTATTCTCATCTAAAAATATAAATACATCCTCTCCTAATTTAACTCTTTCTTTTCCTTCTTCTAAGCTGTTTACTTTTTTAAATTCAGCTTTTATGCTTCCTTTATTTCTAATAGCTTCCGCTAATATTTTTTTACTTTCTTGTGTTCCCAAATCGTAGTAATATACATTAAAAGGCTCAATCTTTGCAACATTATCAAAGTTATTAAATAGAACTCCACCTATTAAAAGCATTAAAAATATAGGGAAAAGCATATTGAATAATAAATTCTTAGGATATCTTATATTACTTAAAATTACATGTTTTATTATTCCCTTCATATAATCCCTACTCTCTTAAACTTTTTCCTGTTAAACTTAAAAAAACCGTTTCTAAACTTACATCTTCATAATCTATATCCCTAATTTCAATATCCTTGCCTGTAAAATAATTTATTATTTTATCTAAGTTATTAACTTCTTTTAGTGATGTTATTATCACCTTATTTTCGTAAACATTAATGTTACTTACCCCTCTTATATTTTTTATTTCATCTTTATTTATTTCCTCAAAATTATTTATTGATATTCTTAAATTTTTCTTATCTGAAACCAAACTTTTCAATTCATCTTTATTACCTTGAACTATAAGTTTACCATTATCAATAATTCCAATATTTGAACATATCTCTTCTGCTTCCTCCATGTAGTGAGTTGTATATATAATAGTTGCTCCTTTTTTATTAAGCTCTTTAATTGCCTTAAGTATATAATTTCTTGATTGTGGGTCTATACCAACTGTGGGTTCATCCATTATTATTACTTTAGGTTCATGAGCAATCCCACAAGCTATATTTAACCTTCTACGCATTCCCCCTGAAAACTCTGAAGCTAATTTATTTTTTACATCCATTAATCCAGTAAAAGTTAATGCATTCTCAATCTTATCTTCTAAATCTTTTCCTTTAAAACCATAAAGACTTGTAAAAAACTTTACATTTTCATATGCTGTATACTCTGAATAAATAGCAACTTCTTGAGGTACTAACCCTAAATTTTTTCTTGCATGTTTCATTTTAGGTTTAACTTCTTTTCCCATAACTTTCACTATTCCATAACTAGGATTTAAAATTCCACAAATTAATTTAATAGCAGTACTTTTACCTGCACCATTAGGACCTAAAATCCCATATATTTCTCCCTCTTTAATATTTAAAGACATATTATCAAGTGCTATAAATTCTCCAAACTTCTTAGTAACCCCATTTAATTCAACAACATACATCTTCTAGCCCCCCATGTTCTTAATAGTCATCTCTTTAATATTATTATATAAAAATACCTCCTCTAATTAATGTAGAGAAGGTCACATCTTAACCATGACTTTAGTCATAATTAATATTTTAGTTTATCTTTTCACTTTGATATACTTAACAATTACATCTTATTTCAAATTACACACTCATTTTCAGTTTTCAATTTTGCATTTTCAATTAAATTAATCAAACTTCTTAACTTAAAAATCTAAACTATTTTTTATACATTTCCTCTTATGCAATATATAGCTATTTGAGTCCTGTGCTTTAACCCCGTTTTATCTAAAATAGATGTTATATAATTTTTAACTGTTCCCTCTGATATGAATAATTTAGCTGAGATTTCTTTGTTACTAAGTCCTTCTGATATACACTCCATAATTTCAATTTCTCTTTGAGTAAACATTTCTTTATCTATTTTACATTTTTCTTCTTTACCAATATTATTTTTTATCTTTTCCATAACTTCATCTTGTATTACAGAGTTGCCTTTTATAACAATCTTTAATGTATTTATAATTTCACTAGGGGTATTGTTTTTTAATAAATACCCTTTTGCACCAAATGTAAGTGCCTTATTTATATAATCATCTTCATCAAAAGTTGTTAAAATCACTACTTTTGTGTTGGTTTTACTAACTATTTCTTTTGTTGCTTCAACTCCATTTAAAATGGGCATTCTAATATCTAAAAGTGCTAAATCCACATTATGTGTTAAACAAAACTGAAGGGCAGATTTTCCATCTTCAAAAGTTTCTAATACATTTATTTCACTATCTGCATCTAAAATTATCTTAAGACTTTCTCTAATTAAAATGTCATCATCAGCAATTATTAAATTTATCATATTATCCCCCTTATATTTAATATTTTTTGAAAGGAATTAATAATATAACTTCAAAACCCTCATTGCTATTTATTAATATGTTTCCCCCTAATTTTAAAGCATTTTCCTCTATGCTTTTTAAACCTATTCCTTTTTTTATATACTTGCACCCTACACCATTATCTGAAACCTGCGTTTTACACATTTTATTAAAAGCCTCTATTTTTACACCTATATGATTTCCCTTTGAATATTTAAGTGTATTTGTTGAAGTTTCCATAATAAAATCTAATATACACATCCACTGTTCCTTATCTATTTTCTCCATATCGCCTTTATAATCTAACGAGAAGTTAAATCCTGTATCTTGAACCTTCTCCTCTAAAAGCAGTTTAACTTTATTTATTCCTATCTGTTCATCTAAAGGTCTTATTTCTCTGAGAGTTTTCCTTATTTCATTCATACCACTTCTTAGCACGCCTATAGTGTTATTAATCATATTACATGTTTTTTCTTTATCATCGCTATTTAACACTATCTTGCATGCTTCAAGCTGCATTATGCTCCCTGCAATAGTATGTCCAACTCTATCATGTACTTTTCCTGCCAACTCATTTCTTATTTCTAAATCTTTAGTGTATAAAGCTTGATTTCTATATTTTATTTCTTTATTTATTTTTTCATTTAAACTTTTAATATATATTCGCTTATCCTCTATTTCCTTCCTACATTTCAAATTATTTTCTATCATCATATTATAATTCTTTTTACAACATAAATACGCAAGTGATATTATAATAAATTGTATAGTTTGTGTTTTATCATCTATTACAAAATTTATAACTATAATAATTGCTATGTTTGCTATTGTATATAATTTAAAATTCAACAATAAGTCTACTAAACTAACATAAAAGAATAAAATTGCAATTGGTGTATACATTATAGAAAAATAGAAAGAAATTATCATTTGAAATACAAGCATAAATTTATTAAACCTATCCTGAATTAAATGTATACTAATTGTTGTTATTATAATAACTAATAAAAAAATAATAGATTGTTGAATTGCATAATCTTTAATTACAGAATCATAAGCTATATAAAATATCAGTAAAAATCTCATATATATATCATAATCATGACCTATCATTGCCCTCATTTTTAAATCTCCTATTATTTACTTTTCCCCTATTACTTTATAATTCTATTTTTTATAATAAAAACCTTGTTTCAAAAATCTTAAACTTTAAAATGAATTTTTCAGTATATAATATATATAGGAATTCAATCTAATATTTCAGTTCTATCCTTCATTATTAATCATTAATTTTGATATAATATCTTTATGAAGTTATAATAATGAATTTATATTTAATTCTTAGTATTGTATTTTTAAAAGGTTGTACTAATTTATAATTTAAGTTTATTAAATATATTACTAGTTTTCTAAAACTAATGTTTTAAGTGAGGTGTTTATATGATAGATATAAAGAATATTGTTACAATTCAACGTAACTTTTTTCTAAAAGGAAATACTCTTAGTGTAGATTTTAGATTAACTCAATTAAATAAATTAAGGTTAATATTAAAAAATAATGAAAGCATGATTTTAGATGCTCTTCATAATGATTTAAGAAAATCTAACTTTGAAGGCTACGAGACTGAATTTGGAATTGTACTTGAAGAACTTAACTATACAATTAAGCATTTAAAAACTTGGATGCAAGCTACAAAAGTTAAAACTCAAATGGCACAATTTCCAGCAAAGTGTTTTACTTATCCTGAGCCTTATGGAGTCACTTTAATAATTTCTCCTTGGAATTATCCATTCCAATTATCAATGGCACCACTTATAGGAGCTATTGCTGCGGGGAACACTGTAGTATTAAAACCATCTAATAAAAGTTCTAATACATCTAAAGTTTTAACTAAACTTCTTGAGGAAAATTTCCCGAAAGAATTAATTTCAGTTGTTAATGGTGGAAGAGCTGCAAACACTTCTCTTTTAGATCAAAAATTTGACTATATATTCTTTACTGGAAGCGTGCCAGTTGGAAAAATTGTTATGGAAGCTGCATCTAAAAACCTTACTCCTGTGACTTTAGAACTTGGTGGTAAAAGTCCTTGTATTGTAGATGAAACTGCTGATTTAAAATTAACTGCAAAAAGAATCGTTTGGGGCAAATTTTTAAATGCAGGACAAACTTGTGTTGCTCCTGATTACTTATACGTTCATAAAAGTGTAAAAAATGAACTTATTAAACATTTAAAACGATATATCATAAAATTTTATGGCAAAAATCCTAAGGAATCAAATGATTACCCTAGAATTATAGATGGAAAAGCATTTGAACGATTAATTGATTATTTAAATTGTGGAAAAATCGCAATTGGTGGTGATATTGACCAAGATGAATTGTATATAGAGCCTACAATTTTAGATAATATAACCTTTGAAGATAAAGTTATGAAAGATGAAATTTTTGGACCTATACTTCCTGTTTTAGAATTTGAATCTTTAACTGAAGTTATAGATACAATTAATGAAAGACCTAAACCATTAGCTCTTTATTTCTTCTCTAATAATGAAAAAAATATTTCTCGAATTCTTCAAAGAACAACTTCTGGGGGTGCTTGTATAAATGAAACTATAATTCATGTAGCTTCATTATACCTTCCATTTGGAGGCGTTGGAGAAAGTGGCATGGGAAAATATCACGGTGCATCTAGCTTTGAAACTTTTTCTCACATAAAATCTGTAGTAAAAAAGGATTTTTCAATGGATGTTCCATTAAGATACCCACCATTTAGTTCAAGTAAACTCTCAAAATTAAAGAAAATATTTAAATAGGAGTTATCTTAATGTACGAATTTAATCATTATAATTTAAATATAAAAAGTGACTTTGAAATAAAAACATTCAAAGATCGTGAATATGACTTAGACTTACTTATTCTCTTAAATGATAGAACAGTAAACTTTAATTTAAATTCAACTAATTTATCATCTCGTATTCAATTTAATGATATAAAGTCCATTTTGGTAAGAATTTGTAAAGACCCTAATAACAATATTGGAACTGTTCACTTTTTAAAAGATAGTGGTATACACTCTACTGTTTGTAACTTTGAATTCAATTATTTAAATCAAAGTTTATCAATACTTTTAAAAGATTATTCAGTTGAAATGAATTTTATATAAAATCATATAGTCTATGTAATTAAATTATTAATAAATATAGAAAGAGAGACTTAAATTAACAACTAAGTTCTCTCTTTTCATTTTTAATTAACTTAGTTAAAGTTTTTAACTAAGTTAATTTGCATTTTTAGATTACTATAAACTCCATATTAATAATTATTTTATTTGCAAATTAAGTTTTATATCATTTGTTAACTCATTAACTTTTTATTCAAACTTAACTTTTCTGTGATTTTTTCATCATTCGACTATATCTTCTTTTATGTCTCTTCTTTTGCCTTATTATGGGTTTTTTAATACTACATTGTGAGAATTTTATTTATTTTTGGAAAATATATATACAAATACTATAATAAGGTATATAATTTTGAATGTATTTATAGAATTTTAAAAATATTGTATTCAAAAATTCATTTAATGATGGATAGCCTTCATTTTTTTGTTAATAAATTGTTTATATTATGCAATAAATTTAGACTTTTATAGATACAATATAATATTTTACACGGGGTGATTTTTTTATGGAACAAAAGAAGGACAAGCAGATTATGTGGTATACCTTAGCATTTATGGCATTTTCCACAGTTTGGGGATTCGGTAACGTTATCAACGGATTCTCTGAATATAATGGCCTTAAAGCTATCGTATCTTGGATCATAATTTTTGCTATTTACTTTGTCCCTTACGCATTAATGGTTGGAGAGCTAGGCTCTGCTTTTAAAAATTCTGGTGGAGGAGTAAGTTCATGGATTAATGAAACTATTGGACCTAAACTTGCATACTATGCTGGTTGGACTTATTGGATAGTTCATATGCCTTATATTTCTCAAAAACCATCTGGATTTATGATTGCATCAAGTTGGGCAATCTTCCAAGATAACAGAATTAGTGCTATAGGCACTAAAAAATTACAGTTATGTTGCTTAGTTATTTTCTTAATTGGTATGTTTATTGCATCAAAAGGATTAAATCCATTAAAGAAATTAGCTACATTTGCTGGAACATCTATGTTTGTATTATCAATTCTATTTATTTTATTAATGACAGCAGCTCCTGCAATTACAGGTGCTAAGTTAAACTCTATAGATTGGTCATTAAAAACATTTATGCCAACATTTGATCTTAAATTCTTTACTAGTTTATCAATACTTGTATTTGCTGTTGGTGGTTGTGAAAAAATATCACCATATGTTAATAAAATGAAAAATCCTGAAACTGGATTCTCTAAAGGTATGATAACACTTGCAATAATGGTTGCTGTTTGTGCTATACTTGGAACTATTTCACTTGGTATGATGTTCGATTCTAACAATGTACCAAAAGATTTACTTACAAACGGAGCATACTACGCATTCCAAAAACTAGGTAGCTACTATCATGTTGGAAATTTATTCTTAATCATTTATGCAATTGCAAATATGATAGGTCAATTCTCAACATTAATTCTTTCAATAGATGCACCTTTAAGAATGTTACTTGATAGTGCTGATAGAAGATTTATACCAGATTCTATGTTTAAACAAAACAAAAATGGTGCTTATACAAATGGACACTTACTTATAACAATTATTGTTTCTTTATTAATTGTTATACCAATGTTTGGAATAGAAAATGTTGACGTATTAGTTAAAGCATTAGTTAAATTAAATGCTGTTTGTATGCCTCTTCGTTACCTATGGGTATTCCTTGCATACATTGCACTTAAGAAAGCTGGAGATAAATTTGATGCACAATATAAGTTTGTAAAAAGTAAAGCTGTAGGTATTATCTTTGGAGCATGGTGTTTCGCATTCACTGCATTTGCATGTATTGGTGGAATGTACTCTGAAGACAAATTCCAACTAGCATTAAATATAATAACTCCATTTGTATTAATTGGACTTGGTTTAATCATGCCAATTATTGCAAAGAAAACTAATAAAGACATTGGTTCAAGTTTAGACCAATAAGAATATCTTATACATTCTATAAAAATAAGATGATTTCTAAATATAGAAATCATCTTATTTTTGTTATAAATCAATAATTTTATTGATTTATAAACATTTCTCCTATTTTATATACGTCTCCTGCGCCTACTGTTAAAATTAAATCTCCTTCTTTAACATTTTCATTTAAATATTTAACAGTATCTTCAAAGCTATGCATATTTATAGCCCTAACTCCTGTTTTTCTTACTGCATCACCTAATTTTTGTGAACTAACTATTCCAGTATCCTTTTCTCTTGCTGCATAGATATCTTCAAGTATTAAGTTATCAATGCCTTCAAAGCTTTGCACAAACTCATCAAATAATGTTGAAGTTCTTGTATAAGTATGTGGTTGGAATATAAAGAATGTTCTATTATGAGGATAATTTTTTATTCCACCTAAAAGTGATTTAATTGCAGTTGGATGATGAGCATAATCATCAATCACCTTAACACCATCTCTCTCACCTTTAAATTCAAATCTTCTATGTGTTCCTCTAAAATTAAATAATCCATCTACTATAGACTTATGACTTATATTTAAAGCTAACGATGCACAAATTATTGACATAGCATTTAATACATTATATTTTCCTGGAACATTTAACTCCACAGTAAACAATTTTTCATCATTTTTATATAAATCAAAAATTCCACAAGCTAAATCATTAAACTTAAGATTTCTAGCTCTATATTCCCCATTTTCTATTCCAAAGGTCATAACATTACATTTAGCATCTTTTATTACATCCATTGAATTTTCATCATCTGCATTAACTATTGCATATCCATCGTCAGGTATTATGCTAATAAACTTTCTAAATGCATCTTTTATATGATTTAAATCTCTATAGTAATCTAGGTGATCTTCTTCAACATTTAGGATAACCCCTATATATGGATAAAACTTTAGGAATGATTCCTTATATTCACATGCTTCTGTTATGAAATAATCACTTTTTCCTATATGAACATTTCCACCAATAACATCTAAATTTCCACCAACTAAGATAGTAGGATCTAATTTTTCTTCTAAAACAATATGTGACATCATTGATGTTGTACTTGTTTTTCCATGAGTTCCTGCTATAGCAACTCCATATTTATGTCCCTTCATTATAGATCCTAAAAATTCTGCTCTATTCATAGAAGCTATGTTTTCTTCTTTAGCTTTCATAAGCTCTGGATTATCAGCTGCAATAGCTGCTGTATACACTACTAAATCTACATCTTTTATATTATCGGCACTTTGTCCTATATAAATTTCAGCACCGTGTTCTCTTAGTTTTTTAGTGTTTTCAGATTCACTTCTATCTGAACCTGAAACTTTATATCCATTTTCAATAAGTATCTCTGCAAGTCCACTCATACTTACTCCACCTATACCTATAAAGTGAACTTTTTTATGAGTATCTCTTAAAAAATCAAAAGACATTTTTAACAACTCCTTAATTATCTTTACTATAATATATTCAATTATTTATTACCTTGTATATTTTTTCATACTAATAATTATATACAAAAGCAATGAAAAAAACACATAAATGTCTATATATTTACAAAAATCAAAACTATAATTCTAATTTTCAAAAATTGACTAATAATAATCCTCCAAATTGCAAGTTATGTAATTTCATTTTTTAATATTTATTTATCATATTATTCATAATAAAATTTATTTTTTTAATTGCTTAAATGTTATTTCTTTAACAAATGTTTTTTATTAACATTTTATTAAAAAATCCTTATTTTTAGCCATATACTACAATGTTAAATTGTACATTATACACCATTTTAAAATTTTATTCAAAATTTTTTTATTGAAAATTGTATAGTTATAATTTATATTTAAATATAGTTTTAATCATTTTTTTCATTTTTAATATAACATTAAATATTTTTTAACAAATTAGTATGAATAAATATATATCTTTTGGGATTTATATATAAGTGAATACTCTTTTCAAAATAATATATGTACTTATTTAAAAAATAAAACACACTATATAAATTTAGTATAAATTCTATGTTATTTTAAACAATGGAATTTAAAATTTAAAACAAAAATTTAATAATGGAGAAATGGTAAATATGGGTAAATTTATAGGTATTTTAGGTATCGTTGTATTTTTATTAATCGCGTACCTACTTTCAAGCGACAGAAAGAAAATTGACTGGAAACTTGTAGGTATAGGCTTATCTTTACAAGCAATCTTTGCATTACTTGTTTTAAAAGTACCTCTTGGTCAAAAGTTCTTTGGATTTTTAAGTAAAATAATTGATAAACTATTAGCCTTTACTGTAGAAGGAAGCTCTTTTGTATTTGGTAATTTAATGGATACAAATTCATTCGGATTTATTTTTGCATTTAATGTTTTACCTACAATAATCTTCTTCTCAGCATTAATGGGAATATTATATCACTTAGGTATAATGCAATTCATAATTTCCATAATTTCTAAAGGTCTTGCAAAACTTTTAGGAACTAGTGGTGCAGAAACAACTTCTGCTGTTTCAAACATATTCCTAAGTCAAAATGAAGCGCCTTTAATAATAAAACCATATATAAGTAAAATGACAAAATCAGAGTTATTTGCTGTAATGGTTGGTGGTATGGCTACTGTTGCTGGTAGTGTTATGGCTGGATATGTTGCTATGGGAGTTAGTGCAAGTCACTTACTTGCTGCTAGTGTTATGGCTGCTCCAGCTGGTCTTGTTATTGCTAAGATTTTAATTCCAGAAACTGAAGAGCCTGTAACAAAAGGTGATTTCAAATTAGAAACTGAAAAAACAGCTACAAACATAATTGAAGCTGCTTCAAACGGAGCCATTGAAGGTATTCAAATTGCAATAAATGTTGGTGGACTTTTAATTGCATTCGTAGCTTTAATAGCACTTGTTAACTATGTTTTAGGTTTCGTAGGTGGATTCTTTGGTGCTGATTTCTTAAGCTTAAACTGGATATTTGGAAAGCTTTTCTCACCAATAGCATTTTTAATGGGTATTCCAACTCAAGATATAAGTGCTGCTGGTAACCTTTTAGGTCAAAAAGTTGTTTTAAATGAATTTGTTGCTTATAGCAATCTTTCACCATTAATAGCAAGTAAAGCACTTTCACCAAAAACAATTGTTATATTAACATATGCTCTTTGTGGTTTTGCAAACTTTAGTTCTATAGCTATACAAATAGGTTCTATTGGTAGCCTTGCTCCTGATAGAAGAAAAGATATTGCAAAGCTTGGAATGAGAGCCGTTTTAGCTGGTTCATTATCAGCATTTATGACTGCAACAATAGCAGGAATATTATTTTAACTAACACCTTTTAAGATTACATAAAAAATAGATAGGATTCTTTATCCTATCTATTTTTATATATTTTTCTAATTTCTCATTATTATATAAGCCATATATATTATATATATTATTACTAATGTAGCACCTTCCATTTTGTTGACTTTCTTTTTGCTTATAGCAAATGCATATGTTATTAATGTTACTATTAAAAGTACAACTAAATCTGTTATAACAGATGCTCCAATCTGTATAGGATGAATTGTTGCTGAAATTCCAAGTATGAAGAATGCATTAAACATATTTGAGCCTATAACATTTCCAAGTGCTATATCACTTTGATTTTTCTTTGCTGCAACTACAGACGTTACAAGCTCTGGAAGTGATGTTCCAATAGCAACTATTGTAAGTCCAACTAATGTTTCACTCATTCCCCACTGAATAGCTATTGCTGATGCTGAATCTACAACAATTTTTCCACCAAAAACTATTCCTATAATTCCTATTATAGATAGTAAAATACTTTTCTTTAATGGCATTTCTTCTATATCTTCACAATCATCATCTTTTGATGTTATTGCCATTGCTATAAGGTAATACATGAATATTCCAAAGAACAATAATAAAATTATTCCATCGCCTCTTGTTAATATGTTTTGCGCACTTCCTTGTAATGCTGTATCAAAAGATATTACTAATAAAACTATTCCTGATAATAAAACAAAAGGAAACTCTTTTAATAATATGCTTTTTTTAACACTAAACGGACATATAAATGCTGACACTCCAACAACCATTAATAAATTAAATATATTTGATCCAACAACATTTCCCATTGCAATTGCATTTTGGCCTTGAATTGCTGACGTTATACTAACAGCTGCTTCTGGTGCACTAGTTCCAAATGCAACTATTGTAAGACCTATAACTAATGTAGGAATTTTAAATGTTTTTGCAATTGCGGATGCACCATCTACAAAATAATCAGCACCTTTTATCAATAATACAAAACCTACTAGTATGAGTACATAATTCAATTTTTTCCCTTCTTTCTCTCATTTTTTAACCTAAAATCACAACATAAAATTTATTTCTATTCTTATGTTGCACATTTAATATTATTTGTAATAAATACAAACATTATTTATAAAACTCTCTATTAAATAATCCATACAAAAAAGATTATATCATTTTATTACATATTTTTATAAAGAATATGTCTGTTTTTATTTCATAATAATTGTTTATAGAAGTTTTCAACTTCATTTTTCTATTTTGCAATTCTTTTTTACATAATTTGTAAGTTATTTATCATCCTTTGTAGAAATTATTTCATTTACATTTTATCATAAAAATAACATAATATTCATATAGTAATAATTTGGAAGTTAGGAGTGATATCTTGAATAATATTCGTGTTTTTAGATTTCTTCAGATATTTATACTTTTTCCGCTCTTAATGGTTTTTGCAACTTCCAAAATGACTCATAAGGAGGAAATGTATTTTATCATCCTGTTTACATCTTATACTGTATTTTACGAAATACTTTTATTAAGAAAAACGAAATAATTTTAAATTTACTTTATTAAACTTTGCATCAAGTTTCTTATAGTTTTTAACTTTAATTAGTTAAGTAATAAAATAATTTATCTTAGTTTATATATTAAATAAACTATTTTCTTAGTACTAACTCTAATAATTTTAAACTCTATAGAATACTTGTTTTTATATATTTTATAGTAATTCTATATTCCATGTTTTATAACATGTTAAGATATATATTTTATTTTTAGGAGGTATTTTTTATGAATTTTTATGAACTTATTTCAATGTTTGTCTTTATTATGACTTTTGGAGCTAAAGTTGTATCTACCATGTACTTTACTAGAAAACATAATGTTTATACTGTGACTCCTGTTATTTTAAAATCCTATAAAAATCAAAAGCTATCATCTAAATTTTATAAACATGTATCAATTAATAATTTTTTAGGAGCGTTAACAAGCAGAACTTTTAAATATAAACTTGAAAGTACACTTTCTGTGGCAACCGAGATTTTAGACGATAGTTAAAGATTAGTTATTACCTAATTCTTTAATTACATCACCAATTATTTTTATACCTTTTCTTATATCAGATTTTTTTACTCTAGAAAAACTTATTCTCATAGTGGAACTTCCACTATCGTCTGTATAAAATAAATCTCCTGGCATGAAAACTACACCTTTTTCATAACATTTTTCAAGAACTTCTCTTGTATTTACATTTTTTAATTTAATAAATATGTGTAGTCCACCCTCGCCCATAACCTCTTCACAAGGAATATTATTTCTAACTTCATTTAGTGTGAACTTATACTTATCTTTATAATATTTTCTTATTTTCTTTACATACTTAAAAAACGCCCCACTATTCATATAATGATAAAATGCTCCTTGATCAAGAAAGGAACAATGAATTGTTCTACATCTCTTAACACTTTCTAGTGTACCAATTAAGTTTTTATCACCAAATATCCATCCTATTCTAAGCCCTGGAAATAGAATCTTCGAAAAACTTCCAATATATACAACGCCATTTCCATTTTTACAAAGTGATGCTATAGGCGGTGTATGTGAACCTGAATATAATAATTCTTCATTGAATCCATCTTCTATTATTGGAATAGAATACTGCTCGCAAATCTTATACACTTTCTTTCTTTTTTCACCTTTCATAACTATACCCGTTGGATTATGATATGAAGGTATTATATATAATAATTTAGGCTTATATTTTTTTATCTTTTCTTCCAAATCTAAAATATTTATGCCATCATTTTCCATATTAACTCCAACAACCTCTAAACCATGCGCCCTCATTATTTTAAGTGCTGTATTATGAGTTGGATTTTCACATATCACTACATCATTTTCATTTGTTAATGAACTTAAAACCATATCAAATCCATCAGTAAATCCATTCGTTATAAGAACTTCTTTTTCTTCTGTGTTTACACCTTTTTCACTCATATAATTCATTAAATAATCTATTAATGGCTTATATCCCTTTGCATATCCATAATTTAAAAGCTTATCGCCTTCTAATGACCATGCTGTCAGAAATGCTCTTTTAAACTCCTCTAAATCAAACATATTTTCTTCTGGTGCAATACTTTTAAATGAAATCATTCCCTTTTTCCATGGAAGTTCGGTTTTCATTATATCTAATTCTTCACAAACACTTGCGTATTTATTAAATTTTTCATTCCAATTTATTATAAATTTTTCTTCTTCTACTTTATCTTCAGTTATAACAAATGTGCCCTTTCCTTTTACACTTTGTAAAATTCCTATGCTCTCTAAGTTTTGATATGCAGACACAACTGAGTTTCTACTAATATTAAGCAAACTACTTACTTCCCTTGTTGAAGGAAGTTTACTTCCATTTTGAAGAATACCATTATCTATACTTTCCTTTATATGATTTTCTAATTGAATATATATAGGCTCATCTTCATTTAATTTAAATGCAGAAAAAATCATGTCCTTATCTCCTCACTTATATTTCTTAATATGTATTAATTATATCATTTCAAAATTCAAATAAAATCTAATTTAATACATAAAAAAATCATAATAGACATGAACTTTATTTTTTCATATCTATTATGATAATTATTTTATAGAATATTTTTTAACTTATCAATCTGCTTATTTAATTATTATATATCATAAACCAATAATAAATAAAATTCAAAATTTATGAACTTAAATATTGTTCCATCACATTTATATGACTTTTTCGCATTTTAAATATATGGTCTATTATAAAACCAACTACAATTATTACTATTGCAGTTATTTGAAATTTGTATATTAAAAGAAATAATATAACTAATGAAGACAATCTAACTATTATATTGGATTTAGTTTTTATGTAAATAAATTTACATATAAATGAGTAAAAATCTTTTATTACAAAATACAAAACTATACATTGTATTGATACAAGCAATGTTTTAAGGTATATATGTTTTACACTATAATTAAACAAAGATAAAATCTTTAAGCTGACTAAATATATTATTGAAATAATAGTAGCCTTTTCACTACAACAAAAGTAACCAGAACACTTTATGAAATTTATACTTGCTTTAAATTTCTTCTTTCCATCTTCACTTAAAAGTTTAAGTTTTTTTCCTATAAGTAAAGTTGCAAAATAAACTAAAATAGTTGTTCCAAGTGGCAATGCTGCTATACATATGTAGTATAATACATTTTTTAAAGTTTCATTTATATTCCAAGGTTCAATCATAACTTGTATATCTTTTATAAAATCAAACCCTAATAATTTTGAAAAATATAAGTTTATAAGTAGCATAACAAAACAACTTGCTATAGCTGAATATAGTAAATCATCAACAATCAAAGTCTTTCTCGGTATAATAGCACCACATATAAGTCCTACTATCATACTTTGACTCATCCAAATTCCTGAACCTACATCACCAATTACAAAAACTATAATTATAAGTGATGTTATGCAAGAGAGAATTGTATATTTAAAATCACACTTTAAATACATTAATGATATTATTATTGGTACTATCAAATCTAAGTAAAAGGAATATGCTATCCCCGTACTTAATGCTATTAAGCTTAAAACTACAAACAAAGCTGATATCATTGCAGCTTCTGTTAATTTCTTAGTATTTATTTTAAATCACCTCTATCCAAACAAGTATATTAAAATAGTATATACTTAACTTAGCATATACTGCAACGAAATTTATACATCTTTTTTCTACAATTAAATTTTATATAAAAAGAAACGCTTCAAATGTACTGTTTGAAACGCTTCCTAATTTGATTTTAAATTGTTATTACACCATCATTATATTCTGGTACTATATCTGTTAAATCCTTACTTAAACAATATTTTAAATCTTCTTCTAACCCTAAAGTTAATATTCTCTTATAGTGAGATGCTTCTTTAACAAATGATATTATGTCTTTGTTATTATCATAAACATATAATGAAGTAGTTGCTATATCACTTAATTCTACTTCTACCATTTCCTTTATTTTTGATATTATATATCCACTTGTTATAAAGTCATCCATAGAAAACTGACCATATGTACCTGCATTTATAAATACAACATCTTTATTTTCTTTTGCTATTTTTTTAGCAACAGCACTACCATTAATCATTGATGCTATTATTATATTTTCAGCACTCTCTGAATTTTTAATTGCCTGAGTTCCATTTGTTGTTGTCATAATAACAGTTTTTCCTTTAACAGTTTCCTCAGTGTACTCAAGTGGCGAATTAGAATAGTCAAATCCCTCTATTTTAAGTGCATTTCTTTCTCCACCTAAAATGTAATTGTGTCTATCTCTACTAGCAATCTCTACTGCCTCTTCAACAGTTTTTACTGGTATAACTTTTGTACATCCATTTTTAAGTGCAGTAACCATTACTGATGTTGCCCTTAAAACATCTATTACAACAACTGTTTTCCCCTTTATTTTTTCCTCTTTAATATCACTTGCGGAAATTATTATATCTATATTCATAAACCCATCCCCTTAATGTATTTTTATTCTATTCACATACCTGTATATATCTTTTAAAATTGCCCTTTGTGACTATTGCTGTATCCTTTATCTTAAAACCTGATGAAATTATATGTTCATCCATAGTTTCAAATGTTATTATAATCATCTTTTTAGCAATTCTTCGTGCTGTTTTCATTATATTTACTTGATCTTTTAATGTTGTTGGTGAGAACAATCCATATGGAATATCTACAATAGCAACATCAAATTTTTCTTTTACATCATGCATGCTTCCAATGGTTATAACATCATCATGTCCAAAAAACTTAAGATTTTTCTTTGCATTTGTACCAATTGCATTGCTAATTTCATATCCTTTTATATTTAATCCTAGAGAAAGTGCCTCAATAACAACAGTTCCTATTCCACAACAAGGATCTACTACCTTTAAATCAGCTTCATTTCCTATTGCTATATTAACTATTGCCCTAGACATTCTAACACTTAATCCATTTGAATATGAATATGGCTTATCATCGTGAAAATGCCATTCATAATTATTCTTCTCATAAACTCCAAATATCCAACTATCTTCAACTTTGCTTATACCTAAAACCACTTTAGGCTCATGCAAATCAGGATAACCTGTTATAACAAAACCCACATCATGCACAGCTTTAAGTCTTTCATTATAAGTCACTGAATCATTTTCCGTTGCTTTTATATAAACAACTTTAAAATCATCATATGATACGTTGTTATACTCTATTTTATTAACTATTTCTTCTAGATTTTTTTCTTTATATATTATAGAAATTTTTTCTTTAATATATGGACTTCTTGAAGGATTTACTGAGTTTTGTGACAAAATATACTTTTCTTTTGGTATATAATTAAACATGCTTTTCATTTCTAAATCACATAACTCTTTTTCATATTCAGGATAATTTATAACATAAAAACATTCTTTATTGCTTTCTTTTTCTAAGATTAAATCATTCATTTAAACACGTCCTTTTCACTCCCTCATTGTAGTATTTTGCTTTTGTAAAGTCAATTACAAACTAAATACTAAAAAATCAGTTGTTCCCTTGTATAGAGTTCCAAGTTCAAATCTAAATTAATGTCTTTCTCAAATGATACTATTAGCTTACAGTTTAATTTATTTATTACTTATAAAGTTTTTTCCTTGATATAAATTATCGTCTTCCATTTTTTTATCTATTGCATTTAACACTTCCCATTTTTTTAAACTCCACATTGGTCCAACTAATAAGTTTCTTGGTGCATCACCTGTAAGTCTATGTATTACCATATCTTGTGGCAACAATGTTACAGCTTCACATATAGTCTCTATATACTCATCTTGTTCCATAAGTCTTAATTTACCATGCTTATACATAACTTCCAACGGTGTATTCTCCATAACATGAAGTAGATGCATTTTTATGCCCTTTACTCCACTATTAGATATATATTTTATAGTATTTATCATATCTTCTTTAGTTTCATTAGGTAATCCAAAAATAACATGAGCTACTACATCAATATTTCTACTATTTAAATTTTTTACAGCCTCATCAAAAACTTCCAATTTATATCCCCTATTTATAATTTTCGCAGTTTCATCATTAGATGTTTGAAGCCCTAACTCCACCCAAGTATATATTTTTTTTGAATATTCCTCTATTAAATCTAAAACTTCCTCACTTAAACAATCTGGTCTTGTAGCAATAGCCAGTCCTACAACACCTTCATTATTTATTGCTTCATCATACTTTGCTCTTAAAACATCTACACTTGCATAAGTATTTGTATATGCTTGAAAGTAAGCTATGTATTTTCCTTCTTTCCACTTCTTATTCATCATTAATTTTATATCTTCAAATTGCTTAGATATAGAAAAAGCTCTATCTCCTGCAAAATCTCCTGAGCCTCTTTCAGAGCAGAAAATACATCCCCCCTTACTAACTTTTCCATCTCTATTAGGGCATGAAAAACCTGCATCTAAAGATATCTTAAATATCTTTTCTCCAAACTTCTCTCTTAAAAAATAATTTAATGTATGATATCTCTTGCCATTCCATTCTGTCTTCATATTTATTCCTTTCTTTCAATATAGGATTCCAAGTTCAAAACAATTTCTTTATCAAAAAGATACTACGGATATTACAGTTTATTCTATTATCATGTTTGAAACCAATTAGTAGTTATTAATTAACAATTATGGTAGATATTAATCATTTCATTCCTAATATCTAAAATAGAAATATAAGTATAAAAAAACTAGTTTTTTTATATGTTTTAACTAATTTGATTAAAAAACTGATACTTCAGTTTTATCCTTCATTGTTAATTGTTAATCGTTAATTATTAATTTCGTATAACACTTTAAATTGCTCTTTCTTAATTGGAATAAGAACAATTTCATTTTTCAACTTGTATTCCTATAGTTACTTACTAATAATATTTAATACCTATTTCAATTTATTTCCAAGAAATATTTTTATATTTTATTCTTATTATAGTCTATTTTCATTATTCCTAAAACATTTTAAAAATCTACTATAGGGTTTCAAGTTCAAATTTAAAGTAATCTCTTTATCAAATGATATTATTAAGCTTACAGTTTATTTCTATTTTTATATTTGGAACCAAGTAAGAGTTAAAAGTGAAAAGTTATAGTTGATATTACTCACTTCGCTTTTAATATCTAAAAATAGAAATGCTTAAAAACTACGTTTTTATATTGTTTTCAAGTAATTTGCTTAGCAAATTATCATAAAAATTGATTTTAAAAACTGATACTTCAGTTTTATCCTTCATTGTTAATTGTTAATTTTGTATAACACTTTAAATTTCTCTTTCTCAACTGAAACATGAATAACTTAAAGTTCCAACTTGGATTCCTATAAATATATAAAAGTCAAAGAAGTAGCTTCTTTGACTTTTATATATTAATTAACTATTTTATTGTAAATCTATTTGTATTGCTTTATCTTCCATAAGTTCATACTCTGGCTCTGTGTTAATACGAATCTGTTTATAATTAGAAAAATCACATTTTTCTTTGTAGTACATTGTAATATACTCAAATCCATTTTCTTTTCTATTTACTGCACTCTCATCTATACCAACTCTTAAAATTCCATTTTTCGTCTCTATAGCGTTACATATTGATGGGTCATTTCCTTGCTCATCTGTGAAATTCATATACAAATCCCAACCATTATAAGCTAATCCCTTTTTATGATACTTTACCTTTGAGTAATTATCTCCAAATTCAACACCATCTATGACTATACTCCCCATTGAATTTGTTCTAACCTCTATTGGCAACTTATCTACATCTATAATCAACTCTTTATGTTCCCAATCTCTTATTTCACATTTAATTGGTACTATTTTTACATATTTACTATTTTTATCTCCATTAAGAAATTCTACTGCCATTTCATTGTTTTCATCAAAATTAACAGGTGTACTTATTGTGTCTAACACATTTCCTTTATCATCAAATAATGCAAAACATTCTATCCCATACTTTTCAAAATTTCCTGCATTGGAAAAAACTATTTGATTTCCTAATGGTGATATAGATACTTTTTTAATAATCAGACTCCAATTTGAATAATCATCTTTCACATCAAATCTTTTATTAATTCTTATGGTCCTCGAATTAGGCTCAATCTTGCTTTTATCTAATTTTGTTTTTATCTCCCATCTTCCATTTACACCAAATATACCTGTAGTTCTAACTGTAAATTCAGCGTTTTCCCTTACTTCAGTAGAATTTAAATTTGTTCTTACAACACCTTTTATCTTTTTATCACTTTCAAAATATGCTTCATAATCACTTGTTCTCACTATTTTTCCATCTATATCACTATTTATAATTGGGAATTCACGCTTTTTATAATAACTTTGCATAAAATCATCTACCATTATTGGAATTGATTTTTCACTCTCTATAGTATAAAAAGAAATTATATAATTATCATCCATTGCTATGCTATCTAATGTAAACTTTATTCCATTTTGCTCAACTGTAATACCCACTTCATTACTAAATCTTTCAATGTTTTCTTTTCCAGATTTATATTTTGAATCTTTATTGCTTTGGAAATATAGTTTTACTGTATTTATAACCTGCCTTACCTCATCAGAATTTATTGCTAAAACTGTAGTAACCATTAACGTCATAATTATAGCAACTGAAATCAAAAGCTTTAATGATATTTTCTTATGTTTTTTTACTCTATTTAAGTTTTCAAAAGTTTCATTTAATCTGTCATCTAAACTTTCAGGTACTTCCCATTTCTCTTTTGATATACTACTTTTAATCATTTCATCAAACTTATCCAATTATATCACTTCCATTCTCGTTCTCTATTATTAACTTCAACTTACCTTTTGCTCTACTAAGTCTAGATTTTATAGTACCTTCAGGTATATTTAAAACACCACTAATATCCCTTATACTCATATCTTCATAATAAAATAATATAATTACTGTTCTAAATTCACCATCTAATTTATTAACTGCCCAAATTAATGTTTTTTCCTCTTGCTCTTCATATTGCAAATTGTATACTTCCATATCTTCTTCTAATTCAACCTTGCTTTTCTTATTAATAATTGAATAGCACTCATTAACTAAAATTCTCATTATCCACGGCTTAAAACTCTCTAATGATTTTAATTTTTTTATATTTTTAAATGCTTTTAAAACAGTTTCACTTATAGCATCCTCAACATCAACTTCCGTTTTTAATATACTTTTAGCTAATCTATATAAAGAAATTTTGTTTTCTTTTACAAGTTCTATAAACATCTCTTTTGTTACAATATTCTTCTTTGATTTACACTTTTTCAAATCATAAATACTCAATACATTATCCTTTTCTTCCAAAATTTATCACCTCTCCTTCTTAAGATAATTAACCATTAGGAAAAGTTCCATTAAATTATAATTATTTAATTCATCATTTTCTTTTAACCTCCTTCTTACTTTTAAGATAAATATAATGACTAAAAAATTCTAAAACAAAAAAACACATCTCTAAATCTACATAAATGCAAATTTTGAAATGTGTCTTTTTATTATTTAAAATTTAAATTTACTTACCATTGTGTCCATTGTTTTTGATATATTAACTTGCTCTTCTGCCATTTCTTTAACTTCATCAACTACATTAGACACTAAATCAACATCTTCCATAATATTATTACTGCTATCAGAAGTATCTTGTGCTGACTCAGCTATATTTTGAATTACTAAACTTATTTCATTCATAGTATTTTTAATTCCTAATGCCATATTGCCAAGATATGATGTGAATTTTTCTATAGCCTCGGCATCTTCTCCATATTGCTCTGCAACTCCAACAAATGAATTATAATCAGGTGTTACTGTTTCCCTAACAAACTCTAACATTTCCTTAGAATCTAACATAAGACCTTGAATTGAATCTTGAGTTACTTTAATTGTCTTTTGAATTTCATCTACAGTTGTTGATGTTTCATTTGCAAGTTTACCAATTTGAGCTGCTACAACTGCAAATCCTTTTCCTTGTTCACCTGCACGTGCTGCCTCTATAGAAGCATTTAGAGATAATAAGTTTATTTGCTTTGCAATATTAGAAACTACTTCAGCCATACCTCCAATACTTTCTACTACTCTAGAGCTTTCAATACTTGAATTTAATCTTTCTTCAAATTCTTTACTTAGTTTATTTGATTTTTCAAAAGCTTCATTGCTTGCATTTCTTACTTTTTTTGCTCTATCATTTATATCATTAGTCATATCATTACATTTTTCTGTTTCACTACTTAGCTCAATTATATTAGAGTTAACTTCTTCAACTGATGCAGTAAGTTCTTGTACAGCTGCACTAGATGTCATCATATTTCCATTTATCTCTGAAATAGATTCTTTTATTTTTACAAAGTAATTTAACAGTTTTTCTGTAACAGTATCTAATTTTTTACTTGAATCATCTAATTCATCTGACTCATTAGATATTGTTTGTATAACTGACTTATTTTCTAGATACATTTTATTCAATGCACTTCCCATTTTACCTAATTCGTCTTCAGTTTTAATATTTAAAGTATCTATTGTAAAATTACCATCTGATAATTCAGCAGCAAATTTACCCACATTTTTTATGTTTTTAGTTAAATATAAGACTTGTGATAATACAGCTAGAACAGCACAAACAATTGTTAATACTCCTATTATGAATAACTTAACTAATAAACTTCTAACTGGAGAATTTAATTCATCTTGGGATATTTCCATAATAATTGTCCATCCAAGTTTATCAATTTTTTGAGCGTATGCATTGTATTTTGTTCCATTTTTCGTATACTCACCATTGTATCTTCCTTCTGCATTTTCAAGAAGTTTTTTACCAAACGCTGCAACACTACCTTCCGAATCTTCTGATATAAGAGTTTCCATAACTTTATCTTCTTCATCACTAACAAGGTATACCCCCTTAGAATTTACCATATATGCTCTTCCACTTTGTCCAAATTTAATATCTGAAATAACATTTTGTATTGAAGTAAGATCTATATCTACAGTTATACATCCTATATACTCATTTTTCTCGTTTACAATTGAAATATAGCAAGATGACATGGTTTTATCTGTAGTTTCATCATAATACGCTTCTGTAAACACTGGCTTTGTCGCATTCTTTGAATTAATATAATATTCCTGATTAAAGTAATTATATTTTTCATTGCTATATTCATATGTTGTAACTATTTTATCATCTTTTTTATAAACATATGGTCCTACATACTTTTTATTTTTATCATATACATAAGGTTCAAACCAAATCCCGCTACCTAAAATTATATTACTTTGAGATATTGATTTTTCAAGAATTTTTTCATATTTTTCTATTGGCATAAGTGTGTATGATGAAGAAATGCTATTGGATATACTTGTTGCTATTGTTGAAACTTCCTCAATTTCTTTCATAATCTGAGTGGTCTCAGCTTGCAACTCTGAATTCATTTGTTTACTAATTTCATCTGAGATAATCTCCCTGCTCGTAACCCCAGCAATAGTTCCTAATGAGAGCATTGCAACTATTATTACTGGTAATATAACTATTAATATCCTTACACTAATTCTTTTAAACTTCATGTGTAATCCCCCAATTCCCACAAATTAAATTAATATTAAATTAATATTTTTTACTTATAAACAATTATCGTGAATTTTATACAAATATTTACGGATATTAATGGAAAATATTGATTTTTTTTATTAATTTTTTATTTTCTTTAATTGTCTCATATAATATAGTTAATATTTTCCTTCCTCCAAAGCTCGCTTATGCTCTCAGTAAAGAAATCTTTATATTCTTTTAACTCATCAGTAGTATACATATATTTTCCATAACCAAATTGACCAAATTTAAATTTTCTAAGTTCTTCCTCCATTGGTAATTTTGTATTAGGGAATATACTTAAAATATTGTCTTTTGCTCTTTTTGTAAATCTATGTGATATAACTTCAAACATCAAATTTTCGTTATCTATAACTGCTTTTATATACTTTAACATTTCATAGTATTTTTCTTTATAATCATCTATTAGAAAAACTGGTGCAATTATAAATCCAATTGGATAACCTGCATCACTTACCTTTTTAGCCGCTGCTATTCTACTTTGAAAATCCTCTGCTTTATGCTCATACATTTTTATAATTTCATTTATATTTAAACTAAATCTTATAGTAGTTCTTCCATTGTGATTAGCATCTAAAAGGCTATCTACATCTGTGAATTTAGTTACAAATCTAAAAAGTGACTTATCATTTTGTCCAAAATACTCAATTGCTTGTTTTAGAGCACCTGTATATTCTTCAACTGGTATTGGATCTGATGTTGCTGCTCCTTCAAAAATAGTTATATCAGGTTTTCTCTCTTCTATATATTCTCCAGCTTTTTCTAATATTTCATCTACGTTTACATGAATTTTTATATATGGTTTTTTGCCCATTTGAGTATTCAAGTAACAATATTCACACATACCCATGCATCCACTCACTAATGGCAATTGATAATGCGCTGATGGTTTGCAACTTTGAAAATCTAATTTTTTTCTAACTCCAACAACTAGTGTATTTTTACCTTCCTCATACATCTCTGTACTACTCTTTCCTGGTATTCCTGTTATCCTTCCATTTTTAGAATACTTTATTTCAACATTTTCCTTTTTAAATCTTTCAAACAATTCTTTGCCTTTATCATAATTTAATGCATCCTCTTCAAAAATAACTCTTCTAGGATTAAACATACTTTAACTTTCACCTCTCCTATTTTCTAATTTATTTATTAAAAGTTTAACCCTTTCATTATAATTTTATTTATTAATACACTCACTATATAAAGTAATAATCAAATTTAGTTAACTTAATGAATAAATAGCCTGTACTGACTATATATTTAAAGTAGACAAGCAAAATATATAAAATATGGGGGAGATTAGCTTGAAAAAAAGATTAATTTTAATATTCCAGGCTGCTACTGTTTTCATTGGTACAATAGTTGGAGCAGGCCTTGCCTCTGGTCAAGAAATCACTCAATTTTTTACCACTTATGGCTACAAAGGTTTTATTGGAATTCTTATTTGTGCAGTACTATACATAACCGTTAGCTGTGCAATGGTTTCTATAAGTTTGAAATTTAACCTTAATTCCTATTCCGACTTTATAAATCTAGTTAGTCCTGGATTTCTTGGCAAAATAACAGATATTTTGACAGGTTTATTTCTAGTTGCTAGTGCATCTATAATTCTAGCTGGCAGCGGTGCTCTACTTAAACAATACTTTGCCATTCCAAGTATTGTTGGTGTTCTTATTATGTCATTAATCTCAATAATAGTCTTGCTTAGGGGGACTGAGGGACTTATAACTATTAATTCCTTAATAGTTCCTTCACTTACAACAATTATAATTACAGTATTTATATGCTACTTAATTAACTTTAGAGGAAATATGAGCTTAAGTTTTATGAAAACTGTTCCTATTCATAAAGAGCTATTAGTTCCTGGTCAATGGATTATTTCATCATTTCTCTATGGAGGCTTTAACATCTTATTTTGCAGTGGTGTTCTAGTTCCTATTAGTAAAGAAATGAAAGACAAGCTATCTATTTTCATTGGTGTTACTATTGGAGCATTACTTTTAACATTTTTATCATTCCTTATAAATTCAATGCTCCTTGTAAATATTCCTGAAATATTTAAATATGAAATTCCATTACTACATGTTGTAAGCAGATTTGGACCATTACTTCAAATTCTACTTTTAATTGTTATATGGTGTGAAATGTTCTCAACAGAAGTTTCAGATATTTATAGCGTTGGTAAAACATTAGAGCAAAAATATCATATTTCTTATAAAACTGCAGTTATCATAATAATGATTATTGCTATACCTATATCTCAACTAGGTTTCAAAAATTTAATAACATATCTTTACCCTGGTTTTGGAGTAATAAGCCTTGTATTTATTACTCAAATTTTTACTTTTTACTTTAAGAAATGTCGCTAATATTAGTGACAGTCATTAAAATTAATGACTGTCACTTTTTAATTTAATTAATGTAAGTTAAATGTTTCCTTACTGTAATTTGGAAATTTTTTATAAATTTTACTTATAATAAGTTATTCTTCCTAAATATAATGCTATATTTAATTATAGATGTAATTAAAAGGAGGCTTTAACATGGAATTTTTAATAATTTTTATTTGTTCATTGTTTAATATGGTTTCATCAATTTGCTTTTCTTTATTAAATAACATTTTTCATAAAAACTTTGACACATTATCATCCATTTTAATAATTATTTCATCTTTTATAGTAATTATTTATTTAAAAAAGTTAAAAGAAAAATTTAAACTACCTCAATTTAATAAAGCATTTATCTTTTCATTAATTACTTTAATATTAGATGTTATACTGCTTATAATAGTTTCTACTATGAATATATCAAATAATAATGTTCTATTCATTCTAACTTCAATTTCTTCATTTTTCATTGTATTTTTAGCTTTGTATACTAACTCTATTTTGTCTTCTGGTATAAGTAAATTATATAAAGAAAAATCAAATAATATCATGTTTTTAAAGGCAGAAACTATTTCAAAATACTTCTTGAAAATATTTATATCTATACTTATATATTTTGTTCTTTTGATTTTTGCAGCAATTGTATCTAACACATTATTAACAATTCTCTTGATTGCTATTTTAATTTTTATGTTTTTTGCACTATATGTTCAAATTTCATTTTTAAAGTTATTATGGGATTGTCATAAAGTTTTTGATACAAAATAATATTTTTGATATGATTATAAGAAAGCAGGATGTTTTATCTTGTTTTCTTATTTTTATGAAAAGGTGATTTTATGAGTAATTTAGATATATTAAAAAATTGTAATCTTTGCCCTAGACACTGCAATGTGAATAGACTAGACGGAAAGTTAGGTTTTTGTTCTGCATCAGAAAAAATAAGAGTTGCTAAAGTTTCTAAGCACTTTTGGGAAGAACCTTGTATTTCAGGTACAGAGGGTTCTGGCACTGTCTTCTTTTCTAATTGCAATTTAAAATGTGTGTTTTGTCAAAACTATAAAATAAGCACTGATGGTGTTGGAAAAGACATCTCTATAGAACGTTTAAGTGAAATATTTATAGAACAACAATCTAGAGGTGTTAATAACATAAACTTAGTAACTCCAACTCATTATATTCCTGAGATAATTGAAGCTGTTAAACTTGCTAAACAAAAGGGCTTAATACTTCCTATAGTTTATAATTCTAATGGATATGAAAATATAGATTCATTAAAATTATTAGATGGTTATATAGATATTTACCTTCCAGATTTAAAATATTTTAATGACAAATATGCTATAAAATATTCAAATGCCAAAAATTATTTTGAAATGGCTACAAAAGCAATAAATGAGATGTTTAGACAGGTAGGTCCTCCTAAATTTAATGATAATGGAATAATGACAAAGGGAGTTATAATTCGCCACTTAATGCTACCAGGTCTTTTATTTGACTCTAAAAAAATAGTGGATTATATTTATAAAACTTTTAAAGATGATGTATTTTTAAGTTTAATGAATCAATATACACCATTTTATAATGCTAGTAAGTTTCCTGAACTTACAAAACCATTAAATCCAAAACATTATGATGCTCTAGTTGATTATTGTAGTGAACTTGGATTTAAAAATGCATTTATACAAGAAGAAGGTACTCAAAAAGAAAGTTTTATACCTGATTTTGATTTAGATAACGTATAAAAAAGGATAGAATTGATAATTTCAATTCTATCCTTATCTTTTAAACTACATATTCTTCTAAACTCTCTCTAAAGTATCTTGCTATCTCATTAAATTCATTTATACTTTCTGTAAGATTTCTTATTTCTTCTGTATAAACATTAACATTAGCACTTACTTCTTGTGATGATGCTGAGTTTTGTTCTGCTGTTGCAGCTAATGTTTCTATAGTGTCGTTCATTCCAGCTATAGACATTGCTCTATCATCTAAATTTTCTATTGTGTGTATCATTGTTGCTGCAACAGTTTTTACTGATACTGCAGTTTCCTTATTAGTTTCCCTTACAGACTCTAATCCTGATGTTTCTTTTTGAAGTATATCATATTCACTTTCTATTTTATTAACTAAACTTCCTATATCACCAACAAACTCACTTAACTTACTATTTATTTCTTTAACTGCATCTTTAGTCTGCTCTGCTAGTTTTCTAACTTCTTCTGCAACAACAGCAAAACCTCTTCCTTGTTCTCCTGCTCTTGCTGCTTCTATTGATGCATTTAATGCTAATAGATTAGTTTGATCTGATATTTGAGCTACAATTGATACTATATTAGTTATATCCTTAGCTCTTTCACCTAATTTTGTTCCTTTTAATTTAACATCTTGGAATCCAGTTAAAGTTTCTAATATATTTTTACTTGTTTCCTCTACTTTTAAATAACTATCATTTATCTTTCCTATAGTAGATTCTAACTCTTCTTTATTTTTATTTTCATCTTCAACTATATCTTTAAGTGCAGATATATTGTCGTTTAATACAGATGCTGCACTTTCAGTATTATTTGCTTGTTCAACCGATGTATCAGCAACTTCGTTTACAACACTAACAATTTCTCCAGAAGCTGAGTACATATTTTCTGATATATTTCCAAGTTTATCAGCAAAAGATGTTAATTCATCTGTTATTCCTTTTAATCCTATAAACTCTCTTTTCATTCCTTTTATATGTTCATTTAATCTGTTATAAATGACTTCAAATTCATCATTTGTTGTAAGACTACTTTCTTCCATGAATTTTTTACCATTTAAATTATCAATAACTTTATATATATGATTTAATGGCATCATTAAAACCTTAGTTGAAATGCCACTTAATCCACCACCTAATATTCCTATTATTAGCGCCTTCCATATACTTTTAAGACCTACTAATGGAATACTTAAAACAAATAAAGTAACAAAAGTAAACAGTGCAACTTTTAAAGAAACACTTTTTAACATTCCAAGTGACAATACTTCATTTATCCTATAATGCTTTTTATATTTAATATCTTCATTAAATGTAATTTTAACTTTCATTGTTGTATCGTTATGCTCTATAACTTCAAATTCTGCTTTTTCATTAAAATATAAAAAACTTCCTTCAAGCATACCAATAAAGTAATCAAACATACGTCTTTTAGATTTATAAGTTATAACTGCTTCTCTGTTAGATATAGCCACTATATCTACACTTGGCGGATTAGCACCTGGCAGTTTTTTAGTCATAGCATAATGAATATCTTGTAGTGATTTTAAAAATGAATAAGTATTATCTTTCTTAAAAAATACTTTTAAATCTTCTGCAAATGAGTAAATATTGTCATGTCCAATTTTTAACCATAACTCTTTTGTGCTAATTCCCTTATGTTTACAAATGTATTCTATAAACCTATCTACCTTTGCATCATCAACATCTTCAGCTGGTGAAAAGAATTTTTTCTTTATAAACCCAGCACTTGACATAGCTTCATCCACAAAATCATTTCCATAAAGTTTTCTACATGTTTTAAACCATGCACTTACAGCTGTACCCTTCATCTTTTTTCCCCCTTTATAATAAATACAAAATTTTTAAGTTAGTATTTATAATTCCTTCTATAAAAATTAATAAAATATTTACTTTTACTAGATTACCATTTTAACACATATTTTTCTTTTTTAATAGATATTATTAATTAATTGTTTTTATCGCTTATTGTTTTACATTACAATAAAAGAAAAATTCAACACCTACTTCAGTATTTCTTACTCCATACTGAAAACCATGAAGTTCTAATATATTTTTTACTATTGAAAGACCAAGCCCACTTCCTCCTAATTTTCTTGTTCTTGATTTATCAACTTTATAGAACTTCTTCCAAACACGTTCTAATTCTTCATCACTTAATTTATTGCATGTATTTTCAAAGCTTACCCTTATAATACCATTTTCTTCTCTAGTTGTTATGAAAATAGTTCCATTTTCTTCTGTATATCTTAAAGCATTTGTTAAAAAGTTCGTTATTACTTGTTCCATTCTAAACTTATCAGCCTCTATTGTTGCTATACTATAATAATTTTCATATACCTCTATGTGTTTATCTTGTATTTTATTAGATAAAATTCTTACCATATTATGAATTAATTCTACTAAATTAAAAACAGATAAATTTAAATCTACTGATTCACTTTCAAGTGCCGATAATTCTAGCATATCTTTTACTAAATTGCTCATCCTATTAGTTTCTTGAATTATTATATCTAGTGATTCAGCGCTCTCTTCCATTGTAAATACACCATCTTTTAGTCCCTCTGTATAACCTTGAATTATAGTTATTGGTGTCTTTAATTCATGAGATGCAGCTGCAACAAATTCTTTTCTAATCTGATCTAGTTTTCTTTCTTTTTCAATATCTCTTTGCAATTGTATATTGGCACTTTGTAAACATGTTAATGCACTGTTTAAATTTTCAGAAAGAAAATTTAAAGTAACTGCAAGATCTCCAATTTCATCTTGTGATTCAACTTGACACTTTTCACTGAAATCTAAAGTACTCATTTTCTTTGCTTTTTCAGATACTTTTCTTAATGGATTAGTTATCATATTTGAGTATACATATGATAATAGTATTATTATAAATATGGCAACTGCATAAAAGAATTTATAAAATTCCTCTATAACACTTATTCCCTCACTTATTGGAAGTAGTGAGGCTGTAGATATTATTATGCTGCTATTATCGATTTTAGCACATACCAAATCTTTATTGTCATTATAAGACCCTTCTACCTTAAATATAACTAACTTCCCTGTAAGTAGTCTATTCATTACATTTGCGTCTTTTTCCATTTCATTTATTATATCTATAATGTATCTTCTTCTCTTGTTTCCACCTTCACCAACCTCAATATTTATTGCAATAGGAAGTTCTGGTCTATTCTCTACAACTGCTACATACATACCATTTTTTTCTTCATATTGCTTTATTAAAGTTGTAACTTCATTATAATCATGAAGTTTATTATATTCATCTATAAATTTTAAAGTATTTACTTGTATATTACTACTTTTCTTATTAAAATACATACTTTCAAAAAATATTCTTTGAACTATTAATGTAAAGCTTAAAAACAATATAAAAACTACTGTTGTTATTAAAAATAGCTTTTTTGAGATACTTTTATTTATACTATCAATATACAATCTATACTTCTTCTTCATCTTTTACCTCAAACTTATATCCAAATCCTCTTACTGTTTGAATATACTTTGATTTTTCCTTTAGCTTTTCTCTAAGTCTTTTTACACTTGTATCAACAACCCTAAAGTCTCCTATGAAATTATATCCCCAAACACCATCTAATATTTGTTCTCTAGTTAGTACTATATCTTTATTTTTTACAAAATACATAAGTAGTGAAAACTCTGTTGGTGTAAGTGAAAGGCTTTCTTTATCCACAGTTACATTATGTGCTTTCTCATTTATGCACAATCCATTAAACTCATACACATCTTCTTCTTTTTCTTCACCATATGTTCTTTTAATTAAAGCATTTACTTTAGCTACCAATAATTTAGGACTAAATGGCTTAGTTTCATAGTTATCAACACCAATTCCAAAGGCTAATAACTTATCCTCTTCCTCACCCTTAGCACTTATCATAATTACAGGTACTTCATAATCTTTTCTAATTAATTTAAGTGCTTCAAACCCATCCATTATAGGCATCATTATATCTAACAATACTAAATGTACTTCATTGCTTTTTAATTTATTTAATGCGTCAACACCATTAGACGCTTGTAATACATTGTAATTCTCTCTTCCTAAATATGCCGCCAATAGTTTTCTTATACTCTCTTCATCATCAACTACTAAAATCGTTTTATTCATCTTAAAATCACCCCATAAAATTATTCTATTTTATAATTTATTAAACATTATAAATTTTAAATTTCTAATTTAATCTTTCAAATTATTCTTTTATCATTTGATAATTATAGTTTTATATTTGATTCCTATATTATATATTATCTTATATTCTTTTCATTATCATTACAAAATCTTATATTTTTAATCTAAATATTGAAATATTTATATAAATACTAAAAAAAGGAGAGAACACTTTTCTCTCCCTAACTTATCTTTATTCAATTGGAAAATCTATTGTTGGCATGTCAAGTCCTCTACCTGTAATAAATGTTGGTGGTACAAATATTCCAAGTTCTCTTGATATATTTTCAAGTTCATTATCATTTAGACCAATTGATCCTCTAAGTTCTGCAATTTTACTTACTCCAACATATATATTAGATATTTGATACCATGTTGCATAATCAACTTTTCCTGTCTGTGGCAAATTAAATATTTGTTGAAAAACTTTTACACTTTCAGCTGTAGTAGGCCCATAAACTCCATCTACTGCAACTTTAGGTATTAGTGGATAGTTTTGTGAGATTCTATTTAAATAAGTTTGAACATTTCTTACTGGCTCTCCATTACTTCCTATTTCTAGTGTATATCCTGGATAAGATTTAGGTATTCCTGAAACTTTAGGTGCTTTTTCTAAATCTATATCGTTACCATAAAAATGTGTTAAAATTTCATATGGAGTTTTACCTTGATCTCCTAGATACTTACTTCCCCACTGTGTTAGCCAACCAGGACATTTTACTCTTTCACCATCGCAATATTGAGTTAATAAAGGCTGTTTTGCACCTCTTCTTTTTATATAGCTTGTAAATATTTCGTCAACAATCCTACTTATATTATCAAATATATTTCTTCCATAACTAAATGCATGGTCAAAAGCAGTTGAATTTGTAATAGTATACTTATATCCTTTTCCCTCATACCATTCTGTAAAAACTCTATTTAATGTAAATGATAATATGCAATATATATTAGCTCTTATTGTACTTTCTGGCCATGTTGCATATATCTCTGAACTTGCTACGTTTTTAATATAATCTTTAAAAGGTACTGTGTAGTTTGGAGCTCCTGTATTTGTTGGAGTTCCTGCATGTACTATAACATATTCTGGAACACTTACTTGATCTAAAACAACAAATCCTCCACCAGGTGATTTAGGTAATGTTTTTTCAGGTGCTTCTGGAATTTTAGGTGGAAAATTTCCATAAAGCCTGTTTGGTTGAACATCTATAACCTCTTCTTTTACTTCTGTTTCTCTCATGTTTCCTGTTTCCATTAGATTTATATCTTGTACTGCTGTAACATCTGGTAATATTTGTGCATTTTTTATAACTACCTCTTTAAAGCCTTCACCTCTTACTGTTATGTCCCAAAGGCTATATGGTCTTTCAGTATACTCAGGCTTTTGACTTAATTCTATTGGTGGTGCACCTACATCTACAACTTCTGTTTGTCCTATAACATTAGTTTTTAAGCTTATAACATCACTTTTATTTTCTGATGGATTTAATATTACATTAATATCTTTTAACGGTACATAACTTTTGCCTTTATAGACATTTACTAAAATCTTACCTTTATCCGCCATAATCTACTCCTCACCCAACTTATAATTCATTATATTATATGTACATTTACATTTATTGTGATTTAATTATATATTTTACATTATTTTTTATGTCTTGATTTAACCCTTTATTGTAAATTATTATTTCTAACCCTTACTTTTTATTGCGAATAATACTAATAAATAGAAAGTATACACCTGTCATATGCTAATTACATTATCATAATTTACTGTATTCTCTATCTTCTAAAAATAGAATTATTGTCCAATGATTATAATTTTAACTCTTAAAAAAATTTAATTTTTTATATAAAAAAAGCTGAAACACAAAGTTTCAACTCTTTTTATTCTTTATAATCCATAGACATTTCTTTTTTCTTTTTTCAAGGTAAAAAATCCTTTAATAGTTATATCATTTTCTTCTACCAATTTTTTTATTTTATCTTCATTTTCATATGAGTATTTTATTGATATTCCACAAAATGAAGATAATTTTCTAGGTGTCGGTGACACAACATATTTTATTTTATTTTGTTTTAATACCTTTTCAAGTTTAGTTCCCTCTGTGTAGTTATAAAATAATATATAATACTCTATATTATCCATAGATATCTTCCTTTTACAAAACATTTCTTTTAGAAATTACATAATTTCTAAGAATGCCTCTATTCTTGTTTTTATTTGTCCTGAATCTTCATTTCCATAATCTGTTTCAATTCTTATTACAGGTACATTTTCTTTCTTTAATTCTTCTTGCAACTTATTTGATTCTATTGAATAAGTATGGCAGAAAGATAATCCAAAATCTATAACACCATCTACATCATATTCTTTTACATATCTTAAAACATCTTCTACTCTGCCTTCGTTTGGTGTAAAACAAGCACAGTTTATATTTAAATATCTGTTAGCTAAATTAGTCACTAAATCATCTAAAGTTTCACCTTTGTCACTAACTAGGTTTTCAAAATATCTTGTTCCTGTACAGGATTCTTCTGCAACAACTTCAGCATTTAAATTTTCTATTATGTAATGTAATTTCCAGTTTGGTAATGCCATTGGTGTTCCTGTTATTAATATTCTTTTTTTACCTGTATCTTTTAAAGTTTTTATTCTCTCTTCTAGTTCATCACATAGCTCATTAACTTTAGTTATGAATCTTTCTGGTTCATCATAAAATGCTATTTGACTAATCAATAAAGAATCTAGTCCACTTATTGGAGCTGGTCTATGTTTTCTTAAGTCATAAAGTCTTTTTAATGCTTGTCTCTTTCTATTGCATATATCTATAGATTTTTTTAAGTTTTCTACAGTAACTTTATTGCCTGTGAATTCTTCCATTTTTTCTATAAATAATTTAATTTCATTTGCCCACATTTTAAAATCTTTTTCTCTTTTCATTTGTGGTAAATCCATAACATGAATTGGTTTTCTTTCTCCAATTATCTCCCATGCTTTTTTCTTTCCATCACAAGTAGTTTCCCCTACTACCATATCACAAGCTAAGAAATACGGACATGTTCTGTCTACTAAGGCTCCTGTAAATGCCTTAATTAATGGACATAAGTTTTTAGGTAATACTTTTTCACCACCCGGAACCCAAAATTGTGATCCTGCACATAATCCTACGCCTATTGAATTTGTTGCTAATATAATCTCATCTGGTACAAATACGCAGAATGTTCCAACTACTTTTTTTCCTTCTTTTTTTGCATCTTCTAGTTCTTGAATTCTAAGTCCATGAACCTCTGAAACCACAAAGTTAAAGTAATTCATTCCTTCTGGTCTATTTTCCTGTTCCATATAAGTAGCACTATAAAGTTCTGGTAATATCTCACACAATTGATCATGTTTTTCTAAATCTACATTTAGACTTTTCCACATTTCTCTATAATCCGCCATAATACATCCTCCAATATAATAATTTATTTAACCTTTGTGTATTTTTTTGTATTTTAAAATAAATTATGTCAATTAAATTCTATCATATTGTTGAGTTATTTTTACAATATTCAAATAACTATAAAAAAATCAAATAGATCTAATATATCTATTTGATTTCTCCAATAAAATAATTAAGGAATTCTTATAAAAATTTTATCACTGAACATATCAGTATCATCCAATTTTTTAAATTCATAACTTCTTGGCTCAGAATTTATTCCCCTTATTGTATCAAACATTCCTTCTAAATTAAAAATACCATATCCCCATTCCCTATTTGGGTATATGTCACCTTTTCTTTTTATAGTTCCACTATATAAATATGATTTTATTTTACTTGCATATATATTAGGATCATTTCCTTCAACTATTGCCCATTGATAAAACAATGCCATACCACCTGCTAAAACAGCAGCCGCCACACTAGCCCCAGAAACATTAACTATATTTCCACCTGGAGAAATTGTCTGTACATTAATTCCACCAACAGTTACATCTGGCTTTATTCTATTATCCCTTGTATAACCACGTCCTGAATCAACTACTACACTATTAGTATTTTGATTATAATAAGCAGCTGACAAAGCACTATAACTAGTAGATGGTACTGTTAATGTTATATATGGACTGGAATTTAAAAAGCCTGTATTTGTTCCCAATAGTTCCCTTTGATACATCCATATATCTATATCTCCAAATAATATATATTCACCTATTAAATTTAATCTCCATATTCCAGGTTTTATATCTTTAATTAGTACTAGTATATTTTCATCGCCATTATAATCATCTGGATAATTATATATAACCATTACACTTGTATTCTCAAAAATCAACTTTGCCTCTTTTGTTTTTTTTATTCTAGCTGGTATGGGCTCAATTATCTCTCCACTTGGTGAAACAATTCCAACTGATACTCTATCTGGTTTAGTTGCCCAAATTGTCAATATTAAATTTTTTTGGTTTTGATCTACCCTAACTTCAACAGTATGAATATCTCCTGTCTTTTCAATTTTGCCTCTATAATGTGTTTCACTTTGCCCCTGACTTCCACATCCGGTGACAACTAGTGTTCCATTTGTCCTCGATATAGAATCAATATACCTTTCTACAATTGCACTAGCATCATGAGCTGCAAAATTAGTTGCAAGTGGTATATATATAACCATGGGCATCTTAAAATATTGCTTTAATTCATATAAATAATTAATTGCAAGTAATATGTCGGATGTTTGATAAACAGGATACTGAAGCCGTTCAAGACAATTTTGCCTCATAGCTCTATCACTAGCTTCTTGTAGCTTAACTACAGCAAACTTGCAATTTGGAGCTGCACCTTGTTCTATATTAACCCCACGAGCACCTATTATTCCTGCCATCTGAGTACCATGCCCATTATCATCCTTGCTAAAAACAATGCTATATGGATCCTCACCTTTTTTTGATGCTTCTATTGCCTTATTAATTTCACTATTACTATATTTATTTCCAAAATAATAGCCATTATTATTTTCCATATTTGAAGTTTGATCCCATATACTTAAAATTCTACTTTTACCATCTTCGCTTATAAATTCTGGACTTAGGTAATCTATTCCTGTATCTATAATACCTACAATTACACCATCTCCAGTTAAGTTTAAATATGAATTACCGTGATATTTATTTATATTAGAAGCTTCTAATGGTGATACTGCAGTTAATGAATATATTATATTTCCTTCTACGTTTTTTATGTTTTTTACCTCTTTTACTAATCTATCTATTTCACCTACTTTTACTGCCAATATAGCATAAACAGAATTTATAATCATTGCACATGCATAATCTTTGTTTTTAAGTTCTGATACTATATCTCCATAATATTCCACTATATATGCTTCATAATCATCACTTAAATAGTTTTTTCCACATTCATTATCTACTTTAGTTTTTTCCCTACTATTTTTCATCCTCCTCTCTCCTCTCTATTATATTTTTAAATTCATTCGGAAATTTAATAAAGAGTCTGTTTTCCTCACTAGAAATACTTCTTATATTTTCAAAAACACCATTCAAATCTAATATTCCATAACCAAATTCTCTATTTGGATATATATCGCCTGGCCTTTTTTTAGTTCCACGAACTAAATAAGATCTTATTTTAGGTGTATATAAAAGCGTGTCATTTTTCTCCACTATTCCCCATTGAAGTAGTAATGCTACTACTCCAGCTAAAATAGCAGTAGCTGCTGAAGATCCTGTAACCTTTTTAATTTCATTATTTAGTCCTGTTGTCAATACCCCTACTCCCCCAACAGCAATATCCGGCTTAATTCTATTATCTCTAGTGAAACCTCTTCCAGATTCCGCCATCAATGTATTTTTATCTTGATTATAATAAGCTGTATTTATAACATAATTTGCAGTTCCAGGGGTTGATAGTGTTATATATGGGTCTGGATTTAAAAACCTAGTATTAGCTTCCAGCAATGCTCTTTGATACATCCATAAATCGTAGTTCCCATCAACTACATAATCCCCAAAAATTTTAAACTGCCAAATTCCATCTTTAAGATTAGTCATAAGTACTTGTATATATTCATTTCCTGAGGACTTATCCGCAACATAATATCTTACTTTTACATTAGTCTTTTCATATATAAAATATAAATCTTCCACTTCTTCAAATTTTACTGGAATCCTATCTATACTTTCTCCACTTGGTGAGGTTATTCCTATAGAAATTTTATCTGGAGTTCTCGCCCAAATAAAAATCATTAATCCTTTTTGATTTTTGTCAACTTGTACTTCTACTGTTTGAATTTCTCCAGTTTTATTTAACTTTCCACTAGTGTGTGTATCTGTATTCCCTTGGTTTCCTGTTCCTGTTACAACTGTTACCCCCTTAATATTTGTATATCTATCTATGAAGTTTTCTACAAGTCCAGTTCCATCATGACCACCAGCATTACTCTCCATTGGTATACATATAACCAATGGCTTATCTACCTTATAGTGATAATTCAATAAATAAGTTATACCTAAAATTAATCCTGTTGTTCCTGTTATAAATGTCTTTTTATTAAAAACTCCATTTTGTTCTAATACAGATTTATCTGATTCTTGACATTTCACAATTGCAAATTCACAATTTGGCGCTGCTCCTAAAACTCCATTTATCCCTCTTGCACCAATAATTCCAGCCACTTCAGTACCATGTCCATTCTCATCTTTTTGTGGTACTATTTTATACGGGTCTCCCCCGTTCATGCTTTCCTCAATAGCTCTATTTATTTCTTCTCTAGTATACTCTGCACCATATGAAAAATTTTCTGGTGGTTTTCCTACTGTTGCACTTTGATCCCATATAGTAGCTACTCTTGTTTTATTGTCTTCTGTCATAAATTCTTTATTTAAATAATCTATACCTGTGTCAATTATTCCTACAATTACACCAGTACCATTTAATTTTAAAAATTGATTGCTATGAAACTTTAGTACATTCGATGTTTCAAGTGGAGATATTTCTGATAATGTATATAATTTGGTTTCATTATATCCAACTATTGTTTTACTGTTTTTAACTACATTTTCAATAGTCCCCTTTTTAACTACTATTAAAGCCTCTGAATTTGTTAATTTAAACACACACACATTAGAATTGTTCTTGTATTCCTCACTTACATCTCCCAAATACTGAACTAAATAATTATCATAATCTACATTATTAAATAATTTCCCGCACTTTTCTAATTCTTCATTAGGGGTTTCTGTAATAAATGGACTTTCTATATTATTTTTAACCTCAGTTTCTCTAATACCTGCTGCATCTCTATATCTAAGAGGTTCTTCATTTAACCAAATTTCTAAGGAATCTCTTAAGCACAATGTTCCATATCCCCATGTTGGATTAGGATGATCTTCATTGCCTTTTATCTGTTTTGCTCCCTTTAATATATAATATTTTAATCTCTCTCCATATAAGTATGGATCTCTTCCTTTTATAAATCCCCATTGTAGTAATAATGCAGCTGCTCCTGAAACTACTGGAGTTGCCATTGATGTTCCACTTAATTCATCATATCCACCACCAGGTATTGGCCCAACTATATTTTGTCCAGGTGCTACTATATCTGGCTTTATATTCTCTGAATTTAGTCTTCCTCTTCCAGAAAAACTGGATATATCACCAATATTACTATTGTAGCTTCCTACTGTTATAACATTTTGAACTGTTCCAGGTATACCAAGTGTATTATATACTGTTGGCCTTAAAAACTTTGTTTGCCTATTTAGTGCTTCACTTATAGGTAGCCAAACATCAACACTTGTAATTTCCTTTCCCTCTCTATACAATACTATTGTCCAAACACCTTCTAGTAAGTATTCATTTTGTGCTACTAATGTTAATATAATTTCTCCTCCTATATTAAATGGAAGTGGCCCTGATTTATATATAAAATAATATGTTCCCCTTAAATTACCTTCTACATATGCTCTATTAAAATTTATTATTGGAGTTCTATTTCCATCTGGTGCAATAATTTGCACACTTATATCAGATATAAACTTTTTATATAATTGAAATATCAATGCTGGTTCTCCAGAAGCTACATTAAGTTCTATTTTAGATACTTCATTTACCTCTACGCTTACATGATGACCTTTATCTCCTTCATTTCCCGCTGCACAAACAAAACTTATCCTCTCTAATGCACTAATTACTGATATATATTGTTCAAAAAGAGTTCCTCCATTATGTGCTCCATCATTTGTACTAAAACTTAAATTTATTACTAATGGTTTTTTTAACTCCCTAAATTTATCTAATAAAAATCTTATGGCTCTCATAACTTGACTACTTTTTGTAAATGTTCCCTCGCCTTCCCTAGTAAGCTTAACCATAATTATTGAAGCTTCTGGTGCTACACCATAATTTTCTTTGGGAATTCGTCCACCAGCAGCTGCTATACCAGCTACATGAGTACCATGTCCTACCTTATCAACATGTTCTACTATAGATTGAGGATCATTTGACTTTAATGCTTCATTTATTTGATTTGAATCATAAATTTTTCCAATACTTAAATCGTAAATATAGTCTATTCTTGTTGTTCCATCAGCATTTGTAAATGCAGGATGCATATAATCTATTCCTGAATCTATAAATCCTATTACTACACCTAACCCTGTTAATCCATAATTTATTCTGGGTGTATTTATACATGATGCTGAGTTTACACTTTCACTATCATAGTGAACAGTTCTAGGTAATTCTATATATTGTATTTCATTTATTGAACCAACTTTTTCTACATCACTAAAATTCACTGTTACAATGCCAAATCCATAACCTAAGTCGTCTAATACACCACCTATGCTTTCTACTTTAGATTTAACAATTTGAAAATCAGTACTATATAATACAATTAATTCAATTTTTTCTCCACTTAAGGTTTGCTTATACTTTGCTGAAACTTTGTTTAATAATCCCCTTGGTATATTCAAAATTAAGTTTAAAAAGCCCTCAAAATTCTCCAAAACTTTCAACTCCAAATATTATTATTCACTTATAATTTTATGCACTTAAAATAAAAAAAAGTATCTATAGTAGAAATTTAACCTACTATAGATACTTTTTGTTAATTATAATTCAAATTCAATTCTATTTAATTTTGCTATGACTTTTATGTCTTTATGTGATACTGTTTCTGTTCTTAATGAATTTTTATTGCTTATAAGTAATATTTTGCTTGCATCTAGTCTTTTTATTTGTCTTATTACTCTTTCATTATTATAATCTATAAGACAAATAGCATTATTTTCTATTTCGCTTGTTAGATTAGCAAATGCTACATCACCTTCACAAATTCTAAAACCCATTAAATCATCATTTGCAATTTTTATAAATAATACTTTATCTGCATTAAAACCTTCAACTTTTTTAGATATTATAGGTAATTGTTTATTTCCTACAGGTTTTGATAAATCATAATTATAAATTCCTATAGTTTTTATTACTGATCCAAAAGCATCATCCCATACTTCATTGATTTTTTCTGGTGCTTTATTTCTAACTTCCGTTTTAACTGTTTTAGACTCTTCGTAAGCTATGTCTTGGAACATTGTAGAAGCTGTTTTAAGTTCTCCACCTAAAACCTTTCCAATTCTCTCCATCATTTTTTCATTTATAACTTTACGACCAGTTTCAACTTCATTTATAAAACCTTCAGAAACTCCTAATTTCTTAGCTAATTGCTTTTGGCTCATTCCTTTGTCGTTTCTAGCTTTCTTTAAAGTTTCTCCTACTTTACTCATATTACTACCCCTTACTTAAGGACTTAATTTTTATAAAATAAATCCTTCTATAATGTTAAAATAAAATATTTATTTCTTAGAAAATTGTTCACGTTCCTTAATTAAATGTTCAAGCAAAAATTTGAAGCTCCAGTTGATTGATACTGGTGTAACTGATGCTAATATAGGTTTAGATTCTAAATTATTTCTTACAATTTTAACTGCACTTTGAATTGCTCCACTAGAAAAATTATTAAATATAATCACTTTTTCCTTAGGCATTTCATGTATCTCATCAACCTCTATCTTTTCACTTAATATATCTCTTAGTTTTAGCTTTGACATATTCTCTTTAACTACAATACATTCTCTAGATGTTTTGTCTTTAAATTTTAAATTTAAAATTTCTAGTTCGCTTTCATCTAATCCATAAGTTATCATTACTTTATCATTTAAATTATTCATATTAAACCCTCAAGTATTCTAATTACATTTTTTCTGGTTCTGGATACTCTACACCAAAAGTTTCTACTGTAACTTCTTCCATTACTTGATCTTCATCTGGTTTATCCATGTAATTTCTTGATACTAAAGAAATTTCATCTGCAACATCTTGACCTTCTATAAGTTTCCCAAATGCAGCATATTGTCTATCTAAGTGTGGTGAATTTTCTACCATTATAAAGAATTGACATCCAGCAGAATTTAAAACTTGAGTTCTTGCCATAGATAAAACACCTTTTGTATGTTTTAAATTATTTTCAAATTTATTTGCAGCAAATTCTCCTTTTATACTATATCCTGGGTTACCCATTCCAGTTTTATCTGGACATCCACCTTGAATCATGAATCCAGGAATTACTCTGTGGAATATTAATCCATTGTAAAAACCTTTATTTATAAGACTTATAAAGTTATTAACTGTATTTGGAGCTATTTCTGGATATAACTCAGCTTTCATTATTTTACCACTATTCATTTTTATAGTTACTATTGGATTTTGCATAATATTTCTCTCCTTTATTTTAACTTTTCTAAAATATATTCATTTACATTTTTATATATTATACAATGATTATATCACATGAAAATTATTCATTTAAGACTTATTATTTCCTAAATCTAATATAAATATAACCATAGTAAAAATTCATAAAAATAAGGGAGAACTGCTTCCCCCTAAATTATGACTTATCTTTATCTTCTTTGCTGTCTTTCTCTTCTTCATTTATAGCTTCATCTATAATTTTCTCAACTTTATCAATATTTATATCACCATTTGCTATATCTTTCAAATTAAGATTAATTCCTAAAACTTTTTTTAAAATTATTTGAATAAATATTAATAGTATTCCTTGTATTGATGTTAATATGGTTGCTTTTTGACTATCACCAGACATACGTTCATCCATCTTATCCTTATCAACTTCCACTATCAATGTCCACCCTAAATCCTTATCTATTGTGAAATATGAACCATAAACATCTTTATTTCTATAATTTTTATATGGTGTATATCTTGAATAATCTATATTTAACTTAACTCTATCTATATCAACCTTTTGTTTACCTACCGCTCCTGGAATATATCTAGATTCAGTTAAAAACATACCTTCATCATTTACTATATAAGCCTCTGAATATTCATTAAGTCTGTTTTGTTTCATTATATCATTTAGCTCTTTCAAGTTAGTCCTCATCCAAATTAATCCCATAATATTTTTATTTGAATCTATTATAGGATTGTACATATCAACTGTATAGTCATTATCACCTAAAACAGTTTTTACTCCCATTGCTTTTGTTTCAAAAACTTTATTAACCTCTTCAGATTCTCTAAATTTATCACTTTCGTCTATATATCCATAAACTATTTCTTTGTTTTTGTTTAGAACTAATATATTATCATATCGTTGTCTACTTGCCATTATAAAGTTCATCTCTTTAGCTACCTTAGTCTGATCCATATTAGTTAAGCTATCTGATAATGAGTATAACTTTATTTCATAAAAAACTTGACCTATTGAATTTTGAACAGTTTTTGCTAAATCTTGACCTATATAATAAATATTATTTACCACCATTTCATTATTCTTTTTTACATTATCATTATTAACTTTTAGAAATCCACCTAAAGAAAATAACATGGAAAATGAAGTTATACATATTACTCCAATGACAAATTTACTTATAGTTTTTTTAGGTTTTTTTATGCATAACATTTTTATAACTCTTCTTTATAAGAATGTACTCTTAAATTTAATTTTTTATCATAATTTACAAATTCTATAACTAAAGATGCACCTGGTAAGATTATAAAATAATCCTTATTTAATATATTTATACTTCTATCTTTCATTATTTCCTCTTTATGAAATAGCAAAACATCATCATCCTGTAGATTTATGCTCTCCATTACTTCCTCAGTTTCATCCTCATTTAAATTACATCCGTAAATATTAATAATATTATTTTCCTCAGGATTTTTTACAATTATATCATTAACAATATATATACTATTACTATTTTTTGGATTAACTATATCTATTCCATTAAAATTTTCATTCATTTTAAAATCTTTATATTCATCTAATTGTTCATCACTATTTTCTTTATTCATTTTGAAAACTCTCATAACTTACCACCCTGTTACTATATTTTTTCATAAATAACTTAAATTAAAAATTCAACTTGAATATTTAATTTTAAATTTAATTCAAGTTGTCTAGTGCATTGTAGAAATATACGTAAATATTTGTTTTTTTGACTTTCTATATAATTAATTTATGTAAAACTATAGTATGTTGTTAAAGGATTTTGTAAAACTTTTTATATTTATTAGATTTCAGATTTACCCTTTTGCGTATAAAAAAAAGAACCACATATTGTGATTCTTTTTATAGCATATCAAATAATATAATATTATTATCAAGGGTTACATATGCGCCATCATAATTAACAGTATCTAAGGTTTTCAAATCTGTTATATTTAAGATTTCCTCTCCTAATGATGAAGTAATAAGTTTGTCCTCTACATATGATATAAAGCACCAATCAGGGTCATTAATTGGTATTTCAACATTATTTTTTTCGCCTTTAACTATTGTTTTGCCATTTACCTCTCTTTGACTTACTATTTGCTTACTTTCAATATCATAAAATCTACTTCTTTTACTACTACCATTTTCAGTATATATATAACTTTCTATTATTCTTTTATCATTTGTATCCTTTTTTAATAAATATATATCTTCTCTATTCTCTTTAAAATTAACAACTTTATAATAAATATTTTCTTCATCCGCTTTTAACAATCTTGCTCCAAAATCATCTTGATTTTTGAAAATATAATTTATATTCAATTTTGAATTATTATTAATACTTAAAACTAAATCATTTAAGCTAATACTATAAATTTTATAATCTTTTCCATCTACTATAAAATCCTTGTTTTTATAATTATTACAACTTCTTTCTTCTAATAAAATTTTTGTATCTTCCTCATAATTATATTTAATTATATTTTCTACCTTAGCAAAATTTATATCACTATTATTTATTTTATGTTTACTTTTCTTTTCCATATCAATTAAATAAAGTTCATAATGACTTATATAATTAGGGTCTCTATCATCATAGTCTGCGCCATACAATAAAGCATATCGTTCATTTAAAATTTCTACTCTTCCTTCTTTATCAACACTACATAATTTATCTACTTTACCATTTCGTAAACATATTCTATAAAAATCAAAAAAATCATGCGTTCCTAATGCATTAGTATATATATATTGTCCATTAGTGTATGTGCTTAAATGCATAGCAAATTCATACATTTCTATAGGTATTTTATTAACTTTTTTATACTTATTACTTTTTAAGTTATACTTATAAAAATTTAAAAATGTCTTTCCCTTTATTAAGTCAACATCTCCAAATATAAATTCTTCATCATTAAGCTTTATAACATTGTCAAAATAAAAATCATGTTTTTTTAAATCTACCACATTAATCAACAATATCAATTCCCTTCTAATTATCATTATATTTGTATTATGTCCATTTTTTTACTTTTAATCACCTAATATGAATTTAATTAAGTAAAAATTAAGAGTGAAAAGTGAAGAGTTATGGTTAATATTATTCATTTCATTCATAATATTCAAGATAAAAATACCTAAAAACTACGTTTTTATATTGTTTTCAACTAATTTGCCCTGCAAATTTAATAAAAAATCATTCTTTTAAATTGGAAATCCAATTTTTACATTCACTTTCAATTTTCCATTTTCAATTAAATTAATTGGAATTCTCAATTAAAATAAGAGTAATTTCATTTTTCAGCTTGGAATCCTATACAATAAAAATGACTTATTAAATAGATAAATTATCTATTTAATAAGTCATAACTAAGTTCTATCATTTTTTCATCTTCTGATGAATTAAATATTTCTATCTTTCCAGGTTTACTACTATTATTTTTAATATCATTTTCAATTAATAGTCTTTCTACTTGCCTTGCCGTACCTAGACTTCCATCTATAATCTCTATATCTTTATTTAGAAAATTTAATATTTTTTCTTTAATAAATGGATAATGTGTACATCCTAAAACTATAGAACCTACCTCTTTTTCCTTTAATATATTAATTTTTTCTTCTAAATAATTATGTATTGCCAAACCATCAATATCTCCAGTTTCTATTAACTCCGCAAGTCCACCACAAGGCATAGGTCTTATTTTTGCTATTTTACTATACTTATTTTGAAGTTCTGCAAATTTCTTTTCTGCTAATGTCACTGGTGTTGCCATAATTACAATTTCACCTTGTTTTTTAAGTTCAACTGCTGGCTTTAAAGCTGGCTCTATACCAATAATAGGTATATCTTTGTAAGTATTCCTTAAATCTTCAATTGCAACACTCGTTGCTGTATTACAAGCTATAACTATAGCCTTAACATTTTTACTCAATAAAAACTTTACAGCATCAAAGGTTAATTTCTTAATTTCGTCATATGTTTTTGTCCCATATGGAGCATTTTTAGAATCTCCAAAATATATAAAGTTTTCATTAGGTAAAAGTTCTAAAGTCTTTTTAAGAACACTAAGTCCTCCAACTCCTGAGTCAAAAAAACCTATACTTTCTTCTCTTTTTAAAGTCATTATTGTCACCACCTTATAAAAGAAACTTATAATTCATTTTTTATATTTATATCCCATATATTTAAAAATATATCACAATATATAAATAAATTTCTACAGTAATATATTTATTTTATATTATTTTCATCAAAAAAATAATCACTATAATTTAGTGATTATCTTTTATTATACTACTTGTTTTGTAATTCTTCTATTTTTTCTTTAATATATTCTGTTAATTCTTTATCAGCTATACGAGTTTTATCATCCATAATAGGTGGATTTACTCTAAAGAAGTTTATTATTAATTTATTTTCTTTTATTATATATTCATCTGAATGTAGTGGTGAGAATATAACTTCAACTTCCTCATATTTATCACCTTTTATTTCTGAAACTAAATTATCTAAATTTAATTTTTTTACAGGTGCAGCCATAGCACTTGTGTATTCTAAGTCTTCCATCATCCACATATTATTATTCCAGAATTTTTTTTCTTTCTTATTACCAACAAAAGGTTCTCTATTTTTTATAGCACTTAATGCTCTTCTAACTGATTCAGCATTAAATTCATCATCATATGCAGCACTTAAAGCTGGCATTTCAGAAACATCATAGAAAAAGTTTTCTGGTATGTTATCCTTTTCACTTGCTGCTTGCCAATAATAAAGCATTGCTTCAACTGCTTCAAGATTTAATTTAATTCTTTTTACCATAACTAAAAACTCCCCTTTTTTAATTGTTTTTCATATGTTTAATATGAATTTATTATGTATAAAATTTCAAGCTTATTTCTCTCTAAGTTAATAAAATTTAATTTTATATTCCTATAGATTAGCTTGTACATATTTTATTATACAATAAATAACTAAAAATAAGTTTAAATTTATAAAATATTTCGATTTTTAAAGTAATTTTTAGTTATATGTATAGGGTTCCAAGTTTTAATTTTAAATAACATCTTTATCAAATGATATTATTAAGCTTACAGTTTATTTCTATTTTTATATTTGGAACCAAGTAAAAGTTAAGAGTGAAAAGTGAAAAGTTATGGTAAATATTACTCACTTCGTTCCTAATATCTAAAAATAGAAATGCTTAAAAACTAAATTTTTATATTGTTTTCAATTAATTTGCTTAGTAAATTTAATACAAAGTAATAAATATCATACTATGTTTAAGTTAAAAGAAAATGAAGAAAATACACTTTTAACAAATGTTTTAGAAGTTCATTTTTTAGAACTACGAAAAGTTAACACTATAAATGATAAATTAGCTGAATGGTTGACATTTATAAAAGCTGATTCTATGGAGGAGATGAAAATATGGCTCAAATTAATAGAGATATAGACAAAGCATATGATATTCTTACAACTATGAGCTATGATGAAAAAACTCGCCGTGAATATTTAGCTCGTGAAATGATACTGCATGATGAGGCAACAAGACTGGAAGAAGCAATTGAAGAAGGACGTGAACTTGGCTTAAAACAAGGTATTGAACAAGGTGTTAAAAATGGACTTAGAAATGCAAAAATAGAGGATATCTTAGATAATTTGAGTGAACTAGGCACAGTTCCTAGTACTGTAAAAGATATTTTAAGTAAACAAACCGACATAAAAATATTAAAAAACTGGGTTAAATTATCTTTAAAAGCTAACTCTATAAGTGATTTTTTGGATAAAATAAAGTAATTACAAAAAAAGTAGATGGAACTTATCCATCTACTTTTTTTATATGAATTAAATTTTAGTCATTTCTTTTTATGATGCCTATAGCTTTTCCTATTATCATAGCATTTTCATCTTTTACTTCAATAGGATCATATTTATTATTTTCTGGGACTAATAGTATCTTGTCCTCTTTTATGCTTAATCTTTTCAGTGTTGCACTTCCATCTAAATCCACCGCTACAATATCATTGTTATTTGCATTATATTGCTTTCTTATAATAACAAAATCTTTATCATTTATATTGGCATTTATCATACTATCACCTTTTACTTTTAATATAAATGAACCTTTAGCACCTTTTAACCAATATTGTGGAAGACTTACTGTACCCTCACAAGTATCATTAATCATAATCGGTTCCCCTGCAGCTATATCATTATATATTGGGATAGATACAAGTTCATCATCATGAATAATCTCTCCACTTCCATTTGGATCTAATATAAATTCATCCTCACTTGTTGTATCTATTGAAAATTCAAAATCTAAATTATGCCTAATATCTAAAAACTTATAACTCTCCATAACTTCCTCTTTGTCTTTAACCTTTAATACTTCTTTTTTATCTAAAAATATATCTTTTTCAAATTTTTCTTTTAATATATACGTTTTAATCTTATTTACATCTAAAAATAATTCTTTTATCTTTATTCCTTGAATTCCTAGTGAATTCTCAACCTTTTTACCCTTTGGATTTAATGTAACTACTATATTAGAATACTCTTTTCTATTTATAAATCCTTTTATTATACTGAATTGTAATTTAGAAAAGTTATTTAGATTATCAATTATTAAATGATTATACCTTTGATAAGGTGAATTTTGAATGTATTTTAACATTTCTTCTTCCATTACAACTTCATCAATATATTTTTCTCTAAATAAACTCTCATAATATATATCCATTAATTTATAAATGCAATCTCTTATAGAAGAATTCTTAGGTAAACTTTTAGGTGCATTGACTTCTTTAGATTTTCTACCTCTTCGAGTAAAATTTTTATATTCATCTATTGAGTTTATTCTATTACTCTTTATGTACTCAAATTCCTTTAAAAGAAATTCAATATAACACTTATTTAATATCTTTGCACGTTTTCGTTCTTTTTTATATTTATCTATGCTTTTCTCTAATATATTGTACTTGATTTTTTCACTAGCAATTTTAAAATGTAAATTTAACTGTATTTCTTCAAAAATTTCATCAATGGTTTTTATATCTAGGCTATGTTTTATATATGAAAATAAACTAATACTTTCTTGCAAATCATCACTTCTATTGTATATCTCTAATGCATTTTTCTTTTCTTCATAACTATCAACTATAACAAGAATATTATCATTTTCATATAAACAATAATTATCTTTTAAATATATTGCTCTATTTATAGCCGTTGTTGTTTTTCCTGTGTTCTCTTCACCTTTAATTATCAATGCGCCATTAAATTTATAATTTATAATTTGCTTTTGCTTCTTTGAAATCATAACTCCACCCCCCTTTTTTATCATTTATATATATTTTATAAAATTTATTTTGTTTTTTATATCAGTAAATATTGTAAACTAATTATTTTTTGATAACTTTTATTATATCATTACTATAATTATAATATTTTTTATTAATTTATCTAGTCATTTTTCTAACTATTGTAGAAGTCCATATTCCAACCATTAATACCCCTAACGTAATTTCTAAGTCTGAAACAATATTACTAATTACTCCTATTGGTATTACATTTCCATATCCAACTGTAGCAAATGTAACTAAACTAAAATTAAAACAATAAAAAAAATCCTTAATAAACATTAAATTTAAAATAGAGTTCATATTTAAACTATATTTAATCATTCCACTAGATGTTTCAATTCCAGCAAAAATATATATAAATGCACAAAATAATACTATAAAAAGTGATACTGTAAATGTTCTAAATGGCTTTTCTCCATAGCCACATATGTAATATGATAATGTTGATTTTAACTTAGAATATCCTTTTAACGTTCTGTGTAACGCTTTCTTGCTTTCATAAAAACAAAAACCATATTTATCTTGCAAATCATTTTTTAAATATTGATTTGCAAAAGCTAAGTATGTATTGCATATATTTATATAAAAATCATCATCTACTTTTATGCTATGCTTATATCTAAACCCACCTATATAAGACCCCAAATTTAATTTACATGTATCACTATCATTTATGAATTGCATATCAAATTCTTTACTACAACCTTTAATAATACAATTACTTAAATTACAATTATCTATAAACTTAACGTTTATATATGAGTTCTTAATTAAATTGCATTGACCTAAAAAACAATCTTTAAACTCTACAGATTTAAATGACGTTCTCTTAATAATTATATTTTTAAAATTACATTTTCTTGAACTTATATTAATCAGATTACAATAGTAAAATGCACATATAGATTTATTAACTATATTGCAATTTTCTAATAAGCAATGTCTAAATTCACAATTGTTAAATACAACATTTTCAAAGGATATACTTTTAAAATCCAACCCTATAAATTTGCAATTCCTATACTCTACAAAATTAAAATTTATTTCTTCTAATGATTCAAATTTATGATTTTCTACAATTTTATTTATAACATTTATATCCTTCATAAAATTAAACTCCTATATACATAAAATATTATAATTTAATTTCTAAATAACCTTTATATAATAAAGAAAGGAAGTTAATTTAACTTCCTTTCTTTATTGTATAAGATTTCAATTCTAATTATTTATCTATAGATATTGCACTTGTTGGGCAACCTTCTGCTGCTTCTTCTGCTGCTGATTCACATTCTTTAGGTACAGTATCTACTATTGCTTCTGCTTTACCGTCATCACCAAATTCAAAAACCTCTGGACATGTTGATGGGCATAATCCACAACTTATACATTCATCTTTATTTACTACTGCTTTCATAATTAAAATTCCTCCTTTGTTTTTCTTAATATATTAAAATTTTTTAATCTAATGATATAGCTGCTACTGGGCAACCATCTCTTGCTTCTTCTGCTGCTGATTCATGCTCTTCAGGCACTGAATCTACTATTGCATGAGATTTTCCATCATCGCCAAATTGAAACACTTCTGGACAAGTGCCTACACATAATCCACAGCTAATACAAGTTTCTTCTACTACTGGCTTCATAGTCTTTCCTCCTAAGCTTAATTAAATATTAAAATTATTTAATTTTGTCCTAAGTATTTTAACCTTATATATAAAATTTTATTCTAACTTTAAACTTCTAAATATTTAATTAAAAAATTTAGATTCACTTAATACTCAAATAATATCTAGAATAAAATTTTAAATAAGCCCTATAATCTTGAATGTTAATCTCTATTAAATTTAAATTATGATACTTAATAATAAACTATCAAATACCATTTTATGTTAACTAGTAAAAGCTGCATATACCATTATACTTATTATTGCAAATATCAAAATTAAACCTGCTATAAATATTGATATATATACCATCATCAAAGCATCAATTGTAACCCTTCTTGTTTCACATTTTTGGATTTTTTTCTTCATTTAATCCCTCCTAATAAATTAACATATTATATACATTTTAAACTTTATTTCATAATATAGTTGATTTATTAAGTTGAGTTAAACATAAATTTACATTTTATTAAATAATTGTATTTATATTGTTCCTAAAATAGAAAATAGATGAAAAATCATATTACATATTTTACATCTATTTTTGTGTTATTTAAATACTTTTTTGCTATTTTTTAAAATTTAATTTTATTATTTCTATAATTAAGCATATATTCATACATATTAATAAAACATAATACGACAATATCACTTCTGATTTAACTACTATTGCAAATATAATGCACATTATAGATATTACACTAAAAGTTAAACTCCATTTTAATTCTTGCTTTTTCATAAAATTAATTATAGTTAAAATTATAAATATCAATAGTATAATTATTAAACTAAAAGTCATATATCTATCAAAATTTTGGTTATTCCAATTAATATTTCTAAACATTAATGATCTTTTTAATCCCATTTTTTTATTTGATAAGTAATATATCACTCCTGTAATTATAATTAAACAAATTTGAATACTTGTAAGTAACCATTTAAAAACATTTTTTATTTTCATATCATTTCAGCTCTTCTATTATTTTTTTGGCTCTCCCTTTTCTATTGGATTTGCTGGATTTCCTGTGTTTCCACTCCATTCATTCCAACCACCATCATACAATGTTATGTCTTTTATTCCCATTACATCTGCATAATATAATGCTTCTGCAGCTCTCCATCCTGTTCCACAATAGAAAACTAATTTTTTATCTGGTGTTATTCCATAATCGCTCCACATTTTAAGTATTTGATCTTCATTAAGCATTGTATTATCTATATTTCTATATTGATCCATACCAGCTTTAGTTCCTGCATGACCCCATAATGCACCTTCAATACGTCCTGTTGTTTTTATATAATCATAACCAGAAATTTTTCCTATATATTCATCCCAATTTCTTACATCCACTAATGTTGTGGTAGACTTATCCTTGTATATTTTCTTAACTTCATCTAAATCAATAATATAATCTTTGTTTACTGGAACTTCTGCTCCAAAATCACTTACTGATTGCTTAGGATTAGATTCTTTTTCTAGTTCATATCCAGCATCTATCCATTTTTGAGTACCACCATTAATTAATCTAACCTCTTTTACTCCTAGATATTTTAGTATAGTAGCTACTCTTGCCGCTGGCGTTGTATCTTCACCATATAAGACTACTGTTGTATCAACAGTTATTCCATTAGCTTTTGCAAAGGCTTTAAGTTTTTCATCTGAAAGTCTATTCCAAACTGGACCTTCTTCTACTTCATCTGTATTAATATGTACTGCACCTTTTATATGCCCTTTTTTTAGATAGTCTGGTGAATCTTTTTCTTCACCCCAAGAAACTTCAAAAATTTTAAATTCTTTTCCACTATAACCTTCTGGTTTATTTCCATCTATTAAATCTTTTACCCATGATACTGGTACTAACATTTCATAGTTTTCATATGATTTCATAGCATTTTTATCATCTTCAGTCCATTCTTTAACATCATATGTATATAAGTTTTCATATCCTTTTTCTGATAAATAATTAGCTACTTCACTTGCATCTTTTCCATTTGCATCATAAAGAACTATATTTTTCTCTTTAGATATTCCTCTATCTTTTAAATCTTTTTCTAATCTTTCTTCCTTATTTTCAGCATCTACATCCAACCACGCTGCTGAAAAATCTGTAGCCCCTTCTATATGACCACCTCTCTTAACACCATCTAATTTCCATCCATTAAATGCATCATTTTCTCTTGTATCAACAACAACCCAATTTTCATCTTTAATATTTTTTGAAAGTTCATCTGTAGTTATTGTTTTTGTACTTACATCTTTTTCTTCATTTTCTTTAACTCCAGAATTGTTTCCACACGCTGTAAATACCCCCATAGAAACAGTTAAAGTTAAAGCCGTTATCATTAGTTTTAATGTTTTATTCAAAATAAGCCCTCCTTAGTAAAAATTAATTTATTGCATTTTTCTATTGATTCATTATCATTTATTTGTACCAATAAATAAATGATTATTTGTTTTTTTAATTAATAAAATTTATCTATTAATATTTTAAATCATATAAGAATAGAACTATTTTTTTACTCTAGAATTATCATTATATATAATAAAAAAGGCACATGAATTATAAATCCATATGCCTTAGTATCTCTATTTTTCAACTTTTAAGTCATTTATTGCAGCCCATCTTATATATGATTGATCATAATTTTTAACATTTTCATATCCTGCTAATTTTAAAACCATAGCCATATGACCTGAACGTATACCTGATGTGCAATATGTTACTATTTCATCATCTTTTTTAATTCCATTATCAGTCATAATTTTTTCTATTTCACTTTGTGATTTTAAAGTTCCATCTTCATTATATAAAGTGTTAAATGTTATGTTTATAGCTCCAGGAATATGTCCTCCCCTAGCTTCACCATATTTTGTTGCACCTTCATATTCATCTTTTTCTCTTGTATCTATTACTTTAATTTTATCTACTTTACCTTTTAATTCATCAGTTGTTATATTTAAACTTTCATCAATTTTATCAACTTTTACTTCCGCTTTTTTAAATGGCACATCGTCTTTAGATGTTTCAAGTTTTTCGCTTTCCCATAAATCTATTCCACCATTTAGCATTTTAACGTCATTGTATCCAGCTGATTTAAGTGACCATTCCACTCTTCCATCTTCACCCCAACCATTTTTACTTGTATATAAAACTATTGTCTTATCTTTAGATAGTCCAAGTTCAGATAACTTAGCAGAAAGTGCATCTTTTTCTAATAAAGTTGCCCACTTTTCATCTCCGCCTTTGCCTTCCATATTGGATAAATCTTGCCATGTTACATTTATAGCATTCTTTATATGTCCTTTTTTATAATCTTTATTATCTCTAGTATCTACTATTATAACTTTATCACTATCTAAATTTTCTTTTAACCAATCTATACTTACTATGTATTCTTCATTTACATATTTCTCGTTTGTATCTTTTTTCTCTTTGCTATCATCAACTTTTTCTTCTACTTTTGCATTTGAGCTTGTATTTTCACTCTTTTCATTTGATGATGAACATCCTGCTAGTAGTGAAACTGATAAGATAGTCGCACATATTAATGAAATTATTTTTGTATTTCTTCTTAACATTTTTAATTCCCTCCATCTTTAACATGTATAACCCATATTACCTCTTAATTTTACAACTTTTTATACTTTAAACAACATATTTTATAATTATTTAAGCATTATTTGAAAAGAAAATAGAAATTCTATATCTATTGATATTTTAAATATCTTTAAGTGACAATCATTATCTTTTATCAACGGTCATTATGTTATAATTGCATTGAAATATGAGGAGGTTTTTTTATGATTTCAATTATAATTCCTACATTAAATGAAGAAAAAAATATTGAGCCATTATTAAAATCTCTTAAAGAAATAAAATTGGATAAAGAAATTTTAATAGTAGATGGTGGTAGTACAGATAAAACCAAGTTAATAGCATCTAAATATGCTACTGTTTTAGACTCTCCACGAGGAAGGTCTAATCAATTAAATTATGGTGTTAAGCATTCAAATGGTGATATACTGTGGTTTTTACATTGTGATTCAAAAATTTCATCAAATAGTCTTGATGAAATTTATATGACAATAAATGAAGGTTATATTGGAGGCTGTTTTTCCCTAATGTTTTATGATTATACAACTCCATTCTTAAAATATATCTCTTATACTTCAAACATTAGAGCAAAGTATTTAAAGTTAATTTTTGGTGACCAAGGTTTATTTATAAGAAGAGATATTTTTGAAAAAATGAATGGCTTTAAACATATGGATTTAATGGAAGATTGGGAGTTTTCTACCAGATTAAAAATGCTGGGCAAAACTAAAGTTTTAAAAACACCAATAGGAACATCAGCTAGACGTTTTAAAGCTGGTGGAACAGTAAAAACTCACCTTATGATGCATAAAATTAAAATATTATATATGCTTGGAACTCCCCCTGAAAAATTAGCTAAAATATATAAAAATATAAGATAACTGGAGAACTTATAATGGAAAATTTAGATTTTAAAATAAGAAACTATCTTTTAAGTAATAACTTATATAAAAAATTAAATTTAGAAGAAAATTTTAATATTTCATTTTTAGCTCAAGGTGAATACAATATTAATTACAAAATTGAAGATAGCAAAAATAAATACGTTTTTAGAATAAATACAGCTAGTCAACTTAACCTTGATAATCAAATAGAATATGAATTTAACGCTTTAAAAATATTAAAAGAATCTACTGTAACTCCTAGACCATTATATGTAGATGGTACTAAAGAATCCTTTGATTTTGGAATACTTATCATGGAATTTTTAAATGGAGTTCCTTTAAATTATTCTACAGATCTTCATAAAGCAGCTTGCATATTTAGTAAAATACATACACTAAATATGCCTAAAAATTCAGGTCTTATAGTTGAAACTAATATAATGAGCGATAGGATAAATGAAAGTTCTTGACTTTTAAAAGATTTCTTTAACAGCCCAATTCCTAACTTAGATTTAAAAAGATTTTTTCATAATTACCTAAATTGGTGTGAAAAAAATAAATTCCTTGAAAAATACTTTATTAATAATGATTTATTAGTACTTAACAATACAGAAGTAAATTCACATAACTTTATAATTGGAGAAAATAGCTATTTAATAGATTGGGAAAAACCTGTTATAAGTCATCCATGTCAGGATTTAACTCAATTTTTAGCTGATACTACAACACTTTGGAGAAGTAACCATTTAATAAATACTAAAGATAAAGATGACTTTTTAAAGCTTTATTGTAATAAAACAAATTTTAATTTTAAGGATATAAAAGAGTCTATAAATCTTTACAATCCTTATCTATATCTTAGAGCTTTAAGTTGGTGTGCTATGGCACTTGTAAAATATCAAACTGAAGAGAAATTAATAAGAAATGATGAGATTTTCAATAAAATTCAGCAATATCTTAATAAAGAGTTTATAAATAATTTATTAAAAGAGTATATTGATTTTAAAATATAGAAACAGGAGATTATTTATGAAAAAAAATGCTTACATAATTTTTTCACGAGTTCCCGTAAGTGGCAAAACTAAAACTAGATTAATGCCTTATTTAACTGGAGATGAATGCTCTAATATTCATAAAATGTTTCTTTTAGATTTGTTTCTTATGAGTGAAAATCTAAAAGAAAATGTAGATGTTTTTTTAAGTTACTCTAATGATGGAAATCCTTCAGAACTTCTTAATTTATGTCCAAACTTTATTAGCTCCTTTCCTCAAGAAGGGCAATCACTTGGAGAAAAAATGAATAATTCCATAAATTTATTATTATCTAAGGGTTATGAAAAAGTAATTTTAACTGGCTCTGACATCCCTAATATAGATAGTACTATCATCTTTGATGGATTTAAAATATTAAATAGTAATGATATTGTACTGGCTCCAACTTTAGATGGTGGCTATTATTTAATTGGATGCTCTAATCCAATTGATGATTTACTCACATCTCCTATGAATTGGGGCCATGATACGGTTTTTGAAAATACAATAGAAACTATAAGTTTTTTTAATAAAACTTATGAACTAACCACTGAATTAAATGATATTGATACTATTAGTGATTTAATTAAATATATTGAATGTGATACTAATTTAGGTTACACATTTAAATTTGCTAAAAGCTTAAATTTAGAAGAAAGGATAAAATATGAATAATAACTTTGAAGTTACTAAAACCATAGATTTACCTATATTCAAAAAGTACAAAAATGATTGTATTAACTGTAAAAAGTGTGTTAAAAGTTGTATTTTTCTTCAAGAATACTGTAACTCTCCAAAAGACTTTTTAAACGATCTAAATGAGACAAAAAAAATTAATGAAATAATGCCTTATTATTGCAGTTTATGCGGTTGTTGTAAACGTGAATGCCCCAAAGATATAAATATGGGTGATGTTTTTCAAAGTCTTAGAGAGGAAATAACAACTAAAAACAAAGGTATACCTCCTATAAACAATGCTAAAATTATGGAATTTCACCAATATTTCAGTAATAAAAAAGTTTTTACGGGTATTTTAGGAAATGTTAAAACTAAAATATTTTTTATGCCTGGTTGCTCCCTTAATGGTTATGGAAATGATTTATCTTTAAAAACTTATAAATATTTAAGTGAACATATAGATAACTTAGGTTTGATACTTAATTGCTGCAATAAACCAACTCTTGATTTAGGGAAAAGAGCTTTATTTAATAAAAAATTTCATTCTTTTGTTGAAGAATTAAAAAAATTTAATAATGGAGACATTGAAATTATTACAGCTTGCCAATCTTGCTTTAAAATATTAAAACAAGAAGCTCCTGAACTCAAAATTACTTCTTTATGGGCTTTATTTAAAGAATTTGATATTCCGAAGTCTGAAATTTTGAAAGGTAAAGATTCAGAGTTAGAGTTTTCTATAAAAGATTCATGCCAAGGACTTGATTATAATGAAATACAGGATGGTATTCGTTATATAATGTGTCGTCTTGGATATAAATTTGATAATCCTAAAGTTTCCAATACTTGTTGTGGTCTTGGTGGTCTTGTTCATTTAAGCAACCCTAATCTTTCTAACAAGATAAAAGTTAACTCCTTGAATCAATTAAAATCTAAACGAGTTGTGACTTATTGTGGTGGTTGTCTTGGTACAGTCAATAATTCAGCTAAAACAGCTTATCACATATTGGAGTTAATATTTGAATCTAATGAAACACTAAAGAATAGAGATAGTTTAAATATGTCAACTATTTCTAATTGGCAAAATAGATACACCGTAGCTTCTAAATTTAAGAAACTTGTTAGGAAGTGATTATTTAATGAAAAAAAGTACTTTAAATAAAATTTTGTTTATTATTTTTTTAATCATAGTTATTATGTTGTTATGTAAAAATACTGAGTTTCTAAGAAATTGTTCACCTGAACAAATAAAAGTTTTTATAAACTCTTTTGGCCGTATTGCTCCTATAATTTACATAATTCTTTTTGCACTTGTACCACTAACATTTTTTCCTGACTCAGTTCTTGCTATTGCTAGTGGAATGGCATTTGGTCTTGTTAAAGGTACAATATACACTATGATTGGTGCATTAATAGGTGGAAGTTTAGCTTATTTTATTGCATATTACTTAGGTAAAGATGTTATATTAAAACTTACTAAAAATAAACATAAACTTGATTTTCTATCAAAGGGACATAGGGAATTTTACTCTGTTTTGATTTTAAGATTAATTCCATTAGTTCCATTTGATATTATAAGCTATGGCTCTGGATTATCCGGAATAAAATACAAAAATTTTCTAGCTGCAACTGCTATAGGTATCATTCCTGGAGTAGTTATTTTCTCAAATTTAGGAGATAAATCACTGGATTTTAAATCGCCAGAGTTTTTAATAGCTATTCTCCTATTAGTTCTTCTTTTTGCATTATCATTATTCTTTAAGAAAAAGCTACTTGCTAAAAAGCAAATTGAAAATTAAAATCGGGAAATGGAGATTATATATGAAAAAAATAATTTTTGATTGTGATAACACTATGGGATTTCCTAATTGTGATGTAGATGATGGGCTTACGCTTTTATATTTACTAGGTAGAAAAGATATTAGTCTTGAAGGTTTAACATTAACCTATGGAAATAATTCTTTAGATGTTGTTTATTCAACTACATTAGATTTAATAAAGGATTTAAATTTAAATCTAAACCCTTATAAAGGTACTGAAGATAAAAATAATCGAATTAGTGAAGCTAGCAAATTTTTAGCTACTACTATTAAAAAGAATCCCCATGAAATAATAGTACTAGCAACAGGCGCACTAACTAATATTTATGGTGCATACCTTTATGACAATGATTTCTTTGATAACGTAAAAGAAATTGTATTAATGGGAGGCATAACTAAGCCCCTTATTGTAGATGGTCAGCTTATAAATGAATTGAACTTTTCATGTGATGCCGAAGCCACATATAATGTTATAAATTCTAATGCAAAAATTTCTATTTTAAATGGACATACAACTATGGAAGCACTATTTTCTCACAATGAACTTGAAGAATTTAAAAATAGTGAATCTGAAGTTCTTAACTATATATATGACAAAATTTTGCCATGGTGTGAAAGAAATGAATCCATAACTGGATTTAAAGGATTTTGTAACTGGGATGTTGCAGCTGCAATATACATAACTAATCCTAAATTATTTAAAAATGAAATAATTTCTATAAAAAGTTCTATAAGTGACTTATCTAAAGGACTTCTTAAAATAAATTCACATGGTAAAGAAATTAATATGCCTTCTAGCATAATAAATTTAAATGAATTTAACAAAGTATTTATAGACTCATTAAAAAATCTATAATTTATCATGAGGTATTTGAAATCCAAATTTTATAAATTAATTTCAAATACCTCTTTCTAACTATATATTAAAATTTGTTTATTAACTTTTTAACATTTTTTTCAATTTTAAATATAATATTTATATAGCCTTTGTTTAATTTATTATAACTATAACATTCTAATTAAGATATTTTAAAATATTGATGATTTTAGAATTTGTTAAAAATTTCAGATTGACATATAAAATAAATAAAGCTATACTTTTTATATAAATAAATATTACCTCGGTAGGTGAGGTTACTACAAGGATACGGGTTGCTGCCGTAAAAGTATGGAAACATTCTGAACTGGTCAGCAGGTTTTGCCGAACAAAGAAGGCTTAACCTAATGCAACTTCATTGCCTTGCAGAGCCAAAACTTGAACGAGAAAGTGTTGTTATATGCCTTCGTTACGTTCAAGTTAACGAAGTTTTTTTGTTTTATTTTTAAAAATATTGGAGGTGAAAAAGAATGGAAGTTGGCGGTAGTAGTTTAGACAGTGAAGATTCACATCTTTATGACAAAAATTTAATATATTATTTAGTCACATCCAGTCTTTTTAACTAATTAGAATGTGGCCTTATCTTATAAAATTTCATGTTATAAAGTAAATACATTTAATAGAATCACATCTATATAATCTTCACTGTTTCTTTACTAATATCAATTCACAAGTATTATAAATATAAAAAATACTAAAACTATATAGAAATATTACATTAGGTTTTTAAAAAATGTATTTATTAACCTTTAATTTTCTATTGCCTTTTTTAAGAATTTGGAGGTGTGAATTATGATAAGAAGAAGAAAAGTGAACACACAAAGTAATGCAAATTACTCCACAAATAAAATTTTTGATTTTAGTAAAATGGATTTAGACAAAATTTATAAAAGTCTAGATACAGGATTTAAAGGACTATCTAAAGAAGAAGTGGAAAAAAGATCTGAAATTTATGGGTTAAATGAACTTTCCCATGAAAAACCATCACCATGGTATATTCAACTACTTAAAGTTTTTATTAATCCTTTTATTTTAGTGTTAATAGTACTTGCTATAGTATCCTTAATTACAGATGTTATACTTGTCCCTTCATCAGAAAGGAATTTTACAACTGTAGCTGTTATAACAATAATGGTAACACTAAGTGGCCTTCTACAGTTTTTCCAAGAATTCAAATCTGGGAAAGCTGCTCAACAATTAAAAGCACTAGTAAAAACAACTGCTGCTGTATGTCGAAGCGAATCTGGAGTTAAAGAAATAAACATGACAGACATAGTGCCTGGAGATATAGTATATCTTGCAGCTGGAGATATGATACCTGCTGATGTAAGGCTAATAACTAGCAAAGACTTATTTATTAGTCAATCTTCTTTAACTGGTGAGTCTGAACCTGTGGAGAAATATGCAACAGTAAAAAATGATACTAAAGATTTAACTGTTACTGACCTTGATAATATGTGTTTATTAGGTACTAATATTATAAGTGGAAGTGCAATAGCTGTTGTTGTAGCCACTGGAAACGACACTTACTTGGGTTCAATGGCATTAACTTTGTCAGGAACTAAATCTCAAACTAGTTTTGAAAAGGGAGTAAATAGTGTAAGTGTATTACTTATAAAATTTATGCTTATAATGGTTCCTATAGTCTTTTTTATAAATGGATTTACAAAAGGAGATTGGTTAGAAGCACTAATTTTTGCAATCTCAATTGCTGTAGGTCTTACTCCTGAGATGCTCCCAATGATTGTTACAACCAACCTTGCAAAAGGTGCTGTTGTTATGGCAAAACATAAAACTGTAGTAAAGAAACTTGATGCCATACAAAATTTTGGAGCAATGGATGTATTATGTACTGATAAAACAGGTACCTTAACTTGCGATAAAATAGTTGTTGAAAGACATTTAAATATACATGGTGAAGAGGATTTAAGAGTTTTACGACATGGTTATTTAAATAGTTTTTATCAAACAGGTTTACGTAATTTAATGGATGTTGCAATTTTAGAACATGGACTAACTAATGGATTTAATAAACTTGAAAAAGATTATATAAAAGTAGATGAAATCCCATTTGATTTTTCTAGAAGAAGAATGTCTGTAGTTTTAAAAAACCATGAAGGAAAAAGACAACTTATAACAAAGGGTGCTGTTGAGGAGATGCTTGCAAGTTGTTCCTATGCTGAATATAAAGGTGAGGTTGTGGAACTTACTGATAAAATAAAAAACAAAGTTCTAAGTATGGTAGAAAAACTAAACAGTGATGGTATGAGAGTTATTGCAGTTGCACAGAAAAATAACATTCCAGATGAAAGTAACTTTAGCGTAAGTGATGAAAGTGACATGGTTCTTATGGGTTATATTGGATTTTTAGATCCACCAAAAGAATCTGCAACAGCTGCAATAAAAGCATTACACAATAATGGTGTAGAAGTAAAAGTATTAACAGGTGATAATGATTCAGTAACTAAAAAAATATGTTCACAAGTTGGTCTAGAAGTTAGTAACGTAGTTCTTGGTACAGAATTAGATAATATGAGTGATGAAAAATTATCTTCTATAGTAGACACCACTAATATTTTTGCTAAGCTTTCACCTCTTCAAAAATCACGAATAATTAAAATACTTCAAGATAAAGGTCATACTGTTGGTTATATGGGTGATGGTATTAATGATGCTGCAGCTCTTCGTCAGTCAGATGTTGGTATATCTGTTGATACTGCTGTGGATATAGCAAAAGAATCTGCTGATATAATCTTGCTTGAAAAAAGTTTAATGGTTTTAGAAGAAGGTGTTATAGAAGGCAGAAAAATCTTTGGTAATATAATAAAATATATAAAAATGACTGCAAGCTCAAACTTAGGTAATGTATTTAGTGTATTAGTTGCAAGTGCATTTTTACCATTTTTGCCTATGCTTCCTATACACCTTTTATTACAAAATCTTTTCTATGATATTTCTCAAATAGCTATTCCATGGGACACTATGGATAAAGAATATTTAAGAACACCGAAAAAATGGAATGCAGATGACATAGGAAGATTTATGATATTTGTAGGACCAATAAGTTCTATATTTGATATAACTACTTTCCTTGTTATGTGGTTTGTATTTAAGGCAAATGTTCCAGAAATGCAATCTTTATTCCAATCAGGCTGGTTTGTTGAGGGGCTACTATCACAAACACTTATAGTGCATATGATTAGGACTAAAAAAATACCATTTATTCAAAGTAGAGCTACAACTCCTGTTCTTTTATTAACAGTCTTTATAATGATATCTGGCATCTATATTCCATTTACAAGCTTTGGTGCTTCAATAGGATTGCAACCTTTACCATTATCTTATTTTCCATGGCTTATAGGTATTTTATTCTTTTACTGCATAGTAACACAATTTGTAAAAACATTATATATAAAAAAATTTAACAGTTGGCTATAATTTAATGATTGTATTATGAATTAAAATTTATTAATTATAAAAATACCTCTAGTGTAAAACTAATTTTATAGATTAAAATTTAATTTTACATAAGAGGTATTTTTTATTTATAAAATTAGTCTTCAATCATATGTTTAGCGTCATATGGTAGATTAATTTCATTACCTACATAATAAGTCTTCTTTACATTTTTGCATAAGTCTTTTGTAATTAAATCTATAAGTTTATTGATATCCTTTATATCTTCCTCTAAAACGTTTCCTTGTTCCATAGTCTTCTTTAATTCATATTCATATTCTTCTTCAATTGTTCCGTGAACATATGGTTCACATAATATAATATATGATTTCAATTTAGCAACTAAAGGGCCTACCACTAAACTATCTTCAAAATTATTTCCATTTGCTAATACTAGTTTATCGGATAAATCTAAATACTCATTCTCCCATAAATCATCTAAGATTCCAATTTGATTAACATAAGTACTATTCCAATTTCCCCCATCAATTTCAAAATTGTCACATTGTGTTTTCATTGGAATAAGTTCCTTAAGAATATTATTTGACATTTCTCCTAAACTTCTATTGCCATAATACCTACAATTTATTTCATTTAATCCAACATCACTACACCATTCTTTAATTTTCAAATCTTTTATTGGTTCAATGGTTTTTGGAACTAATAATATAGGTACATAATTTTGTGCTGCAATTGGTGCTGCTATCATAGCTTGTTGCCATTGGTCACCATCAAATAAAAACATGGATTTTAATTTATTTCCTGTATCCTCTGATAGTTTTTTTTCAATATTTTGAGCAATTATAAATGAAGTTTCATATTTATTTTTACCACCATATCTTTCTATATCTTCTTTATTTATTTTACAATATTTCTTTAATTGTTTTTCTATATTAGATTTTACTACTCCATCTCCACCAACAATTATAACTTTTTTTATGTTCATTTTTTTAATTTGATTTTTAGTTGATTCTGGTAAATTATCATCATGTGTTAAAAGAATTGGTGCATTATATGCTCTAGAAAGTGGAGTTGCACATACTGCATCATATTGATTAAACTCATTTACTAAAATAACTGTATCTATCTTATTAATTTTTGTGTCACTATAAATACCATCCTTAATATCTAAATCTTTATTTGTTTTACAAAATTCATCTGCAATTTTATTAGCTGTTTCAAATCTATCTCTTCCAGCTATTCTTATGTTTTTAAAGTTATCTATTTTTTCATCTTTTATGTTTTCTTCTTTTACTTGCAAATTACTACTATTTTTCATTTGTTCCTTTGAAAATGCTATAGTAGTAATACCTGTTGCCATTACTAATGCCAATCCAATTGAAATTACTCTCTTCCTCATTATTTCCCCCCATTTATTAATACTTAATTTTATATTAATCACTTTATTTCTTTACTGATTCTATATTACCAATAAAATTCCATAATTTTATAACAATTTAATTACATAAAAACAACTAAAATTAAAATGGCTAAATAGATACTCTATTTAGCCATTTTATATATGATATTCTTAATATTTTTTATACCCCATAACTCTCATTGCATTTAGTATAGCTATTATTGAAACTCCTACGTCTGCAAATACAGCTTCCCACATTGTTGCAACTCCCATTCCTGCTAGGACTAAGAATAATATTTTTATTCCTAATGCAAACACTATATTCTGAATAACTATTTTTCTTGTTCTTCTTGATATATTAATAGCTGTAGCTATTTTAGATGGTTCATCTGTCATTATAACAACATCAGCTGCTTCTATAGCCGCATCTGAACCAAGTCCACCCATTGCTATTCCTATATCTGCTCTTGCAAGAACTGGCGCATCATTTATTCCATCACCAACAAATGCAACTTTTTTATTTTTCTCTTTTTTGCTATCTATTTCTTCTAGTTTTTCTACTTTGTTTTGAGGTAATAATTCATAATAAACTTTATCTAAATTTAATTCTTTTGCTACTTTTAATGCTACTTTTTCATTATCTCCAGTTAGCATCACAGTGTTTCTAACACCATTTTTCTTAAGTTTTGATATTGCTTCTTTTGCATCATCTTTAACTGTATCTTCAATAACTATTGAACCTACACAAATTTTATCAATAGCAACATATACAACAGTTCCAACAGAATCTGTTTCCTTAAAATCTATATTGCTTTTAACCATCATTTTATGATTTCCAGCTATAACTTCACGACCTTCAACGTGTGCTATAATTCCGTGTCCTGCAATATCCTCATGTTTTTCTATTTTAGAATTATCTACATTTTTTCCATAAGCATTAACTATTGATAATGCTATTGGGTGATTAGAAAAACTTTCAGCATATGCTGCATATTTTAATAAATCTTCTTTATCATATCCACTAAAAGTATTTACTTCTGTTACACTAAACTTGCCTTTTGTAAGTGTTCCAGTTTTATCAAATACAACAGTATCTATATCTTTTAATATTTCTAAGTAGTTACTACCTTTAATTAATATACCATTCTTAGATGCTGCACCAATTCCACCAAAGAATCCTAATGGAATTGATATGACTAATGCACAAGGACAAGATATAACTAAGAATGTTAATGCTCTATAAAGCCAATCACTGAATACCTCACCTTGAACTACAAGTGGTGGTATTATTGCTAATGCTAATGCTGATATTACAACTATTGGTGTATAATACTTAGCAAATTTAGTTATAAAGTTTTCAGCTTTAGCTTTTCTATTACTTGCATTTTGAACTAAATCAAGTATCTTTGATACAGTAGATTCTCCAAAATCTTTAGTTACTTTAACTGTTATAACACCACTTTGATTTATAAATCCACTTAAAACTTCATCACCATTTTCTATACTCCTTGGCATTGACTCTCCTGTTAATGCTGAAGTGTCAACCATTGTATGTCCATCTATTACCACTCCATCAAGTGGAACTTTTTCACCTGGTTTAACTACAATAAATTCATTTATTGAAACTTCTTCTGGTGATACAACAACTATTTCATTTCCTCTTTTTAAATTTGCAAAATCAGGTCTTATATCCATTAAACTTGAAATTGATTTTCTTGAATTATTTACTGCAACATGTTGAAATAACTCTCCTACTTGATAAAAAAGCATTACTCCTACTGCCTCTGGATATTCCTTAATTCCAAATGCACCTATTGTAGCAATTGTCATTAAGAAATTTTCATCAAAAACCTGTCCTCTTAAAATATTTTTTACTGCTCTTAAAACAATTTCTCCACCAATTATTAAATATGCAGCTAAGAATATTACAAATTCTATTGTATTATCAAAGTTTCCTATAAGTCCTACTGCAAATATTACTCCTGCTATTATTATTTTATTTATTTCTTTTCTATTTTCTTTATATATTGAAGTTTTCCCTTTGCTTTTCACTTCTTCTTTTTTCTCTTTAACTTCACTCTTTTCTATTACTTTAACATCTGGTTCTAGCTTTTTAACTATAGCTTTTATTTCATCATTTATCTTAGATACATTTTTTTCATCATTATATTGATATATAAGAGTCTTATTCATAAAGTTTAATGTTGCTTCTTTTACCTCTACAATATTTTTAACCCTATTTTCTATTTTTGATGCACAATTTGCACAATCTAAGCCTTCTAATACTAATTCAACTTTATTTTTCTTTATTTCTTTTATGCTTATACTGGACACTTCATCATGTGCTATTCCACATGAACATCCATCATGACTATGCTCATGACTTTCATTATGGTCATGTCCACAACAGCAAGCTTCACTATCATGATCATGTTTTTCACCACATCCACAGCCTTCATGAGAATGATAATGTTCTTCTCCACATCCACATTCTTCGTTATTATGGCTATGATGTTCTCCATTACACCCACAACTCTCATGATGATGTTCTATATTTTTATTCTTTACAAAAGAAGCACTTATTATATTTTTGCCTTGCTTATTTGTATTAGAAATTTTCTTTGTTTTTACTTCTACTACATTTACATCTGGTTCTATTTTTTTTACAACACTTTTTATATTAACTAATGTTTCATTATATAAATCGTTATTCTCTAATTCAAAAACCATATTTTTATTCATGAAATTAACTGAAATATCTTTTATATTATCTAACTTCTTAAGTTTATTTTCTATTTTTGAAGCACAATTTGCACAATGCAAATTTTCGAGATTTAACTTTTTCATCATATTTTCCCACCTCCATAATTGAACATATGAACGATTGTTCAATTGTTAATATTATAATACTCCTTTACCCTTAAATATGTCAATGAATTTTTGTTAAAATATTTAAATTTATTTTGCTTATATTGTTCTTTTAATATTCTTTAAACCATATTAAAAAGCAAGGCAAAACTAGACTATATTTCTAGTTTTGCCTTGCTTTTCTTATGTATAAATTTAATTCCATTGTAATTCTTCTATTGTTTTTTGTACTAATTCTATACTCATATTAGGATTTATAGTTTCTTCATGTCTTATAGTTATAATAGACATAGCTATTGCTGTTTTAACTATATCATCCATAGAAAGATTATGCATATATCCATACGCTATTCCTGAAACAAATGAATCTCCCGCACCTGTAACATTTTTCACTTTAACTTGTTCACTTTTTACAAGACCACAACATTCATTGTTGCAATAATAAACGCCATCAGCATCTAAACTTATAAATACATTTTTTACGCCTTTTTGAAGTAGGCATTTTCCTGCCATTTTAGCATCTTCCATATTTTTTATTTTAAATCCACATAAAGCTTCCGCTTCATATCTATTTGGTTTTATAGTATGAAAATATGGTATTAAGTGTTTTATTCTTTCAGCCTTTGCTGAAGATATAGGATCTAATATAAAATTAGTTTCCCCTTCAAATTTTTTTAATATGTATTCTAATAATTTTGGATTATCTGAATCAACAATTGTATATTCAGAGTTTCTAATTATGTCTGCTTTAGAATTAATAAATTCCTCATCTAATTTATTGGCACTCTCCATGTCTACTACCGCTGACATCATCTCGCCATCTTCATTTAAAATTGCCATGTATGTTGGTGTACTGCTGTTTTCTAGAACTAGTGAATTCTCCATACAGTATCCTATTTGTTTAGAATGATCTAATATATCTTTACCATTTTTGTCGTCGCCTACAACAGATATAAATTGAGTATTAACATCTACTCTTGCTAAATTCTCTGCTATATTTCTACAAACACCACCGAAAGATACTTTTATGTTACCTGGTATTGAATCTGACGGTTTATATTTATTACCGCAAAATCCTAAAATATCTATTATTGATATTCCAAGTACCAATACGTATGAATTGTTATCCTTATCCATTCTCTTCCTCCTATAAATACCTTAAAATACTATTTGTATAGATAGACAAGCTCTTATTTAAATTTATACATAAACCTAAAATCCTTCTAACTTATAAGATGCATTATTGAATTAAAAGTAGCTTTGAGCATGTCTCACTATTTCGGGTGTCCAAGTTTTTGAATGAATAGTTTAAGCCAACTTGGAACCCTCTAAATCCCGATTTGATTATAAAATTGTTTTATAATGTTTAAATAAACCATCTATAAAAAAATAAAGCATAAATTAGGTCATACATACTAATTTAATGCTAATTAAATTTAAAATTGTCACATATTCAATAATAACTTAATATTCAACAATAATCAATTATTTTTGACATTTTCGTGACATTTGGAAAAAATTTTTATAATTTTTTATAGTTTATTGGAATTTAAATCTTATTCTACTATTTAAAATCAAATAAATTGAATGATTCTATACTTATAATTCCACCAAGTAAATATAGGATTATGAATTTATTTTTATAAACTCATAACCCTATAAAATTTCAAATTAACTTAGACTACATATTTCTTGTAGCTATTAAATCTATTCCTGTGTTTAACACATTTTTAATTATTATATCTCCAACTTTAACTGGTGATTTAACTTCAATTTCATTTAAAAGCTCCATACATTTAAAGTTTAGTTCCTTAGGAATTGCTCCATTTGTTTTTACTGGAAGTCTTCTATGAATTCCACCATCTATTTTTACAGTTGATGTTATTACTCTAGTTGGCGCTGTTAATTCCTTTACTCCATATTCTGCTCCCCTTGGACATGCATTTCCTGTAACTTTATAATCATTATCTACATCTATCTCTAAGTGACATCCCTTTGGACATACTATACAGATTAACTCTTTAATCATTTTATTATGCCTCCCCTTCAACAGAAATTGTTATCTCATTTACATCTATTCCCTCAAGTTTAACTTTAGGTAACATTATTTTTTCCATTTCTGCTGGTGCCATATGTGGTCTCTTAAAGCTTAATAACTCTTTATCTCCTGCTTTAACCTTTATAAAAACATCATGTCTTACTGCATTAGTTCTCATAAATACATTTATTCCTTTATCTATATTTTCAAGTCTAATCTTTTGTGGAACTGTGTAAGTTATTCCATTTCCATTCTTTAAATATATATAGTTTTCATTGTTTTCAACTTCATTTTTTATATATTTAGCTGCATTTAAACCTGCTTTTCTACTTTCTTCTGTCACAAAATCAACTAAATCATGAACATGAACTACATTACCACAAGCAAAAACTCCATCTATGCTTGTTTCCATTAACTCATTAACTAATGGTCCATTAGTTCTTTTATCAATTTCTATTCCAGCCTTCTTAGATAATTCATTTTCTGGAATTAACCCTACTGAAAGAAGTAATGTATCACAATCAAATTCCTTTTCAGTTCCTTTTATAGGCATTCTATTTTCATCAACTTTAGATATAACTACCTTTTCGAGTCTTCCATCACCTTTTACATCTGTTACTGTATGTGAAAGATATAGTGGAATATCATAGTCATTTAAGCATTGAACTATATTTCTATTTAATCCATTTGAGTAAGGCATAAGTTCTACAACTGCATGAACTTTAGCACCTTCTAAAGTCATTCTTCTTGCCATTATAAGACCAATGTCTCCAGAACCTAATATAACTACATTTTTACCCACCATGTAGCCTTCCATATTTACATATCTTTGCGCTGCCCCTGCTGTGAATATTCCAGCTGGTCTATCTCCTGGAATTGCTATTGCACCTCTAGTTCTTTCTCTACATCCCATAGAAAGCACTATTGCTTTAGCACTTATAATCATATATCCTTCCTCAGAGTTTATTGCATGGATTTCTTTATTGTCTGTAATTTCTAAAACCATTGTATCTAGCTTAACATTAACCTTTGTATCTTTAAGCATCTCTATAAATCTCTCAGCATATTCTGGGCCTGTTAACTCTTCTTTAAAAGTATGAAGTCCAAATCCATTGTGTATACATTGCTCTAATATACCACCAAGTTCTTTATCTCTCTCTATTATTAATATATTTTCTATTCCATTATTATAAGCTTCTAGTGCTGTTGCAAGTCCTGCTGGGCCTCCACCTATTACAACTAAATCATAATTCATTCTCTACTCCTCCTACGTTTTATAGGTCTTAAAATCAAAATTAAATATAATAAATTTTGATTTTGTCTCCTACATCTAATTACAAGTTCTAAGCTCAAAATTTACTTTATTTTTGTTTCTTGTGTTAAGATATATGAATTATTTTTATCAAGTACTATTTCTTTTAAGTCCTTATTCAATTCCCTTGATAATATTTCTTGAACTCTTGGTCCACAGAACCCACCTTGACATCTTCCCATTCCTGGTCTACATCTTTTCTTAACACCATCCACAGTTGTTGCTCCCGCAGGTCTTCTTATGCTATCTATAATTTCACCTTCAGTTATATTTTCACATCTGCATATTATTCTGCCGTATGCTGGATTTTCTTTTATTAACTTAGCTTTTTCTTCTGTTGTAAGTTCCATGAATATAACTTGTTTTCTTTCACCATTGAAATCTACTTTTTTATTTAATTCACATCCACAATTTTTTAATATATCTATAGCTTCTAATGCTATAGCTGGTGCTGAAGACAATCCTGGTGACTTCATACCTGCTAAATCAATAAATCCTTTTGCATCTTTAGCTTCTTCAATTATAAAATCTGGTCTTGTAGATTGAGCTCTTAATCCAGCGAAGTTTCTTATACTATCTCTAAATGATATTCCTTCAACAGATAAAACACCTTTTTCTCTTACAAAATCTAGTGCTTCTTTTGTTGTTCCAACTTCTTCTCTATCTTGTATATCTTCAGCATCTGGTCCTACTAATAAGTTTCCATGAACTGTTGGAGTAACTAATACTCCTTTTCCTAATTTATTTGGACACTGGAATATAGTTTTAGAAACAAGATTTCCTTCACTTTTATCCATTACATAATATTGTCCCCTTCTTGGGAAAATATCATAATCAGCACTTCCAACCATATTGTGTATTTTATCTGCATAAACACCTGCTGCATTTACTATATACTTTGTTTCTATAAACTCATCTTCATTATTTACATGAATCTTATATGACCCATCACATTTTTCTATTGATGTAACTTTTGAGTTTAACTGTAGCTCTACACCATTTGTTATAGCATTTTCTATTAAAGCTATAGTATATTCCCATGGTCCTACAATTCCTCCAGTTGGTGCATATAATGCTCCCTTTAAATTTTTATTTAAATTTGGCTCAAGTTCTAAAACTTCTTCTCTATTTAAAACTTTTAACCCTTTTACATTATTTCTTTTACCGTTTTCACATAAATCATTTAAAGTTACTAATTCTTCATCTGAAAATGCAACTACTAATGAACCATTTCTTTTAAAAGGAACGTCTAACTCTTTGCATAAATCCTCAAACATTTCATTTCCTTTTACATTTACTTTTGCCATTAATGTTCCATTACAAGGGTCATATCCAGCATGAACTATAGCACTATTAGCCTTAGTTGTTCCATTTGCTACATCATTTTCTTTATCTAACACCTTTACTTTTAAATCATACCTTGAAAGTTCTCTTGCTACTGACGCACCTATTATTCCTGCTCCTATTACAACTACATCATACATAATTATTATTTTCCTCCCTATAAGTCCTTTTCTTCCCAATCCTTAGCTCTTACAACAGCCTTCTTCCATCCTTTATAAAGTTTTTCAGCTGTTTCATCATCTAAGTTGCATTTATATTCAGTATCTATATTCCACTTATCTTTGATTTCATCTTTACTTTCCCAGAAGCCAACTGCAAGTCCAGCAAGATAAGCCGCTCCTAACGCAGTTGTTTCTCTTATAAGTGGTCTTCTTACTTTTTTCCCTAATATATCTGATTGGAACTGTAGTAAAAATCCATTTGAACTAGCTCCACCATCTACTTTTAACTCTCTTAAATCCATTCCTGTATCTTCAACCATTGCATCTATAACATCTTTAGTTTGATATGCTATAGATTCAAGAGATGCCCTAATTATATGATTCCTATTAGTTCCTCTTGTTAGTCCTAATATTGCTCCTCTTGCATACATATCCCAATAAGGAGCACCAAGCCCAGTAAATGCTGGAACTATATAAACTCCACCATTATCATGTACCTTTTTAGCAAAATACTCAGTATCACTTGCTTCATTAACTATTCTAAGTTCATCTCTTAACCACTGAATAATTGCTCCACCTATGAAAACACTACCTTCTAGAGCATATTCAACTTTATTATCAATTCCTATTGCTATTGTTGTGATTAATCCATTCTTACTTTTTATCATTTCATCACCAGTATTCATAAGTAAGAAACAACCTGTTCCATAAGTGTTTTTAGCTGAACCTTTTTCAAAGCAAGCTTGACCAAACAAAGCTGCTTGTTGGTCTCCCGCCATTCCTGCTATAGGAACTCTAGTTCCACCTTTTCCACCTAGATTTGTTCTTCCATAAACTTCACTACTATTTCTTACCTCTGGTAATATACTTTCTGGAATATTTAAAAACTCTAAAAGTTTCTTATCCCACTGCAATGTTTTTATGTTAAAAAGCATTGTTCTTGATGCATTAGTATAATCAGTTACATGAACTTTTCCATTTGTAAGTTTCCAAACAAGCCATGTATCCACAGTTCCAAATAAAATATCTCCATTTTCAGCCTTTTCCCTTACGCCTTCAACGTTATCAAGTATCCACTTTATTTTAGTAGCTGAAAAATAAGCATCTACTACAAGTCCTGTATTTTCTTTTATATAATCTTCAAATCCAGCTTCCTTTATTTTGTCACATATATCAGCAGTTCTTCTGCACTGCCATCCTATGGCATTATAAACAGGTCTCCCTGTTGTTTTATCCCATAAAACAGTTGTTTCCCTTTGATTTGTAATTCCTATAGCTGCTATATTTTCAGCTAAAAGTCCTGTTTTTGCTAAGACTTCTGTTAAAACTCCATACTGAGATGCAAATATCTCCATTGGATCTTGTTCAACCCATCCTTTTTTAGGGTATATAGGTGTTATTTCTTTTTGAGCTATCTCTAAAATATTTTGATCCCTATCAAAAACAATAGCTCTCGAACTCGTTGTTCCTTGATCTAATGCAACAATATACTTCTCCATAATTAAATCCTCCATAAAACTTTATATATATATTTCTAAACTCTATTTACTTTATTAATTAATAATAAAAGCTACAAAAACAACACACCTCCTAATTTAAGGTGTTTTGTTTTTGTAGCTTTTCTCTCAATCTCTTAACTACATAAAATATTTAATTTATATAAACTTTATTCAAGCCATATCTCTTTTTTAGTAGATGACACTGCAGTTGCACCCGCTTGAAGTGCTAATATTATATCTTCCTTATCTTCTATAAGCCCTCCAGCAATAATAGGAAGCGTAGCTTCATCAACTATCTTTTTAATTATTTTCGGCATTACTCCTGGTAATATTTCAATTGCATCAGCATATCCAGAGTTCATATATCTTTTACTAGCTTCTAATGATAATGAATCTAGTATAAAACATCTTTGAACCGTTATAAATCCAACTTCCTTAGCCTTCTTTATTATATTGGCTTTAGTACTTATAACTCCATCTGCTAATGTATTAACTTTTAAAAAGTTGACTGCTACATCTCTGTTAGCTAAACCATCAATTAAATCTATGTGAACTATTGCTATTTTATCACTATCTTTAATTTGTTTAACAATATTTTCTATGTTGCATATATCTCCAAATAATACAAAAACTACTTTTACATCAGATTTTAATGCAAAATCTAATCCATCTACATCCTTTATAGCTGCCACTGTTGGAAATTCAAATAATGCATCATAAAATTCGTTCTTCATATAACCAACCTTTTCAAAATTATTTATTAACATACTCTATTATAATATAAAGTGAAAAAAAAATATATAGTGTTGAAAAATCTATTTTTTAACATACTTTTCAAACTAATGTTTTGCATACTCTTCAGCTATTTTTTTAAACCTATCTTTAGAAAGCACGCTAATAACAACACCCTTCACCTCATAACTTGATGTAGCATCATCATGTCTTAAATTATTTAGTATACTCATTACATCATTAATTATTATATCTACATCAGATTCTGTTAACATCCCCTCTGAATCATCTGATGCATTTTCAATGCTTATTTTTATTTTATCTTCATTAAACTCTTCCAATCTTCCATCTTTCTTTGTTAATTTCATCTTCACAGCTCCTTTACTTCTTCCTAATCATAATCAATAATTTTTTATATAGTGTTTTAAGGACTTATCACGTAAAACATAAATAACTTAATTTTAAATTGTATATACATAATTAGTTCTATAAATATATTTTGCCAATATTCATAAATAATACTTATAAATTCATAAAAATAAACTTAAATATTCAAAAATCTAAAGTGAATATATAGTAATACAAATTGAAACTTTAAGTTATTCATGTTTCAATTGAAAATTCTAATTAATTTAATTGAAAATGGAAAATTTAAATTGGTTCTAAATGTAAAAATAGAAATAAACTGTAAACTTAATAATATCATTTGATAAAGATGTTATTTAAAATTTGAACTTGCAACCCTATAACCTAAAACAAACCTATATATAATATTTCTTGTATATGTTTGATTTTAAAATAATAAAATTTTATTTTTTATAACAATACATTTATAATAGTGTAAAATATATTATTTTTGTTAATATTTAATATAAAGATAAATTTATTTTATTTTTATAATGAAATAACATATATACTTATTAAAAATTTATACAAACAAAGAGGTTTTTTTATGAAATTATTCGATAAATTTAAAAATAGCTATTTAGTAAATACATTATCAACCGTATACGAAAATCTAAAATTCGCTTATTGGGAAAATCTCCTTTTTGAAGCAATTTATAAAATTTTATCTATATGCCTTTTTATTCCCTTTGTCTCTTTAATATTTAATAAATTAATATCCTTATCCGGTTTTAATAGTTTAACCAATTCTGAGATTTTAAGGTTTGCACTTAGTAAATATGGTCTTCTTTCATTATTAGTTCTTAGTCCTATAATGATGATTTTTATTTTTCTTGAATTCTCAGTTCTGATAATAATTTCTTATTTTAGTAATAAAAAAAAGAAAATAAACTTAGTTTCGGCATTAAAAAAATCATTTTTTAACATAAAACCACTTTTTGCAGTAGGTGCTTTACAGATGGGATTATATTTAATACTTCTTGTTCCATTATTTAATTTTGGAGCTAGTTCATCAGTACTTCCTTCATTATCTATTCCAAGGTTTGTATCTGGTGAATTGAGAAAAACATTTGTAGGTACATTATTATATTTTGGATTAATAATATTAATTTTATATTTTAATATAAGATGGATATATTCCATACATGTAATACTTTTAGAAGGTGCCAAAAGTTTTAAAGTTGCAGCTAAAAGAAGTAGCCAGATTGTAAAAAAGAACTATTTAAAAACATTACTAATGTTAATACTTTCAATATTAATTTTTTTAATAAGTTTCGTAATCCTTGCATTCATTTTAGTTTTTATAGCTTGTTTTTTCATTTGGATTTTCAACAAGAATTTAAGTCATAAACTTGCTCCAACAATTGTTTTTATTATTTGCTTAAGTCTATATTATTTATTAATGACAATAACTACTCCAATAATAATTAATACTTTAACTAAACTATATTTAGATCACTGTGATAAAGAAAATATATGTATTGATAATATAACTTTTACAGAAAAAGATAAAAAACAAAGCTTTGTAGTCAAACATAAAAGTTTAATTCTATCATTATTTATATTTCCTGCAATTCTCATAATGCTTACAGTTTCCATAGTTGTTGATAGTCAAATCATTTTTCTAATAAATGATAAACTTAATACATTTGATGTTATGGCCCATAGAGGATATATAAAATATGGTGTTGAAAATACCATTGAATCCATAGATGCTGCTATAAATTCTAATGCAGATTATGCTGAAATTGACTTGCTTCAAAGCAAAGATGGCAATATTGTAGTTATACATGATAATAACTTGAAACGATTAGCAAAAGAAAACTTAAATGTATCTGATTTAACATTGTCAGAACTTAAAAATATTAAGCTATATCAAGATAATTTTGAAGGTGAAATAAGTACATTAGATGAAGTGCTTAAGTATAGTAAAGGTAAAATCAAACTCAATTTAGAGCTTAAACTTCATGGAAATGAAAAAGATTTTATAGAAAAATTTCTATCTATATTAGATAAGAATGATTTCTATGATGAATGTATAGTTCAATCTACAAACTATGATATTTTAAAAGAAGTAAAATCAAAATGTCCTAAACTTAAAGTTGGATATATAGTTCTTACTGGATTTCCTAAAGTTGAATTTTTAGATGTGGATTTTTTATCTGTTGAAGAATCTGTTGTAAATAAAAAATTAATTTTAGCATCTAAACTATTAAACAAAGATATTTATGTTTGGACTGCAAATGATTCTATATCTATACAAGAATATTATTATATGGGTGTTGATGGTGTAATAACGGATGAGGTAGATATTGCAAAATCATCAATAAAATCAATAAAGGAAGAATCTTTAATATCTGAACTTTATGATTTAATTAATTCTAACTTAAAACTAAAAAACTTATAAAAAAATGAATAAATTTATTTATTCATTTTTTTTATATTAAATTAATATTTTATTAAAATACATATTATTTTTTTTTGCCCTAATTGCAGGCTTTCCTTTGTTGTAATCGTTTATGCTTATTTATTTCTCATAAGACTTTTTTTGTATAAAAAAGTATATTTATTCATAGTTTTATGCATAAATAAATGTATAATTTGTATTATTATAAATTTTATTAGCAAAAGTACTGGATTTTATGCATAAATTATATTATTATAAGTATAAATCAAATGAATATTTATAAACAAAGGAGGAATAATTTATTATGTTATATGAAAACAAACTAAAGCACTCTCTAAAAAATATATTTTTATTTATTGTACCCTCGTTAATAGGAATTTTACTTTTTATGACACCTATTATTTATAAAAATGAAATGACGATACCTGTGGCGATATTGTCTAGATCAGTAAGTTCTGCAGTATCTAATATAGCACCTTACATAATTTGTTCTTTAATTTCTATTTCATTTATTATTGCCGCTATCACAAAAATATTTAAACCTAAGTTTGTGTTAAATAATAAATTCTTAAACTCGCTTTTTAATATATCACCAGTATGGTTTTTTTGTAGATTTTTAGGAATGATATTTGTACTATCTGCTACATTTAAAATTGGACCTGAGTTTATTTGGTCTTCAGATACAGCTGGTCTTTTATTAAATGATTTATTACCTATTTTATTTTCTGTATTTATTTTTGCAGGATTATTCTTACCACTGTTATTAAACTTTGGACTTTTAGAATTTGTAGGTACATTTTGTAGTAAAATTATGAGACCTATTTTTAAATTACCAGGAAGATCATCTATAGATTGTATTACATCTTGGCTTGGTGATGGAACTATTGGAGTTTTACTTACAAGTAAGCAATACGAAGATGGATTTTATACAGCAAAAGAAGCTTCAATTATTAGTACAAGCTTTTCTGCCGTTTCTATAACATTTAGTTTAGTGGTAATCGCTCAAGTTGGACTTTCAAATATGTTTTTACCATTTTATCTAACAGTTACTTTATGTGGAATACTAGTTGCCATAATAGTTCCTCGTATACCTCCACTTTCTAGAAAACCAGATACATATTTCAATAATGCAAAACAAAAAGACAGTGAAGTAATACCTGAAAATTATACTTGTTTTAGTTGGGCATTAGAACAAGCTGTTAAAAAAGCAAGTACAAACTCTAGTTTCAGTGCAGTTGTACTTGATGGAGTAAAAAATGTTTTAGATATGTGGTTAGGGGTAATTCCTATAGTTATGGCAATTGGTACTATAGCCTTAATTATCGCTACATATACTAAGTTTTTTCAAATACTAGGTATACCATTTATTCCAATCTTAAATCTTTTAGGTGTACCCGAAGCAGCAGCAGCTTCTCAAACTTTTATAGTTGGATTTGCTGATATGTTTTTACCAACTGTTATAGGTAGCACAATAGCTAGTCCATTAACTAGATTTGTTATTGCTTGTACTTCTGTAACACAACTTATATATATGTCTGAAATAGGTGGCCTTATATTAGGTTCCAAAATACCAGTTTCTTTAAAAGACTTATTTATAATATTTATAGAAAGGACTCTTATTTCATTACCTATAATAACAATAATTGCACACATATTATTTTAAATAGAAAAAGCTAATGTAACTTATTTAAGTCACATTAGCTTTATTTTTTTATTCATCATAAAAATCTAAATAACTATGTTTTTCTCCGTCTTTTTGCCACCCAAGTATAGCATCCATGTTTACATTTTGAGCCGCTCTAAATATTGATTTATCAACATCTTTAAAGTTTTTCTTAATGTCTGCTATCATGTCTTTTATTTCAAATCTCTTATTACCTATCTTTTTAGCGGCTACCATACAAGCACAATTTAATGGCCATATACCACTATTTTGTATATATTTTTGTATATACGTCTCTTCAACATAATAAAGTGGTCTTATAAGTTCTAAACCCTCAAAGTTGCTAGCCTTTAATTTAGGAAGCATTGTTTTAAAGTTACCTGCATATAAAACATTCAGCATAGTAGTTTCTATAACATCATTAAAATGATGACCTAGTGCAAGTTTATTACATCCTAATTCTTGAGCTTTAGAATATAATGCACCTCTACGCATTCTAGCACACATATAGCATGGATATTCTTTTGCTATATCATCAACAATTTTAAATATCCCTGAATCAAAAATATGTATTGGTATTTCTAAATACTCACAGTTATCAATTAATAATTTTTTTATATCTTCATGATAACCAGGATCCATAGCAATAAACTCTAATTCAAAATTCATTTGACCATGTCTTTTAAGCTCTTGAAAGCATTTTGCCATTACTAAACTATCTTTTCCACCAGAAATAGCAACAGCTATCTTATCGCCTTCTTCAACTAATTGATAATCTTTTATTGCTTTTATAAATTTAGACCATATAGTTTTTCTATACTTTTTTATTAAACTTCTTTCAATTTCCTTAATAGGTCTTCTCTCATTAAAAGGAACTAGAACTTCACAGCCACTCCCTGCTAATCCTTCCTTATTTTCCTCGCTCACATTAAACACCTCACTTATTTATAAAATTCTATAGTAATTTTTAATACAATCTTTTCATATGTTTTATCTAAAATATTATAGCATTTATACTTATTTTTGTCCTCTTAAGGTTCCAATCTTAAATTTAATACTTTATATTCTTTACAGACATATCTTGAAAATATGTATTTGCATTATAAAGCATTAACATCTCACCTATTTCATTTTCTTCTATTAGTTTAGATAAGTCTTCTTTATAATATCTTAAATCTACCATATATATTTCACTAAAATGTTCTATCAAAAATGGTACAAATGAATTCGCATAAGAATCTTTTAATATAATAAGTTTTCTATCCTCATCTGATTCTGTTGTTATCTTTACTAATGGATGATTTCCATCTTGAAAAACAGTATACTTATCTTTTTTTTCTAAGTTCTTCATTTCATATAAAGATTCACTTTTCTTATCTTCTAATGTGTATTCAACTTTTATATTTTCATCTTGACGATTTTTATATTTATAAAGATTTATATCATCTGCTTCCACATTTCTAAAGTTTCCTTTTGAATATAGTGAACCTAAAAATTCATCTGTTACTTTCATTTTTTCAAATTTACTTTTTGGTGTAGCTGTAAATCCCATATACTTTGATAGCTCTTCATATGCATAATAAGCTCCATCAGTTGTCCAATGATGATCTGTTTTATAGTATATATACTCATCATTTTTTGATTTTAATTTATTGTATATATCTACAAATTCTATATCCTTATTTAATCCATCTTCAAATTCAGAAATAACATCTTTTTGACTAGGTTCAACCACATACCTTGGTAACTTATCACTGTTTATTTCTACAGAAGTAGGTGCTATTATAACATACTTCTTCAATTCTTTAGATTCATTATCCAATTTATTTAAAGCTTTAACTCTATCTTCTATATCTTTATCTTGAGGATTTTTAAATTTTTCAAGTAGATAGTCATCTTTACCTAAATAAACATCATTGCTTTCTTTTTTTCCCATAAATTTATCACAGTTTGACTTTAATTCTACCCAAAAATCTCTAAATGCAAACTGATCTGATATATACTTTTCATATTTCTTAGTAAAATCTCCTTTTAATAAAGATTTAACAGAAAACTTAGGTCGTTGTTCAAGCATTCTATTTTCTTGTTCAGAAAAATCTTTGCTTGGAGTTATAACATTTAAAATTACAATTATAATAAAAAATATTATAAATACTAACGCAATTATTCTTTTCAATGCTTTTTTATTCAACACTATCACCTCTCTAAAACCTAAAGTATAAAAATGGATTGTACGTTTCATTTACTAAGTATGCCACTGCTACAATTAATATAATTGTATAAATTACTGGTACTACAAATAATTTTGCAGTAGTATATTTTTTCTTAATAAACTTAATTATTTTCGTAGGTATAGATGTTGAACATATTATAAGCACTATTATTAAGCCTATATTTGCCTCTAAGTAATACATAGTCATACTATCTATCATTGGATTATTTCCAAATCCAAACATAACTTTTATGTAATCTAATGCACCCTTTAAAGTCTCTACATCAAAGAATACCCATCCAATTATCACTAGTATCATAGTATAAATATTAGCAATAAATTTAGGTGCTTTTTCTAACCATTTCAATAAGAAATTTTTTTCTATAACTAAAATAACACCGAAGTATAATCCCCAAACAATAAAGTTCCAACTTGCTCCATGCCAAAGTCCAGTAAGAAACCATACTACAAATAAATTCCTTAAATGCTTAGCTGTAGAAACTCTATTTCCTCCTAAAGGTATGTATACATATTCTCTAAACCACGAACCTAGTGATATGTGCCATCTGCGCCAAAATTCTGTGATACTCTTTGATACATATGGATAATTGAAGTTTTGCATAAAATCAAATCCAAGCATTTTTCCAAGGCCTATTGCCATGTCTGAGTATCCACTAAAATCAAAGTATATTTGGAATGTAAATGCTATTATTCCAAGCCAAGCTCCTATTACTGTAATATCACTTATAGGCATTGCCTTTATAGTTGTCCATAAAAATCCTATATTATTAGCAAGTAATACTTTTTTACCAAGTCCTACTATAAAGAGTTCAGCACCTTCACCAAACTTATCTAAAGTTTCTACTCTTTTATCTATTTGCTTTGCAACTTCACCATATTTTACAATTGGACCTGCAACCAATTGTGGAAACATTGTAACATATGCTCCAAAAGAGATTATATTTTTCTGAACAGGTACCTTATTTAAATACACGTCAATTGTATATGACATTGTTTGAAATGTATAAAAAGATATCCCAACTGGTAACGGTAATGTTTTTGCTGTTAAGCTAAGATTAAATATTCCATTAATATTTTCAATAAAGAATCCATAGTACTTAAAGAATGCTAGAATTCCTAAATTAATAACCATTGATAAAATAAGTATTGTCCTAGCTTTATTTTTATCTTCCCTATACTTACTTATTAAAATACCATTAGTATAATCAAAAACCGTTGAAAATAACATTATTACTATATATACTGGTTCCCCCCAAGCATAAAATATAAGACTAAATATAAGTAGTGCTAAATTCTTAAACTTTCTAGGAACTATATAATAAACCAATAATGTTATTGGTAAAAATATAAATAAAAATATTAAGCTACTAAATACCATATTTTATCCCACCTTAAATATTTACTTTTCATATTTTTGCTCCAAAACTCTTAATTTATTTTAAGGAATCTTCAAATGCTCCCTCTATCTCTTCACTATCTTTAGATACTGCTACTAATATGTACTTACCTTCTGATTCTATAACTTTATTTTCAATTAGAAAATATTCCTCTGGAAGATATGTTTTAAATTCTTCTCCACTTTCATTTATTTTATTTTCTATTTGTGATTTTATATCATCTACCTTATCTTCATCTTTAACTTTAATAACTGCTACTTGATTTGCTTGTAAATTTGTTGTTGGCATATAGTATGCAAATTCTTCTACATCACTTGCATCAACTCCAACCAAATCGGTTAACTTTTCCTCATTACCTTCTTTCATAGAATCAAGTTTTACTGAATCCTTAATATTGTTCATTACTTCTTCAGTTGTGGGATTTTTCGTACTATTACTTCCACATGCAGTTAATAGTCCCATAGATAATATTGCTCCTAATGTAATAGATATAACCTTTTTTAATTTTCCTTTTGTCATTTTCCCATTCTCCTTACAAATGAAATATATTTTTAATAATTTATTATAAATTGTTTTTTATATCATCTAACCAAACATTGTAAAAATCAGCTTTAACATGTTTACCATCAGGTTCAAACAAACTTTCATTTGCTTTTAAACCTTTAGATATGTCTATATAATTTATATTTTTTTCAACACACATGCTTAAAATCATTGTGTTTACTTCATCTATTCTTGCATTTGTTAAATTCAAACTTGTATCTTCTGCCGAAGATGCTATTGGAAGCACAGATTGTACATAAATATGAGCTTCTGGAACTTCTTTTTTTATGTTTTCTATTAAATTAGAATAACTCATAATAAAATCTTCATTGTTTTGAAAATTAACTAAGTCATTCATTCCATATAGGATAAAAATATTTTTAGGATTTATATCTTTTACAGAACTTATGTACTCCATTGCTTTAATTGTTGTATCACCTTTTTTAGCTAAAATCCTGTTTGAGTCTACAAGACTATAAAATGAAAAACCTTCTGTTATCGAATCTCCTAGAAAAACAGATGTACTTAAAAAATTTTCCTTTGATTCATTTTTATTCTCAGTTACCTCTGAATCTTTCTTAATTTCCTCTGCATCTGCAGTTCTAACTTTCTCTTTACTATCATCTGTTTCCTTAGTTCTTTCTTCCGTTTGTTTATCCATAGCTGCTTTTTTGCTATACATTATCTCATTTCTTTTATTTACATTTTTAATGTATTTAACTATAGATATAGACCCGCCAATAATGATAACAACACATATGCTTATTGCTGATATCAATCTTTTTCTATTTACCACAACATATTTTTTCTTCTTTTTACTCATACTACACCTCTTAAAAATATATACAATTAAACCTCTCTCTAAAATTTATATTTAATGTGGTTAAATTATAAGGCTTCAAACTCACTTTTCAATCTGTAATTTTAGTAAATTATACTTATAAGCTATTCTCAATCAAAATTCATCCCATTTTCCCATAATATACTATATATCAATATTTTAATATAAAATTTTTCTATAACACTAAAAATTTTAACACTTTATTAGGGAAAATTAATTACAATAAAATTAAATTACATAAAAAAACACCCTCACAGGGTGTTTTTATCAAAATACTATTTTCCACAGCATTTTTTGTATTTTTTACCACTTCCACATATGCAAGGATCATTTCTTCCGATTTTATGTTCCTTAACAATAGTTTTTGATGCTTTCCACTCGTCTCTGATTTCTTTTCTCTTTTCTTCTGAGAATATAGCATTCCATTGTGGTAAGCTATATAGATATTCTGCTTTAGATTCTAGCATGTTGAAATATAATTTTTCAAAATTAATTTTCATATCTATATCTGCATCTGCATTCATGTTTTCTAAATCTAATTCTTTTTCTACACTTTCATTTATTCCGTCTAAGAAGCCCATGAATTGAACATCAGTAACTCCATGATCAGCTGCTAAATCTTTAATTTTTCCTTTAACTACTCCATCTAGGTTAGTTAAAACTTTACTATATATAGCAGTTTCTATTCTTGCATATTCTTTCCAGAACGCTGGTTCTCCATTTGTTTTTACATAATCAACTACGTAATTTGTCCATTCGTTATATAAACTCATTTTCTTATCTCCTTTATAAATAAAAATTATATCTTATTTGTTTTTATATCTAATTTTGGGTTAATTATAATAAATATTTACAATAATTTCAATATATATTTAATTATTCAAATTAGTTCTTTACTATAGCTATATTTAGTTACCTTTAGCTATTTTTAAACTATCTATTTCTTGTGTTGAAAATGGCTTTGATATATCATAATTTCCACCAAGACTTTGGATAGTTTGATTTTCTACAGTAAGCATTAATTTACCTACTGATTCTAATTGTGATAAAGATGTTGATAAACATGTTAATAACGCCTTTTCCTCAGAAGCTGTAATTTTTAAGTCCTTATTATAACTTAAATTCAAATAAGCTATATCATCTTTAATTGAAAAACTTAAAACCCTTGTATCCTTTGGAAATATAGGCTTAGACTCGCTATTTACTGCTGGTCCTTTAATAAGTTCTTGAACTATTACTTCTCCAAACAGTTCTTCTCTATTAACTAACCTTTCTTCTTTAACAATTTTAACATCATTTTCATTTTTGCCTCCATTGAAGTACAAATTAATATCAATAGAGTCACCCTTATCTTTAGATTCTATATTTAGCTTTTCTATCTTTTCTTTGTTTAAAACAGTATTTTTATCTTTTTTTTCGCCACCAAATATTACTATAAATGCTGCTATTAATATAATTACTGAACAAATTATTACTACTTTCTTTTTCATAACTGCCCCCTTTGCATTAAAGTTATATCAAGCAAACTATTATAAATTTACAACTTCACTATGATTAGATCTATTTGCCATAGACAAATATACATCTTCTCCTATATTTACATTGTTTTCTTTTAAAATGCTACTCACTGTTTCATATGCTAATTGTGGATAATTATTAGTTTTACTTAAATGTCCTAAATATATTCTTTTTCTTCCACTTTTAATAAGTTCTAATATTGCATTTCCACATGCTTCATTAGATAAGTGGCCTACTTCACTTAATATTCTTCTCTTAAGTACATATGGATATGGTCCAAATTTAAGCATTTCAACATCATGATTACTTTCTAAAAGAAGTACATCTACTGAATTTAAAATATCCTTTATTTCATCTGAGAAACAACCTAAATCTGTTGCAATTGCAGCCTTACCCTTCTTAGTATTAAATAAATATCCTCTTGGGTCAACTGCATCATGCGATATTTTAAAATTTTCAATCTCTATATCTTTAATTGCTGTATATCTTGTATCCAATAGTTTTATATTTTCTTCCTTAACTTTACCTATTTTAGGCAGCATAGCTTCCCACGTTAACTCATTTGCATAAATAGGTATGTTGTGTTTTCTAGACATAACTCCAACAGATTTTATATGATCCGAATGTTCATGGGTAACGAAAATTCCATCTATACTTGAAGGTTCCTCACCTATAGCTCTAAGTTCTGCTTCAATATTTTTTCCTGCAACACCTGCATCTATCAATATTTTTGTATTTTCAGTTCCTACAAATATACTATTGCCACTACTACCACTAAATAATGGACAAAATTTCATATAAATCTCCTTTTCTCAACTATATTAGTTATCTAAACCACAATATGCTCTATCCACTGCTTATTTAATAATTTTAATTATAATTTAACATATATAAATTATTTTTAATTATTTACACAGCAAATTTTACATGCTTATTACTACTCTATAATTCTAGTTATATCACAACCAAGCCCTCTTAATTTTTCTTCTATCTTAGGGTAACCTCTGTCAATATGTTGAACACCTTCAATTATAGTTTGACCCTCTGCAACTAATCCTGCTATAACTAATGCAGCCCCAGCTCTTAAATCTGTAGCCTTAACATGTGCGCCTTTTAATCTTTCAACACCATCGATTATAGCTATTCTATCTTCAGCAGTCATATTAGCACCCATTTTGTTTAACTCTGATAAATGTTTAAATCTATTTTCATAAATACTTTCATTTATTATACTTCTTCCATTAGCTACAGCTAACAATGCACTCATAGGTTGTTGCAAGTCAGTTGCAAATCCTGGATATGGAAGTGTTTTTATATTAACACCCTTTAATTTTTTATCTCTTTTTACTGTAACAGTATCATCTTCTTCAATTACCTCTGCACCCATTTCAATAAGTTTTGCAGATATTGATTCTAAGTGCTTTGGAATTACATTTTTTAATTTTACTTCTCCACCACAAGCTGCAGTAGCTATCATAAATGTTCCTGCCTCTATTTGGTCAGGAATTACAGAATAGTTGCATCCAACTAATTTTTCTACACCTGTGATTTTTATTGTATCTGTACCTGCACCTTTAATATTTGCTCCCATACTATTTAAGAAGTTAGCAACATCAACTACGTGCGGTTCTTTTGCTGAGTTTTCTAATATAGTTGTTCCTTCTGCAAAAGTTGCTGCAAACATAACATTTATAGTTGCACCAATACTTACTACATCAAAGTAAATACTAGTTCCTATTAATCTTTCAGCTTTTGCACTAAGTGAACCATGTTCTATAGTAACTTCAGCACCTAAAGCTTCTAATCCTTTTATGTGTTGATCTATAGGTCTACTTCCTATAGGACAACCCCCTGGAAGCTCTATTCTAGCTTCTTTAAATCTTCCTAGTAAAGCACCTAAGAAATAGTATGATGCTCTCATTTTTCTCATATCTTCACTATTTGCATTTAAACTTTTTACTTCTGTACTATCTATATTTATAACATTATTAATTTTTTCTACTTTACATCCTAATGATTCAAAAATTCGTTCTATGCAATTTACATCTTCAATTTCTGGGAAATTTTCAATACTGCATATACCTTCACTTGCCATAATTGCAGCTGTTAATATTGGTAATACTGCATTTTTAGCTCCACTTATTTCTACTTCTCCATATATGGATTTACCACCATTAATTATAAATTTTTCCATTACGGTATCATCCTCACTATTTTTTTTATATATATTCAAATTCTCATTTATTATCTTATTTCACACATATCATATTATATCACATACACTTTATATTTTTATATGTAAATTTAAAAATATAGAAATTATTCTCCATATTAATATAAATGTTATACTTATTATATGCAAGGTAATTTTTTTCATATGTGTTATTTTATTTCCTTGTAAATAAAATATATGATAAAATCCTTTATTTACCTTTGAAATAAAATATATTTATTACGTTTTTTCTTTAATTAAATGTGAGTTATTTATTTCTTTTTTATACACTTATTATAATAAATCATTAAATTTCTTTAAAATTGAACTTAATGAATTTTCCCATAAATTATGCTATAATATTTAATATTATATTTTCAAGGATATAAAATAAAAATTTAGAAGCCTTTTGGTTATGGAGGATATCTATGAAATATTATCTAGTAGCATTATTTGATGATTCATCATCATCTTCTTTAATAGAATCACAAAAAATAGTAAGTAAGAGGTATAGACTATATAAAAACACACAAGTACTTCATATACCTTTAGGAGTAATTAACACTAATGATTTTGACAAGCTGGATTCACTATTATCTAAAATATTTAATCCATACAAAAAATTCAAAACTGTTGTTGATAATAATATAACTTTTAATGAAGATTTTAATTCTATTGGTTTTAGGGTTGAAGATAAAGGATATATAAATAAGATAATAAGAAATATCTTTGATACACTTACACTAAACGGCATTAATATAAAGCCTTTCAATGGAAGTATCTTAAACATCCCTATGGCTAATGCTAATCATTCTGTAAGAAAAGCTTCTAACAATTCACCATTAAGTATAAATCCTAAATTAAGCAAAGATGAAATATACTGTACTGGAAAAATTGCAAGCTTTCAAATTTGGAAACAACCAACTTCTAATAAAGAAATAATAAAGTCTTATGCTTTAAAAGACTATTAAATAAAATAATATGACTAGATAACTTAGTTAAGTTATCTAGTCATATTATTTTATGGATATTAATATTTTCCTTTGGTTAAACTATCCTTGTTAAAGGATGGTGATTTTATGATTGCTATAATAATAGCAATAATATCTGGCGTAAGTATGAGCCTACAAGGAGTTTTTAATACTAAACTATCTGAAAAGCTTGGTCTTTGGGAAACTAATGTAGTTAGCCAAGCCATTGCCTTAATAGTTACCCTTATTGTTATGATTTTTGCTGGAAAAGGTGACCTTAAAGCTATAAAAGATGTTAATAAATTTTATTTATTAAGTGGTGTTCTTGGTGCTGTTATAATCTACACCGTAATGAAAAGCATCTCATCCCTTGGCACATCTTGTGGAATTGGAATAATTCTCATAGCTCAACTTGGTGCTGCAGCTATAATCGATTCATTTGGACTATTTGGAACTGAAAAAACTCCCTATGGCATAAAAGAAATGCTTGGAATAGGCATAATGATAGCTGGTATTATAATTTTTAAATGGAAAAAATAATTGAAATAAAAAATAGACATATTAATCAATATGTCTATTTTTTAACTTGTACATAATATAGGGTTCCAAATTCAAAGCAATTTCTTTCTCAAATGATACTATTAAGCTTACAGTTTATTTTTATTTTTATATTTGGAACCAAGTAAGATTTAAGAGTGAAAAGTTATAGTTGGTATTACTCACTTCGTTCCTAATATCTAAAAATAGAAATGCTTAAAAACTACGTTTCTATATTGTTTTCAACTAATTTGCTCTTCAAATTTAATAAAAAATCATTCTTTAAAATTGGAAGTCCAATTTTTACATTCACTTTCAATTTTCAATTAAATTAATTAGAATTCTCAACTGAATCATGAATAACTTAAAGTTTAAACTTGTTTCCCTATATAATTAACCTTTTATTTATATTTATAAGTTATAGATTTCTTTACACATATTTAAAAAAGCATTTGCTATAGGTGTTAACGTTCTCCTTGAACTCATAGCTAAGTATATACTTCTTTTAAGTGATAAACCATCTACCTTACTAATTCTCATACCTTCTTTTTCTACTAAATCTTCACATAAACATTTTGAAAGTATTGATACTCCCAATCCCATTTTTAGTAACCTCATTTGTGCGTCTAAGCTATTTACTTCGCAAACTGTTTTTAATTTACCATTATCTACTCCTGCTTCAGCTAGTGCTGATTCTAGAGTTTTTCTTGTTGCAGATTCTTTCTCTCTTATTATAAATTTATAATTTAATAATTCCTCTACATTTAAAACTTCTGGTAAATTCATTTCTCGTTTTGATACAATTACTAACTCATCATCTACAATTTTATAATTATTAATTCTATTATTATGTATCATTGTTCCTACAATTCCAATTTCACAGTTTAAATCTAATATGTCTTTTATTATTGCTACAGAACCTTGTTCTTTTATGTTAAATTTTACATTAGAATACGTATCATTAAATCTCTTTATTAATCCTGGTAATATTGAATTACAAGGTGTAGTACTTGCTGATATATTTAATTTACCTGATATATTATTGTTGAAATTAGACATATTTGTTATAGCATTATTTCTAGTATTTATTATATCTGTTGCATATTCTATGAAAGATTCTCCTGCTGGAGTTAGATTAACCTCTTTTGATGTTCTATCAAACAATTGTATTTTTAATTCTTTCTCTAAACTAGATATATTAGAACTTATTGTTGGCTGTGAAAGATAAATTGCATTAGCAGCCTTTGAAAAACTTCTTAGCTTCGCAACTGTAACGAAGGCTTCTAATTGTTTAAAGTCCATAAAATTCCCCCTAACATATTTTCAACACCACTTTTTTTATTTAGTGTTTCAACTAAACCTAATTTCAAATTAGGCAAGTCCAAATATTAATTTTAATTATTTTATAAATTAGTTTATTTAGTAGAAATATAAAACTTTTATAATGGTTTTTACTAAAAGGTTAATTTTATAATTTCCTACATATCTATTATCTATATATTTATTTGTTTTTTCAATAGTATTTATTAAAAAAATAAATACTATACAGAATATTATTTATTTTCTGATTTGAATATCCATTATTTTACTTAGAATTTGTTACATTTAATAAGATAATTCATATACTATAATGTAACATTTAATAGGAGGTTTTTTATGTTCTCTCTTAAAAGAAAATTATCTCCCGCTCTAAAAGATTCACTTAAAAATAATTTTTATAATAGATATAGAGTACTTATTGAATATAAATCTATAAAAAATGAAATCGAAAAAAAAATTAAATTCTCCAATGGTGAAATTCTTTTTTCTATTGAAGAAATTCAATGTATTGCCGCTAACATAAATACTACTACACTATTACGTCTCATAGAATTACCTGAGGTGAAATATATATTTCTAGATGAATATGCATTTTTATGTGGTCGTACACCTCTACTTTCTAATGGTGTTTCTCTACAAAGTAACAATAGTATATTAAAAGGTGATTACTCTTTATCTGGGCGAAACATTGGAATTGGGCTAGTTGATAGTGGTTGTTATCCTCATAAAGACATTATATATCCTAATAATAAAATTAAATGTTTTATAGATTTAATTAATGATTATAAATATCCTTATGATGACAATGGTCATGGTACATTTATATCTGGTGTACTTTGTGGCAGCGGCCATGAATCTAAAAATAAAAATCGTGGAATTGCTATAAATAGTCACTTATTAGTAGTTAAAGCCTTTGATAGTTCTGGCAAAGGTTATGTTTCCTCAACTTTAATGGCAATACAAAAAATCATTGAATTTAGTGAAGATTACAATGTAAAAGTTATTTGCTTACCTTTTGAAATATACAATACCTCTAATGATATTTTGTCATTATACTCAAAGATTTTTAAAATAGCATTACAAAAAAATATTATAATCATAGTTCCTTCTGGAAATAATGGCAATGAAGAGGACAGCATACGTGGTATTGCAACTTTAAAGGAAGTTATCACTATTGGTGGAATGGATACTCGTTTTGGTAATAACATATATCCATTTTCTTCTTGTGGATCATCTAAATCATCTTCTAAACCTGATTTTATTGCAGCCTCTGTTGATATAATTTCTTTAAACACAGATACAAATTATATTTCTGAAAGAAATGGACTAAAAATTTATCCTAAAAAACTCTCAAAACCTTATACTGAATATAGTGGCACATCGATTGCTTGTGCATATATATCTGGGGTTTGTGCTTTATTATATGAATATAATAGCGAACTTAATTTTAAAGATATATATGGACTCTTAAAAAGTTCATCATCTTTTATAAAAGAGAAAAAATGTATGCAAGGCAATGGTTATATAGACTTAAACAAAATTCTCCCCAAAAAAGATGGAAAGTAAATTAAAGGGATGATTCAAAAACAAACTTATTTTGAACCATCCCTTATATTTTAATAATTTCTTTTTATTAATTCTCTTCTTAAAAAGTCTAACAATGATTTCGTTGCTTTTTCTCTTATTTGTTGTCTATTTCCTGATAAGTTTAACTTCTTAACTTTAGTTTCCCCTTTAATACATATTCCTACATATACAAGTCCAACAGGCTTATCTTCGCTTCCACCGCCAGGGCCAGCTATCCCTGTTGTAGATAATCCAATATCTGCGCCTGACACTCTAGCTATTCCATATGCCATTTCCTTTGCAGTCTCTTCACTAACAGCAGTGTGAATATTTAAAGTTTCTTCTTCAACACCTAATCTTTTCATTTTAGCTTCGTTTGTATAAGTTACTGCACCTTCTAAAAATACAGATGATATACCAGGATAGTCTATTAACTTAGCTGCTAGCATACCTCCCGTACAAGATTCTGCTGTTGCTATAGTGATATTATTTTCTACTAACATCTTAGAAACTACTTCTTCTATTGTTGTATCTCCTAACCCATAAACATTTTCTTTAAATACATTTCTTATGTTATTTTCTATAGGTTTTATTAATTCATTAGCCTCAGTTTCACTTTCTGCTTTGGCTGTAATTCTAAAAGTTACTTCACCATCTTTTGCATACGGTGCTACCGTTGGATTAGTCTGATTTTCAAGTATATCCTTTATCATATCAGCAGCCATGCTCTCACCAATTCCTATAACTCTTAAGACTTTTGAAACTAAAATTTCAGTTTGATACTTCTTTAAATATGGAACTACACTTTCCTCAAACATTGGTTTCATTTCCTTTGGTGGTCCCGGTAAATTTATAAGAATTTTATTATTTTCTTCAATAATACATCCTGGTGCTGTTCCATTATTGTTTTGTAATATAATACAATCTTCAGGAAAATATGCTTGCTTTTTATTGCTATCAACCATTATTCTTCCTGTTTTTTTGAAATGTTCTTCTATTCTTTTCATTGATGGCTCATGTAATACACTTTTTTTATTAAAAAACTCAAAAGACATCTCTTTTGTTAAATCATCCTTAGTTGGTCCAAGTCCACCTGTTGTTATCACTAATTCAGCTCTTTTAAATGCCAAGTCGTAAGCTTCTTTTAATCTATTTTCATTGTCACCAACTACAGTTTGATGATAACAATATATTCCTAAATCACTTAATCTTTTAGCTAAGTATTGAGCATTTGTATTTACTATATCACCAAGTAATATCTCTGTTCCTACAGCTATAATTTCACACTTCATCTACGAATCACTTCTTTCAAATTAATTTATCTTGTAAAGATTAAACCTTTTGCATTGAAGTTTGTATTTCACTTCTAACTTTAAGTTCTAATTTTCTTTCACTGATATATTCTCTAAATAATATCAATATCCTTTATTTAAATCTACTTTAGTTATAACTTCTTCATCGCTTATATAATTTGATATATTTTGATATATATTAGAAAATCTTCTTACATTCCTCATCTCTGACACCCAGGAATTATGTGAACTTATAAGTACATTTTCTAATTTCCAAATTTCATTATCATCCCTTAACGGCTCCTCTTCAAATACATCTAATGCAGCCATTTTTATTTTTTTATTTTTCAATGCTTTTATTAATTCTTTTTCATCAACTATATCTCCCCTAGATATGTTTATAAAGTATACTCCATCTTTCATATTATCTATCATATCTTTATTCACTAACTTATAAGTGTCTTTTGTATACGGTATAGTTACAACAACTATGTCACTTTTGCTTAAAATTTTATGTGATTCTTTCATTGAAAAGCACTGTTTAAAATAATCAACACTATGACCCGTAGTATTAATCCCACAAATATTACATTCAAATGCCTCAAGTCTTTTAGCTGCTTCTGTTGCTATATTGCCTGTTCCTATAAAAGTAACATTTTTATCTGTTAGCTCTAAAATATCCATATTTATTTTCCATTTATTTTTCTCTTGATTACTATAAATCATTTTACTTTCCTTTAACATTTCTAATATTTTTAGAACTATCCACTCACCTATTGGAACATTATATCCATATTTGTTATTACAAAGTGTTATATTATTTTTCTTTACTATATCAAGTGGAACCTGATCTATTCCTGTACTTGTTAATAAAATAAGTTTTAAATTTTCCATTCTTTCTATATCTAAAGTTTTAAAAGGATTATAGCATGCAAGTATCTCTATATCTTTTAGTTCATCAGTGTAATATAAATCTTTTTCACTTTTTACAATTATATCTAAACCAAGTTTTTTTAATTTTTCTAGTTTTTCATCACCATAATTATATGTAAATAATGCTTTCATTTTTCTACCCCTTAACTCTATTTTTACTTTTTTAAAGGGAGCCTTTATTTTAAAAGCTCCCCTAATAATTATTAAAAAACTGTTTCCAGACTATTGAATAACTCTTTATTTTCTTTTATTTTCTTGTCATTTCCCAAAACATCATAAAAATCTTTTTCAAGAACATCAGAAATTAACTTTTTATAATTTCTTATATCCTCTTGTGTTGTACTTAAAACTTCTTCTCTTTCACGTTTTAAGTCATCCATTGATATTCCTCTTATATGCATACTTATAGCTTTTTCGCCTTTCATAGATGGTGTTAGTGGCATATCTAGGTCACTTATTGTACCAATTATATATTTTGTCATTTCTCTTTCTGTTGTAGAGAAGTTATTTAAGTATTCTACAACATTATTGTATGCATCTAGTGTCTCTTTTAAATTTGGATCTCTATATGAAACAAAGACTAAGTTACCACTCATTGCTAAGCTACTCATCGCACCATATGCTCCACCTTGAACTCTAATTTTATTCCATAAGTAATCTAATTGCATAACTGTTTTTAAAACTAATAATTTTCCGCTATAGTCATATCCTAATTGCTTGAAATTGTATCCTTTAGCTACATACTGAACATTTGATGGTGTTAATAAACCTTCATTTTTTCTTTCAACTTCAAACTTGTATGGTTGTTTTTCACATTTTTCATCTTTTAAGGATTTACTTATTATTCCTATATTATTTTTAAGTGCTTCTACTTCTTCTTTTTCACCAGTTATAGCAATCATCAAATTATCTTTATTAAATACTAATTTTTTAATTTGTTCTAGTTTATTGATTAAATTATCTACTTCATTATCAAAATTAGAATCAATTTTTTGTAAGAATTTATAATAACTTAATCCTGCTACTTTATCTATACAACTTGAAACTCCTGAATAATATGAATTAAGTCTTAATGCTGCTACTTGGTGACCTCTATCAATCATAACCATTTCTATTCTTGATTTTAATTGTCTAATAACTTCTTTTAATCTTTTTTTATCATCAAACTTAGTTTCATTGTATATCTCTGATAATAGTTCTAATTGTTTTGGAACTTTATCAACCATTGCTTTAGATGAACCTATAACATAAGGATAGAATTTATTAGTATCATCTTTGTCTCCATATACTTCACTTGTAAAATAAATGCCACCAGTATTTATTAATACATCATTTGATAAATCTATATATCCTCTTCTTTCTGTATTAACTTTTCCTAATAAAGATGTTAAAAGACTTAAATAACATATGTCTTCTTGTTTTATACAATCACAATTAAAATGCATATTTATATAAGCTATTTTACTTGTAAATGTATCATGCCATAATATTTTAATTCCATCTTTTTCATCTTCTTTGACACTTAAATCTTCTACATTATGATCAATATCTTCTAAATCTAATAATGGTATTGTCTCTAAAGCCTCTTTTGTATCTGGTGTATTTTGTCTCTTTATTAAATTCTTTGTATTTTCAACTATTTTATTTATCTCTTCTTTACTTAATGTTTCCTTATACTGTCTTAATTTCTCTTTTAACTTCCCATTTCTTTCTTCCGCTAAACCTTTTTTAGGTTTTAATATTAAAAGAGATGTATGCTTATTATCTAAAAGATATTTTTCTATTAAATTTTCAAAGTAATTTTCTTTAATTCCTTCTTTTATAATAGAAAGCACTTTATCATATTGTAAGTGAACAAGTGCATTTTTATCGTGCATCCAGCTGTCCATAGCAGTTATATAATAAAATAGTCCCTTTGGAAGTCCTTGAAAATCAGCTTCTCTTAGCTTAAATTCAGTTATATTTAAACAAGCTTCTATTAACTTTTTATCTATTCCATTTTTAACTAAATCTTTTAATGTATTTTCAACTATATTTTCAAACTCTTCTTTTTTATTTTCTTCTGAATTTTTTACTATTATACTAAACACTGGTTGAAGTATACTACTATCAAAACTTCCATAAACATCTTTTCCTATATTTGCATCTATTAATGCTTTCTTTAATGGTGCTCCCTGTGCTTCTAGTAATAAATGCTCTAATATATCAAGTGATAAATGTAATTCTTCATCATATGATTTACCTGTTACATAGTTTAATGCTAAAAATGTTTTTTCTTCTTCTGTCTCTTCTTCTGTTATTGAGTATTCTGTAGTTACATAATTTCTATCATTAAAAGACTCTTGTTCTTTAATTTCTGAATTAACTTCTTTATATTCAAATCTTGATAAATATTCATTATCTATAAATTCTAATGCTTTATCTAAATCAACATCACCATATAAGAAAATATAACTATTAGATGGATGATAATATTTAGAATGAAATTCTGTAAATTCTTCTTGAGTTAATTCTGGAATAAATTCAGGGTCTCCACCAGATTCCACTCCATAAGTTGTGTCTTTAAATAGAGTTTCTTGTATTTTTCTCATTAAAACTCCCTCAGGAGAAGAAAATGCTCCTTGCATTTCATTATAAACAACGCCTTTATATTTAAGTTCATCCTCTTGATTTTCAAGTTCATAATGCCATCCTTCTTGCATTAAAATCTCTGGTGTATTGTAAATATTAGGATAAAAAACCGCATCTAAATATACATCCATTAGATTGAAAAAGTCCTTATTATTTTTACTTGCTAATGGATAAATAGTTTTATCTGCAAAAGTCATTGCATTTAAAAAAGTATTTAAAGAACCTTTTATTAATTCTACAAATGGCTCCTTTGTTGGGAATTTTCTTGATCCACATAATACACTATGCTCTATAATATGAGCAACACCTGTACTATTCTCTGGAGGTGTCTTAAATCCTATAGTAAATACCTTATTAGTATCTTTATTTCCTAAATACAAAAGTTTTGCCTTTGTCTTTTCATGTTCAAATATTTTAGCTGTTGAATTAATCTCATCAACTTTTGTTTCCTCAACAAATTTAAATCCATGGTAATTTTTACATTTATCGCAGCCCATATTTCTGCCTCCTTATGTTAATTGTATTTTTATCATATTTCTTATAATCGTGGTATCATTATCTTTCCAATCATTGAAATAATGTTAGCATCTTCCATATTAAACTCTTTTTTCTTTGCATGTACAGATAAACATAAAATTGCTTTTACATTATCACTACTTATCACTGGAACCATTAATATTGATTTACATTCTACTAACATAGATGTATTTCTATCTTTATTATTAATAATTTCCCCAGTATTATCCCATTCAATCGTATTAATAGTTTTCTTATTTTTTATAACATCTTCTATTAAATTTCTGTCATAATAATCTATTGATGACCATTCTGTATCAAAGGCTTTTCTTGTATATTTCTCAATAATCTTTTCATTTTCAATAATAAATAACGATACAGTATCACACTCCATAGTTTCAATTATTTTTCCTAGACAAATATATAAAACATTTTCTTTTACTTTATTTTCTGCAACAATTTCAATTACCTCCATAATAGTTGTTGCAGTTCTTATATCTCTATTAATATTTCCTGATATTATACCTGTTATTTTATCTAAGGAATTTAACTTACACTTATAAGTTTCATCCCAAACAAGAGATTTATTTCTTCCTGAATTTTTAGCAGCATACAATGCCTGATCTACCTTTTCTACTAATTCATCGTAATTCAATGCATGACTTGGATAATTTGCAACGCCTATGCTAATAGTAACATCAATTTTTCCTTGTAAAATATCCTTTTCTTTAACACCTTTTCTAATTCTCTCAGCAATTTTAAGTGCTTCTTCTGAATTAGTATCTGGTAAAACTACTATGAATTCCTCTCCGCCATATCGTCCACAAACATCTGTTTCTCTAATATTTTTCATAGCCTCTTGGCATATATCCCTTAAAACATCGTCTCCTCTTCTATGACCAAATTTATCATTTATATTTTTAAAGAAATCTATATCAAACATAAGTATAGAAAAACTTGAGTTACATTCGCTACTGCATTTTATTTGATTAACTATAGCTTTTTCTAAATATTTTCTAGTTATTGTTCCTGTTAACTTATCTAGTGATGAATTCAACTCTACTAAATGTTTATCTATAAGCACACCTAAAATTTTACAAAGTTTCAAACATATATTCAATGTGTTTTCATTTATATTATTTAGTATTTTATCTGATTCTAAATATAGATATCCCTTTATTTCACTATTATTTCGTGTGTTTACCTTTCTATTTTGTGCAATAACTTGTAATTTATTATCCATAATTACTGGTATACACATTTTTGATTTTGCACCTATTGTACTTTTTTTACATATTTCTAAATCTATATAGTCCATATATTGTTCATATTCAATTATTGGCTTTCTTCTATCTCTAACCTTGTTTATTATACATATATCTTTGGGAAGTTCTTTTATATGATTATTCTCTTGTAAAACTTCATATTGTTTATCATTTTCTATAACAACCATTACTTTGCTTGATATAGTTAGATAACTAATGTAATTTAAAATTAAACTTATATTATATAAAGTATCCTCTGCAAATTTATTCAATAAATCATCTGTTGATTTAATTTTTAAACCTTTTATAATAGCATTAGATTCTTTCAGTTTTTTACACATTATATTACTAAACATAAATTCTTCATTTAGTATATCCTTAAATGTTTTTTTAATTTTCTCATCATCATTAAATTCTATTTCATATTCTTGTAAATCTAAAACTTCTTTTCCTCGCTTATAGAATTCAAGTAGTGATTTGAATTTTGTAAAAACAATATGCATATTATTTTTTTGTAAAATTCCCATTCTTAAATATCTAGGAACTTGAAGTGTTATATCTATAACACTTCCACAACTTTCAAAATAATATATTGATGCATAATCATATTGCCCTTTATTTAGGAAATAATCCCCAATACACATAAGAACTATCCAAAGTATTAATTCATCACTACTTTGTTGTAATTTATTAAAAATATCATATAATTTATTTAAACTTATATCTTCATATAAGACATGATTAAAAAATTCTAACTTTATTATATTTCCATTAAACTCTATACAATCCTTATATTCATTTATCACTTCCAATAGTTTTTTAGCTTCTTCTAAATTTCCATTAGAATATAAACTAGTTATGCTTAGGAAAATTATTCCTATAATAGATTCTTTATTTGGAGCATAATCTAACATCTCTTTTAGAGATTTTAATTCTCCCTTTATTATAAGTTCCTTATTTTTCTCAAGACATAATAAATCATATAATGTATCTACTTCTCTTTTTACAACAGACCCAGTACTTTTGTACATTAACTTTGCTGATTCTAGTGATTTTTCAGCTTCATCAAATTTTCCTGATATATAATTAAATTTATATTCTAATATATAAAATTGTGCTTTATCCCTTATATCTAAATCATCACTTAGTACATAATCCTTAGAATAAATATAATATCTATATGATTCACTATATTTTCCAAGTTTAAATAGCAATGAAGATATATATAATTTACTGTACAATTCAAATGTTGTATTTCCTTGTGCCCTAGCTTTTTTTATTGCACTTTTAAATGTTTTATAGCATTCATCATACTGATCTAAACTATATTGTATAAATCCAACATTTATAAGTCCAAGTAATTCAAAGTATTCAAAGCTATTATTTTCACCAATTCTTTTAACTTCTTTAAAACATTTTAACCCATTATCTATATCTTCATAAAAATCACTATATATAATACCCATGCTATTATACATTTTAGCTTTTTGAATAGAGTTTTTTGAATCGCATATCTTAATTGCTTCCTTTAATATTGGCAATACTTCTTCAGGTTTCTCTAATATTACAAGTGTTCTAGTCATTAATTCATAAAATTTAACTTTATACTCTATATTCTTCTCATCACATAATCCAATACCTATATTACACATCTTATAACAATTAATATAATCTAATTTATTAAAGTATATTTGTGCTTTTATAAGTACATATGATATATTTCCTTCTTCATAATTACATTTTTTAAATAGCTCCTCTAGCTTATTTTGATACTTCTCAACTTCTTCATAATGTGTCTTTACAAAGTGTAAGTACATTAACTCCAATGTAGCGTCTATAGTTAATATAATCCATCCATTTTCTTCTCCTATTTCACTTGCTTTTTCAAAGCATTTCATAGATTGTTCTATTTCTCTTGAGTCTTTATATAATTGACCTGTCTTTATAAGTAATTTTACTAACTCTACATCATATTCTTCTCGAGTTACTCTTTTTATTATTTTAAAATAATTTTTTATAGTATCCCTCTTATTATTTATTTTCAACATTCTTTCTGCATTTATCTTACAAAAATATTTTATTTCATCTTTAAGATTAGCCTTTTCCACATGGTATATTATCTCTTCTATATAATCATAATTCTCAATTAAATAGCTTTGCTTTAAAGTTTTATACGCTAATTTGTGCATATCAATTCTTTCATCATCTTTTATATTTTTATATAAAAAAACTTTTAAAAACTTATTATAAAAATCATATACAAATCCACTATCCTCTATTTTTCTGCATAAGATTCCTGATGATATAAGTTCATTAATTTTTTCTCTTAAAACATCTCTATCTACATTAGTTATTTTAAGAATTAATTGCATGGATACACCTTTATTAAATATAGCCATTGTTTTTAAAATTTTATATGTTATATCATCAAATCCCCATATTTGTTGTTCTATTTCATCATATATTTTTTTAGGCAAACTAAATTTACTTAAAATTAATTCATCCATACTATTTCCATTTGAACAATTCAACTCTGGATTTTTAAGTAACTCTTCTATAAACAATGGATTTCCCTTACTTATACTATACATTGCATCAATAAATTCTTTTTCTAAATTTCCTTTAGATAATATATTTTTTATCATTTCTCTGGTTTCATCTATATTAAGTTCCTTTATTCTTATATTTAGCCTTATATTATCCTCAACTTTATTTAAAAACTCCATAAATTTTTTATTTCTAAGGCATTGTCCATCACAATAACTAAAAATTACTAAAACCTTACTATTTTTATTATATTTTTTAAAATTATATAAAAATAATTTTAAAGTATACTCATCTGCATAGTCTAAATTGTCCAATATAATTACAATAGGTTTCTCTTCAAATGTTTCATCTAAAAAATAACTTATTTCACTTATGCATTTTAGACCTTCTTTTCTATTAAAATATGTTACATCATCAATATCATCAAACAATTCTGGAACAAACTTAGCTAATGTTTTTTTATATTTTTCTATTACACTTTTGCTTGAATCCTTAATAATATCTTTTAAAATATAATTTAAAAACATATTATGTTCTTTAAAGTTATCTTTTAAATTGCTATATATCTTTACTCCATTTAAATTTAGTACATACTCTAAATATTTTAAAAATGTAGTTTTTCCTATTCCAAACTCTCCATGTATAGCTATAGTTTTATCTATTACTTCATACTTGTTTATAGATTCATAAACACTTAAAATTGATGCTACTTCTTCATTCCTTCCAACTACTTTTGTATCAAAGTTAAGTATATTGGCTGATTCAATTTTTAATTCACTGTCATTTACCTCATAAATTTTTGATATGTCTGATATTACACCATCTATATTTTTATATCTTTCTCTAGAATCTATGTTTATCATTTTCTTTACAATTTCGCATAAATCATTATCTATATATTCTGACAATTTCCACTTGTTATAACCATTATTTATATTTTTTATTATTGATTGTAATATGATACTATTAACATTTATTTCTTTGTACTTTAAAAATAAAATTAATAAGAAAACACCCAATGCATATATTTGCTTACTTTTTTCATTTTCTTCATTATATCCTTCATATGGTTTAAATAGTTCTTTGTTTTCTTGTTCTTCACTAAACTCATACTTGGTAAGCTCTACTGATAGTATATCTTTTAAAATTATCTCATCTTTATCAACATCATAATAAACTACATCATCATTTAAGTATTTATAATTAAATCCTTTATCATTTAAATATTTTATTTCATTACACAACTTTATAAATACATGAATTATTTCTTCTCTATTTGAAAATTTAATATTACATAAATGTTTATCTGAATCTATTATTTTATTAGTATAATAATATGTTTTTTTTAAAGCTGCTTTATTATCTATATCTTTTACAAGTCCAAATTCATGAATAGGTATTAATCCTTTTTGATTTAAAATACTTAAGCTAGAGCAAGATTCTATACAAAAATTTATGAAATTTTGAGATATGGTATTAGCATCAAGAATGGTAATAGCTACTTTTACATTATTTTTCAAATCAATTCCATGATATATGGAATAAATTCTACTACTCTTTATTAATTTTGTTATTTTATATCTATTATTTAACACTTCCATTCTTATATCTCTCCCCACCCATTTAAATTTTTTCAAAATAATATATGTATATTTCTTGTACATAACTTTAGAACTCATATAATTTTATAGATAATTTAAAGTTAAGCTTGGAATTTTAAAATTCCAAGCTTAACTTTTAGCATATTTAAGTTTTAACTATTTATAAACTCTAAAGTATAATATATAATTTTTTATTTTTAAGTTCATATATATATTATACTACTTTTAAAGAGTTTTTTGTTAATTTTTTACATATTATTTAAGTTAATATTTCCACGCCATCTTCAGTAACTCTAACAGTATGCTCCCATTGAGCTGATAACTTACCATCTTTTGTTAAAGTAGTCCACTCATCATCTAATATTCTAACTTCTGGAACTCCTAAATTTAGCATTGGTTCAATAGTAAATGTCATGTTTGGCAATAATATCATACCTTCACCTTTGTTACCAACATGTGATACAAATGGCTCTTCATGGAACTCTCTACCTATTCCATGTCCTCCAAATTCATATACAACTGAATAACCATTTTCTTCAGCATGCTTTTGAACCTCATATGCTATGTCTCCAATAGTTGCAAATGGTTTTACTTGCTTTATTCCTATATCTAAACATTCCTTAGCTACTTTAACTAAGTTTTTAGCTTCTTCTGATGCATTTCCCATTATATACATTCTGCTAGCATCTCCATAATAACCATCTACTATTGTTGTTACATCAACATTAACAATATCACCATCTTTTAATACTGTATTTTCATCTGGAATACCATGACATACAACTTCATTTATTGACACACATGTGCTCTTTGGATATCCACAATATCCAAGTGGTGCTGGATAAGCATTATGTTCTACAGTGTATTCATGCACCCATGTATTTATCTCCTCAGTTGTTACTCCAACCTTTATTCTTTCTCCAACCATATCTAGAATTTCTCTAGTAAGTTTAGATGCCTTTCTTATTCCCTCTATTTCTTCTTCCGTTTTTATAACTTCTTTTGGTATCTCATACCCTACTTCATCACTTAATATTTTTAATCTCATATCACTTTCCATGTGACACTTTTTATATTTTTTTTCGCTTCCGCACCAACAAAAATCATTTCTATTAATTTTGTTCATATATATTTTGCTATTTAAATTTAATAGCTCTCGCTATTTTTGTTACTAAATTTAAATAACCTCTCCTTCCTAAAATACTACGTGTAACATTACGTAAATTTATAACTACAATCATTCGTAATACTATTTTAACTCTTTTTATATAAAAAGACTATTATAGTAATTCATTTTGAATAACTTTTATTATCTACAGGGTTCCAAGTTCAAATTTAAAGTAATGTCTTTCTCAAATGATATTATTAAGCTTACAGTTTATTTTTATATTTGGAACCAAGTAAGAGTTAAGAGTGAAAAGTTATAGTTGATATTATTCACTTCGTTCTTAATATTTATAAATACAAGACCATAAAAACTACATTTTTATATAACAATCTTAAATTCAAGCTTTTTTCCATGTATTTATATATACATTTACTTTTTATTTTAAAATTATTCTCAAAATAAAAAGTTATTGCTTCACTTAGCAATAACTTTTATATATCTATTTTTCTATTATAGTTCCTGTTTTTCCATGTAGTGCTTCTTTTGCTTTTTCAAGTGATGTTATTAATGCTTTTCCATTAGATACTGATTTAACAAAATCTAAACAAGCTTCGACTTTTGGAAGCATTGAACCTTTTGCGAAGTGTCCCTCTTTTAAATATTTTTCAGCTTCATCTATAGTCATAGAATCTAATTCTTTTTGACTTGGCTTATTAAAGTTTATAGATACTTTATCTACAGCTGTTAATATTAATAACATCTCAGCATCTAAATCTTTAGCAAGTCTTGCACTAGATTTATCTTTATCTATAACTGCTGCTACACCTCTTAAACTTTCATTTTCAGCTTCAACTACAGGGATTCCACCACCACCTACAGTAATAACTATTGTTCCATTTTCCACAAGGTTTTTAACTGTGTCTAATTCAACAATTCTTTTTGGCATAGGTGATGCAACTACTCTTCTATATCCCCTTCCAGCGTCCTCTACAAATGTAAATCCTTTTTCTTTTGATATTTTATCTGCTTCCTCTTTGCTGTAAAACATTCCAACAGGTTTACTAAGATTTTTAAAAGCCTCATCTTTTTCATCTACTACAACTTGTGTAACTATTGTTACAACGTCTTTTTTTATATTTCTTCTTTTTAATTCTGCTCCTATTGATTGTTGAAGATGATAACCTATATAACCTTGACTCATTGCTCCACATTCTGCAAATGGCATAGCTGGAGTATTAGCTCCATTATTTGCTGCAAACTCCATTCCTAAATTTATCATACCTACTTGTGGTCCATTTCCATGCCCAACTATTACATTATATCCGTCCTCAGCTAAATCTACTATTGTAGTAGCTGTATGTTTCACCAATTCTAATTGTTCCTCTGGAGTTTTTCCTAATGCATTACCCCCTAATGCAATAACTAATTTTTTCATAAAAATTGCCCCCTATTATACACTTAAATATATAAAACCAAAGTGTTAATGTATTTATAGGTTTTCAAATTAACTTTTTAACTTATTGATTTTAAAATTTAAACATACTTCTTAGTGAACCATGCTCAGAAATACTTCAAAATTTGTATTTTATTTTAAATCCAAAATTTTTTAGGGTTTGTGCATAAGTTAAAGTTGGAGCTTGTTTTCCTATATCTATATTATCACTTTGGTCTTATTTTACTTTTTCACAGATATCTATTTTTTATATACTTCTATAGTCCTATTGTTGCTGCCATTACAGCTTTTATTGTATGCATTCTATTTTCAGCTTCATCAAATACCATAGATTGTTTTGATTCAAAAACTTCATCAGTAACTTCCATTTCAGTTATTCCAAATTTTTCTCCCATTTGTTTTCCTACAGTAGTTTTTAAATCATGGAATGCTGGTAGACAATGCATAAATATTGCATTTTTATTTGCATTATCCATAACTTTTTTATTTACTTGGAATGGTTTTAATTCTTTTATTCTTGATTCCCAAACTTCATCTGGTTCTCCCATTGATACCCAAACATCAGTATATATTACATCTGCATTTTTTGTTCCTTCCATAACATCTTCTGTTAATGTTATAGTACATTCATTTTCTTTTGCAATTTCTTTACATGTATTAACTAATTCTTCTGCTGGGAATAGGTCTTTTGGTGCACATGCAGTGAAATTTAATCCCATTTTTGCACAAGCAACCATCAATGAATTTCCCATATTATTTCTTGCATCTCCCATGTAAACAAAGTTTATGCCTTTTAATCTACCAAATTTCTCTTCAATAGTTAATAAATCCGCAAGCATTTGTGTTGGGTGGAATTCAGTTGTTAACCCATTCCAAACTGGTACTCCAGCATATGCTGCAAGTTCTTCAACTATAGATTGATCAAATCCTCTATATTCTATTCCATCATACATTCTTCCAAGTACTCTTGCTGTATCTGCTATTGACTCTTTTTTACCCATTTGAGAACCTGTAGGTCCAAGGTAAGTAACTCCCATACCTAAATCCATAGCACCAACTTCAAATGAACATCTTGTTCTTGTTGAATCCTTTGCAAATAGTATTGCTACATTTTTTCCTTCTAATCTTTTATGTGCTATACCTGCTCTTTTTAATTCCTTTAAATTTTTAGATAAATCTAATAAGTATCTTATTTCCTCTGGTGTAAAATCTAATAATTTTAAAAATGAACGTCCCCTTAAATTAATTGCCATTTTAAAAAACCCCCTAATTATCTATTTTTATTTTATATATTTAAATTTTATCTTTCTCTTATTAAAGGCATAGACATGCATCTTGGACCGCCACGGCCCCTTGATAACTCTGATGATGGAATAACATGAATTTTTATATTGTTTTTTAATAAAATTTCATTAGTAACATAATTTCTTGCATATACTATAACTTCACCAGGTCTTATGCACAATGTGTTAGACCCATCATTCCATTGTTCTCTTTGAGATATTACATAATCTCCCCCACCACATCTTATAAGTTTTACATCACACTCTAAATACTTAGAAAGTACTTCCTCTAACGTCATGCTCTCTTTTTTAATATTTAATTGTTTTTCTTTTCCCCTTGTAAGTTCAAATATTTCTAATGGGCCTTCTATTTGTGGATGTATTGTAAATTTGTCATAATCAACTTGTGTAAATACGGTGTCTAAATGCATATATGCTCTTGTTTTTGGAATTTTAAATGCTAATATTGTTTCTATTTCACTATCCTCTTGAAAGAATATATTACTAGCAAGTTTTTCTATTGCTTCAGATGTAGTTCTTTGAGATATACCTATTGCTAGTACTTTTTCATTTAAGTTTAGTATATCTCCACCTTCTATATGGTGCTCAAGTGTTCTATCATAAATCCTACTTGTATCTTTATAATCTCTATGATGTCTAAATATATAATCTGCGTATATTGTCTCTCTATTTCTAGTTATTGAGTACATTCTATTTAAACTTATCGAACTCCCTATAGATGCAAATGGATCTCTTGTAAAATATAAATTCGGCATAGGATCAGTGATAAATGGATATGAATCATCAATATAATCAGTTAATGTACAATTTTTTACTTTAGGCAATTCTGACTTATTTATTCCTTCCATAGTTTTTCGTACAAGCTCTTCATTACAGGTAAAAGATTTTAAATAATCATATATATTTTCTCTAGCCTGTACACTTTTCACTTTTGACTCTTTAATAAATTGCTTTATAAACTCATCCTTTACTTCATCATCTTTTATAGCTTCAGCCATCAACTCATGCAGATATACTACTTCAACATCATTTTTTCTTAATACATCTGCAAATTCATCATGCTCTTCTTGAGCTACTTTTAAATACGGAATATCATCAAATAGCAATCTTTCCAAATACTCAGGTGTTAAGTTTTCAATTTCTCTTCCTGGCCTGTGCAGCAAAACTTTTTTAAGTGGTTTTATTTCACTTGTTACACTTATTCCCATAACTCTTCCCTTTCTTCTATTATTGATTTATCTTTTTTACCATGTATATAAATTTAATACCTTATACTTTTAAATACCCCACTATTAATAGTTATATTAATGCCTTTGTCCTTTTTTATTTTCTCATATACATAGTTTTCAAACTCTTTTTTTCTAGTATCAACTATTTCTAAAATAGTTCCTGGTATGGAGTATATATACTCCAATATATCTATATAATTATTTATTATTAACTTATCTTCATATAAATTTAAATTAATATCTTTAAAATATTTTCCTAATATTTTTTCCCCATTTTCTAAGCCAAACTTATTAGAAATCTTGTCTCTTGATATTCTAATGTTTTTACTAAATCCTAATATTAAGTCTTCTAATTCATTCATATTTTTATTTCCCATTGTTGAACAATAGAAATATCCACCCTTTTTCAATACTCTTTTTATCTCTTTTAAAACTGAATCTAAATCTCTCATATAAAAAAGTATATGATCTGCAATAACTATATCAAAGGATTCATTTTCATATGGTAGTCTAGATGGTTCTGCTACTTCAAATTTAAAGTTATACTTTTCACTCTTCAAATTTTCTTTAGCATCTCTTATCATATCTTCACAAATATCAGTTAAGGTTATGTTGGCATTATTTTCTAGCTTATTTATATTTTTCAGCCACAACTCACCATTTCCACAACCTATCTCTAAAACTTTGTCATTTTCTTTAAAATCCATATGATCGAAGACCCATGTGTACCATCCTTCTGTATTAGACCCAAATTTATCTTGAAGTTTTATATCAGCATATAAATTAGAAGAATCTATTGATCTTTGTAATAGCTCCTTTTCACCTTCTAGCATTTTTATTATATCTATAGTGTTGTAAAATTCTAGATTGTTGTTTTCTTTCATACTAACTTCTGCTGTTTCTATAGCATTTAAAATTATTTTCATTTGATTCATCTTGTTTTTTATAATATTTTTTTGTAACTTTAATGATCTTTCCATATCGTCCTTGTCAAAATTCTTTTCTTCAGTAGCAATGACTTCATCTAAAGATAATCCTAAATATTTTAATGCTAAAATTCTTTTTAACTCTATAAAATCTTTATTTGTATAAAGCCTATGACCTTTCTCATTTCTCATGCTTGGTTTCAATATTCCAATGGTGTCATAGTATCTAATTGTCCTTATTGTAACCCCTGCCATTTTGGCAAATTCACCTGTTGTGTAAAATTCTTTTTCCTCCATCTTTATCCCCCCAAGCTATTGCCTAATTTTATTTTATATGGTTACGTAACGTAGGTGTCAATACTATTTTTTAAATATTTATTATATTCTAATTATTTCGACTTGATTTAGCCTATTGAATTTATTACCATTAAATACTAATTTAACATTTTTATTCAATATTTTTTCAAAGTTCATTGTTTTTTTAGAAAATATTAACATTAATTTAATCTATTTACTTATATATTCTAAATTTCATATTAATAAATTACATAAAAAAAGCCTTAATTAATAAGGCTCTTTTGAATAAAATCTATAAGTTGTACTTGTTTTAAATGCATTTATTTTATCACATAAAATATTTTTTCATTATAAATTATTTTTTTTATTTATATTTATATTTGTTACGTTATGTTTGTTTTTATATACAATTAACAATTCTCTATTTCTCTTAGTAACTCACTTATAACATTTTTTACAGTACTTATTTCTTTAATTTTATAAGCATTTTCTCCACAAAATAGAAGTCCACTATCTACATTACCTTTTGCTGATTCTATTAAAGCCTTTGTTATACAATAATCCGTTGTCCTAGGATTGCATGGTATTAAACAATCATAACATTTTTTTATTACTTCTTTTTCATTTTCAACTTTTTTTATAAATGGATTTATTATTGCTCTTCCTGGCATACCAACAGGACTTTTAACTATATTTATATCTTCTTTTTTACAATCTACATATGCCATTTTAAAATTCTTATGTGCATCACATTCTTCTGTAGCTACAAACCTTGTCCCCATTTGCACTCCATCTGCTCCCATTTTTAAATATTTTGCAATATCATTTCCATCATAAATTCCACCAGCTGGTATTATGGATATATTTTTTTTATATTTTTCTTCATATTCTTTTTTAAAATTAATTATATCTTTTACACATTCATCAAATCCAATGTTATCTACATTTTCAAGTTCAGCTTTATTGAATCCAAGATGACCTCCAGCTTTTGGTCCTTCTACAACTATAGCATCTGGAATTACATTATATTTTGTATCCCATAACTTCAGTATTAGCTTTGCTGCTTTTAAACTTGATACTATTGGTACAATCTTAACATCATATCCTTTTACCAATTTAGGAAGGTTTTTAGGTATTCCAGCACCTGATATTATAAGATTAATTCCTGATTCAATAGCTACTTTTATGTGTTCTTCATAGTGCTTAGTTGCAACCATTATATTTATTCCTATTATTCCTTTTGGAGCTATCTCACGTGCTTTTTCTATATGCTTTTTAAGGGCTCTTAAATTTGCTTCTAATGTATTACTTTCAAAATCATCTTCCATATATCCTATCTGTGCTGTAGAAATAATACCTATTCCACCTTCTTTTGCAACAGTACCTGAAAGATTGGATAATGATATCCCTATTCCCATTCCACCCTGAATAATAGGTACTTTAGCTTCTAAATTTCCTATCCTTAAAGAATTAAAATTCATACTTTCGTTCCTCCCTTTATTCATCTTCGATTTTATAAAATATTTTTTATAGGATTCCAAGCTCAAATTTTAAATAACATCTTTATCAATTGAAAAACTTTTTTTATTTCATCAAGAAACAGGAATTATTTAAATTAGTATTTCTTTAAAAATTGATTTAGAAAATCTTATTAATTTGTGTTTTATTTTCAAGACCTGAACCCAAGGACGGGTTCAGCGACTGCCTAGACAGGACGTCGTGTGAACTAAATTTAGAAATATGTAATTAAAAATTCAATGTATATTTTTTATAAATCAAGGAAGCAATTCGCATCAATAATGGTATTTTATTAATGTGAATTACTGACGAAGAGTTATGAAAAATAGGCTAGAATTTAATTACATAGCTCTGAATTTAATTCACTTATAGCCGTTTAGTCTTGGAAATAAAATGGCAAATTCATTAGAGTTTCTTTGAAATTTTATGAATAACATTTTAAATAATTACTGTTTCTTGGAATACCACTATTCTCATTTATTATTTGAATAATTTCATTTTTCAACTTGGAACCCTATAATAAAAGCATGTTTTCACATGCTAACAATAAATTAAATTAATTCTAATTTAAAAATGATAAATATATATCTTTCTTTCCTCTTTATTCCTTAACAACTTTAAATATTCATATAAGGACACATGCTTTCTATTTACACTATGTTGTGCTACAAATAAATCATTTCTATTTGAAACAAGATTATATTCCTTAGCATGTATCATTTGAGTATGATACGGATAATTTTTATTATTGGGATCTCCATATTGAACTACATCTCCAATTTCTAAGAATTTATATAACTCTTCAAAATTTTCAAAGGCTTCTTTTACTGTAATTTCCTTATATAATTTTGCTTTGTTATATCCAAATCCATCTTCATTTCCCCAATATCTTCTAAAATATCTAGCACTTCTCCAACTTAATGATACTCTATTCAAATTTCCCGCATCTTTTGTATAACAAAACCAACTATTTTTCAATCTATAATCTTGCCCTTCCATAATCATTCCACCAGCCTCTAATGCTTGTGATATAAAATTAGTACAATCATTTTCTATAAATATAGGGTAATCATTAATATTAGATGCTTCTGCATATATTTCTACATAGTGTTTTGCTGACACTCTATCATAGTTTTTATTTCTTTTCATATTCTCATCTTTAATTTTTAATTTTTTTCCAATTTTTATAAACTTGTTTTTTAACTTCAATACTACCACCAACCACACATAATTTTAAAATTTATACATTTTTATATATTATATGCAGAAGTTTCAGTTTTGTTTTTAAATTTTGTTAAAATATTAACTCTTATTCTTGTACTTCACCCATTTTTCTAAACTTATCATATCTATCATTTAAAAGCATTTGTATAGGTTTCGTCTTTAGTTTTTCTATAGATTCATGTAAATGCATTCTTATATCATTACACATAGATTCCAAATCCATATGTGTTTCTTCTATTGGTTCTTCTATAATTTTATCAATTATTCCAAACTCAAATAAATTATCTGCTGTTATTTTCATATCTTCTGAAGCCTTCTTTGCTTTTTTACTATCTTTATATAAAATACTTGCAAATCCTTCTGGAGATAGTATTGAATATATGGAATTTTCCATCATCCATACCTCATCGGCAACAGCAATTCCTAGTGCTCCGCCACTACCACCTTCACCTATCACTATTGATATTATAGGTGTTTTTAAATTAGACATCTCTAATAGATTTTTTGCAATAGCTTCTCCTTGTCCTCGTTCTTCAGCCTCAACACCACAAAATGCACCTGGAGTATCAACAAAACATATAACTGGTCTTTTAAATTTTTCAGCTTGTTTCATAATCCTTAATGCTTTTCTATATCCTTCTGCTTTAGGCATTCCAAAGTTTCTTAATATATTTTCTTTGGTATTTTTTCCTTTTTGCTGAGCTATTATTGTAACTGGCATTTTATTTAAAACACCTATTCCCGCCACAATACTAGCATCATCACCAAAACATCTATCTCCATGAAGTTCTATAAAATCATCAAATATATTATTTATATACTCAAGTGATGTTGGCCTATTTGTCGCCCTAGCTAACAAAACTTTATCCCATGCTGTTCTATTTTTAAATTCTTCTTTTTTCATATTCAATAATTCTACCCCTAACTAATATTTTCTACTTATATTGTTAATGATATATTAAAAGTTTTGCTAAAAAATCTTTTAACTCTCTTCTATGAACTATTTTATCTATAAATCCTCTTTTTAACATAAACTCACTTTTTTGAAAATCATCTGGTAAGTTTTCTTTTACAGTTTGCTCTATTACCCTTCTACCAGCAAACCCTATTAAGCTTTTAGGCTCTGCAATTATAATATCTCCAAGCATAGCAAAACTTGCTGTAACTCCACCTGTTGTTGGATCTGTCAGAACTGAAACATACAAATTTCCACTATCACTATGTCTCGCTAATGCCGCTGATGTTTTTGCCATTTGCATTAATGAAAATATTCCTTCTTGCATTCTTGCTCCACCTGACGCTGTAAATATAATTATTGGTTTATTATTTTTTGTTGCAAACTCTATTGCTCTAGTTATTTTTTCACCAACTACTGACCCCATGCTTCCCATCATAAAATTACTATCCATAACAGCTATAATTGTTTCTTTACCATTTATTTTTCCTTTACCTGTTACAACAGCTTCATTAGTGCTTGCATTCTCCTTATTTTTTCTTATAGTCTCTTCATATCCATCAAACTCTAAAGGATTAACAGATGTCATATTTATATCAAATTCTTCAAATGTATTTTCATCTATAATTTGCTTTATTCTTTCTCTACTTCCCAATCTAAAATGATAATTACAATGTTCACAAACATTAAAACCTTTTTCTAAATCATGTTTGTATAATAATTTTCCACAACCCTTACACTTAATCCATAACCCATCTGGTATGGTAGGTCTTATTTGATTATTTTCATTTTTTTCTATATTTTGTACAGTTGCATACTGTCTTTTCTTTATAAAAAGTTTGCTTATTTCAAACATAAAAAATCACCTCATTTAAAAGCAATGTCCAAATTCCTTATCAATAAATTTAGTGCTAAATTCTCCATTTAAGAAATTCTCATTGTTTAAAATCTCTAAATGAAAATTTATATTTGTCTCAATTCCATCTATAATAAGCTCACTCAGAGCTCTTTCCATCTTTTTAATTGCTTCAAATCGTGTTGGTGCATATGCTATAATTTTTCCTACCATTGAATCATAACTTGGCGGAATTTCATAACCACTATATATTGCTGTATCTACTCTAATTCCTAAACCACCAGGTAAATTTAAATATTTAACTTCTCCTGGGCATGGCATAAAATTTTTACTGGGATCTTCTGCATTTATCCTACACTCAATAGCATGTCCTCTTATTTCTACATCGCTTTGTTTAATTGTCAATTCTTTCCCACTAGCTATATTTATTTGTTCCTTTATTAAATCCACATCACAAATCACTTCTGTTATGCCATGTTCTACCTGTATTCTTGTATTCATCTCCATAAAATAAAATTTATTATCTTCATCTAATAAAAACTCTATTGTTCCTGCATTTTTATAATTTATATACTTAGCTGCCCTTACTGCAACTTCTCCCATTGCATTTCTTAATTCCTTAGATATTGTTGCCCCTGGCGCTTCTTCAATAATCTTTTGATTTCTTCTTTGTATTGAACAATCTCTTTCACCAAGATATATAACATTTCCAAATTTATCACCTAAAATTTGCACTTCTATATGTTTTGGATTTTTTATAAACTTTTCTATATACATACTACTATCACCAAAGCATGCTTTAGCCTCTGCTTTAGCAGTAGTAAATGCACTTTTTAGATCCTCTTTTTTGTGTACAATTCTTATTCCTCTTCCGCCTCCACCACTAGATGCTTTTATCATAACAGGATAACCCATTTTTTCAGCAATTTTTAAGGCATCCTCATATTCGTTAATCACTCCATCGGAACCTGGAACTATTGGAATTCCTGCCCTTTGCATAACCTCTCTTGCATTGGATTTATTACCCATAAGTTCAATATTTGAGAAGTCTGGTCCTATAAATGCTATATTACATTCCTCACACATCCTTGCAAACTTGCTATTTTCAGATAAAAATCCAAATCCAGGATGTATAGCTTCTGCACCTTTTAATACTGTTGCACTAAGTATATTTTTTTCATTTAAATAACTATCTTTTGCTTTATCTGGTCCTATACAAACAGACTCATCTGCAAGTTGAACATGCAATGCATTTTTATCTGTTTCAGAATATACTGCCACAGTTTTTATTCCCATTTCTTTGCAAGTTCGTATTATTCTTACCGCTATTTCTCCTCTATTTGCTATTAATATCTTTTTAAACATATTTATTCCCTCACCATTAATCTACTATTGCAAAAGTTAATTCAGCTTCACAAACAACTTCTCCATCTACAGTCGCCACAGCATTTCCAACACCTATTTGACCTCTTATCTTAACCATTTCAACACTTAATAAAATGGTGTCTCCCGGAACTACAACTTTTCTGAACCTAGCTTTTTTTATGCCTCCAAATATTGGTTTCTTCCCCTTAAACTCATCTTTATCTAAAATAGCAACTGCTCCAACTTGTGCTAATGCTTCAACAATTAGAACTCCTGGCATAATTGGTTCATCTGGATAGTGACCTTTAAAAAAATATTCATTCATAGTTACATTTTTTATTCCTATAGCCTTTTCTCCAGGCACTATTTCTACTATTTTATCTATTAGTAAAAATGGATATCTATGTGGTATTATTTCTTGTATTTCTTTTATGTTATATCCCTTTTGACTCATTTTTCTCCCCCCTAACATTCCTCAATTCTTATTATTTTTTCACCATACTGAACCATCTCATCATTTTTAACTAGTACTTCTTTAACTACACCATCTATATCTGACTCTATTTCATTCATAACTTTCATAGCCTCTATTATACAAACTACATCTCCTTTTTTTACCCTATCACCAACTCTTACTAATGGTTCATCATTTGGTGATAAAGCTGAATAAAAGGTTCCTACCATTGGTGATAATATCTCTTTTATATTTTCACTTTTGGCATTTTCATTTGTATTTTCTATAACTTCTATAGTCTCCTCTTTTATAATTTCATCTTCTACTTCTTCTATTTCTTTTACAGTATTAGTTTTTTCTTCTACTATTGAATCTTTGCTTATTTTTATTTTAGTAGACTCTTCTTCAAACTCAAAAAACCTAATATTGGAGTCATTAATTAATTTTATAATTTCTTTTAAATTTTCTATATCCATAATTAACCCTCCCACTTTTTTAATAAAAGAGTTGCATTATGGCCACCAAAACCTAATGAGTTAGATAGTGCATATTTAATTTCTTTTTGTATTCCATTATTAGGAACATAATTTAAATCGCATTCCTCATCTTTAACTTCTAATCCTATAGTAGCTGGTATAAAACTATCTTCTAATGCTTTTGCACATATAATCGCTTCAACTGCTCCAGCTGCTCCAAGTAAATGACCCATCATAGATTTAGTTGAACTTACAGGTATCTCATATGCAAATTCATTAAATAACGCTTTTATAGCATTTGTTTCTGATTTATCGTTATAGTATGTGCTAGTTCCATGTGCGTTAATATAAGAAATTTCATTTTTTGATATATTAGCTTGATTAATTGCCATCTCCATTGCTCTTGAAATTTCTCTTGAATCATCTGATGGTTTTGTTATGTGATATGCATCACAAGTAGCTCCATAACCAACTACTTCTCCATATATTTTTGCATTTCTTTTTAATGCATTTTCAAGTTCTTCAAGAATTACAACACCAGCACCTTCACCCATAACAAAACCATTTCTTTCTTTATCAAATGGTATTGATGCTCTCTTAGGATCATCACTTTTACTTAGTGCTGTAAGTGATGAAAAACCAGCAACAGCTATATCTGTTATAGGGGCCTCAGCTCCACCTGCAATCATTATTTCTGTTCTATCTGACTTTATAGCTTCAAAAGCTTCCCCTATTGAATTAGTTCCACTTGCACATGCTGTAACTACTGTTGTACAAATTCCCTTTGCACCATACTTTATTGCAATTTGTCCTGATGCCATATTTGATATTATCATTGGTATCATAAATGGAGATACCCTGCTAGGTCCTTTTTCTAACATTTTATTGTGTTCTGACACTAATGTTTCAATTCCACCTATGCCTGAACTTACAATAACCCCCATTCTATCTTTGTTTATATTCTCCAAATTTAAGTTACTATCATTAATTGCTTCCTCTGCTGCAATCATTGCATATTGAGCATATTTATCCATTCTATGTGCTTCTTTTTTTGACATGTATTTCTCTATATTAAATTCTTTAAGCTCCCCTGCTACTGAAACCTTAAAGTCTGTATTATCAAATTTAGTTATAAAATCTATTCCACATTTATTTTCTTTTACTGAATTCCACATTTCATCAACATTATTTCCTATAGGTGATAAAACACCCATTCCCGTTATAACAACTCTTCTACTCATATCTTTTACTCCTTTTATAGAAAATAGCTTTGATTATCAAAGTATTACATTATCATTCCACCATCTACATGTATTGTTTGACCTGTTATATATGAAGCCTCATCTGATGATAAGAATGACACTAGTTTCGCTATGTCTTCTGGTTTTCCAAACTTCTTTAATGGAATTGAGTTTATTATATTTTCCTTAACTTTATCGTTAAGAATATTTGTCATATCAGTTTCTATAAATCCAGGTGCTACTGCATTTACAGTCACTCCTCTTCCACCAAGTTCTTTAGCAATTGATTTTGTTATTCCTAATACTCCAGCCTTAGATGCACTGTAGTTGCATTGTCCAACATTGCCACTAACGCCTACTACTGAACTTATATTTATAATTCTTCCACTTCTTTGCTTCATCATAATTGAAGATACACTTTTTATTGTATTAAATGTTCCTTTTAAATTAGTTTCTATTACTTCGTTAAAATCTTCTTCTTTCATTCGTATTATTAAGTTATCTCTAGTTATTCCTGCATTATTTACTAATATATCTACAGTTTTAAATTTTTCCTTGCAAAGCTTTATTAAATTATCTGCATCATTTGAATTTGCAACATTTCCTTTTAAGTATTCACACTCAACGCCATATTCCTTTATTAAAGATGCTAAGTTATATGCCAATTCATCGTTACTTCTATAATTAAAAACAATATTGCATCCACACTTTGCAAGTTCAATAGCAATTTCTCTACCAATACCTCTTGATGCCCCTGTTATTATTGCATTTTTTCCTTTTAACATAGATCCTCCTTTATTTCACTTTCTAATTTACTTAATGATTGAATATCACTAACATTAAACACTTTCATATCCTTATTTATTTTTTTTATGAAAGAACTCAATGTTTTTGATGGACCTATCTCTATAAATGTATCAACACCATCATTTATCATTTTTTCTACACATTGTTCCCACATAACAGAACTTACAATTTGCTTTTCTAATGTAGGTCTTATTTCTTTCATATATTCAGCATCTACATTTGTAACAACTGGAACTCTGTTTTTTTCTATTTTTACATTTTTTAATTCGTCTGAGAATTTCTTTTGAATTCCTTTAAGCATAGATGTATGAAATGGTGCACTCACGGAAAGTTTAATTGCTCTTTTAGCCCCTAAATTAAGTGCCATTTCTATTGCTGTATCTACTAAATTTATTTGTCCACCTATAACAATTTGTCCTGGACAGTTAAAATTAGCTATTTCAATACACCCTAAATCTTTTAATTCAGTACATATACTTTCAACTTTTTTACTTTCTAAACCTAATATTGCTGCCATTCCGCCTTGTCCTATTGGAACTGCATTCTGCATTAACCATCCTCTTTTTTTTACAAGTTGTAACGCATCTTTGAATTCTATTGCCCCACTACAAACAAGTGCTGAATACTCACCTAAACTAAGTCCAGCTACTACATCTGGTTTTATATTTAAGCTCTCTACAGCTTTTAAAATTGCAATGCTACAAGTCAACAATGCCGGTTGTGTATTTTCTGTTATATCCAATTCATTTTTAGGTCCTTCAAAACATAACTTTTTTATATCAAAATTTAATATATTGTTAGCTTCATCAAATATTTTTTTAGATTCTTCTATATTCTCATAAAAATCTTTTCCCATTCCAACAATTTGAGAACCCTGACCTGGAAAAACAAATGCTATCTTTCCCACTTGAACACCTCTTTTTTTAATAAAATTTCACTTACCTCATCAATAATCTCATCAATAATCTCCTTGGAGGTTTGCTCTTTCTTTATTAATCCAGCCACCTGTCCAGCCATAACTGATCCCATATCTATATCTCCATCTTTAGCTGCTTTTTTTAATGCCCCTACACCAAGACTTTCAAGTTCCTCTATAGAACAATTTTCCTTTTCAGCTTTTTGATATATTCTTGTAAGTTTATTTTTTAAAACTCTAACAGGGTGACCTGTTCTTCTCGATGTAACTGCTGTGTCTATATCTTTAGAACTTATTATTTTATTTTTATAATTTTGATGAACTGTGCATTCCCTAGCAACTAAAAATCTTGTTCCCATTTGAACACCACTAGCGCCTAACATTAATGTAGCTGCCATTCCTCTACCATCAGCAACACCTCCTGCTGCAATTACTGGAATATGAACACTATCAACTACCTGTGGAACTAATGTCATAGTAGTAAGTTCTCCTATATGACCACCTGCCTCTGCACCTTCTGCAATTATTGCACTTGCTCCTGCCCTTTCCATTCTTTTTGCTAATGCTACTGATGCCACAACTGGTATAACTTTTATATTATTTTCATTCCACATAGCCATATATTTACCTGGATTTCCAGCTCCAGTAGTAACAACACTTACCTTTTCCTCACAAACAACTCTTGCTATTTCATCTGCATATGGACTAAGTAACATTATATTTACTCCAAATGGTTTATTAGTTAACTTCTTAGTTTTAATTATTTCTTCTCTAACATATTCTGCTGGTGCATTACCTGCTGCAATTATTCCAAGACCACCTGCATTTGAAACTGATGCTGCTAAAGAACTATCTGCAATCCATGCCATACCGCCTTGAATTATAGGAAATTTTATGTCTAGCATTTCACAAATATTGAAACTCATAGTTACCTCCAATTTTTATCCTATTCTTTTCTCTATATATACAGATAATTCTTTTACATTTTTTATATTCTCTAAATCTTCATTAGGTATCTCAATGTTAAATTCATCTTCTAATGCTATTATTACTTCAAATAATTCTAGTGAATCTAATCCTAATTCCTCTGAAAAATTTGCCTCTACTTTTATTTCATCCTCATTTATACTTACTTGTTCTGCCACTATTTTCTTTATTCTTTCTATTATCATTTCATCTATCTCCTATCATTAATTTATTTTTTCCAGTTTACTAGTGCACTTCCATAAGTTAGTCCACCACCAAAACCTATTAAAATTATCTTCATACCATCTTTTAATAAATTCTTCTTATTCATTTCATCTAATGCTATTGGTATGCTTGCACTAGATGTATTTCCATATCGTTCTATATTCATATAAAATTTATTTCTATCATAGTTTTTTCTCTTTGCAATAGTATCAATCATTCTACTATTTGCTTGATGTGGAATTATATAATCTATATCTTCAAACCTTAAATTTTCCTCTTTCAATATTTTCTCTATACTTTTTTCAATCACATCTATTGCAAACTTAAAGATTTCCTTTCCATCCATACTCAAATAATTAGAAAAATCATCACTATGTTTTTTGTATAAATTTTTTATTTCTAAGCTATTGCACGTTAAAGTATGTGCTTTTTCACCAACACTTACACAGTTTATTGATGTTATATAATCACTTTCATCATTTGTGACTATTGCTGCACCAGCTCCATCACCAAATAGAACTGCATTTTTTCTATCACTCCAATCTAATATTTTAGATAACACTTCACCACCAATAATTAAAACATTTTTATATTCATTGCTTTTTATGAATTTAACAGCAATATCAAGTGCATATACAAATCCACTACAAGCAGCAACTATATCAAATGCCATTGAATTTTTAGCTCCAATTTCTGCTTGAACAAGGCAAGCTGTTGAAGGTGTAAGTTTATCAGAAGTAATAGTTGCAACTACTATAAGGTCTATATCCTCACCTTTTAGTCCACTATCTTTTAATGCATCTTTTGCCGCATCAACACATAACTTTGTATTTGTTTCTCCTGTTGATATATATCTTTGTTTAATTCCTGTTCTACTATATATCCATTCATCACTAGTGTCTAAAATTTCTGACATCATCTCATTAGTAAGAACCTTTTTGGGAACTGCTTTTCCTGTTCCAATTATCCTAACACCCATATATAAGTCCTCTCTAAACTTTAAATTTTAATACTTTTCTATAAAAAACTTTTCTATTTTTTCTAATGTTTTTATAAGTACAACTTCCTCATCATATGTCAATTCAGAAATAATATCTTTTATTAAATCATCATGAAATTTCTGATGTATTCTATAAACTACTTTACCCTTTTTAGTAAGACATATTTTTACTGTTCTTCTATCTTCATCACATCTATGTCTTTCTACATACTCTTTCTTTACCAACTTATTTATAGCCGTTGTTAAAGTACCTACCGTTATTTTTAAACTTTTAGCAACTTCACTCATTTTTTTTTTATGATACATACCAATTGCTTCTATAGTATGTATTTCTGTCATGGACAAATTATCTATAGGTCCACACTTTAATGCTTTTTCTTCTATTTTCAATATGTCATTAAACAATTCAACTAAAACACTATTCAGTTTTTCTTTTGAACATTTAATTTCCATTAATTCACCTCCTTTTATTTTAATCATCAAATATTTTGATAGTCAAAGTATAATCCAGTTTTAAATTAAAGTCAAGGGTAGTATATAAATTTTTTATTTTATATTTTAATAAAAAAAAAGCGTGTTTTACACGCAATTCTATAAATCCTCATATTTTCCTTTAAAAAATTCTTCAATTTTGCTTAATGCTTTTATCAATACTATCTCTTCTTCTTCTTCTAATTCACACAACATACTTCTTATTAGCTCATTATGAAACATAGAATGTGCTCTATGTATAACTTTTCCTTTTTGCGTTAATGATATTTTTACTGTTCTTCTATCATCCTCTGGTCTATTTCTATCTACATATCCTTTCTTAACTAATTTATTTATTGCTGTTGTCAATGTACCAACAGTTATTTTTAAACTTTTTGCAACTTCACTCATTGTTTTCTCACTGTCTATTCCAATTGCTTCTATTGTATGTACTTCTGTTATGGATAAATCTTTTATTTTACCACTTGCTAAAGATTTCTCTTCTATTTTTAAAATATAATTAAATAAATCTACTAATACACTATTTAATTTTTCATTTTTTAAATCATTAAAACTCATGTGATCACTCCCTTATTTCTAAATCAAATATTTCGTATTTCAAAGTATTTATGTTTAAAAAAACAAAGTTAAGTATAATCATTAACTTTGTTTTTTATATCTTATTATATTTTAATATTATTGACCACAATATTCTAGTGGATCTACTGCATTTCCATTAATTCTAACTTCAAAATGAAGATGTGGACCAGTACTGTCACCAGTACTACCAACTTTTGCTATTTCCATACCTTTTGTTACAGTATCTCCAGTATTTTTTAATAAAGTACTACAATGTGCATATAAAGTTTGTTTGTTTCCACCATGTGATAAGATTATAACATTTCCATAACCATTCATAACACCTGAGAATTCAACCTTTCCATCAAAGGCTGCTTTTATAGGTGTTCCTTGGTTGGCTGCTATGTCTAACCCCTTATGAACAGTTCCCCAACGTTCTCCAAAGTAGGAACTAATTACACCTACAGTTGGTGGAAATAAATCTTTATTTTGAAATATTGGTGTTGTTCCCATACAATTACGATTCACAACTTGTGTGCTTTCTTCTTCAGTTATTTGATTAGATTCTATATTTTCATTTGCTTTAGTTTCATTATTGGTTGCATCCATATTAGTAAAAATTAAGTTGCTTATTTCTTCTGTTGCTGTAAAACTTAAAACCTTATTTTCACTTTTGTTTAACTTTGCAATGCTTTGTTTTATAGAATCCTTATCATTTAATTTATTGAAGGAAAAACTTGCTTTATCATATGTTATATTATTGTTTACCTTTATATTTTGCAAATTTCCTCCCTTATACTGACTAACACATTCATTTTTTATTTCTTCTATTGCCGAATTTCCAATAGAAGGATCACTAATATATCCTATTTGAATGTTATCAGATTTCATAACATACCCATTTACATGTATGTATTCTTCTAAATCTCTTTTTACATCTTCTTTAGTTTTGCTTTTATAATTTTTTATGCTACCTTTTTTAATTGTTAATTCCTCTTTTGAATTTAAACTTTTATCCTTTATATTTTTACATATTTCATTATATACATTTTTAATTGTATCACCATCTTCATAGTGTGTGATTATCTCATTCTTGCTATTATATACAAAATAATCTTCATTCACTTCTAATTTATATATTGTAATGGTTGATACTAGTATAATTAGGGTAGCTAAAGCAATTTTAAATTTTTTACACTTATAAACTTTCGTAAAAATCTCCTCCTAAATTTACATAAAAAATTTTTTTACTTTATTAATGCACCTTAGACTATTATTAACCATTTTTTATTTATTTAATCATTAACCTAAATTAAAATATACTAATCTTTTAACATAATATATGTTATACTAAAATTAAAACTATGATAGACAGATTTAAAAATACTATCTAATTTAAGTATTAAATTTTTATATAATGAACTATCAAAAAACTAGTTTTGTAAAAGTGTCTTACAATTATGTAGCTTACTCTTTTATAAGATTTTAATAAATTTATATTTGATTTTAATACTTTTTTTATATGCATTATAACACTTTATACCTAATATCAAATTGATAATGCAATTTGATATTATTATTTTATTGTTATAATTTTCATAGTTTCTGCATAAACTATGATTTTAAGACTGACATTATAGAAAACGCAATTTATATAAAAGAAAATATTATTATTTTATCGTGTATTTCTATGATAATATTTTGTTTTAGAAGTGAGGGATGTGCATGAGTACTTTCATGTTTAAAAATAAGAGTTTGGGATATACTCCAGTAAATAATGTTTTTATTGATAAATATATGGCTAATGCTCGTGGTGAATATGTAAAAGTGTATCTTTTAGGATTGAAATATTGCATAAGTGGCGAATTAGGTGCCAATTCTGCTGTTATCGCTAATACCTTATCACTACTTGAAAGCGACATTTTAAATGCCTGGAACTATTGGAGTGATATGGGTGTTGTTAAAATGTGTGCCATAGACAATATGGGCAATTACACAATAGAATTTATAGACTTAGATGATTCTGTAGATTCTCCACCTAAAAATTTCAATATATTAAAAGAACTTGATAATTCTTCTATTAAAGATATGCTACAAGATATAGAAAAGCTAATCGGTAGAACTATATCTCCTAAAGAAATTGAAGTTTACCTAAGCTGGCAAAAAGACTTTAATTTTTCACCTGAATTAATTTTATTGCTTATCCAATACTGTGTATCTAAAGGTAAAAATGATTACAGATATTTCGAAAAAATCGCTATTGCTTGGCATGATGATAATATAAAAACTATTGAAGATGCTCAAATGTTTATAAAACGTCATGAAGATAAATGGATAAATATTAGAAAAATCCTTAAGTATTTAGGAATAAATTCTCCTGATGTAATGAAGCCTCAGGAAGATATGATTTATAAATGGTTTTCTACCTATAAATTTAATGCAGATGTAATATATAAAGCTTGTGATATATGTTTTGAAAGATTAAATAGGGCAGATTTTAAATATATAGATGGAATCTTAAATAGTTGGTTTAAATCTAATATAACTTCACTTGAAGATGTTGAGAAAAAAGATAGAAAGAAATTAAATCATAAACCAATTATGAATTCTTCTAACAAAAATAAAGATAGCTTTAATAATTTTGAACAACGCTCTTATAACTTTGAAGAATTAGAAAAAGATTTATTAGGATGGTATGATAATGATTAAAAATTTTCATTCAGAAGTTATGAAATTATATGAGCAAATTAGAAAGTCTAATGAGCTAGATTTACAAAATAGAAAAAAAGAAATTGAATCTAATGTTCCAGAAATATTAGATATTGAAAATAAAATTCAAAAATTATCATTAGGTTTGTCATTAGCTGCTATAAAGCCTGGTAATGATAGAGAATCTAATATTAATAAGATAAAAAATGAAATTATGACATATAAAATGAAAAAATCAGAGTTGTTAGTTGCTAATGGTTATCCAATGGATTATCTAGACTTTCATTATGATTGTCCTAAATGTAAAGATACTGGTTATATTTATACATCTAAATGTTCTTGTTACAAGAAATACCTTGTAAATGTGGCTTATAAAAATTCTGATTTAAGCATTTCTTTAAGAAGTAATAATTTTAATAATTTTAATATAAATTATTTTTCTGATGATGCTTTTAATAGTCCAATAAGCCCTAAAAATAATATGGCTAAAATATATAAAAACTCTATTATTTATATTGATACATTTAATAAGCATAATGATAATTTACTTTTTTACGGAAATCCTGGAACTGGTAAAACCTTTCTAACTCATTGTATTGCTAAGGAACTTATTGAAATGGGTTACTCAGTTATTTATAAAACAGCAGATGATTTAATAGCTGCACTTAAAGACGCTAAATTTAATAACAATGATAGTCTATATACTTCATTAGTAGATTGTGACTTATTGATAATAGATGATTTAGGAACAGAACAATTGTCTAATTTCTCAAAAAAGGAATTATTTAATCTTTTAAATGCTAAAATGCTTAGATATAAAAAAATGATTATATCTACTAATTATTCTTTAGATGAATTAACTGATATATACTCTGAAAGATTAACATCAAGATTATTTGGCAATTTTACCTTATATAAATTTTTTGGTGATGACTTAAGATTAAAATTAAAAAGAAATACAATAAAAAACTCAACTAGATAATTCTAGTTGAGTTTTTTATACAAAAGGAAAATTCTCTTAAAGGATAAACGACTATAACCAACTTTGTCTGTTTTTATAATATCATATATTGGAATAATTGTTAATTTTGATTTATTAATAGAATGATATCTATCTATTCAAAATATTAATACATATTATTTTATTGCTGTTATAACATCTGTTTTTGCTGCTTTATTTGCTGGTAGAAATCCAGCAATAGCCCCTATTATCAAGCTAAATGTTAATATACCTATAATTAAAGATATGCTTGGAATTGCTATTCTATCTATTTCCTGTTGCATAATAGCTTGTGTTATAGACTTTGATAATATGTTAATTATTATATCCACAATTAGTCCTAAAACAATTGAAATTGCTCCTCCTAAAAAAGATATTAAACATGCTTCAGCTACAAATATTTTTTTTACATCGTTGATTGTACCACCTATTACTTTTATTATTCCTATTTCTTTTCTTCTTTCATGTATAGCCATATCCATAGTGTTACTTATACCTAAAGCTGCAACCATAAGGGATATTCCCGCTAAAGAACCTAAAACTAATTTGACCCCTTTTATTGTTCCTTGTATACTTTCTTCAAAATCTTTAAAAGACATTGTGTTATATCCCATAGATTTTAATATTTCTTCATATTCATTTATATTTTTTGTTTCATCTATAACAATTTCTATCTCATCATAATTATTAATTCTCTCTGTAAAATCTTCTTTTGAATATACACTTTCAGATTTTATAAATTTATTTATAATATTTAATGGCATTTTTATAGAATAATTTAAATTTCCATTGGATTTGTATATTCCAACAACATGTAAATTAAATTTTTTATATTTTACTATTTTTCCATCTTCATCTTCAAAATTTTCACTAGCATAAATCTTTATTTTTTCATTAAGTAAAACTTCTAATTCATTTTCATTTACATCTTGAATGTTTTCATAATTATATCCAAGCAACATAGCTGCAACATCATAGCCTAGTATAACTTCATTAGAATTTTCCTTAGGATATCGTCCAAATAGTATCTCTTTTTCGCTTTCACTCTCAATAAAGCTAGAGCCTATGAATTGGCTACTTGTCTCATTTTTTTTATATTTAATCATTCCCGAAGAACTTCTCTTTGGTATAACTTGTTTTATAAATGATAATTCTTTTATTTCATCTATACATTTATCATTTAACTTTGTTTTAAGTTTTGAAGAATCTTCCCCTTCCATTTCATATGCAGGAGTTATTGTAATAATGGATGTATTCATTAATCCACCCATTTCATTCATAAGATAATTTTTAAATCCATTAGTTATTGAGCTTATTATAAACACTGCTAAACAACCTATTATTACTCCCATCATAGTAAATATAGTTCTAGCTTTTCTTTTCCACATATTTTTCCATACAATGTCTACTAAATCTCTAAACTTCATAATCTAAGCACCTATTCCAAAAAATCTTTTTATTGAACCCCAAAATCCATTAGATTTAACTTCTTCTTCTCCTGCATTAATTTCATCATTATTAATTTCTATACTCTTTTCTACGTCTACTTCCTGATTAGTTGTATGCTTTATTCCATTATCATCTTCATACTTTACCTCAATTATTGCTTTCGTACTTCCTTCGACAGCACTAACAGGTATCTCAAATATCTGCTCACTTTCTCCCTCTATTTTTCCTATATATTTTTTATATTTCTCACCATTAATAGATACATTTACTTCAACTTTTCTTAAGTTTTCTTCACCGCTATTATTTAAATTCCCAACTAATAAACTTCCATCATCTTGTGTATTGCACTCAACACCCTCAATATCTAAGTTAGACTTATTTGTTAACATAATACCTGATAATTTAGTTATTTCTTCTTGCTCCTGACCACTAACATTAAACATAACACTTGTTAAAAAATTATAAGTTCCAGCCTTTAGACTTGGATCACTTGCTAGCTTCACAGTTACATCTTTTACATCATCAACACCTATACTACCAGCATATATTTCATTTGTAGTTCCAACAGGAATAAATCCCGCTAATGTTCCCTTTCCTTCTACAGCAACTATTTTTAATGATAATCCTTCTATTTTTCTTCCACTTATATTTTCAATTCTATATGTCAATGAAAACTCTTTTCCTGGTTCAATTACATTTGGTGTTACATTTACACTACTTATCATAATATTTTTAGATTGTATATTACTTTCATGTATGCTTGGAATATTTCCATTATTATTTGAACCGCTTTCATTTTGATTTTGATTAGGTTTACTTTCTACTTCATTTGCATATACTCTTATATTTGTTAATTGTACCATTCCTAAAAATAAAACTGTTGCTAAAATTATCTTTTTCTTCATAATGTATTTCCTCCACATTTTAATATATAAGTCCATCTTTCATTTTTATAACTCTATTAGCATATTCATTAACTATTTGTGAATGAGTAACTACTATAAATGTCATATTGTATGTATCATTTAATTCTTTTAATAAATCTAAAATTTCAATACTTGTCTTACTATCTAAATTTCCTGTTGGTTCATCTGCTAATATTAACTTCGGATTGTTTATTAATGCTCTTGCTATAGAGACTCTTTGTTGTTGTCCACCTGATAATTCACTAGGTTTGTTATTAATCCTATCAATAAGGCCTACTCTTTCTATCATTTCCATTGCTATTGTTCTTCTTTTTGCTTTAGGCACTCCAGAAAATATAAGTGGCATTTCTACATTTTCTATAGTTGTTAATTGTGGAAGTAAATTATATGACTGAAATATGAATCCAATATGCTCTTTTCTAAACAATGCTAATTCATTTTCCGACAGCTCGTTCACTCTTTCATTTAATATTAAAATTTCTCCATTATCTACAGGCATTAATCCACCTAATATATTTAAAAGTGTTGACTTTCCAGACCCTGATTCTCCTATAATAGATACAAATTCACCTTCATTAATAGATAAGTTTACACCTTTTAATATTTCAAAATAATCATCAGCTATTTTAAATTTCTTTCTTACTTCTGTACATTTAACTATCTCCATAAGTTCTCACATCCTTTCTTAATAATTTTATATTTTTTTATTCTATTATATATTACAAAATAATTATATTTGTTACTTTATTTTCCCGTCAATAATATTTATATTTTCTTGTTTTATTATATGTTTTTAATCTTAAAATAAAAAAAGAGTACATATTAAAGTACTCTTTAAACCTAAACTATAAATTATGCTTTACATTGTTACTTTAAAATATAACTTAACTATAAAAAGACAACAAAAAAACCTTGAATTAATATTCAAGGTTTTTCATGGAGCTGGCAATAGGAATCGAACCTACAACCTGCTGATTACAAGTCAGCTGCTCTACCGTTGAGCCATGCCAGCAAAGCTTGGCGACCTAGAAGGGACTCGAACCCTCGACCCCCGGCGTGACAGGCCGGTACTCTAACCAACTGAGCCACTAGGCCATATATGGTGGTCA